>NZ_LQPJ01000066.1 GCF_002101785.1 Mycobacterium palustre
CGACACGCCACACCCCACCCGGGGGTTCTCCTCATATCAAGCCGACACGCCTGCTACCAACGTCCTGGCCGAGTACACCTAGTCGTTGAACGGCCCCCATGCGTGCCGCTTCAGGCGCGCCGGCTTCTTGCCCAGCTTGCCGGCCCGCACCATGACCGCCAGGCTGTCCAAAATGACCCGGCTACTCATCAACGCGGTCTGCTCGGCCCAGTCGTAGGGCGGCGAGCACTCCACCACCTCGATGCCGTTAAGTCCGGGTTCGGAGATCAGTCGGATCAGGTTGAGGGCCTCGCGGGGCAGCAGGCCGCCCGGCTCGGGCCACCCGGTGCCGGGCACGAATCCGGCGTCGATGACGTCGATGTCGAACGACAGATACACCGCCTTGGCGTCTTTCCACGCCGTCTCGAGCGCGATCTCGGCGACCTTTTCGATGCCGACCCGCTCCACGTCGCCCACCGTGATGACGGTGCTGCCGCGCTGGCGACCCACCTGGACGCCGGCGCGAGGCGCCTGCCATCCGCCGATGCCGATCTGCACCAGGTTGGTGGCCGGCGCGTTCTTGATGTTGGTCGCGTGGAACCACGGCGTCGTGTGCATCCGCTCGTCGAGGTCGGTCTCCTGCGTGTCGACGTGGCGGTCGAAGTGGATGATGCCCACGTTGCCGTCCATGTGCGGGGCCAGGCCGCGCACGGTCGGGAAGCCGATCGAATGGTCACCACCGAGGACGACCGGAAACACGCCCTGGGAGACCACGTGCGACATGGCCTGGCTGATCTGGTCGAACGACTTCTCGATGTTTGCGGGGATGGTGACGACGTCGCCGATGTCGACGATGTTCAGCTGTTCGCGCAAGTCGACGCCCAGTTCGTAGCAGTAGGTGCCGAACAGGTTGGTCGAGCGGCGGATCCCCGTCGGCCCGAACCGGGTGCCCGGGCGATAGGTGGTGCCGGCGTCGAGCGGCGCACCGAAGACCGCCACCTCGGCGTCGGAGACGTCGTTGACGTCCTCGAGGAACGGGGCCTTCAGGAAGGTGCCGCGTTCCCCGGCGAAGTGCGGCAGCTCCCCGCGGGCGAAGGTCGACAGGGTCCGGTCATTGATCGTCGGGGCCGCCTCGAGGCCGTGGGCGATGCAGCGGTCGATCTCCTCGCGATGCCGGCGGGTCGGAAGTTCCGCCTCCGCCTGCTGCGCCCACCGCCCTTCCCGATTGGGGATGTCGGCCTGTCCGGCAAAAGGATTTGTCATCAACTCTTCCTCTCATCGCGAACCGATTCACGGCGGAGGATGCCCGGGCGACGGGTGTCTAAGCGGACGGCGATCACAGGGGCACCCGTGGTGGGTGAAGCCGGCGCGCCGGGCATCCCGTGGTCGCCGTCTTGTCGCTCTCCGGGTACGGCGAACTCGTCCGGGCGGCCCCCGCGGCGCGCCGCCCCATAACGTACCGGCTCGGTGGGCGACCGCAACCTCCGCCGGGGGCGTGTCCCCGGCGCCGGCCGGCCCGGGCGCCGCGCCTCAGGCACCGGCGGCAGAGCCGATCATGTTCTGCGCCAAGGGATTTCGCGCCAAACGCAACCGCTCGGCCTCCGGCCTGGGTGACCACCTCAGGGTCGCTGAGAAATCGCTGGGAGTTTGCTAGGCCTCGAGGTTTTGTAACCGCACCTGGCCGCGGGCGACGACCCGGTCGTCGCCGTCGGTGATGGTGACCAGCCACAGCTGCTGGCGCCGGCCGCGGTGAATCGGTTCGGCGGCGCCATAGATCGTCCCGGACGTCACGGACCGTAGAAAGTCGGTGTTGTTGTTGACGCCCACCACGTTGCCGCCGTCGCCCTTGGTGTTGAGCCAGGTGTAGGCGGCCACGCTGGCCATGCTCTCGATGATCGAGCAGTAGACGCCGCCGTGCACCAGGCCCATCGGCTGCAACAGCTTGGGCTGAACCTCGAGCTGCGCGCGGGCGCCGTCGGGGCCGAGCTCGGTGAACCGCAGTCCCAGCTCCGCGTCGAACGGGGCCGTGAAATCGCGCGGGAGGCCCGCTTGGGGCGGCGTCGTCACGCCCATGTGTCTACACCATGCGCGGGGCCCGACCGCGCCGGGCGTGAGAACCGGCGCCGCAAAACGGGCGAGCCCCGCGCTTGGGCGCGGGGCTCGCCGATCGAGTAGACCGGGGGTCACTGCAGCCCTCAGGACTCTCCGCGGTCATTGCGGCTCGACCGGGTTTAGCATAGGCAAGGCTGCCCTAACTTCGCAAGCCCAGGGCGCATTCACGCGGGCTTCGCCGGTCGAATTTTCGGTACGACCGGCAGTAGTTAGCGGAGTACGCTGATTGGCGACTATCGGGAGATGAAGACACTATGGCCAAGCTGACCGGGCTCGGGGATCTGGAACGCGCGGTGATGGACCATCTGTGGTCCACGCCGGAACCCCAAACCGTCCGCCAGGTCCACGAAGCGTTGTCGGCGCGACGCGACCTTGCCTACACGACGATCATGACCGTGCTGCAACGGCTGGCGAAGAAGAACCTGGTATCCCAGATCCGCGACGACCGGGCCCACCGGTACGCGCCCGTGCACGGCCGCGACGAGCTGGTCGCCGGACTGATGGTCGACGCCCTGGACCAGGCCGAGGACTCCGGCAGCCGGCAGGCCGCGCTCGTCCACTTCGTCGAGCGCGTCGGGGCCGACGAGGCCGAGGCGCTTCGGCGCGCTCTGGCCGAGCTGGAAGCCAATCAGCGCAGAAACGTCCCGCCTGCTGGCGCGCCAGCGGAGCACTGAGGGAGACTTACAGCGTGTCCGCGCTGGCCTTCACCATCCTCGCGGTGCTGTTAGTCGGCCCGGCGCCGGCCCTACTGGCACGAGCGACGTGGCCCCTGCGCGCCCCGCGCGCCGCCATGGTGTTATGGCAGGCCATCGCCCTGGCCGCGGTGCTGTCGGCGTTCAGCGCCGGCATCGCGATCGCCAGCCGGCTGCTGATGCCCGGCCCCGACGGCCGGCCCACCACCAGCATCGTCGGCGCCGAGGCCCGGCTCGGGTGGCCGCTGTGGACGGCGTACATCACGGTGTTCGCGCTGACCGTGCTGGTCGGCGCGCGGCTGATGGTCGCCGTCCTGCGGGTCGCCATCGCCAATCGGCGGCGCCGCGCCTACCACCGCATGGTCGTCGACCTGGTCGGCGTCGGCCACGGCGCGGCCGCCGCCCAACCCTGCGCGCGACGGCGCGACCTGCGCGTCCTGGACGTCCCCCAACCGCTGGCCTACTGCCTGCCCGGCGTGCGTAGCCGCGTGGTGGTCAGCGAGGGGACGCTCAGCGCGCTCACCGGCGACGAGGTCGCGGCGATCCTCACCCACGAGCGGGCGCACCTGCGGGCCCGCCACGATTTGGTGCTCGAAGCCTTCACCGCGGTGCACGCCGCCTTCCCGCGGCTGGTGCGCAGCGTCAACGCGCTGCGCGCGGTGCAGCTGCTCGTCGAGCTGCTGGCCGACGACGCCGCGGTGCGCGCGACGGGGCGCACTCCCCTGGCCCGGGCGCTGGTGGCGTGCGCGTCCGGGCGGGCGCCGTCGGGCGCGCTGGCGGCGGGCGGCACCAGCACGGTGGTGCGGGTCCGCCGGCTGTCCGGACGCGGCAACAGCCTGGCCCTTTCGGCGGCCGCGTACCTGGCCGCGGCGGCCGTGTTCGTGGTGCCCACGATCGCGCTGGCCGTCCCGTGGCTCACGGAACTGCAGCGGCTGTTCAACCTGTAGCGCGCGCCAGAACCCAAGCACCCCGGGCGGATACGAGTCCGCTGTGCCACAGTGTGACCGAAGGCTTGTCGTAGCAGTTCTCAACTGAGAGGCGAGAGATGAGTGCCCCGGATAAGGAATCCAAGACCGGTACCGCGCAGATCGGGGTCACCGGCCTGGCGGTGATGGGTTCCAACATCGCCCGCAATTTCGCGCGCCACGGCTACACGGTGGCGCTGCACAACCGGTCCGTCGCCAAGACCGACGCCCTGCTCAAAGAGCACGGCGACGAGGGCAACTTCGTGCGGTCGGAAACCATCGAGGAATTCCTTGACGCGCTGGAGAAGCCGCGGCGGGTGCTGATCATGGTCAAGGCGGGCGAGCCCACCGACGCCGTCATCGAGCAGCTCGCCGCCGCCATGGAGGAAGGCGACATCATCATCGACGGCGGCAACGCCCTCTACACCGACACCATCCGCCGCGAGAAGGCGATGCGCGAGCGCGGGCTGCACTTCGTCGGTGCGGGCATCTCCGGCGGCGAGGAGGGCGCGCTCAACGGGCCGTCCATCATGCCGGGCGGCCCGGCCGAGTCGTACACCTCGCTGGGGCCGCTGCTCGAGGAGATCTCCGCGCACGTCGACGGGGTGCCCTGCTGCACCCACATCGGGCCGGACGGCGCCGGGCATTTCGTCAAGATGGTGCACAACGGCATCGAGTACTCCGACATGCAGCTGATCGGCGAGGCCTACCAGCTGCTGCGCGACGGCCTGGGCAAGACCGCGCCCGAGATCGCCGACGTGTTCGCCGAGTGGAACAAGGGCGACCTGGACAGCTTCCTGATCGAGATCACCGCGGAGGTGTTGCGCCAGACCGACGCCAAGACCGGCAAGCCGCTGGTCGACGTCATCCTCGACGAGGCCGAGCAGAAGGGCACCGGCCGCTGGACGGTCAAGTCCGCGCTGGACCTCGGGGTGCCCGTCACCGGCATCGCCGAGGCGGTGTTCGCCCGGGCGCTGTCGGGCTCGGTGACACAACGCAAGGCCACCACCGGGCTGGCGTCCGGCCAGCTGGGCGAAAAGCCAAGCGACCCAGAGCGATTCGTCGAGGACGTGCGCCAGGCCCTGTACGCTTCGAAGATCATCGCCTACGCCCAGGGCTTCAACCAGATCCAGGCCGGCAGCGCCGAATACGACTGGGGCATCACGCCGGGCGATCTGGCCACCATCTGGCGCGGCGGCTGCATCATCCGGGCGAAGTTCCTCAACCGCATCAAGGAGGCCTTCGACGAGGACCCCGACCTGCCGACGCTGATCGTCGCGCCGTACATCCGCAGCGCGATCGAGGCCGCGGTCGACGGCTGGCGGCGCGTCGTCGTGGCCGCCACCCAGCTGGGCATCCCGATCCCGGGGTTCTCCTCGGCGCTGTCCTACTACGACGCCCTGCGCACCGAGCGGCTGCCCGCCGCACTCACCCAGGGCCTGCGCGACTTTTTCGGCGCGCACACCTACGGCCGCATCGACGACGAGCCCGACAAGCGCTTCCACACCCTGTGGAGCGGCGACCGCAGCGAAGTGCCCGCTTAACCGCGGCCGCGTGTAACAGGGCGAAACGGGGGCAAGCCGACTAACGATGAGGTTCCTGGACGGGCATCGACCCGCGTACGACCTGACCTACGACGACGTCTTCATCGTGCCGAACCGGTCCGAGGTGGCGTCGCGGTTCGACGTCGACCTGTCCACCACCGACGGTTCGGGCACCACCATCCCGGTGGTGGTCGCCAACATGACCGCGGTCGCCGGGCGGCGGATGGCCGAGACGGTGGCGCGGCGGGGCGGCCTGGTGATCCTGCCCCAGGACCTGCCGATCACGGCGGTGCAGCAGACCGTGCAGTTCGTCAAGAGCCGCGACTTGGTCCTCGACACCCCGGTGGTGCTGGAGCCCGACGATTCGGTGTCCGACGCCACCGCGCTGATCCACAAGCGCGCGCACGGCGTCGCCGTCGTCGCGTTCGAGGGCCGCCCCATGGGCTTGGTCACCGAGGCGTCGTGTCTGGGGGTGGACCGCTTCACCCGGGTGCGCGACGTCGCCGTCACCGACTTCGTCACCGCACCCGCGGGCACCGAGCCGCGCAAGATCTTCGATTTGCTCGAGCACTCCCCGATCGGCGTCGCGGTGGTGACCAACGCCGAGGGCACGCTCGCGGGCGTGCTGACCCGCACGGGCGCGATCCGCGCCGGGCTGTACACCCCGGCCACCGACGCCCGGGGGCGATTGCGCATCGGGGCTGCCGTCGGCATCAACGGCGACGTCGGGGCCAAGGCCCGGTCGCTGGCCGAGGCCGGGGTCGACGTGCTCGTGATCGACACCGCTCACGGGCACCAGGTCAAAACGCTGGACGCGATCGAGGTGGTGGCGTCGTTGGACCTGGGCTTGCCGCTGGCCGCCGGCAACGTGGTGTCGGCGCAGGGCACCCGGGATCTGCTCGCTGCCGGGGCGAGCATCGTCAAGGTCGGCGTCGGGCCGGGCGCGATGTGCACCACCCGGATGATGACCGGCGTCGGCCGCCCGCAATTCTCCGCCGTCCTCGAATGCGCTTCTGCGGCAGCCGAACTCGGCGGTCACGTGTGGGCAGACGGGGGCATCCGCCATCCGCGGGACGTGGCGCTGGCCCTGGCCGCCGGGGCGTCCAACGTGATGATCGGGTCGTGGTTCGCCGGCACCTACGAGTCGCCCGGCGACCTGCTGCGCGACCGCGACAACCAGCCCTACAAGGAGAGCTACGGCATGGCGTCCAAGCGTGCCGTGGTGGCCCGCACCGGCGCCGAGACCCCGTTCGACCGCGCCCGCAAGGCGCTGTTCGAGGAGGGCATCTCCACGGCGCGCATGGACCTCGACCCCGAGCGCGGCGGCGTG
Organism: Mycobacterium palustre; assembly: GCF_002101785.1. Taxonomy (GTDB): domain Bacteria; phylum Actinomycetota; class Actinomycetes; order Mycobacteriales; family Mycobacteriaceae; genus Mycobacterium; species Mycobacterium palustre. Next base: position 6,623 of record NZ_LQPJ01000066.1, read on the forward strand.
GAGGACCTGATCGACCACATCACCTCCGGGGTCCGCAGCACCTGCACCTACGTCGGCGCCTCGACCCTGGCGGAGCTGCACGAGCGGGCCGTCGTCGGTGTGCAGTCGCGCGCGGGGTTCGCCGAGGGCCACCCGCTGCCGTTGGGATGGTGACCGCGAGGTCGGGCGCCGCTGGACGCGTTGGCTACCATGTGAATTCACGCGGTCTAACGCCGGCAGCAAAGCGCTGCGCGGCATCGAGGGAAAGGGATGACGTGCCGCAGGCACGTGTCGACGCCGGTGGCTTCCCGGCCGAGCGGCCATCCGACGAGCCGCCGGATGCGGAGCCTCCCTCTGCGAGGCGTCCCCGGCGACCGGTGACGGGCCGGCCCGACCGATGAACATCACCGTCACCGTGATCAGCGTGCTGGCCGTCGCGGTCCTCGTCTTCGGCAACGCGGTCTTCGTCGCGGCCGAATTCTCGCTGACCGCCCTGGACAGCAGCATCGTGGAGGCCAACGCCCGCAACGGCGGTCGCCGCGACCAATTCATCCAGCGCGCCCAGAACCGGCTGTCGTTTCAGCTCTCCGGCGCCCAGTTGGGCATTTCCATCACCACGCTGGTCACCGGTTATCTGACCGAGCCCATGGTGGCCGACCTGCCGCACCCCTGGCTGGACGCGGTCGGGGTGTCCGATCCAGTGGCCGACGCCATCACCGCGTTCATGGTGCTGGTGATCGTGACATCGGTGTCGATGGTGTTCGGCGAGCTGGTGCCCAAGTACCTCGCGGTGGCCCGGCCGCTGTCGACGGGCCGCGCCGTCGCGGGCTTCCAACTGCTGTTCTCGCTGCTGCTCACCCCCGCCATCCGGCTGACCAACGGCGCGGCCAACTGGATCGTTCGGAAGCTGGGCATCGAGCCGGCCGAGGAGCTGCGGTCGGCCCGCTCGCCGCAGGAGTTGCTGTCGCTGGTGCGCACCTCGGCGCGCAGCGGCACGCTGGACCCGGCCACCGCCGCCCTGGTGCGGCGCTCGCTGCAGTTCGGCACCCTGAGCGCCGAGGAACTGATGACGCCCCGATCGAAGATCGTCGCGCTGCAGACCGACGAGACCGTCGCGGACCTGGTCGCCGCGGCCACCGAGTCCGGCTTCTCGCGGTTCCCGATCGTCGACGGCGACCTCGACGAGACCGTCGGCATCGTGCACGTCAAGCAGGTGTTCGGGATTCCGGCGGCCGACCGCGACCGCACGCTGCTGACCACGCTGGCCCAACACGTTCCGGTGGTGCCGTCGACGCTCGACGGCGACGCGGTGATGGCCGAGATCCGGGCCAACCCCCTGCAAACCGCGATGGTCGTCGACGAATACGGCGGGACGGCCGGCATGGTGACGGTCGAGGACCTCATCGAGGAGATCGTCGGCGACGTGCGCGACGAACACGACGACGCCACCCCCGACGTGGTCGCATCCGGCACCGGCTGGCGGGTCTCGGGCCTGCTGCGCATCGACGAGGTGGCCACCGCCACCGGATTCCGGGCCCCCGAAGGCCCTTACGAAACGATCGGCGGCCTGGTCCTGCGCGAACTCGGGCACATCCCGGTGGCCGGGGAGACGGTCGAGCTGACCGCGCTCGACCCCGACGGCCTCTTGGACGCCTCGATGCGCTGGCAGGCGACCGTGGTCCGGATGGACGGCCGCCGCATCGACCTGCTCGAGCTGCAAGACCTGGGCTCCCACGCGGAGCCGGCGGCGGGACGGGGCGCCCGATGACCCTGATGGACCAGGTCCTCGGAGTTTTGGTGGCGATCCTGCTGATCGGCGTCAACGCGTACTTCGTCGGAGCGGAGTTCTCGCTGATCTCGGCCCGGCGGGACCGCCTGGAGGCGCTGGCCGAGCAGGGCAAAGCCCGGGCCGTCACCGTCATCCGGGCCGGCGAACAGCTCCCGTCCATGCTGGCCGGCGCGCAGCTGGGCGTGACGGTCGCCTCGCTGTTGCTGGGCCGCATCGGCGAGTCCGCGGTGGCCAGCCTGCTGCGCAGCGGCCTGGGGCTGACCGACATGAATGCGGCGCTGCTGCACACGCTTTCGTTCGTCATCGCGCTGGCGGTCGTGGTGACGCTGCACGTGCTGCTGGGCGAGATGGTGCCCAAGAACATCGCGCTGGCCGGCCCCGAGCGCACCGCGATGCTGCTGGTGCCGCCGTACCTGGTCTACGTGCGCGCCGCGCGGCCGTTCATCGTGTTCTACAACAAGTGCGCCAACGTCGTGCTGCGCGCGCTGGGCGTCGAGCCGAAGGACGAACTCGACATCGCGGTGTCCACCGCCGAGCTGGGCGAGATGATCTCCCAATCGGTCTCCGAGGGCCTGCTGGATCCCGAGGAACACACCCGGCTGACCCGGGCGCTGCAGATCCGCAACCGCGTGGTCGGCGACGTGGCCCGGCCCCTCGCCGAGATCCGGGCGGTGCCCGTGGCCGCCGCGGGCTCGGGGCCCACCGTCGGCGCGGTCGAGCGCGCCCTGGCCGAGACCGGGTACTCCCGCTTCCCGGTGACCAACCGCGCCGGAAAGTTCGTCGGCTACCTGCACATCAAGGACGTCCTGACGCTCGGCGCGGACCCGCAGACGGTGATCGATTTGGCCCTGGTGCGGCCGCTGCCGCGGGTGCCCCGGTCGCTGCCGCTCGCCGACGCGCTGTCGCGGATGCGCCGCAGCAACAGTCACCTGGCGCTGGTGACCGACGGGGACGGCAGCAGCGGCGGCGTGGTCGCGATGGTGGCGATGGAGGATCTGGTGGAGGACCTCGTCGGCACCATGCGCGACGCGTAGCAGGCGGCGCCGGGCGGCGCGGCGCACAGCCCGTATGATCTCCAACGGCTACCAGTCAGCGAAGCGCAACCTGGCCCGCGGCGCGGCGTTGCCAGGCGGCGATCCCGCCGGGTTCACCGCGGCGCCATCGCTGGCTCTGTAGCGGGCGCGACCTGCGGCTGCGGGTCGGCCGGATGACGGTCGTGAGGCTGCTGGTCGGTAGGCTGACGACAAGCCTGTTTCGAGCCTGTCTCGAGCCAGCACGGCTCTACCAGGCCCATTTACGGAGGAGAATGATGACTGATCGCGTGTCGGTGGGGAACTTGCGGGTCGCCCGAGTGCTCTACGACTTCGTGAACAACGAGGCCCTGCCCGGCACCGACATCGACCCCGACAGCTTCTGGGCGGGCGTCGACAAGGTCGTCGCCGACCTCACCCCGCAGAACCAGGATTTGCTGCGCCGCCGCGACGAGCTGCAGGCCCAGATCGACAAGTGGCATCGGCACCGGGTGATCGAACCCGTGGACCCGGAGGCCTACCGCGAGTTCCTCACCGAGATCGGCTACCTGCTGCCCGAACCCGACGACTTCACGATCACCACTTCCGGCGTCGACCCCGAGATCACCACGACCGCCGGCCCGCAGCTGGTGGTGCCGGTGACCAACGCCCGGTTCGCGCTCAACGCGGCCAACGCCCGCTGGGGTTCGCTCTACGACGCCCTTTACGGCACCGACGTCATCCCCGAAACCGACGAGGCCGAGAAGGGCACCGGCTACAACAAGGTCCGCGGCGACAAGGTGATCGCCTACGCCCGCAACTTCCTCGACGGGGCGGTGCCGCTCGAATCCGGGTCGTGGGCCGACGCGACGGGCCTCAGCCTCGAGGACGGCCGCCTGCGGGTGGCGACGGCCGACGGCGCCGTCGGGCTGGCCAGCCCGGAAAAGTTCGTCGGCTACACCGGCGAACTCGGCTCCCCCTCCTGGTCGGTGCTGCTGGAAAACAACGGCCTGCACATCGAGATCCTGATCGACCCCGAGTCGCCCATCGGCAAGACCGACCGCGCCGGCATCAAGGACGTCGTGCTGGAGTCCGCGGTCACCACGATCATCGACTTCGAGGACGCGGTGGCCGCCGTCGACGCCGACGACAAGACCGCCGCCTACCGAAACTGGCTGGGCCTCAACAGGGGCGACCTGTCGGCGCAGGTGGACAAGAACGGCGACTCGTTCACCCGGGTGCTCAACCAGGACCGTCACTACGCCACCCCCGACGGCGGCGAGCTGGTCCTGCCCGGGCGCGCGCTGCTGTTCGTGCGCAACGTCGGGCACCTGATGACCAACGACGCGATCGTCGACGCCGACGGTAACGAGGTTTTCGAGGGCATCCAGGACGCCCTGTTCACCGGGCTGTGCGCCCTGCACGGCCTCAAGGCCACCGACGCCAACGGTCCGCTGCTCAACAGCCGCACCGGTTCCATCTACATCGTCAAGCCGAAGATGCACGGTCCCGACGAGGTGGCCTTCACGACCGAGCTGTTCAGCAGGGTCGAAGACGTGCTGGGCCTGCCGCAGAACACGCTCAAGGTGGGCGTCATGGACGAGGAGCGGCGCACCACGGTCAACCTCAAGGCGTGCATCAAGGCCGCCGCCGACCGGATCGTGTTCATCAACACCGGCTTCTTGGACCGCACCGGCGACGAGATCCACACCTCGATGGAGGCCGGACCGATGGTGCGCAAGGGCACCATGAAGAGCCAGCCGTGGATCCTGGCGTACGAGGACAACAACGTCGACACCGGCCTGGCCGCCGGCTTCGCCGGGCACGCCCAGATCGGCAAGGGCATGTGGACCATGACCGAGCTGATGGCCGACATGGTCGAGCAGAAGATCGGCCAGCCCAAGGCCGGCGCCAGCACCGCGTGGGTGCCCTCCCCGACGGCGGCCACCCTGCACGCGCTGCACTACCACCAGGTCGACGTGATCGCGGTGCAAAAGGAGCTGGCCGGCAAGAAGCGCACCACCGTCGATCAGCTGCTGACCATTCCGCTGGCCAAGGAGCTGGCCTGGGCGCCCGAGGAGATCCGCGAGGAGGTCGACAACAACTGCCAGTCCATCCTGGGCTACGTGGTGCGCTGGATCGACCAGGGCGTGGGGTCCTCGAAGGTGCCCGACATCCACAACGTGGCCCTCATGGAGGACCGCGCCACGCTGCGGATCTCCAGCCAGCTGCTGGCCAACTGGCTGCGGCACGGCGTCATCACCGAAGAGGACATCCGGGCCAGCCTGGAGCGGATGGCCCCGATGGTGGACCAGCAGAACGCCGGCGACGCCAAGTACCTGCCGATGGCGCCGAACTTCGACGACAGCATCGCGTTCCTGGCGGCCCAGGAGCTGATCCTGTCGGGCACCCAACAGCCCAACGGGTACACCGAGCCGATCCTGCATCGGCGCCGGCGCGAGTTCAAAGCGCGCGCCGCGGGCGGCTAAATTCACTCATCAGGTCACGCGATGAGTCGACGGAAAGGCGGCGGACACCGGTATGGGTAGGCACAGTTTGCCCGACCCCGAGGACTCCGCGGATTCGGTAGAGGAACCCGCCGCCGACGAATACCTCGACGACGATTTGTACGCCGAGACGGGCCATCACCACGTCGACCCCGCCGACCGGGGCCCCGCGGGCTACCCCGGCCCGCGTGCTCGTTACGGCGCCTACCCCTACGAGGAAGGGCTCGCGGCCGAGCACGGCTACGGCGACGAGGGCTCCGAGGGCTCCGAGGGCTTTTTCCGGGGCGACGACGACACGTCGGCCCTGAGCGCCGACGACTACCCGGAATTTCCGCCGCGCCAGGCGGGCACCGCGGGCGCCGAGCCGCCGACCTCGCCGCCGTCGCCGGCGTCCCGCTTCCGCGGCGGGCACCGCGGGCTCGGTGACTGGCGAGGCGGGCACCGCAGCGACGGCGGCCGCCGCGGAGTCAGCATCGGCGTGATCGTCGCCCTGGTCGCCGTCGTCGTCGTGGTGGGCGCGGTCATCCTGTGGAGCTTCTTCGGTGACGCGCTGTCGCACCGCTCGCACCAGGCCGCGGCGCGCTGTGTCGGCGGCAAGGACACGGTCGCCGTCATCGCCGACCCCTCGATCTCGGATTCCGTGGGGCAGCTGGCCGAAAGCTACAACGCCATCGCCGGCCCGGTCGGCGACCGCTGCATGGCGGTCAGCGTCAAATCGGCCGGCGCCGACGCCGTCCTCAACGGGTTCGTCGGCAAGTGGCCGGCCGAGCTGGGCGCCCAGCCGGCGCTGTGGATTCCGGGCAGCTCGGTCTCGGCCGCGCGGCTCGCGGCGGCCATGCCCCAGAAAACGATCACCGAAAGCCGGTCGCTGGTGACCTCACCGGTGATGCTCGGGGTGCACCCCGAACTCGCGCAGGCCCTGGGCGGCCAGGGCTGGGCGGCGCTGCCCGGCCTGCAAACCAACCCGAACGCGTTGGCCGGGTTGAACCTGGCGAACTGGGGATCGCTGCGGCTCGCGCTGCCGATGAACGGCAACGGCGACGCCGCGTTCCTGGCCGGCGAGGCGGTGGCGGCCGCGGCCGCGCCGCCCGGCGCACCGGCCGCCCAGGGCACCGGCGCCGTGCGCACGCTGCTGAGCGCGCAACCCAAGCTGGCCGACAACTCGCTGACCGAGGCGCTGAACACGCTGCTCAAGCCCGGCGACCCGGCGACCGCGCCCGTGCACGCGGTGGTGACCACCGAACAGCAGCTGTTCCAGCGCGGCCAATCGCTCGCCGACGCCAAAAGCACGCTGACCTCCTGGGTGCCGCCCGGGCCCGTGCCGGTCGCCGACTACCCCGCGGTGCAGCTCGGCGGTCAGTGGCTGACGCGCGAACAGACCACGGCGGCCAGCGAGTTCGTCCACTTCATGCAGAAGCCCGAGCAGCTCGCCAAGCTGGCCAAGGCCGGCTTCCGCGTCAACGGGGTCAAGCCGCCGAACAGCCCGGTCACCAGCTTCGCGGCGCTGCCGTCGACGTTGTCGATCGGCGACGACGGGATGCGCGCGACGCTGGCCGAGGCCATGGCCGCCCCTTCGAGCGGGCTGGCCGCGACCATCATGCTCGACCAGTCGATGCCCGTCGAGGAGGGCGGAAAGACCCGGCTGGCCAACGTGATCGGCGCGCTGCAGGACAGGATCAAATCCCTGCCGCCGACCGCGTCGGTGGGGTTGTGGACGTTTGACGGCCACGAGGGCCGCTCCGAGGTGCCGGGCGGGCCGCTGTCCGACCCCGTCAACGGCCAACCGCGCTCGGCGGCGCTCACCGCCGCCCTGGACAAGCAGTACTCGTCGGCCGGCGGCGCGGTGTCCTTCACCACGCTGCGCATGATCTACCAGGAGCTGCAGGCGAAATACCAGCCGGGCCAAGCGAATTCGATTTTGGTGATCACGTCCGGGCCCCACACCGACCAGACGCTGGACGGGCCGGGGTTGCAGGACTTCATCCGCAAGGCCGCCGACCCGGCCAAGCCGATCGCGGTCAACGTCATCGACTTCGGCGCCGACCCCGACCGGGCCACCTGGGAGGCCGTCGCCCAGCTCAGCGGCGGGGGCTACCAGAACCTCGGCACCTCGGCGTCGCCCGACCTCGCCGCGGCCCTCACCACCTTCTTGGGCTGACGCGGCCGCGCGCTCAAAGGTTCCCGCGAGCGTAACCACGCCGCGAAAAATGCGGAGGCATTTCGCGGTGCGGCTACGCTCGCGGCGTTTGGTCCGCGGGCCTAGAACGCCGTCCGGAAGCCGTTGATCAGGAACGTCTGCAGCTCGCTCAGCGCCTCCGGCAGCGTCACCGGCGTCGACCCGTTCGCCAGCGACGCCGCCACCTCCTGCGGGATCTGCACCGTCATCGTGTCGAGGAGGCCGGATCCGACGGGGCTCGTGGCCGACGACAACATCCCGACATAATCGATGCCGAACGACGTCTGGTAGCCGTTGAGGAACGCGCCGGTGGCCATCGCGGGCACGTTAATCGCGTCGGCGAGGCCCACCAGCGGTTGCCCGGCGTTCCACGCGTCCACGGCGGCCTGCATGCCGTCGGCCATCGCCTGGGTGGTGCCGAACGTGATGCCCAGGGGCGCGAGCAGCGTCTCCAGCCCGACGTTCGACAATTGCTGAGACAGCACATCGGTGAAGTTCTGCGCTTCGGCGCCGGGGATACCGAGCAGGTCGACCAGCGAAATCTCCGTCGGTATCAGCGACACCAGGATATTGGTGTTGAAGGCGTTGACCGACGCGCTGATGTTGCCGGCGGCGATGCCGCTGAACAGCGTTTGCAGGTTTTGCGGCATCTGCTGCAGGAGGGGCTGCAGGCCGCCGGTCCAGATCGTCTGTAGGTCGCTGCCCGCCCGGCTGGCGAAGCCGAGCTGGTTATGCATCACCTGCGCCAGGATCGGCAGCGGATCGGCCTGCATCTCGGCACCGATCTGCTGCAGGTTGGTCCATGCGCCGGTGACGACGTTCGCCCACGGCCCGAGCCCGGGAACGCTGGTCAGGTTCAGGCCGGCGCCGAGATCGGCCGCGACGTTGACGGCGCCGGTCTGGATGGAGCCGGCAAGGCTGGAGACGCCCTGCCCAACACCGAGCGAAGATGTCGCCGCCGAAATGGTCGTCCCCGCCTGCGCCTCGCTGGCACCGATCAAGTCGGAGGTCGCCTTGGCGATGGCCGTGGCCTGGCCGCTGATCGTGCCGACAGCGGTCGGCGGCCTGTTGATCCGCGGCAGGGTGGTGGGCGCGGTCACGATGCCGACCACTTCCCGCTCAATTCTGTCCAGCGCCGCCACATTCGCGGCCTCGGCGGCCTCGTACGACGAAGCCCCCGCCGTCAACGCCTGCACGAATTGCGAATGAAACGCCGCCGCTTGCGCGCCGAGCGCCTGGTACTCCTGGGCGTGCGCCCCGAACAACGCCGCGATCTGCGTCGACACCTCGTCGGCGGCCGCGGCCGCGATTTCCGTCGTCGGGCCCTCGGCCGCCGAAATCGCCGTCTCGATCGTCGAACCGACGCTGGCCAGATCCGACGCGGCGGCGGTAATGAATTCCGGCGCTGCGGTCAAAAGCGACATTATGCACCCCTTACGAAGTCGATTGCGTGCTTGGTTGCGGCGCCGCATAAAGCGGGTGCGCAGTCCCGTCGGGATCGGAATGGCGCACCTTCAACGCGGCTTTTGCTTTCACTCCCCGCAATTGGCATCCGGGCTGATCCGGCTGCGTCGAGGAGCGCGATGCGGGCGTCGGGTATTGCCGCGCGCCCACGACCGCGGACGGCGTATCCGGAGCGGAATGACCACGCGGGACGAGGACCAACGCTGGCCGGTCTCACGAGTTTCTCCTTTGCTGGCTATCGCTACAATGAGGGAAACAATCGCCCGAGCCGGGAGATTACCTGACGGTAAGTTCCTAGACAAGACGTCTGTCGAATAATTCTTCCGCGCGCTGACCTGCGGCTTAGAGCCGAAGCGCGTCGCTAGTTGACGCATGTCACACCCAGCTATCTCGGCGCTCAGGGCTGCCGCCGAAATTCCGTTTGTCAATCTAATTTGCTAAACGATTGCCGATTTGTTTACAAAAGCGTCAATAACGAGGGCAATTGCGACTCGCGCGCGTTAGCTGCATTGCAGCTAGCCAATGCTGTGCGGAACGGCCGGGTTCGGCGGGCCGCGCACGCGTGCGTCCGCCTAGCTATCGAAAGCGACGGCCTTTGGGGCGGCCGGCGGCAATGCGACCGCCAATTGTCCGTGCCCCTTTGACATTTGGAATGCCGCCGTGCGCGAAGCCTTACGCGAAGGCCTCGACGGGCGGGCACGAGCACATAAGGTTGCGGTCCCCGTAGGCGCCGTCGATGCGACGCACCGGCGGCCACACCTTGGGCCGGAAATCCTTGCCCAGCGGATAGGCCGCCCGTTCCCGGCTGTACGGGTGATCCCAGTCGGGCACCAGCAGGCACTCGGCGGTGTGCGGGGCGCCGCGCAGCGGATTGTCGTCGGCGGGCCACTCCCCCGCGCCGACGCGGTCGATCTCGCCGCGGATGGCGATCATCGCTTCGCAGAACGCGTCAACCTCGGCCAGGCTCTCGCTCTCGGTGGGCTCGACCATCAGCGTGCCGGCCACCGGGAAGCTCATGGTGGGCGCGTGAAAGCCGTAGTCCGCCAACCGCTTTGCGACGTCGTCGACGGTGACCCCGGTCGATTTGGTGATCCCCCGCAAATCCAGGATGCACTCGTGGGCGACCATGCCGTTCTCGCCGGTGTACAGCACCGGGAAGTACTCGTCGAGGCGCCGGGCGATGTAGTTGGCCGACGCGATCGCCGTCAGCGAGGCCGCCCGCAGGCCGTCGGCGCCCATCATCCGGATGTAGGCCCAGGAGATCGGCAGGATGGACGCTGACCCGTACGGCGCGGACGACACGGGATGCCCCTCCGGCAGCTCGGGGGCGTAGGGGTGGCCCGGCAGGAATGGCGCCAGGTGCGAGCGCACCGCAAGCGGGCCGACGCCGGGCCCGCCGCCGCCGTGCGGGATGCAGAACGTCTTGTGCAGGTTCAGGTGGCTGACGTCGCCGCCGAACTTGCCGGGCCGCGACAGGCCGACCAGCGCGTTGAGGTTGGCGCCGTCGACGTAGACCTGGCCCCCGGCGTCGTGCACGGCCGCGCAGATCTCGGCGATGTCGTGCTCGTACACGCCGTGGGTGGACGGGTAGGTGATCATCAGCGCCGACAGCCGGTCCCCGTGCTCGCCGACCTTGGCCCGCAGGTCGTCGAGGTCGACGTCGCCGTTCTCGTGGCAGCCCACCACGACCACCCGCATGCCGGCCAGCGCCGCCGACGCGGCGTTGGTGCCGTGCGCGCTGGACGGGATGAGGCAGATGTCGCGGTGCGGTTCACCGCGGCTGGCGTGGTAGTCGCGGATCGCCAGCAGGCCGGCGTACTCGCCCTGCGAGCCGGCGTTGGGTTGCAGCGAGACGGCGTCGTAGCCGGTGATGGCCACCAGCCAGCGCTCGAGGTCGGCGATCAGGCGGCGCAGCCCCGGGGTGTCAGACGCCGGCGCGAACGGATGCTGGCGGCCGAATTCCGGCCAGGTGATCGGTTCCATCTCGGCTGCGGCGTTGAGTTTCATCGTGCACGAGCCGAGCGGAATCATGCTGCGGTCCAACGCGATATCCCGATCGGCCAGCGTGCGCAGGTAACGCATCATCGCGGTCTCGGTGCGATACTGCGTGAACGCGGGATGGGTGAGGAATTTCGAGGTGCGGGTCGCGATCTCGCTGCGGGCCGGTTCGGCGGCGGTCACCCCGAACGCGTCCAGCACGATCGCGACGTGCTTGTCGGTGGTGGTCTCGTCGCAGGCCACCGACACGTGGTCGGCGTCCACGCGCCACAGGTTGACGCCGTTCGCCTTGGCCGCGGCCACCACCTCGTCGGCGCGGCCCGGCACCCTGGCCAGCACGGTGTCGAAGAATTTGTCGTGCACCAGCGCCGTGTCGTCGGCCGAGCGCAGGGCGCCGGCGATGCTCTCGGCGTGGCCGTGCACGCGGCGGGCGATCGCGGTCAGCCCCTCGGCGCCGTGGTAGCTGGCATACATCGCCGCCATCACCGCCAGCAGCACCTGCGCGGTGCAGATGTTGCTCGTCGCCTTGTCGCGGCGGATGTGCTGCTCGCGGGTCTGCAGCGCCAGCCGGTAGGCCGGTGACCCGTCGGCGTCCAGCGACACTCCGACCAGCCGCCCGGGCAGCTGGCGGGCGTGCTTGGTGTGCACCGCCAGGTAGCCGGCGTGCGGTCCGCCGAATCCCATTGGCACGCCGAACCTTTGGGTGGTGCCGAAGGCCACGTCGGCGCCGATCTCGCCGGGCGGGGTGATCAGCGTCAGCGCCAGCAGGTCGGCGCCGATGGCGACCAGCGTGCCCCGCTCGTGGGCCTGCTGGATCAGCGGGGCCCAGTCGGTAATCCGGCCGCTGGCGCCCGGCAGCTGCGCGATGACGCCGAAGAACTCGCCGCCGTCGGGCGACTCTGGAAGACCGCAGCGCAGGTCGGCGGTGACGATCTCGATGCCCAGCGGCCTGGCCCGGGTGGCCAGGACCGCCGCGGTCTGGGCGAAGACGTCGGCGTCGACGGCGAGCCGGTTCGAGGCGCCGCGCGCCGCGCGGTGCATCAGCGTCATCGCCTCGGCCGCGGCGGTGCCCTCGTCGAGCATCGAGGCGTTGGCGACCTCGAGGCCGGTGAGCTCGGCGACCATGGTCTGGAAGTTCAGCAGCGCCTCGAGCCGGCCCTGGCTGATCTCGGGTTGATACGGCGTGTAGGCGGTGTACCAGGCCGGGTTTTCCAGGATGTTGCGCAGCAACACCGGCGGGGTGAGCGTGTCGTAGTAGCCCTGCCCGATCATCGACACCGCCACGGTGTTGGCGTCGGCCAGCGCCCGCAGCTCGGCCAGCGCTTCGGCCTCGCTGGCGGCCGGCGGTAGCGCGTCGAGGCCCGGGGCTGCTCCCTTCTCGGTGAGCTTGTCCAGGATGCCCGCGGGGACGGCCTTGGCGGCCAACTCGTCGAGCGAACCGACACCGATGACGGCGAGCATGGCCGCGACGGCCCGGCCGTCCGGGCCGATGTGCCGCGCAGCGAAAGTCGACTGGTCGGGCGTCGAATTCTGAGGCAAGGCGATCTCCTTGGAGACGGGCGCGCAAAGGCAGAGGACTGGCGGCCCTCTCCCTCTGTCTTCACCCGTTCGCCGGGCGCCTGAGAGATTCGGCGCCGGTGCGTCCGGTCGCCTTTCCCCATCGGCGGGCGGGGACCGTGGCGGGCCTCCACCGCTTTCCAGAGGCATCGTTAGCTCACGCGGTCCGGGTGCCTGAGAGGTTGACGGAGAGGTGTTGCTCCTTCGGCGTCCGCGGCTGGCCGCCGCGAAACTCTCCCGCTCGAGTGCGATGCGTGGACCACTCTACTCCGGGGCCCCGCTCGGCGGCGACGGTGCGCCGCGCGGGGATCGCGGCCTCAGCCGATCTTGCGGTCGCGGTGCTTGCGCCGGGACGCCAGCTCGTCTTCGGGCGCGGCGATCGACTCGCCGCCGTCGGCCCGTTCGCCGTGGAAGTCGGCGATCACGCCGGTCAGCTCCCGCATCGCGCCCGACACGGCGATGCCGAACACGCCCTGTCCGCCCTGCAGCAGGTCGACGACCTCTTCTGCCGAGGTGCACTCGTAGACCGTGGTGCCGTCGGAGAACAGCGTGATGTTGGCCAGGTCTTGGACGCCGCGCTGGCGCAGATGGTCGACGGCGACGCGGATGTTGTGCAGCGAGATGCCGGTGTCGAGCAACCGCTTGACGATTTTGAGGACCAGGATGTCCTTGAACGAGTAGAGCCGCTGGCTACCGGACCCGGCCGCGCTGCGGATCGACGGGACCACCAGCGACGTGCGCGCCCAGTAGTCGAGCTGACGGTAGGTGATCCCGGCGATCTGGCAGGCGCTCGGCCCGCGGTAGCCGACCAGTTCGTCGGGCACGGAGTCGTCGGGGAACAGCCCCGGCTGGACGGGTGCGCTCGCCGCGGCGACGTCGGGGTCACTGCTCGCGTCGTTCGCGTGGTCAGCTAGGTCCAGCTGCTGTTGACGTGGCTGCTCGCTCACGGGGGTTTCCTCTCGCCGATCGCGCTGTCGTTGTTAGCTGCGTCTGGCTGCACCGCAGCCACATTTGCTCAGGCCCGAGTGCTAGAGAGCTTACGCTTTTCGGTAGCTGCCGCGCCTTAAGTCGTGATCAAAGTATGGCCGCCCGGGCGCCAAGTCGGCGCGCTATCGGCCAGCGTGTCGACATCGCGCCGCCAGATGAGACGCATCCGTGACATCGCCCGGCTCCTCTCTCACCCCGCCCGCGGGCCGCATCGTCGGCGGGCCGGGTCGATCGCCCGCTAGGTCGCCTTGAAGTCGTCGGGCGACACGCTGTCGAGGAACTCCTTGAACTTCTCCACCTCGTCCTCCCGGACGGCGGTGTTGGCCCCCTCGTCGCTCTCGTCGGGGATCAGCAGCCCGGCCTGCGCGAGCACGGCCTCCTCGACGTAGATCGGAACCCCGACGCGCAACGCGATGGCCACCGAGTCCGACGGCCGCGCGGACACGGTGATGTTGCGATCGAAGACCAGGTCGGCGTAGAAGGTGCCCTCCTGCAGGTCGACGATCCGCACCTCTTTCAGCGAATGCCCAAGCGCAGCAATAACATCCCTGATCAGGTCATGCGTCAACGGGCGCGGCGGCTCGACGCCCTGCTGTTCCAGCGCGATCGCGGCCGCCTCGGACTGACCGATCCAGATTGGCAGGTAGCGGTCACCGTTGGCTTCGCGCAGCAACAGCACCGGCTGGTTCTGCGGCTGCTCGACGCGAATGCCGACAACACGTACTTCACCCATCTGTGTCTGCCCTCCGCACATTTAAGCCGCTGAACATCAAGCTGTTCAACGAAGTCTAATCCTCAGCGGTGCAGTACGTCGCGAACGGCGGACTTGATCAGCGACGTGTGCAATGTGATAGCCAGCGCGGCGACCTCGCGCGCCAGGTCGTCGGCGCGGTCGCGGGCGCCGGCCTTGCCCGCTTTGACTAGCGGCCCGGCGATTTGGGCGATGAGATCCGACTGCCTGTCCGCCGCCGACCGGAAGGCCCGCAGGTGCCTCGGCTCGACGCCGTATTCGGACAGCGCCCGCGCGCACTGCAGGATGACGACGGCGTGTTCGTCGAAGAAGCCGCCCGGGCCGGTGGTGATCACCCCGGCCTTGAGCAGCGCCGTCAACAGCTCGTCGTCCACCCCCGAGCGCTCGAGCAGGTCTTCCCGGCTCAACCGGATCCGCGGCGGGGCCACGGCGGCGGCGTCGGACGCGGCATCCGGCCTGGCGCCGGTGTCCGGGCGGGCGTCCGGGCCGCCGGCCACCGACACCAATCGCGGGACGCCGTAAGGCGATCCGACGGGGGGCAGCTCGCCGTCGGGCTGGGCGTCCAGCTGCGCCCGGATCACCTTTAGCGGCAGGTAGTGGTCGCGCTGCGCGGTGAGGATGAACCGCAGCCGAGCGCAGTCGTATGCGGTGAACCTCCGGTATCCGGACGCAGCGCGCTGCGGCGTCACCAGTCCCTCGGCCTCCAGGAAACGAATCTTGGAGATCGTGACATCGGGGAAATCGGGCCTCAGCAGGTCCAGCACCGCCCCGATCGACATCCCGGCGAGCGCCGGGCTATCGGGTGCGCTCACTTACCCTCCGGATCCTCCATCGTCGTCACCTTGCTTCGGCCCGGTCAAAAACACCAGGCGGAACTTGCCGATCTGCACCTCGTCGCCGTTGGCCAGCACCGCGGAGTCGACGGGCTCCCGGTTGACGTAGGTGCCATTGAGGCTACCGACGTCGACGACGTGAAACTCGTTGTTTTCCAACCTGAATTCGGCGTGGCGGCGGCTGACGGTGACGTCGTCGAGGAAGATGTCGCTGTCGGGGTGCCGACCGGCGGAGGTGATGGCCTGGTCGAGGAGGAACCGCGAGCCGGCGTTCGGCCCCCGCTTGACGACCAGCAACGCCGAGCCGGCGGGCAGCCCTTCGACGCCCGATACCGCGCTCTCGGTGCCGGCCTGGGCGGGAGCGTCCAGTTCGTTGAGGAAGTCGGCCCGGAAGACCGACGTCGTCTCCACAGTGACTTCGTCGGAAGTCTGGTCGTTATCCATGTCCGTCACGCGCTGCTCCTAACTGGCCGCTGTGGCGTATCTGACCGGGCCGCTCGGCCGGGTTTCCGCTAGATTCCTTCGCCCCGTACTGCTGGATGACTGCTGGTGTCCTACAAGTGCTCGCTGTGTCGACGGTACCGCGCACTGGTCCGCAATGCGCCCACCACCTGAGGATCAAACGCCCGAACGCCGGGCCTTGGTACCCCCACCGACACCTTGGACCAGGTGCGCCGCCCGCGTCGCCGCGCGCGGCTGGCAGGCACATTAGCAACCGTCATTCGGTCAGTGTTCCGCGGTAGGCCTCGGCGTCCAGCAGCGCCGAGATCGCCGCCTCGAGCTCGCCGGCGTCCGACACCTGGACATCCACCAGCCAGCCGGCCCCGTAGGGGTCGGAGTTGACCAGCTGCGGGCTGCCGTCCAGGTCGCCGTTGACGGCCGTCACCGTGCCCGAGACCGGGGCGAACAAATCCGACACGGACTTCGTCGACTCCACCTCGCCGAAGGACTCGCCGGCGGTGACCTGGCTGCCCACGTCGGGCAGCTGGACGAAGACGACATCGCCGAGCGCCGACTGCGCGAAGTCGGTGATGCCGACCCGCACGGTGTCCTCACCGCTTCGTCGAACCCACTCGTGCTCGGCGGTGTAGTGCAGGTCGGGTGGGATATCGCTCACGGGTGATCCTGTTCTGGTCGGGTCCGATAGGGCTGGCTCATTTGACGGGCTGAGCGTATTGGTGCGGTTTTGGTTGCCGCAAGGTGGTCACGTCGACCCGGTCCGCCTGCTGCACCGACATCCGGGCGCCGACCCGCTTGACGCTGTCCTGCGCGCCGCCGGGAATGTTCATCGCCGCGGCCAGGGTGGGCGGATCGCCAATGGCCAGAATTGAATACGGCGGCGACAGCGTCTTGCCGTCCACGGTCAGCGCGCCCGGCGAACCCACCACCCAGGTGTCGACACCCACCCGCACGGACTGGTGGGCATCATTGATCTCGACGGCCTCGGCGCCGGCGGCGCGCAGCTCGTTGATGACGTCGAGCATCGCCTCCGGCGATACCCCGGGCCCCGGGTCCTCGATCGTGATCGTGACGCCGGGCCCGGTGGCTCCCACGGCCCCGACCAGGATGGACAGCGCCGCCAGCCGCGCCTGCGCGCTCTGAATGGCCGCCTGGTCGGTGTTGCCGGAGGCCTGCAACGAGTTCAGCGTGTTCTGCAGCTCGCTCACTTCGGTGTTCAGCGTGGCCTCGCGCTGGCGCAGCGAATCCAGCAGTACCAGCAGGTCGGCCGGTCGAGCCGTGTCCAGCGAGTCGCCCGACTTCGTCTGGCGGACCTGGGTGACGATGGCGACGCCCAGGACGACGCACAGCACGGTCGCCAGCGCCCCGAAGATTAGCCGGGTACGGCCGCCCCGCAGCGTTGCGGCCCATCCGGTGCGCCGCACCGATCCGATCTGCGGGCGTGGCGTGTGCGCCGGCAGCTCGTGGCGCCCCTTGGACTCGGCCTGGCCGTGTCGCGTTGGCGCGTCGCGGGTTTCGTCCCCGCCGGGATCGGGCGGATGCTGGCTCACGGTGCCCTCATCTCGATCACGGTCACGCCCCGAACAGCCGGCGCCGCAGCGCGGCGGCGTTGCCGAAGATGCGGATGCCCAGCACGACGATGATCGCCGTCGACAGCTGCGTGCCGACACCGAGCTGATCACCGACGTAGACGATCAGGGCGGCCACGAAGACGTTGAACACGAACGAGACGACGAAGACCTTGGGGTCGAAGATTCGTTCCAGGTAGGCCCGCAGCCCGCCGAACACCGCGTCCAGCGCCGCCACCACCGCGATCGGCAGGTAGGGCTGGACCACCTCGGGGACGGCGGGGTGGAAGACCAGGCCCAGCACGATACCGACGGCCAGCGCCGCGATTCCGATCATGCTCGGCGTCCCATCCCCGCCACGGGCACCTGCCTTTCCAGAACTTTGCTCACTAGGGCCCAATCTGTTTGGCGAACTTGACATCACGGACGGATCCGGCGGGCAGCGACAGGCCGTCGGCGACGTTGACGGTGACGACGACGCCGTACGAGGCCTCGAGAAGCCGCAGCCGCTGCAGGCCGGGGCTGTGGTCGAAGGCGTCGCGCATCCCGTGCGGGGGGCCGACCGCCAGGATCGTGTAGGGGCTGCTGGTGGGGTTGTTGTCGACCAGGATGGCGCCGCCGGCCTGACGGATGGTCACGTTCGGTCCGATCCGGATGCCGCTGACCGCGACGGCCTCGGCGCCGCTCGCCCACAACGAGTTGACGACCAGCTGCAGATCGCGGTCCAGGATGATCTGCCTGCTGCCGTTGACGCGCTGCTTGGACACGTCCGAAAGGTTCGGGCTGGCACCGGGGTCCGTCACGGTGACCCTCAGGCCGGGCCCGATGACCGGCTTGCTGGCCGCCGCCAGCGACAGCGCGTCGAGGCGGGTCAGCAGGCGCCGCCCCTCGGCGTTGTCGGTCAGCGCGAGCCGCTGCACCGCATCGACCCGTCGGGACAGCGCGCCGCGCTGCTGGCCGAGCTTGGTGGCCGTGGCCTCCGACGAACGCACGCTTTGCACCAGCAGCTGCTGCGCGGTGCGCACGCCGGGGGCGACCGAGCGGGCCTGGGCGACCGCGGCGGCGAAGACGGTGGCGATCAGCAGCGCCGCCAGGGCCTGCCACAGCCAGCCGAACGCGCGTCGCCGCCCGCCCTGCGGGGCGTCGGGGTCGCCGTGCTTCGCCGCGGCCGCCGCGTACCCCGGATCCAGGTGCTCGGACAGCAGGGCGCGCAGCAGCGACGGCACCGGGATCAGCTGCGGCCGCGCCGCGGCGTGGGCGCTGCGGCCGGCGTTGGGGTCGTAGCCGCCGAGCAGGCGGTCGGCGTCAGCCACGTTCACCCGCTTTCGGCTGAAGGGCAACGCGTTTCAGCTTGGGCATCCGGCGCATCACCAGCGTCATCTGCACGGCATACAGCGCGAAGGCCCACAGATACGCATACAGGCCCCAACCCAAAAACCCCCAGCCGCATGCCCGCAGCACGCGGCTCCAGGTTGCGCCGCCGGTGCCGAGGAGCACCAACGGGAAGCCCGACATCAACGCAAACGTCGCGGCCTTGCCGACATAAGTCACCGGCAGCGCCGTGAGCCCGCGGCTGCGCAGCAGCGGCAGCGTCGCCGCGAGCAGCCCGTCGCGCACCAGCAGCGTGACGACGAACCACCACGGCAGCACGTGGTCCAGGGCCATGACGACGGGGACGGTGACCATGTAGAGGCGGTCGACGGCCGGGTCGAGCAGGACGCCCAGGCGCGACGACTGGTTCAGCGAGCGGGCGATCTTGCCGTCGGCCCAGTCGGAGAACCCGCTGAATATCAGGATGGCGACCGCCCAGCCGTTGGCGTGGGCGAACAGCAAGACGTAGACGAACACCGGGATGAGCGCCAGGCGGATGGCGCTCAGCGCGTTGGGCACCGTCAGCACCCTGTCGGGCGGAAGCACCGGCTCCATGAGCCGTGACCTTAGCCGAACGCCGAACGTGAGGCTGGCCGCACGCTCGGGCTCGAGCGCGCAGCCGGCTGCACATTCGGCGGGTCGCGCCCTAGCGGAAGACCCCGGGCAGGCTCAGCGTGGACAGCGTGTCGTCGGCCAGCGGGTTGTCGTTGACCATGTAGGTCCACGTCGACGTCGGTCGCGCCAGCTTGGACAGGTCCAGCCCCGGCTCCTCTTCGAGCACGTTGGCGGTCTCGAACGTCTGCTGGGCCGCCTCGATCGCGTCGGCGGCCAGCGACGCGAACGCGTCGACGGCCAGCCGGTGGAACTCGTCGAGCGGATTTTGCCGGCCCAGGGCGCGCAGGTGGATGCTTTCCCGGATGTCGGCCAGGTAGGCCAGATGATCGGCCCAGCCGCGGTCGAGGTGATACAGCATGATCAGCCGGCAGATCTTCTCGAGGCTTTCCTCGGAGAGGTCTTCGGACAGCTCCTGGTAGCGATCCGGCGCCAACTCGGCGAGCTCCTCGCGCGCGGTTGCGGTGCGCAGCAACGTGTTTCGCCGGTCGACGATGATGGCGCGCTGCTGGGCGATCAGCTGGTTGTAGCGCCAGGTGTTGGCGTGCACGTCGAGCATCCGGCCCTCGGCCACCCGCTGGGCGTGGTCGAGCAGCCCCGCCGCCTTGGGGCTCACGATCCGGCCGTTTTCGTCGGTCTGCATGGGCAGCTTGTTGCGGTCGAGGTTGGCCGCGACGACGTCGTCCTCCCAACTCGAGAAGAACACCGACGAACCGGGGTCGCCCTGGCGACCGGCGCGGCCGCGCAACTGGTTGTCCAGCCGCTCGGTGTGGTGGCGGCCCGTGCCGACCACGTGCAGCCCGCCCAGCTCGGCGACCCGGTCGTGGTCGGCTTCGTCGGAGCCGCCCAGCCGGATGTCGGTGCCGCGCCCGGCCATCTGCGTCGACACCGTCACCGACCCGTACTTGCCGGCCTCGGCGATCACCTTGGCCTCCTCGGCGTCGTTTTTCGCGTTGAGCACGACGGCGGGCACGCCGCGGCGCACCAGCCGCTCGTGCAGCTCCTCGGACTCGGCGACGTCGCGGGTGCCGACCAGCACGGGCTGCCCGGTCTCGTGCACCTCGGCGATGTGCTCGACGATCGCGTCGTTCTTCGCGGCCGCGGTGATGTAGACCCGGTCGGACTCGTCTTCGCGAATGTTGGGGGCGTTCGGCGGAATTGGCGACACGCCGAGCTTGTAAAACTGGCGCAGCTGCTCGCCGGCGGCCAGCGCCGTGCCGGTCATGCCGCACACCGTGGCGTAGCGGTTGATCAGCGCCTGCACGGTGATGGTGTCGAGCACCTCGCCGGTCTCGGTGGTCTCGATGCCCTCCTTGGCCTCGACGGCGGCCTGCAGGCCGTCCGGCCAGCGCTGCAGCTGCGCGATCCGGCCGCGCGAGGCGTTGATCAGGTGCACCGCGTCGTCGCGCACGATGTAGTGCACGTCGCGTTGCAGCAGCACGTGCGCGTGCAGCGCGACATTGACCTCGGTCAGGGTGGTGCCGACGTGCTCCTCGGAGTACAGGTCGATGCCGCCGAGCGCCTTTTCGACCTTGCGCGCGCCCTCGTCGGTCAGGTGGACGTTGCGGTTGTCGGAGTCGGTGTCGTAGTCGGTTCCGGCCTCCAATTCGCCGACCAGCTGGATGATTTCCAGCCGTGGCGTCTCGCGGTGCGTGGTCCCGGCCAGCACCAGCGGCACCAACGCCTCGTCCACCAGCACCGAGTCGGCCTCGTCGATGAGGGCCACATCGGGATTGGGCGACACCAGGTCGGCGACGTCGGTGACCAGTTGATCGCGCAGCACGTCGAAGCCGATCTCGTTGACCGAGGCGTAGGTGACGTCGCAGCCGTAGGCGGCCCGGCGCTCCTCGCTCGTGGACTCCGCGGTGATCCAGCCGACGCTCAGTCCCAGCGCCTCCAGCAGCGGGCCCATCCACTCGGCGTCGCGGCGGGCCAGGTAGTCGTTGATGGTCACCACGTGCACGTGCCGCCCGGCCAGCGCGTAGCCGGCCGCGGCGATCGCGCCGGACAGCGTCTTGCCCTCGCCGGTGGCCATCTCGATCACGTCGCCGGCCAGCATCCGCAGCGCTCCCAGCAGCTGAACATCGAACGGCCGCAGCCCGGTCGCGCGTTCGGCCGCCTCCCGCGCGATGGCCAGGAACTGCGGGATGTCGTCGGACTCCGCGAGGTCGTCGAGCTTGAGCAGGCCGGTGGCCTCGCGCAGCTTCTCGTCGCTGAGCTCGGCGGCCTTCTCGTCGTATTCCGCCGACGCGGCGACCGCGGCGAGCGATCGGGCGCGGTCCTTTTCGGTGCTGGCGCCAAGCAGTCGCCAAAACCGGCTACTCAGCCGGCCGGGTTGGGTACGGGTGGTCTTTGGCACAGGTCAACGGTACGTGACCGCCCGACCCCCGCGGGCGCGCGTGTTCGCGCGCCCGGCGCCGGCGTACAACCGTGCACGCTCGCCCCGGGCCGGACCTACGCCAGGTTGGAGCGGCGCGGATAGGCGACGGTCGGGTCGGTGAGGACGTTGACGACGGCGGGCAGGCCGCTGGCGAAGGCGCGTTCCAGCGCCGGGCGCAGCTCGGCCGGGGCGGACACCAGCTCGCCGTGGCACCCCAGGGCGCGCGCAACCTCGTCGTAGCGGGTGCCCGGCCGCAGTTCGGCCACCACCGAATAGCCGTACAGCGCCTCCATGGGGTGCTTCTCCAGGGCCCAAATTCCGTTGTTGCCGATCACCGACACGACGGGCACGTTGTGCCGCACCAGGGTGTCCCACTCCATGCCGGAGAAGCCGAACGCGCCGTCGCCCTGCAGCAGCACGACCTGCCGGTCCGGGTGCGCCAGCTTGGCGGCCAGGGCGTAACCGGGGCCCGAGCCCAGGCATCCGAACGGGCCGCTGTCCAGCCAGCAGCCCGGAAGGTAGCTGTCGATCACCCGCCCCGCGTACGAGCCGAAGTCGCCGGCGTCGATGACGACGATGGCGTCGCGGTCGAGCATCGGGGCCAGCTCGGCGTAGACCCGCATCGGGTGCAGCGGCACGCGATCGTCGGCGAGCTCGGCCTTCTCCCCGCTGCGCGCCGCGGTCTCGGCCGCTCGCAGCTCGTCGGTCCACTGCCGATGGTCGGCGCCGCCCGCGGTGGCCAGCGCCGCGAGGATCGTCAGCAGGTCCCCGTAGAGCTCGGCCTGCACCGGCCGCGGGTGGTGGCGCTGGGGCTTGACGCGGTCGGCCACGATGAGCTGGGTTTGCGGGCCGAACACCCCGCCGAACCCGAGCCGGAAATCCATTGGCACCCCGAGGATCAGCGCGACGTCGGCCTCCCCCAGCGCCTTGCTTCGCACCCGCGAGAACGCCATCGGGTGGTCGGCGGGCACCGCGCCGCGAGCCATCCCGTTCATCAGCACCGGGATCTGGCGGTCCTCGGCCAGGCGCAGCAGGGCGGCCTCCCCGTGGCCCCACCACAGGTTGGTCCCGGCCATGATCACCGGCCGGCGCGCGGCCGCCAGCAGCCCGGTGGCGCGGCTCAGCGCCTCCCCGTCGGGGACCGGCCCGGGCGCCAGGTCGGCGAGGGCCCCCGGGCGCGCGTCATCTTCGGACATCGAAAACACGTGGTCCATCGGGAAGTCGACGAATCCGACGCCCGACGGGGCGCCGACGGCCGTCCGCAGCGCCTCGTCGACCAGCCGGCCGGCGTCCGCGGCCGACTGCGCCGTCGCCGCGAACCGGGCCAGCGGGGCCACGAACGGGACGTGGTCGATCTCCTGCAGCGAGCCCATCCCCCAGCGCCCCGCGGGGGCCCGCCCGCCGAGCACCACCAAAGGTGACTGGTTTTGCTGCGCCGCGGCCATCGCGCTCATCCCGTTGGTGACGCCCGGCCCGGCGGTGAGCGCGGCCACGCCGGGCACCCTGGTCACCTTCGACCAGCCCTCGGCGGCGAAGGTCGCGGTCTGCTCGTGGCGGGTGTCGATCAGCCGGATGCCTTCGTCGCGGCAACCGTCGTAGATGGAGAACAGGTGGCCGCCGGACAAGGTGAACACGGTGTCGATGCCGCTGGCCTTGAGGCGGCGCGCGATGAGCCGGCCGGCGTGCAGGGTCTGGGTGGACGGAGCGTCGATGCTCATCCGAGCAGCCTATCGATAGTTGCTCGGGTACCTTCGCGGGGAAGCATCCGCCTCAAGAGGAGACGTCGAAGTTGGGCCCGAAGCTGTTCAAGCCGTCGATCGATTGGTCGGCGGCGCCGTTGGATTCCCTGCGATGGGTCGCCATCGCTTGGGTGATCAGCGCCGTCTGCGTTGTGGCAACGCTGATTTTGTTCCGGTACTTCACCCCCTGGGGCCGCCAGTTCTGGCGGATCACCCGCGGTTACTTCGTCGGCCGGTCGAGCATCAAGGTGTGGCTGATGCTCGGCGTGTTGTTGCTGTCTGTACTGCTCTCGGTGCGCCTCATGGTGTTGTTTAGTTACCAAAGCAATGACTTGGCCACGGCGGTGCAGAAGGCGGTTCAGGGCATCGCCGCCGACGACGAGAAACTGAAGCAATCCGGTATCCATGGCTTTTGGGTATCGATTGCGATTTTCACGTTGTTAGCAACGATCTTCATCATTCGGGTCATGGCCGACATCTACCTCACGCAGCGTTTCATCATCGCTTGGCGCGTGTGGTTGACCGCCAACCTCACCGACGACTGGCTCGGCGGCAGGGCCTACTACCGAGATCTGTTCATCGACAACACGATCGACAACCCGGACCAGCGCATCCAGCAGGACATCGACATCTTCACCACCAACGCCGGCGGCACCCCGAACACCCCGTCCAACGGCACCACGAACACCTTGCTGTTTGGCGCTGTGAACGCGGTGGCCTCGGTGCTCTCTTTCGCCGCAATCCTCTGGAACCTATCCGGGGGCCTGAATGTCTTCGGTGTTGAAGTGCCGCGCGCGATGTTCTGGACCGTCTTGATTTACGTGTTGGTCGCGACGGTGGCCGCAATCTGGCTGGGGCGTCCGTTGATTCGACTGAGCTTCAACAACGAAAAGCTAAACGCCGCATTTCGTTACGCCCTGATGCGATTGCGGGACGCCGCCGAGGCGGTGGGCTTCTATCGCGGCGAGCGAGTCGAACGAGCACAACTGTGGCGGCGTTTCACGCCGATCATCAGCAATTACCGCAGGTTTGTGCGCCGCACCATCATCTTCAGCGGATGGAACTATTCGATGACCCAGGCGATCGTCCCGCTGCCGTGGATCATTCAGGCGCCGCGGTTGTTCGCCGGCAAACTTGACTTCGGTGACGTGACCCAAACCGCGACCGCATTCAGCAACATCGAAGAATCGTTATCTTTCTTCCGCAACAACTACGACGCGTTCGCGGCGTTCCGGGCGGCGATCATCCGGTTGCACGGGCTCGTCGACGCCAACAGCAAGGGCCGCGCCCTGCCGGCGATCCTGGTCAAGCCGAGTGAGGAGGCCACCGTCGAGCTCCGCGACATCGAGGTGCGCACCCCGGCCGGCGACCGGCTGATCGACCCGCTCGACGTGCAGCTGGACGAAGGCGATTCGCTGGTCATCACCGGACGCTCGGGCGCCGGGAAGACCACGCTGCTGCGCAGCCTGGCCGAGTTGTGGCCGTACGCCTCGGGGACCCTGTGCCGCCCCGAGGGGGACAACGCGACGATGTTTTTGTCGCAGCTTCCGTATGTTCCGCTGGGCAGCCTGCGCACCGTGGTGTGCTACCCGAACGAGCCCGACGACGTCTCCGATGCCGAGCTGCACGAGGTGCTGACGAAGGTGGCGCTGGCGCCGCTGGCGGCGCGGCTCGACGAGGAGCAGGACTGGGCCAAGGTGCTATCCCCCGGCGAGCAGCAGCGGGTGGCGTTCGCCCGCATCCTGCTCACCAAGCCGAAGGCGGTCTTCCTCGACGAGGCCACGTCGGCGCTGGACGAGGGGCTGGAGTTCGCGCTCTACCAATTGGTGCGCACGGAATTGCCGAACACCGTCCTGGTCAGCGTCAGCCACCGGCCCACCGTCGAGCAGCACCATGCCCAGCAGCTGCACCTGCTGGGCGGCGGCGAATGGCGGCTCGGTCCGGTGGAAAAGGAGCCCGCGCGGGTCTAGGTGTTAGCGACCGCCTGCGCGCCCCCCGGCGCTGCGCGCCGCGTGCGCTCCGGCGCGGCGGCCGAAGAACGAGCCCTCCCCCAGCTGCGTCCCGCTGGCGTAGCCCTTGCCGTCCTGCGCGATGTTGGAGGCGCAGGCCCCGACCGCGTACAGGCCGGGGATCACGCTGCCGTCCTCGCGCAGCACCTGCCCGTCCACCGACGTCGCCAGCCCGCCGACGGTGAACCCGGCGTACATCGCCTTGCCCAGCGACATGTCGAACGCGCCCCATGGCCCTTTGTCTTGCGGCGCAAGGAATTCGGGCTGCTTGTGGAAATCGGGGTCCTCGCCGCGGGCGGCGTGGGCGTTGTAGCGGTCCAGCGTCGCGACCAGGTTGCCCTCCGGAATGCCGAGCGCGGCCTCCATCTCGGCGACCGTCTCCCACCCGTCGATCAGCGGCACCAGCGGCATCTTGGGGTGCTCGAGGTGTGCCTCGTCGACGATCAAATACGCCGCGCTGTCGGGCTGGTCCATGATGAACCCGGCGGTGCGGGAATGGTACGAATCCTCGGCGACGAACCGCTGCCCGAGCTTGTTGACGATGACGCCGGTGAGCAAAATCGACGGCGGGTACGGCGGAGCGGTGATGAAGATCTGATCCATGTGCTGGGTGGCACCACCGGCCGACTGCCCCATCCGTATCCCTAAGCCGTCGTCGTAGGTGTTGCCGAGCACGAACGGCTTCTCGCCCAGCTTCGGGGTGTACTTGGCAACCATCTCCGGATTCATCACGAACCCCCCGGCAGCGATGATGACCGACTTTGCCTTAATCGCACCGGTTTCGGAGAAGCGCTTCCACATCACCCCGGTCACCGCCCCCGAGCCGTCGACGACGAGCTGGGTGGCGCCGGTTTCGTACCGGATCTGCACGCCCAGGCTGGCGGCGCGCTTGAGGAGCAGGTCGATCACCATGCTGGCGCCGCCGGTGTCACCGGGCACGGGCACTTTGTGGCCGCGCGGCGCCGGCACCGCCTTCTCAAAAAAAGGCCACACCTTTTCGTTGCCGGTGAACATCAATCCTTCGGTGTTGGGCTGGATCACCGCCTTGCCCGGAAAGTAGCTGCGCTCGAACTGAAATCCCAAGTCCTCGAGCCAGTTGAAATGCTCGACGCTGCCTTCGCAGTATGCGCGGATCTTCGCGTGGTCCGGCTGCCGCGAAACGGCGACGAGGTACTTGTACATCTCTTCGGGCGAGTCGGGGTGACCCGTCGCCTGCTGGACGGCGGTCCCGCCACCGAGGTAAAAGTGGCCTCCGGCAAGCGAAGTGGTGCCGCCCGCCGCGGCGGCGCGCTCGAGGACAAGCACCCGCGCGCCGGCGGCCGCCGCGCTGACCGCCGCGCATCCGCCGCCGATACCGAAGCCGATCACCACGACGTCGACGTCATCCGACCAGGATTGGACCGTCTCCGCGTTAACCGTTGCTGGTATCTCGGTACTCATTGGCGCCACTCCTCCTCACCGCTGCGCGCTGCATCGTCGTCGGCGCGACTCATCGGCGCCACTCCTCCTCACCGCTGCGCGCTGCATCGTCGTCGGCGCGACTCATCGGCGCCACTCCTCCTCACCGCTGCGCGCTGCATCGTCGTCGGCGCGACTCATCGCTGCTCCTGTTTGATGTAGTCGTAGAACGCCCTCATCTCGGTCGAGATATAAGCGATTTCGACGAATGGCACCGCCGCCTGGGGGGCCGACACGTAGGCGAACTGGAGTCCGCCCGGCATCACGCCCCGCTGCACCACCGCGATGCCCCGGCCGGTGGCCTCCGACAGCGCCGCGTCGAATCGTTCGGGGCTGGGCGCCTCCACGCAGATGTGATGTAGACCGGGGCCGGACTCCCGCAAAAAGTCACTATAGATATTCTGCCCGCGCACCGGCGAGATGAGCTCCAGCTGCATCTCGCCGAGATAGCTCAGCGAGATGCTGGCGACGAAATCCGCCGGCTCGTCGTGATAGCTACAGGAGTCGGGGGCAAAGTGCACGTCGGGTATCCGCACCCATTTGCGAACGCCTAACAGGCCGGTGAGGGCGGTTTCAGTGGCGTCCAGGTCCGGGGTGACCCACGCGATCTGCGTCGGTGATTGAACGGGAAGGGGCATCGCTCGCAGGATATCCCAGGCCGCCCGCCGCCAGAAAGGGTCTAAAAAGCATTTGCCGCGATCACCCGCAGCCGGCCCGGAAAATGCGGATGAACACGTTCTAATTGCGGGCCGGTCAGTGCTGCGTGAGGACGTCGACCAGCAGGCGAAGCTGAGCGTCGAACACGGCGGCAGGATCGGTCAGGGTGTCGGCACCGTATTGCCCGAACACCTCCAGGCTGATGGCGCCCAGCACCCCCGCCCACAGCAGGAAGCACTTGGCGATCACCCGATCGTCGCCAGGAAACCCGAACTCCTGGCGGATGCGTTCGAAGTCTGACGACATTGGTTGTGGGGCAACGTCATCCGTCAACCGGATGTCACCGGTGGCGATTCCGGCGGCCACGGCGTCGAACAGCGCCCTGACGACCCGGGTGCCGGCCGGCACGGTGCGGTCCGCAGGCGCGTGATAGCCGGGCACGGGGCTGCCGTACAGCAGGGCCCAGCGGGCCGGATGGGCCACGGCCCACCGCCGCGCGGCCCGGGCGATGGCGATGACGTCGTCGCTCCAGGAGTCACCGACGGTCTCGCGGGCCCGCTCCACGGTGTCGGCCAGCTCGGAGTACGCGTCGATCAGCAGCACGGTCAGCAGCTCGTCGCGGCTGGACACGTAGCGGTACACGGCCGAGGACACCATGCCGAGCTCGCGGGCGATCCCCCGCACCGACAGCCCGGCGGCGCCGCGGTCCACCAGCTGGCGGCGGCCGAGTTCGACGATGCGCGCCTCGATCTGCGCTCGCGATTCCTCGCGTTTGCCCACGCGGCAAGTTTGGCACAACCGAGATCACCGCTCTTGCTTTTCTGCGGGGCTTATGGCAGCGTGTCGACTAACGAGAGCACCGCTCTCGATTTAGCCGGAGAGAGGACCGACCATGCCCACCCGCTACCGGGAACCGAACCGGGCCGCCCGGGCCGCCAACACCGTGATCCGTTGGCTTGCCGACATCGGCATCAGCATCGCCGGAACCCGTGCGCTGCGGGTCCGGGGCCGCAAGAGCGGAAAACAGCGGGCCGTGGTGGTCAACCTGCTCACCCTCGGCGGCACGGACTACCTCGTCTCGCCGCGCGGCGACACCCAGTGGGCGCGCAACGTGAGGGCCGCCGGCGTCGTCGAGGTCGGCCCGCGGTGGCGCCGCCAACGCGCCGCGGCCAGCGAGCTGGCCGACGCGGCCAAGCCGGACGTGCTGCGGCGCTACCTGGCCCGGTGGTACTGGCAGGTCAAGGACTACGTCGCGGGGTTGACCCCGGACTCCACCGACGAGCAGCTGCTGGCCGCCGCGCCAACGATCCCGGTGTTCGCGCTCGGCCCGTCGCGCTGAGCGGCATCACCGGGGGTTGGTGGCCCCGCTGAGGTCCTGACGCACCTGATCTGAGGCGGCCCGCCAGGACACCGCCGCGGGCAGGTCCCCCCACACGCTGTTGAAAATCCCGACGATCTGCGTGGGGCCGCCGCCCGCCAAATACACCGGCCCGCCGGAGTCGCCGCGCTGGCTCTGGACGCCGTGCGACATGGTGAACCAGCCGTTGTTGACGCTTTCGACCGTCCCGCACGTCTCGCCGGTGACCACGCCGAAATGGCAGACCGCCTGCCCCGGCGCGAGCGCGACGGCGGGGTTGGACTCCAGCCGGCGCCCGCCCGGCATGACGTCGCTCGCGGTGACGCCGCCGTCCAAGACGATCGCCTCGTAGTCGGTGATGATCTGGTCGGTGGCCACGGTCGTGCCGCTCGGTGTGTTGTCGCGGAACGTCGCCATCCGGCCGATGGCATTGTGTTGCTTATCGAAGACCGGCCCGCCGCCCCGGCAGTGCCCCGCCGTGAACGCGATCTTCAGGACCGGGTCGACATAGCCCAGCGTGCAGACACGATTGTCCTGGTGGATTTCCATGCCCGGGAACACCAAGGGCCCGTCGGCCCCGGCGGTCACAATCGGCGTCGAGGCCGCGAGTGCCGCGACGGAAGCCGACGCGATGATTGCGCGAAGTGCCAGGCGGCGCACCATGAGCTCCCATCCCTCGGGGAAACCGACGACCGGTGGGGCACGGGTGGCGTAACCCGTCCCCCACATCGATGCTTATCGCCCCGGCCAGGCTCGACGTTACCTCGCCGTGACCATCGGTACCGCGTTGCCGGTTTGGGCCGCCCCCCCGCGGCGCCCAGCCGGGCGGGCCGAAGACGTAGCCCAGCCGGTCGCGCAGGCGGCGCGCCGAGCGCCAGTCGCGGGCTATCGCGACGTATTCGCGTGTCTGCAGGTTCCAGATGTTGAACGTGTCGACGGGTTTGGTGAGCCCGTAGTGCGGGCGAAACAGCTCGGCCTGAAAGGTGCCGAACAGCCGGTCCCAGACGATGAGGATGCCGCCGTAGTTCTTGTCCAGGTAGACCTTGTCCATCCCGTGGTGCACCCGGTGGTGCGACGGGGTGTTGAAGACCAACTCGAACGGCCGCGGCAGCTTGTCGATGCGTTCGGTGTGGATCCAGAACTGGTAGATCAGGTTCAGCGAGAAGCTGAAGAACACCATCCAAGGCGGAATTCCCAACAGCGGCAACGGAACCCACATCAGGATCTCGCCGCTGTTGTTCCACTTCTGGCGCAGCGCGGTGGCGAAGTTGTAGTACTCGCTGGAGTGATGGGCTTGATGCGTCGCCCAGATCAACCGCACCCGGTGCGCGGCGCGGTGGTAGGCGTAATACAGCAGGTCGACGCCGACGATCGCGACGACCCACGTGTACCACCGCCCCGGCGACAAATGCCACGGCGCCAGATAGGCGTAGATGCCGGCGTAGCCGAGCAGGGCCAGCGCCTTCCAGCCGGCCGTGGTGGCCACCGAAACCAGACCCATCGAGATGCTCGCCATCGAATCCCGGGCCAAGTGGGAGCCCGATGGCGGCCGCGCCTCACCCCCGGCGCTCGCCTCGATGCGTTCGAGCTTGCGGGCCGCGGTCCATTCGAGGACCAACAGCAGCAGGAAAAACGGGATGGCGAACAGCACCGGATCCCGCATCGGCGGGGGCAGCGCGGAGAAAAACCCGGTGACGGCGTTCACCCCGATAGATTACGACCATCGGCGCCGCCGCCGTCAGGCCCACGCTCGGGCCCGGATCGAAAAGGGGTGGACTCCGTGAGCGCTGTGGTGGTGATCGGCTCGGGGTTTGCCGGGCTATGGGCGGCGCTCGGGGCCGCGCGCCGGCGCGACGAGCTCGCGGTGCCGGCCGGCGCGATCGACATCACCGTGCTGAGCGCCAAGCCGTTTCACGACATCCGCGTGCGCAACTACGAAGCGGATTTGCGCGACTGCCGCCTCCCGCTCGCCGAGCTGCTCGACCCCGTCGGGGTGGCGCACGTGCCGGCCGAGGTCACGGCGATCGACACGGCCGGGCGCACCGTCACCACATCGGCCGGCGCGACGTACGGCTACGACCGGCTGGTGCTGGCGTCGGGCAGCCGGGTGCTCAAGCCCGCCATACCGGGGCTATCCGAGTTCGGTTTCGACGTCGACACCTACGACGGGGCGCTGGCGTTGCGGCGTCACCTGCACGAGCTTGCCGACGGTCCGCCGGGCCCGGCGGCGGCCACGGTGGTGGTGGTCGGTGCCGGGCTGACGGGAATCGAGACGGCCTGCGAGTTGCCAAAGCGGCTGCGCGCGTTGTTTTCCCGGGCGGGCCTTCCCCCGCGGGTGATTCTGGTCGACCGCAACCCCCACGTGGGCTCCGACATGGGCGCCTCCGCGCGGCCGGTGATCGCAAAGGCGTTGCGCGCCAACGGGATCGAGATCAGAACCGGGGTGGGCGTCGCGGCGGTCACCGAGCGCGGTGTGTCGCTGTCCACGGGCGAGCGACTGGACGCGCCGACCGTGGTGTGGTGCGCGGGCATGCGGGCCAGCCCGCTGACCGAGCAGCTGCCGGTGCCGCGCGACCGGCTCGGCCGCGTGGAGGTCGACGACTACCTGCGGGTGGTCGGCGTTGAGTCAGTGTTCGCCGCGGGCGACGTGGCGGCCGCCCGGATGGACGACGAGCACCTATCGGTGATGTCGTGTCAACACGGGCGGCCGATGGGCCGCTATGCAGGCTACAACGTCGTCAGTGACCTGATCGGCGAACCCATGCTGGCCCTTCGAATCCCTTGGTACGTCACCGTTCTCGACCTCGGGCCGGCCGGCGCGGTCTACACCGAAGGGTGGGACCGGGTGGTCGTTTCTCAGGGCGCGCAGGCCAAGGCGACCAAGCAGGCCATCAACACCCGGCGCATCTACCCGCCGCTCACCGGCGACCCGGCCGACCTGCTCGCCGCCGCCGCTCCGGAGCTGCAGGCACGACCCTGAAAGCTCAGTCCGGTTGCGCCGTGTCGCCGGCGTACCACTGGACCGCGCGGACCCCCGGCTGCAGGGACAGCTCGGCGACCAGCCGCTCGAGCCGGGCCGCCGTGTTGCCGTTCATCAGGACATGGGCGGTGAGGGTGATTTCGTCGTCGGCGGCCCGACCGGTGTGGATGCCGCGCAGGGTGATGTCGTTGCCGGCGGCGTGCTGCACGATGTGCGCGCGGGCGTACTTCTCGGATTTCGGGCGGCACACCACCTGCACCAGGTAGGGCTGCAGGCTTTCGTCCTCCTCGGCGGCGTTGTCGTGGTCGATCCAGCGGCCGAACGGGCGCCCGAGCACGTGGATGGCGATGACGGTTCCCGTCGCGATCGCGGCGAACACCAGGTGCCCCGAAGCCGCCAGCACGCCGACGGCCGCCGAACACCACAGCGTGGCGGCGGTATTGAGCCCGCGCACGTTGAACCCCTCGCGCAGGATCACCCCTCCGCCGAGAAACCCGATCCCCGAGACCACATAGGAGGCGACCCGTGTGGGGCTGGTGTCCTCGGTGGCCACCGCGTACAGCACGAACAGCGTCGCGCCACCGGCGACCAGCGCATTGGTGCGCAGGCCGGCCAGGCGGGCCCGCCATTGGCGCTCCAAGCCGATCAACGCGCCGCAACCCACCCCGACGGCAAGGCGAAGGGCGAAGTCCGCGACGGTCAACGTCTGCATGGGCGCGTCCTCCTTCCCCGCCGAGCGCCGCTCGGCGGCAGCTAACCACGCGCGGGTGAACAGCAGGTGGCCGCGGGCCAATCCGGTTGCCCCGCGGCCACCTTCAGGAAACGGTGGCTACGACTTGGACAGTTGCTGGGGGCAGTAGAACTTCGCCGCGATCATCGCGAAATTGGACGCGTTCTCCATGTCCATCCCGGGGTTGTGGGTCTTGACGTCGTGGACGAGCTCCAGCCCCGATTCGCCGTTGTTCAGGCAGGTGCACACTGCCTTGCCGGACGTGATCGCCGCGTCCGGGCTGGCATAGTGGATGCCGACCTGCTGCAGCGCGGCGAGGAATCCCCCGTCGTCACCCTGCGGCTCGGGCGGCGGGTCCGCGCACGCGGGCGCGGCGAAGCCCAGCGCGGCCGCGGCGCCGACGGCTGCCAGTAGCAGTCTCATCTTCATCGCTCTCCCAATCACGTTGTGCCCTAACCGATTTGCGCGTCAGAGGGCACGGCCTGCGGCTTGTCGCCCCTTCGCAGGTGCACCGCGTGAATGCCGGGTTTCTTCGACAGCTGATCCAGCAGGGCGTCCAGGCCCTGTTGATCGACGTTGTGGTGCTGCACGCTTTCGGGCTTCTCCGATATTTGTGCCACCAGACGCTTGAGGTGCTCCGGGGAGTTGGCGTCCTTAAGGTCCTTGATGGGTTTGATGCGCCCGCGAACCCCGGCACCGCCGACAACGGTGGGCGCCCCGGCGCCGAGCGCGCTGCCGAGCATCCCCGCCACCGACATCGAGCTGAGCAGCCCGCCCGCGCCGAGCGCGGCCGCCGGCACCGCGTCGGGCCCGGCCGCCGACAGCGCGGCGGCCACCGTTCTGACCGCCGGCGTGGCCGTGGCCCAGCTGGGCGGGACCGACAACTTTCCCACCAGCGTGCCGGCATTGCCCATGGTTCCCGACACCGAGTTGAACAGCGTGCCGCGGCCGAAGTTGGCCGCCCCGAGCCCGGCTCCCAGCGCGTCCTTGGGGAGCGCGCCCGCCGCCGCGGCGTGCGGAGCGAACTTGAGGAACTGCGACGCCGGCAGGTTGATCAGCAGACCGATGTCGTTGAACCCCGTGGTGAAGCCGAGCGGGGTCTTGATGGCGTTGTAGAGGGCGGTATACATCGACGCGCCGCTTGGGCCGAACAGCGAGTTCAGCAAGCCGTTGATCGTGCTGGTGTAGTCGGAGCTGAGATTCGCGAGTGTCTGCAGCAAAGGGTCGGCCGTGGAAAGCGGCGCGGCCGCCGCCGACACGAGTGAGCTCACGCTGCCGGCCGGAGTGGCGGCCGCTTGGCTCACCGCGGCGGCCTGGCCGGCCAGCCCGCCGGCGTTCGTGATCTGCGGGGCCTCGGTGAACGGCGTCAAGTCGGAGGCGGCCGCCGACGAACTCGCGTACGTGTCCATCGCCACGGCGTCCTGGGCCCACATCTCGGCGTACTGGATCTCGGTCGCCGCGATCGCGGCCGTGTTCTGTCCGAAGACGTTGGTCGCCACCAGCGACGCGAGTTGGCTTCGATTGGCGGCGATTTCCTCCGGTGGCACGTGGGCGGCGAAGGCGGCCTCATAGGCGGTTGCCGCCGCGGTGGCCTGGGTGGCGGCTTCGGCCGCCTGGGCGGCGGTGCCCTGCATCCAGCTCAGGTAGGGGGTGACGGCGGCGACCATGCTCACCGACGACGGGCCCGTCCACACCCCGCTGGTCAGGCCGTCGATCACCGACGAATAGGACGAGACCGTGGACTGCAGTTCGCTGGCCAGCCCCGCCCAGGCCGCCGCGGCCGCCCGCATCGACCCCGAACCGGGTCCGGCGTACATCCTGCCCGAGTTGAACTCCGGCGGAAAAGCTGCGTAAGACATCGTCTAGTCTCCTTGCCTGGTCGAGCGCGCCCGGGTGGTGTGGGCCGTCGCGGAAGTCATCGCGGTCACTCCTCGAGCGCCGGGATCACGATGATGGTGGCGGTACCGGCGTCCGCCGCGACCCCACCGCCGAGCGCACTGGCCGCGCCGCCGCCGGTGGAGCCGACCCCGGCCGCGGCCACCGCCCGCCCGGCCAGGCCGGACAGCGCCATCTGGCTGAACACGCCCTCCTCGCCGGCGAGTGAGGCGGCGGCCGGCGCGGCCGCGTTGGCGGGCAGCACCTGCGCGAGCGTTCTGATCGCCGGGGCGGCCTGGGTCCAGCCCTGCGGCACCGACATGCTCCCGACGAGCGCGGCTTTGCCCATCGCCGCCGACGCCGGTGCTTCCCCGACCGCCGAGCCCAGGTGGGCGGCGGCGCCGCCCAGCGGCGCCAGCGCCCCCGTGATCGGTTTGATGGTGTTGAACGCGGCGAGGCCCTGCCCGTTCTGCGCGTAGGAATAGACCTGGCCGAAGGACAGGAACGGACCGCCGGGTATCGAAGTCAGGCCCTGCAGCGAATACGACCCGGAGGCAACGGTCGATGTGATCGTGTTCCAATTCGCCAGGTCGGTGGAGAGCCCGGCCGGCAGCGAAGCGTTGACCAACTGGGGCAACGAGAGCCCCGACAACAGGTTCGTCGAGCCGGTCGTGGGCGACGACGCCAGGCCCGACCCCAGGCTTTGCAGCGCCGTCGGTATCGAGTTCATCAACTGGGAAACCTGCGCACCGATGGACGCGGCCGGAGTGCTGGTGGCCTGGCCGACCGCCGCGGACTGGGCGGCACCGGCCGAACCGCTGGTGGTCTGTGGCGGCTCGACGAACGTCTCCAGCTGAGTTGCCGCCGCCGAGGAACTGGCGTAGGCGTACATGGCGGCGGCATCCTGGGCCCACATCTCGGCGTAATCGGCCTCGGTGGCGGCGATCGCCGGCGTGTTCTGACCCAGGAAGTTGGTGGCGATCAACGTCATGAGAAGGGCGCGGTTGGCCGCGATCACCGGCGGCGGCACCGTGGCCGCGAACGCCGTCTCGTAGGCGCCCGCGGCGAGCTTGGCCTGGCTGGCCGCCGCTTCGGCCTGGGCGCCCGTCGCGCTCAGCCACGCCACGTACGGGGCCGCCGCGGCCGCCATCGCGATGGACGACGGGCCCGTCCAGGGCCCGGCCGCCAGGGTCTGCACCGTGGAGCCATACGAGGCCGCCGTCGATTGCAGCTCAGTCGCCAATTCGTCCCAGGCCGCCGCCGCTGCGAGCATCGGTCCCGCCCCGGCGCCGACATACATCCGGCCGGAGTTGATCTCCGGTGGTAGCGCCCCGAAATCGACCATCTATTCCCTCCGGTCCCCTGAGTGGCCGCCAATGGTATGCACCGTGACATCAGCCCGGGCGGGCCCGCGGGGATGCTCTAAGCGAATCCATCGAATCCGCCGTCAAACCCGCGCCCGGGTGCCCGCTAATTCAAAAACAACGGGCCCGGATCGCCCCGGCTGGAAATGTGTGAGGGACGGCCGTCCCCCTCATTCAGGCGTCGTTGCCGAACGTAGCGATCATCGCCAACAAAGGGTATTCAGAATCCGTTCGTGGTGTGTAACGCGAACGTAAATAATTATTGTCACCCCGCCGTTACACGTCGTGAAAGGGGTGCGACTAGCTAATTCACTACTTTCCTGAAACCTGTGCCCAGGATATTATAAGTTTGCTTTCAGCAATCCGCCAGGAATGGTTTGTATGTTCTGCATATAATGAGCCGGGCGTCATTGCGATATCGCGCTGGACGTCCGGCCGACGATGGGTAATTCACTGCGTCGATTTTTGACTTATCGCCCTGTTAGACGAATGACGAGTGGTTTAGGTTCCACGCGGATCTAATTGTTGCGGCATCGAGTGGTAATTATGTGGGCAGAGAACGCTGAGAGCCGATCCGCATTCGGCCCGCGTGCCAATGTTGGTGCCGCCATTGTTGCGCAATCCGGTGCGGCGCCGCGGGCCGACGACGCGATCTGCGCGCGCCCGGGCATCACCGAATGGACAACTTCTCGTCATGCGCTGCTCCCCTGAACTTCGCATAGGTTAGGCAGGCGTCGCTGCGCCGACGCTGATTGGCAGCTAACAAATCGCTGTGAGTCGCGGCGCGGCCCGCCCGCTATCCGGCGGCGGGCGGGCGCGCCACGAACGTCGGGCGGAAACCGTACTGGGGTACGGCGCGCCCGTAGGGCTGTCCGCCGGTGGCGCCCAGAGGCATCGGGGGCATGCCGGCCGCCACGGCTGGGGGCGGCATCATCGGGGTCCCGCCCAGCGCGGACGCCAGCGGACCGGCCACCGGCGCGGGCGCGGTCCAGCTGGGCGGAACCGACAACGCGCCGATCACCGGCGCGTGCCCGAGGCTGGCCGCCACCGAGCCGCCCACGCCCCCGCCGACGGGCCCGGCGAGGGCCTCGCCGGCGACCTGCCCGACCGCATCCCCGGCGGCCGCCGCCGCGTCTCCGGCCTCCTGGCCGAGCAGCCCCAGGAAGGGGGCGATGGTGTTGCTGGGCATGTAGAACCCGGAGGAGAAGACGGTGTTCCAGACATTGGCGTTGAGCAGCTGGCCCAGGGCGGTGTCGGATCCGCTGGCCATGTTGAGCAGGCCGTTGAGCCCGGTGGTGTCGGCCGCCGACCCGGCGGCAAGGGGGTTCCAGCCGCCGGACAGCGGGGCGGCCAGTTGCTGCACGGCGGTGGGCAGCGCCGAGATCAGTTGGGTCAGCATGGATTGCTGGGTGCCGGCGGGGGTGGCCGCGGCCTGGGCGACCGCCGCGGATTGGGCGGCGAGCCCGGTGGGGGTGGTGGCCTGTCGCGGACCGGTGAACGGGCTGAGCCGGGTGGCGCTGGCGGTGGCGGCGGCGTAGCCGTACATGGCTGCGACGTCCTGGGCCCACATCTCGGCGTAGTGGGCTTCGGTGGCCGCGATCGCCGCGGTGTTTTGCCCCAGGATGTTGGTGGCGATCAGCGCCATCAGCTGGGCGCGGTTGGCCGCGATCACCGCCGGCGGCACCGTGGCGGCGAAGGCGGCCTCGTAGGCCGCCGCGGCGGCCTGGGCCTGCGTGGCGCTCTGGGCCGCCTGCTCGGCGGCCCCGCCCAGCCACGCCACGTACGGCGCGGCCGCGGCGGCCATCGCCGCCGAGGCCGGACCGTGCCATTGTTCACCGGTCAGGGCGGTCAGCACCGAGCCGTACGACAAAGCGGCGGAACGCAATTCGGCGGCCAGCCCATGCCAGGCCGACGCCGCGGCCAGCATCGGCCCGGACCCCGCCCCCGAGTACATCCGACCGGAATTCACCTCGGGTGGAAGCATCGCGAAGTCCAGTGTGAAGGTCATCGTTTTCGCCTCCCCCCTAGCTTGTCGCGACCGCGTTGGCCGCTTCGGTGGCCGCATACGAGCCGGCACTCGCGCCCAGCGACGCGGTCAACAGCTCGTGCACAGCCATCGCCTGGGCGGCCGCGGCCTGGTACAGGGCAGCGTGGGCGCTGAATTGCGTTGCGGCCAAAGCCGATACGACGTCGGCTGCGGCCGGGGGCAGCGCGGTCGTGGCGGCGGCGGCGGCCGCATTCTCCGCGGCCAGCGCCGACCCGAAACCGTTCAGCTCACCGGCGGCGGCGGCGAGCTCCTCGGGACGCGTGATGACAAAGGACATCGGAGTTCTCCTCACGGAAAAGGGCGATCGCACCCCGGCGGGGGCCACATTTCCGCGCGCCGCCGCGACGAACCCGCCGGCGCGCGGGCGGGGTCCGTCGGGATAGGCGATTCAGAGTAAGGGCACAGGGCCGGGGCCGGATCGCAACGAAATGGTCGATCTGGAATACGGACTATCGCCGGGACTCATTTCGCTCTCACCTCCTCACGGCCTGGGCACACGTGGATGCCTTTCGACTGCCTTTGCGTCACACACGGGGAGGAGCGTCCGGACCCACGGCCCGGGCGCAACACCCCTCTCGTCAGAGCTTCGGCACCGCACGGCGTATCCGGCCGACGCAACGGCCGGAAGCCACTTGGGCTCAACCCTTAAGCCGGGAAGAGCTGTCCTGACCCTGGGCGTCTTTCGACGTTCGAGGTCAGTGGCCTGTATCCGTAGGGAAGCCTCACCTAGCGAGGTGCATGCAGAGGCAATGGTGGCACTCGGGAAGCGGGCGAGTCAACCCAGCTGCCACGCGGTTGCAACAATTTGCGGGGCCGCGCCGTCATTCGGCGGCGGGCCGGCGGGGCATCACCGTGGGCCGCAAGCCGGCGGGGCCCGTGGCCGAACCCCCACCCCGTCGCGGCGGCGGTTATGGTGGTTTCGTGCGCGGCGCGGCCGCCGGTGACCCGCGAATCTACTTGTGGCACAGTAGAACTCATTGGACTTGTCCTCGACAATGGATAACCCGATCCAGCCGCGGGGCCGAAGCGGCGTCGCGACCGGATCGGAAAAGATGCCGTCATGGCGTTCGCAGGAGAACCGGGCTCGGCGATGAGCATTCAGCGCCATGGGTCGCGCCGGTGCCCGCGCCCGGCAACTCGACGAGTCTTCGCCGCGCAATCGAGAGAGACTTCATAGAAATCCCACACACCCGGCGGCGCCGACGGCTGCGAACGGGTTAGCCGGCGGGTTCCGCGCCGATGCGGACTACGACGACTTCTTCTCGGCCACGGCCGCGCTCAGGCCCTCGAGCAGGTCCTCGCTGGTCAGCTCCTTGAACCGCAGCAGCTGGGCCTCGCTGAACTCGGTGAGGTCGCTGGACAGCACCGCGTCGAGGTCCTCGTCGTCCAGCCGGAAGCTCCGGTGGTCGCGGGCCTTCTCCACCACGTTGCGCACGAAGCCGGCGTTGCCGAGCGTATCGATGCCGCGGATCAGGTCGCCGTCTTCGGAGTAGCTCTCGTCGAGGTAGAACCTCGTGTACGACGGCAACAGCGCGTCGGCCGCCTCGTCAGTGATGACGTCCTCGTTCTCCCGCCCCATCAGTTTGGTCAGCGCGACCAGCTCTTCGGGGGTGTAGCTGAAGAACTCGATCACGGTCGAAAAGCGCCGCCGCAGACCCTGATTCACCTCGAGCATCTTGTCCATGGCCTTGGCGTAGCCGGCGCCGAAGACCACCAGCTCGTCACGGTGGTTCTCCATGTAGAGCAGCAGCGTGTTGATGATCGCGTTGCCGTAGGGGTCGCCCTGCGAGTAGCCCGTCTCGTGCAAAGTGTGCATCTCGTCGAAGAACACGGCCCCGCCCAACGCTCCCTCGAGCATCTCCTCGGTGTTCTTCTCGGCGTCGGCCATGTAGCGGCCCAGCAGCTTGGTGCGGCTCGTCTCCACGACCAGCGGCTTGCGCAGCACCGTGAGGCCGCACAGCTGTTTGGTGAAGGCGCGGGCCACCGAGGTCTTGCCGGTGCCGGGCGGTCCGAGCAGCAGCGTGTGCCGCGACGTCACCGGGACCGGAAGGCCCATCTTGGCGCGGGCCAGGTTGACCTTGGTGGTCGACTTGATGAGCTTGATTTCCCGCTTGGCCCGTTCCATGCCGAGCATCGCGTTGAGCTCGGCGTCGCCCTCGGCCAGATACTTGGCGGCCTCTTGGGCGTGGCGGGCCGCCTCGGTCTCGGCGCGGGTCGGCGCGCTGTCCGGGTCCCAGGGGTCGGTGCGGGCCTCGATCGTTTCCGGGTCGGTCAGCACCAGCCGGTAGTTGGGGTTGTCCAACGCCTCGCGGG
The DNA here is from genome assembly GCF_002101785.1 of Mycobacterium palustre. Classification (GTDB taxonomy): domain Bacteria; phylum Actinomycetota; class Actinomycetes; order Mycobacteriales; family Mycobacteriaceae; genus Mycobacterium; species Mycobacterium palustre. The sequence goes on from NZ_LQPJ01000066.1 coordinate 46,593, forward strand.
CCGGGGTGAACTTGGGATCCCGGGAGTAGACCCGCCGCAACAGCTCGACGGCCTCCTCCTCGCGGCCGACGTGCCGCAGGCACATGCCCTGGGTGTACAGCGCGATGTTGGCCGCGCCCGGCACCCGGTCACCCTCGACGGCGGCCTCGCCGCGCCGGAAGGCCTCTTCGAACACGCCCAGCGACGCCAGGGCGGTGGTGGCCATCGCCGCGCCGGCCGCCTTCAGCTCCGGCTGCCGCCACGTTTTGCCCTCGGGGAATTGGACCAGCACGTCGGGCCAGCGTCCGGTGCGGAAGTACAGCACGCCCCGCACGTAGTTGACCACTTCCTCGTCGAAGGGATGGCGGGGTTCGACGCCGTCGAGCAGCTTCGCCGCCTCCTCGTAGCGTTTCGCCTCGGCGAGCACCACGGCGTAGGCGCAGGCCAGCGTCTCCACGCTGGTGATCGCCAGCCGCAAAAACAGCCCGTCGGAGACCTCGGGACGGAACTGCAGGTCCGTGACGCCGAGCCGGCGGGTCTCCCAACCGAACGTCCTGACCGACGCCCACGCGCCGGCGAGCACGTCGAGGCCCTGCTCCCCCGCCAGTACCCGCGCGAGCCACGCGTCGCACATCCCCGGGTCCAGGGCCGTCGCCGTGTTGAACATCTGCGCCGCGACCTGCGGGTTGTGGCTGGGCTGTAGTCCGTTGACCGAGATGCCCGACGCCAATAAACCGGCGACCAGGGCGTTACGGGCGTCTTCGGCGGTTGATTGCGGGCGCGTCATTGCGCTACGGGCACGCTCGCAGAGCTTTCCCGCACCTGGCCGACCGACAGCACCAGGTCGTCGTCGTCGCGCAGCTCTCGGCTGGGCACGGCCAGGATCGCGTGGGCGGCCGGGGCGGGCAAGCTGGCGCGCACCGCGGCCAGTTGGCGGCCGGTGAGCCGGTTGAGCCCCGACGACACGGCCCGGGGCAGGCGCTTTTCGCTGTGGTAGCGCACCCACGCCGCCAGCTGGGGTCGGCCACCGCTGGTGACGAGCCGGATCGTGACCACTGCGGCGCCGACGTCGGGCGTCAGCAGCTCTTCGAGGGTCTCCGTGGTGATGTCCGACGGCGTCAGCCAGAAGCTGGTGGCGAACCCGTTGAAGTGCTTGAGGTGGCGCCATCCGGGGCGGCTCCACGTCGGTTCCAGGTCGGCCAGCACGGCGCTGTCGACCTCGGCGAGCTCGTCGGCGCCCAACGGCCGGGCCGCGCAGCTCTGCCCGTCGAGGTCCTGGGCGAGCCGCTCGGTGGCGGCCACCAACGTCGACGCCAGCGAGTCCCGGGCCGCCACCGCGGCGACGTTGCGTTGCGGGTTCATCCGCAGCACCAGCCAGGTGCGGCGGAGGTAGGAGGCGGGTTGGTCGCTGACCACGCCCCACTCCTCGGGCCCCCAGTCGTCCAGCTTCGACTTCTCGGCGGCGTTACCCCCGCGGCGCACCTTCAAGGTGACGACGTCGATGCCGTCGAGGTGAATGTCGAACTGGCGCAGGCCTTCCGCGACCGCGTGCAGCGACAGGGTGGCCGACGTCGTGCGGTGGCGGTGACGACCGGGCGCCTCCTCCTCGCCGCCGTCCACGGCGATCACCGAGACCAGGTGGCCCTCGTACTGGCGCACGCCCACCTTGTCGCGGCCGAAGCGCCGCTGGTGGTCGATCGCCGGGGTGCAGCCGGCGGTCAGCGCGGTGCCCGGGTCGGCGGACCAATCCCACAGCCAGGTGGCCAGACCCGAGGTCACGGTGAGGCCGTGGTGGGTCACCAGCGACAGCAGGGTGATCACCGCCGCGAGGCCGACACCCACCCAGAACGCGATGCGGTGGTCACCCTGCCAGGATTCCGGGCAGTGGCTGGCCACCAGCAATATCACGATGTCGATCAGGAAAACCGCGGTGACGCGGCCCCACGACAATGACAATCCAAAACTGCGCTGAGCCTTCATGTGCTATTGCTGCTCCGACCTCATTGCTGCTTACGTGTTCGCTTCATGAACATCGCAATACCGAACACGGCGCCGCCGATCAGTAAAGCTCCGGTCAATCCACCGGCCGCCACCCATATTGGCACCATATCGCGGTGCGGGGCCGGTTTAGGCAGGTTCAGCGGCGCCGACAGCTGCTGCGGCGGCTTTGCTGGACCGTCGGGCACGTCCCAGGTGAGGGCTGCCACCGGGTCGATGACGCCGTAGCCCACCTGGTTATCGACGCCCCGGGCGGGTGCCCTGGCGGTGCGTTCCAACCGGTTGATGACCTGGTAGGCCGATAGCTGCGGGTATTTGGCACGCACCAACGCGGCGACCCCGGAGACGATCGCGGTGGAGAAGCTGGTGCCGGCCGGAACCAGCAGCGAGTTGTCCGGACCGTCGATGGCATTGATGAGGCCGTCGTCGCGCGGCGACAACCCGACCACGTCGGTCCCCGGGGCGGCGATCCCCACCCACGGGCCGGCGACGCTGGTGGACCCTTGGCCCTGTCCGCCCTGGGTGAGCGGCCGGCCGTCGGTGTCGACCGCGCCAACCGTCAGGACGTAGTCGCTGAACCATGACGGGGTGACGACGGTGCTGACACCGGCCCAGTCGCGCGGGTCCTTCGGCTGCATGGGATCGAACGCCGGGTTTTGCTTGCAGTCTTTCTTGCTGGTGTCGCCCGCCGCGGCCACGATGACGACGTTTTTGTCGACCGCCGCGTAGCGAACGGCCGCGCCGAGCGCGCGCTGGTCGATGATGTTGCGCGCGCTCATGCACGTCACGTCGGAGATGTTGATGACCGTGGCGCCCAGGTTCGCCGCGTGCACGATCGCGCGCGCCATCGTCTCGACGTCGTCGATCTTGGCCCGCGTCTGCGGGTCCTCGTCGCCGGTGTAGGCGTCCTTGAGGCCGAAGGCCTGGCTGGACTGGCGGATCGAGAGGATGTCGACGTCCGGCGCGACGCCGCTGAACGCGTCGGGGGCCGGCCCCGGCGGGGGTGGCGGCGGCGGTGGCGGTTTGGGCGGGTCCAGCGGGCGTGGGGCACTCAAGTTGTCG
>NZ_LQPJ01000067.1 GCF_002101785.1 Mycobacterium palustre
GCTTGGGGGCCGGTTCGGGCGGGTAGGTGTCGTAAACCCACCACAGCGCGAGGAAGACCAGGATCAGCACGACCGTTGAGGTGCGCATGCGCCCGCCGAAGAGGTGGCTCCAGCGCCCCTTACCCCCGTGGCGTTTCTCGAGGATGCTTACGGTGAACTTCACCGCCGCTGCACCGTCGCGTCCTGGTCCGCATCCGCTGCTTTGGCTTGCTCTTCAGCGGCATGGGCGGCGGGGACCGAGGGATCCTCGACCAGCCCCACCTTGGCATCGGCCGCGGTCACGATCCCGACGCGGGCCAGCGCGCGAATGACCAGCACCCGCAATTGGCGGCCCACCTCGAACTGCTTGCCGGGCAGGGTGCGGGCGACGATACGCAGGGTGACCGTGTCGAGCTGGATGCTTTCCACGCCCATGACCGTGGGGGAATCCAGCAGCAGTTCGCCCAGCACCGGATTGTCCATGGCACGGTCGCATTCTTGGTGCAAGACCTCGTTGACCCGGTTGAGGTCGGCGCTGGTCGAGACCGGGACGTCCACCACGGCGCGCGCCCAATCCTTGGACAGGTTGACCACCTTGACGATCTGCCCATTGGGAATGGTGAGCACCTCGCCGTCCGGTGAGCGCAACCGGGTCACCCGCAACGTCACGTTCTCGACCGTGCCGCTGGCTTCGGTGGCGGAGACGACGGTGAGGGTGACCAGGTCGCCGAACCCGTACTGCTTTTCCACCAGGATGAAGAACCCCGAAAGCAGGTCCCGCACCAGCTGCTGGGCGCCGAAACCCAGCGCCGCGCCCACCACCGTGGCCGGCGCCACCAGACCGCTCACCGAAAACCGCAGGATATCGGCGATTTGCAGCATGACCCAGATGCCGATGATGACGACCGACACCCAGGAGATCACCGACGCGACGGCCTGGCGGTGCTTGGTCGCCTCCGAGCGCACCAACGCGTCGCTTTCGGCGAAGCCCTCGTCGAGTTGCCGGGTCACCTGCTGCGCGACCCAGTTGACGAAGCGCGCCGCCAGTACCGCGGCGATCAGCACCATCGCGATCCGCAGGCCGCGGGTGATGATCCATTGCCCGGCGGCGCCGTGCCAGAATTCGTGCCAGCCGACGGCCTGCGTGTAAGCGACAAAGGTGGTGTTAGTCGTCATCTTTTCGGTTGCGCCACCGGATTCCCGCTTCTAGGAACCCGTCGATGTCTCCGTCGAGAACAGCGGCCGGATTGCCCACCTCGTACTCGGTTCGCAAATCCTTGACCATCTGATAGGGGTGCAGCACGTACGAGCGCATCTGGTTTCCCCAGGAGCTGCCGCCTTCACCTTTCAAGGCGTCCAACTCGGCCCGTTCTTCTAATCGCTTGCGCTCCAACAGTTTTGCCTGGAGCACTCGCATTGCCGAAACCTTGTTCTGCAGCTGCGATTTTTCGTTCTGACAAGTCACGACGATACCCGTCGGGAGGTGGGTTAAACGAACCGCCGAGTCGGTGGTGTTCACCGACTGGCCGCCCGGACCGCTGGAGCGGTAGACGTCGACTCGCACGTCGCCTTCCGGGATGTCGATGTGATCGGTGGTCTCCACCACCGGCAGCACCTCGACTTCGGCGAACGAAGTCTGGCGCCGGCTCTGGTTGTCGAACGGGCTGATCCGCACCAGCCGGTGGGTGCCCTGCTCGACCGACAAGGTGCCGTAGGCGAACGGGGCATGCACCGCGAAGGTGGCGCTCTTGATGCCGGCCTCCTCGGCGTAGGAGGTGTCGAACACCTCGACCGGGTATTTGTGCTGCTCGGCCCAGCGGATGTACATCCGCATCAGCATCTCGGCCCAGTCCGCGGCGTCCACGCCGCCGGCGCCGGAACGGATGGTGACCAGCGCCTCGCGCTCGTCGTACTCCCCCGACAGCAGCGTGCGCACCTCGGCGGCTTCTATATCGGCGCGCAGCGCCTTGAGTTCGGCGTCGGCCTCGGCCCGGGCGGCGGCGCCGCTCGGGCCCTCGCCCTCCTCGGCCGCCAGCTCGTAGAGCACCGGCAGGTCGTCGAGGCGCCGCCGCAGCTCCTCGACGCGCCGCAACTCGCCCTGGGCGTGTGACAACTCGCTGGTCACCCGCTGCGCGTTCGCCTGGTCGTCCCACAGTTTGGGATCCGACGCCTCCTGCTCGAGCTTCTCGATGCGGCTGCGCAGACCGTCGACGTCGAGCACGCGCTCCACCGTGGTCAGGGTGGAGTCGAGGGCTGCTATGTCGGCTTGACGGTCGGGTTCCACAGCCGCCCACGTTACCGGCGCCATGCCGGGCGTCGAAGGCTCAGGTCAACGTCGTCGCTGAGCGTTTAGCATCGAGTGACGAGTACGTGTAGTCCCGCTGCGACGCCCAGCCCCCTTTGCGCGCAGCCCGGTACGAACAGAAGGCCCACGCAATGCGCTCATACCATGTCGCGATCGTTGGCTCCGGGCCGTCGGGTTTCTTCGCGGCGGCATCGCTGCTGAAGGCGGCCGACGCGTCCGACGACATCGACGTGGCCGTCGACATGCTCGAGATGCTGCCGACCCCGTGGGGGCTGGTGCGCTCCGGCGTCGCGCCCGACCACCCCAAGATCAAATCGATCAGCAAGCAATTCGAAAAGACCGCCGAGGATCCCCGCTTCCGCTTCTTCGGCAACGTGGTGGTCGGCGAGCACGTCGAGGCCGAAGAGCTCGCCGAGCGCTACCACGCCGTCGTCTATGCCGTCGGCGCGCAGTCGGACCGCGCGCTGAACATCCCCGGGGAGGACCTGCCGGGCAGCATCTCCGCCGTCGACTTCGTCGGCTGGTACAACGCGCACCCGAATTTCCAGAAGGCGACACCCGATCTGTCCGGCGCCCGCGCGGTCGTCGTCGGCAACGGGAACGTGGCGCTGGACGTCGCGCGCATCCTGGTGACCGATCCCGACGTGCTGTCGCTGACCGACATCGCCGACCACGCGCTGGAGTCGCTGCGGCCGTGCGCCGTCGACGAGGTCGTGATCATCGGGCGGCGCGGGCCGCTGCAAACCGCGTTCACCACGCTGGAGCTGCGCGAGCTGGCGGACTTGGAACGCGTCGACGTGATCGTCGACCCGGCGCAGTTGGAGGGAATCACCGACGAGGACGCCGAGGCGGCGGGCAAGACGACCAAGCAGAACATCAAGGTGCTGCGCGACTACTCACAACGCGCGCCGCGGCCCGGCCACCGTCGAATCGTCTTCCGGTTCTTGACCTCGCCGATCGAGATCAAGGGCGACGGCAGGGTGCAGAGCATCGTGCTGGGCCGCAACGAGCTGGTCACCGACGAGACCGGGCGGGTTTCGGCCAAGGACACCGGCGAGCGCGAGGAGCTGCCGGCGCAGTTGGTGGTGCGGTCGGTCGGTTACCGCGGCGTGCCGACCCCCGGGCTGCCCTTCGACGAGAAGACCGCGACCATCCCGAACACCGGTGGGCGGGTCGAGGGCAGCCGCAACGAGTATGTGGTGGGCTGGATCAAGCGTGGGCCGACGGGGGTGATCGGCACCAACAAGAAGGACTCACAGGAGACCGTCGACACCCTGCTGCAAGATTTGGCGGGCTCGCAACGACAGGGCGCGCTTCCCGACTTCCCCGACGATCACGCCGACAAGCTGGCGGACTGGCTGGCTTCGCGCCAGCCGAAACTGGTGACCTCCGCCCACTGGCAGGTCATCGACCGCCACGAGCGGGCGGCCGGCGAGCCGCACGGGCGGCCCCGGGTCAAGCTGCCCAGCCTCGAGGAATTGCTGCGCGTCAGCCACGGCTGAGTCGGCGCGCGATGCCCAGCCTGACCAGCAGGCGCGACACGTAGGTTTTCACCGAATCCTCGGGCACCAGCATCTTTTCGGCGATCTGCTTGTTGGTCAGGCCGGCGCCGAGCAGGTCAAGCAACGTTCGGTCCCGATCGCTCAGGCCGAGGCGACCGTCACGGCCGTCGCCGAGGCGCCGCAGCTTGCCCAGCGCCGCGTCCGCCTCCCGCCTGTCGATCAGCGACCGCCCGGCGCCCACCTGCTTGATGGCGCACGCCAGCTCCATGCCCCTGACCTGTTTGACGACGTATCCGCTGCCGCCGGCCAGGATGGCGTATAACAGCGCCGCGTCCGACGCGTACGTCGCCAGGATCATGCAACGCAGATCGGGCATGGCCGACAGCAGATCACGGCACAGCTCGATGCCGTTGCCGTCGGGCAGCCGGTCGTCGAGCACGGCGACGTCGGGGCCGGCCGCCGGGATCTTGGCCATCGCTTCGGCGACCGATCCCGCCTCGCCGACGAAGCGGAGTTCGGGGTCGTCACCGAGCAGATCGACCAGGCCGCGCCGCACCGCCGCGTGATCGTCGACCAAAAAGAACCGCACCAACGTCCCTCCCGAACTCCTACGCGCCCCCACGAAGCGATCTGTCCGGAAAGGCCAAAAACGCAGTCCGGCCCACCCGTCACGCTATCGATGCCGGGCGAGTCGACCCAGGGGCATTGGAATCACAAATGGGAGCCTTTGGTCCCTATGAACCGCTGCGCGCGGGCGCTACGCTCACCGCCGCTTGCACGCAACCGATTCAGCTTGCCGAAGATTTCAGTGGAATCGCTCGTGTCTTTTGCCCCCGAAACCTCCGCAGAAGCGCGGCCAGGGGCCGACATTCTCTTTTGACCACCGCCGAGGCGGGCGGTCAGGGGGCCGGCGGTTCGGCCGGCGCGAACCTCCAATTGTCCGGATTCTTGGGCGAATACACCACCGGAAGCAGCTGGCCCATCGTCGGCCACTGCTCGACGTCGACCGCCATGCGCTGATACACCGCGTACTCGCTGACCGTGGGGCCGTTGATGACGCCGGCGATGGTGACGTACTGCTCCCCGGTGACGTCCGGCCGCGGGCTGACGCCGGTCACCAGCAGTGTGCCGCTGGCCAGCTCACCGCGCGGCCCGCGCGGCACGAACCGCTGCGCGAGGAACACCCCCAAGACCGCGACCAGCAGGATCAGCAGACCGAACTCCCACACGCCGCCATGGTAGGACTGCTCCCATGGCACCCGACGATTTGGCGCTGGCGCTGGCACTGGCCGACCGCGCCGACGCGCTGACCGCCGCCCGCTTCGGCGCGCTGGACCTGCGCATCGACACCAAACCCGACCTGACGCCGGTGACCGACGCCGATCGCGCCGTCGAGTCGCAGCTGCGGGACGTGCTCGGCCGCGAGCGGGCGAACGACAGCATCCTCGGCGAGGAATTCGGCGGGGCCGCCGCGCTGAGCGGGCGTCAGTGGGTCATCGACCCGATCGACGGGACCAAGAACTTCGTGCGCGGGGTGCCGGTGTGGGCCAGCCTGATCGCGCTTCTCGAAGACGGCGTCCCGTGCGTCGGCGTGGTCAGCGCGCCGGCGCTGCGGCGCCGGTGGTGGGCCGCCCGCGGCCGCGGGGCGTTCGCCGCGGTCGACGGCGGCCCGCCCCGTCGGATATCGGTTTCCTCTGTGGCACAACTTGATTCGGCTAGCCTGTCGTTTTCGAGCCTGTCGGGGTGGGCGCAGCGCGGCTTGCGGGACCGCTTCATCGAGCTGACCGACGCGGTGTGGCGGGTGCGCGCTTACGGCGACTTCTTTTCCTATTGCCTGCTGGCCGAGGGGGCGGTCGACATCGCCGCCGAACCCGAGGTGTCGGTGTGGGATTTGGCGGCGCTCGACGTCCTGGTGCGGGAGGCGGGCGGGAGGTTCACCGGCCTGGACGGCGCGGCCGGCCCGCACCGGGGCAGCGCCGTGGCAACCAACGGCCTGCTGCACGAGCATGTGCTGAGCAGGCTGCAAGCGAAGTCTCTGTGAGTTAATTAACAAAGTTGGCGCTTATCTTACTCCGGAGTAAGATAGGTTCCATCCGCACTGCCCCGACGACAGAGGCTGCCGAAAATGACCGACACTGCTTCCGGTTCAAAACAGACTTCACCGTCCACCCGGTCGCGCTTCAAACGGCGCGGCCGCAACACCGGCGTCGGGCTGCAACCGCACAAGCGGACCGGCATCGACATCACCCTGGCGCTGCTCACCCCGTTCGTCGGCCAGGAGTTCTTGGACAAGTACCACCTGCGTGACCCACTCAACCGGGGCCTGCGCTACGGCACCAAGACGATCTTTTCCACCGCCGGCGCCGCTTCGCGCCAGTTCAAGCGGGTCCAGAGCCTGCGCGGCGGGCCGACCCGGCTCAAGTCCAGCGGCAAGGACTACTTCGACCTGACCCCCGACGACGAGCAGAAGATGATCGTCGAGACCCTCGACGAGTTCGCCGAGGAGGTGCTGCGGCCGGCGGCTCACGACGCCGACGAGGCCGCGACCTACCCGTCGGACCTGATCGCCAAGGCGGCCGAGTTGGGCATCACCGCGATCAACATCCCCGAGGACTTCGAGGGCATCGCCGCGCACCGCTCCAGCGTGACCAACGTGCTGGTGGCCGAGGCCCTCGCCTACGGGGACATGGGTTTGGCGCTGCCGATCCTGGCCCCGGGCGGGGTGGCGGCCGCGCTGACCCACTGGGGCAGCGGCGATCAGCAGGCGACCTACCTGCGGGAGTTCGCGGGCGACAACGTGCCGCAGGGGTGCGTGGCCATCGCCGAACCGCAGCCACTGTTCGACCCCACCCGGCTCAAGACCACGGCGGTGCGCACCCCGAGCGGCTACCGGCTCGACGGGGTGAAGTCGCTGGTCCCCGCCGCCGCCGACGCGGAGCTCTTCATCGTCGGCGCTCAGCTCAACGGCAAACCGGCGCTGTTCATCGTCGAGTCCTCCACCAAAGGCCTTACGGTCAAGGCGGATCCGAGCATGGGCATCCGCGCGGCGGCCCTCGGCCAGGTGGAGCTGTCCGGGGTGACGGTCCCGTTGAGCGCCCGGCTGGGCGAGGACGAGGCCACCGACGACGATTACTCCGACGCGATCGCGCTGTCCCGGCTGGGCTGGGCGGCCCTGGCGGTCGGCACTTCGCACGCGGTGCTCGACTACGTCGTGCCCTACGTCAAGGAACGCCATGCCTTCGGCGAACCGATCGCGCACCGTCAGGCCGTCGCCTTCATGTGCGCCAACATCGCGATCGAGCTCGACGGGCTGCGGCTGATCACCTGGCGCGGGGCCGCCCGCGCCGAACAGGGCCTCCCGTTCACCCGGGAAGCCGCGCTGGCCAAGCGGCTCGGCTCCGACAAGGGCATGCAGATCGGCCTGGACGGCGTGCAGCTGCTCGGCGGCCACGGCTACACCAAGGAACACCCGGTCGAGCGCTGGTACCGCGACCTGCGGGCCATCGGCGTGGCCGAGGGCGTCGTAGTTATCTGATTCGAGCTGAAAGTTCAACCATGGCAATCAATTTGGAACTGCCCCGCAAGCTGCAATCGGTGATCGTCAAGACGCATCAGGGCGCCGCCGAGATGATGCGGCCGATCGCGCGCAAGTACGACCTGAAGGAACACGCCTACCCCGTCGAGCTCGACACCCTGATCAACCTGTTCGAGGGGGCTTCCGAATCGGTCGCGTTCGCCGGGGCCGAATCGCTTCGCGACGAGGACGAGGACAGGGACAAGAACCACAACGGCGCCAACATGGCCGCGCTGTTGCAGACGATGGAAGCCAGCTGGGGCGACGTCGCGATGATGTTGTCGGTCCCCTACCAGGGGCTGGGGAACGCCGCCATCTCCGCGGTCGCCACCGACGAACAGCTGGAACGGCTGGGCAAGGTGTGGGCCGCGATGGCCATCACCGAGCCGGGCTTCGGCTCCGACTCGGCGGCGGTGTCGACGACCGCCACCCTCGACGGCGACGAGTACGTGATCAACGGCGAGAAGATCTTTGTCACCGCCGGCTCGCGCGCCACACACATCGTGGTGTGGGCGACGCTGGACAAGTCGAAGGGTCGCGCGGCGATCAAGTCGTTCATCGTCCCCCGCGACCATCCCGGCGTCACGGTCGAACGGCTCGAGCACAAGCTCGGCATCAAGGGTTCCGACACCGCGGTGATCCGGTTCGACAACGCGCGCATCCCGAAGGACAACCTGCTGGGCAACCCCGAAATCGAGCCGGGCAAGGGCTTTTCCGGGGTGATGGAAACGTTCGACAACACCCGGCCGATCGTCGCCGCCATGGCCGTCGGGGTCGGCCGCGCCGCCCTCGAGGAGATCCGCAAGATCCTGACCGAGGCCGGGGTGGACATCTCCTACGACAAGCCGTCGCACGCCCAGACCGCGGCCGCGGCCGAGTTTTTGCGGATGGAGGCCGACTGGGAGGCCGCCTATCTGCTGTCGCTGCGGGCGGCGTGGCAGACCGACAACAAGATCCCCAACTCCAAAGAGGCGTCGATGAGCAAGGCGAAGGCCGGCCGGATGGCCAGCGACGTCACCCTCAAGACCGTCGAATTGGCAGGTACCACAGGCTATTCCGAGCAATCACTGCTGGAGAAGTGGGGCCGGGACTCCAAGATCCTCGACATCTTCGAGGGCACCCAGCAGATCCAGCAGCTGGTGGTGGCGCGCCGGCTGCTGGGCCTGTCGTCGTCCGAGCTCAAGTAGCGGAAATCTAGTGCGCCCAACGTGCTCTGATGGTGACGATTCGGTGAAAATCTCACCCTGAGAGCACGTTCGGCGAAGCGTGGCGCCGGGGTTCGAGCTCAAGTAGCGACCGGGCTCGGGGGCTCGGCATCGTCGTCCGAGGGGCCGAGCAGGTCGAGCTGCCACCACTCGACGTCGCGCCAGGCGCCCAGCTTCCAGCCCACGCGCGGGTAGTAGCCCACCGGCCGGAAGCCGAACGCCTTGTGCAGCGCGTTGCTCGCGTCGTTGGGCTGGGCGATGCCGGCGAACGCGCGCCGGAAACCGCGGTCGGCGAGCCGGCGCAGCAGCTCGGTGTAGAGCATTCGGCCGCCGCCGGTGCGCCGCACCGACGGCGCGAGGTAGATGGTCGTCTCGACCGCCCACCGGTACGCGGCGCGCGGATTGAACTGCGCCGCATACGCATACCCGACGACGCCGCCGTCGGTCTCCAGGACCAGCCATTCGTGGGCGCGGCTTATCCGGTCCGCCATCTCCTCGGCCGTCGGCACCTCCGTCTCGAACGAGATGACGGTGTCGAGCACGTAGGGGCGGTAGATGTCGACGCACGCGGCGGCATCGGCGGCGGTCGCGGGCCGCACGCGCGGCGGCATCAGGAAGCGAGGGCGTCCAGCCGCCCGCGGGTGTCGATGCCAAAGACCGATAAGCCACCGAGTGAAAGGCGTTCCATGGGATGAGGTTAGCGTCGTGGTATGGATACGTTTCAAGCGCTGGTCGCGCGCCAAGACGGTGACCGGATCACCGCGTCGGTCGAGACGCTGAGCGCCTCCGACCTCCCGCCGGGCGACGTCACCATCCGGGTGCTGTATTCGAGCGTCAACTTCAAGGACGCGCTGGCGCTGACCCCGGGCGGCGGCGTGGTGCGCAACTACCCGGTGGTCCCGGGCATCGACCTCACGGGCGAGGTCGTCGAATCGGGTTCGCCCGACTTCGCCGTCGGCGACAAGGTGCTGGCGCACGGATACCAGATCGGCACCGGCCACCACGGCGGCTACGCCGAATACGCCCGGCTGCCCGCCGATCAGGTGGTGCCGCTGGGCGCGTTGAGCCCGCACGAGGGCGCCGCGATCGGCACCGCCGGCTTCACCGCCGCGATGAGCGTGCAGGCGCTGATCAACTGGGGGATCGAACCCGGCGCCGGGTCGGTCGTCGTCACCGGCGCCTCGGGCGGCGTCGGCTCGGTCAGCGTGGACCTGCTGGCGGGGGCCGGCTATCGCGTGGTGGCGTCGAGCGGCAAGGAGAAGGCCGTCGGGATGCTGAAAGAGCTTGGCGCCGCGGAGGTTATCGGGCGGCTGCCCGAAGACCCGGACGCCAAACCGCGGCCGCTGGCCAAGGCGCGCTGGGCGGCGGCGGTGGATTGCGTGGGCGGCGCGACCCTGGCCGACGTGCTCAGCGCCGTCGATTACGGCGGCGCGGTGGCCGCCAGCGGCCTGACCGGCGGGGCGGCGCTGCACACCACGGTGATGCCGTTCATCCTGCGCGGCGTGGCCCTGCTGGGCATGGACTCGGTGCAGCTGCCGATCGGCCCGCGCCGCAAACTGTGGGCGCTGCTGGGTGATTCGCTGCGGCCCCGCCATCTGGAGTCGGTGGTCAGCGACGTCGACGTCAAGGACGTCATCGGGGTGCTGGACCAGCTGCGCGACGGCGCGTTCTCCGGCCGGGCGGTGGTGCGGGTCGCGGGCGGGTTCTGAGCTGAAAGTAGGCTGTCCGACCATGCGCGCGGTTCAAGTGACTCGGCTCGACGGTCCGGACGCAATCGAGGTGACGGATGTCGCCGAACCCACCGGTGACGGCGTGGTCGTCGACGTCCACGCGGCGGGCGCGGCGTTCCCCGACGCCCTGCTCACCCGGGGCCTGTATCAGTACCGGCCGCAACCGCCGTTCGTGCTCGGCGCGGAGATCGCCGGGGTGGTGCGCTCGGCCCCGGACGATGCCCACGTGGCCGCCGGCGACCGGGTCGTCGGGCTGACCATGCTCACCGGCGGCATGGCCGAGGTTGCGGTGCTGGCGCCCGACCGCGTGTTCAAGCTGCCCGACAACGTGAGCTTCGAGGCCGGCGCCGGGCTGCTGTTCAACGACCTGACGGTGTATTTCGCGCTGAGCGTGCGCGGCCGCCTGGCCGCCGGCGAGACGGTGCTGGTGCACGGCGCCGCCGGCGGGATCGGGACCTCGACGCTGCGGCTGGCCCCGGTGCTCGGGGCGACGCGCACCATCGCGGTGGTCGGCACCGAGGAGAAGGCCCAGCTCGCCACGGCGGCCGGTGCCACCGACGTGGTGCTGGCCGAGGGGTTCAAGGACGCGGTCAAGGAGCTGACCCACGGCCGCGGGGTCGACATCGTCGTCGACCCGGTCGGCGGCGACCGGTTCACCGATTCGCTGCGCTCCCTGGCGCCCGGCGGGCGGCTGCTGGTCGTGGGCTTCACCGGCGGCGAGATCCCCACCGTGAAGGTAAATCGGTTGTTGCTCAACAACCTTGACGTGGTCGGGGTCGGGTGGGGCGCCTGGACACTGTCGCACCCCCACGCGCTGGCCGAGCAGTGGGCCGGCCTAGAGGAGCTTCTGTCCTCGGGCCGGCTCCGCCCGCCGCAGCCGGCGGTGTACCCGCTGGCCGAGGCCGCCGCCGCGGTCGCGTCGCTCGAGAATCGCACCGCCAAAGGAAAAGTCGTGCTGCGCGTGCGTGACTGACGCGCGGCCTTGTGTGCGCCCGAAACGAAAAGTAAAGTCACTTTCAATTTCGTATCGCCCGCCGCCGAAAGCCGCCCGCCATGGAATGCTTCGCCCACCTGCGCGAAAGCGGGGCGCCGCGCCTGCGGCCGGCCCGCTTCGGCACGCCGTGTGGCCGGCTGCCGGTGCCGGCGCTGGTGATCGGTAATCTGGCCGACGACGCCCGCACGCCCAGCCACACCCGTCGCCCCTTCGAAGCGATCGGGCACCCGGACAAGGAGATGCACGAAATCCTCGGCGCCACACACTATTACGCGGGTCCCGACCAGCGGGACGAGCTGCGTCACGCGGTCGGCATGGTCGCCGACTGGCTGGTCCGCCACGACTTCGCGGGCGCACCGTGACTGCCGGCCCGCTGGACGGGATCAGGGTGCTCGAGCTGGGCACTTTGATCGCCGGGCCGTTCGCCGGCCGGCTGCTCGGCGACATGGGCGCCGACGTCATCAAGGTCGAGCCGCCGGGCGCCCCGGACCCGTTGCGGAGCTGGGGTCAGGCCGAACTCGACGGGCATCGCGTCTTCTGGACGGTGCACGCGCGCAACAAACGGGCCGTCACTCTCGACCTGCGCCGGCCGCGCGGCCGGGAACTGTTCCTGGATCTCGTGGACAAATCCGACATCGTGGTCGAGAACTTCCGGCCGGGCACGCTGGAGAAATGGAACCTGGGCTACGACGTGCTCTGTGAGCGCAACCCCGGCGTCATCCTGGTCCGGGTATCCGGCTACGGCCAGACCGGACCCGACGCGCCCAAGGCGGGCTACGCCTCGGTGGCCGAGGCCGCCAGCGGGCTGAGGCACCTCAACGGCTTCCCGGGCGGGCCGCCGCCCCGGCTGGCGCTCTCGCTAGGCGACAGCCTGGCCGGCATGTTCGGCGCGCAGGGCGCGCTGGCCGCGCTGTACCGCCGCAGCGTCACCGGCCGGGGCCAGGTGGTCGACGTCGCGCTGACCGAATCATGTTTGGCCGTCCAGGAATCCACCATCCCCGACTACGACGTCGGCGGCGTGGTGCGCGGGCCGTCGGGCACCCGGCTGGAGGGCATCGCGCCGTCCAACATCTACCGCAGCGCCGACGGGTCGTGGGTGGTCATCGCCGCCAACCAGGACACCGTGTTCGCGCGCCTGTGCGCGGCGATGGGGCGCGCCGAGCTGGCCGCCGACGACCGGTTCGCCACGCACGTCGCGCGCGGCCGCAACCAGGACGAACTCGACAAGATCATCGGCGCCTGGGCCGCCGAGCGGCAACCGGGCGAGATCATCGAGACGCTCGGCGCCGCGGGCGTGATCGCGGGGCCGATCAACACCGTCGCCGAGGTGGTCAACGACCCGCAGCTGCGGGCGCGCGGCATGCTGGTCCAGCACTACGACGAACGCGTCGGGCGCAACGTGCTGGGCCCGGGCGTCGTGCCGGTGCTGTCCGAGTCGCCGGGCGGCGTCCGCAACGCCGGCCCCGCCCGGCCGGGACAGCACAACGACGAGGTCTACATCGGGCTGCTCGGCAAGACCGCCGCGGAGCTCGAGGGGCTGAGGGCCGAGGGGGTGCTATGACGCGACCGCCGCCGTCGCACGTCGACATTCGCGAGGTGTCGCTGCGCGACGGCCTGCAGATAGAAAAGCCGGTCCCGTTGGCCGCCAAGCTGGAACTGCTTGCCGCCGTCGCGGCGACCGGGGTCCGCGAGGTGGAGGCCACCGCCTTCGTGTCGCCGTCGAAAGTGCCCTCGATGGCCGACGCCGCCGAGCTCGCCGCGCACCTGCGCGACTACCCCGATATCGAGTTCTCGGCCCTGGTCGCCAGCCCGAACGGGGCGAAACGCGCCGTCGCGGCGGGACTGCGGTCGATCGAATACGTGGTCGCCGCCAGCGACGCGTTCAGCCGGGCCAACGTCGGGCGCACCAGCGCCGAGGCCACCAAGCAGATCGACGACATCGTCGGTATCGCGCACGACGCCGGTGTCACGGTCGAGGTCATCGTGGCCACCGCGTGGGATTGCCCCTTCGACGGCCCGACCCCGCCCGACAGGGTCCTCGAGATCGGCGCGGCCGCCCGCGAGAGGGGCGTCGACCGGTTCTGCGTCGCCGACACCATCGGCACCACCACCCCGCGGCGGACCAGTTCGCTGATCGCGCAACTGCGCCCGGTGATCGGCGACATGCCGCTGGGCGGGCACTTCCACAACACCCGCGGCGCCGGGCTGGCCAGCGCCTACGCGGCGGTCGGCTCTGGAGTCACCCGGCTGGACGCGTCGGTCGGCGGCCTGGGCGGTTGCCCGTTCGCGCCCGGCGCCACCGGCAACATCGCCACCGAGGACCTGGTCTACCTGTTGCGCGACAGCGACGTCGACGTCGACGTCGACCTGAACGCCGCCGTCGCCGCGGCCGAGGTGGCCAGATCGCTTGTCGGGCATGACCTGCCGAGCGCGCTGTTGCGCGCCGGCGACCGGATCCGGGACTGATGCCCGCCGGGCTGCTGACCGCCAAGGGCCGCCAGACCAGGCAGGCCATCGAGCGGGCGGCCCGAAAGCTGTTCGCCGAACGCGGCTTTCACGGCACCACGCTCGCCGACATCACCTCGGCGGCCGGCAAGTCGCCGGCGGTCTTCTACCGATATTTCGCCGACAAGGAGGACCTCCTGGCCGCGCTGGCGGAATCCTTTCTGCACGAGGTCGTCGAATCGTCCGGGCTGCGCCTGCATTTGCCGGACTCCCCCGACGACGACGCGTTCTTCACCTCGGTGGTCACCGCCTACTGGGACATGTTCAAGCAGAACATCGGCATCATGATCGCCGTCGCGCAGCTCGCCGCCACCCAGCGGCGCTTCGCGAACGTCCAGAACGAATTTCGGCGCTTCGGCATGGACATCGTGGCCGCCTCGGTCCGCCGCGCCCAGGAGCAGGGTTACGGAACCGAACTCAATCCGCAGCACACCGCGGCGGCGATCGCGCTGCTGTTCGAGAACTTCACCAGCGTCGTCGTCGGACCGTCCGGCCTGGGCCTGCGGATCAGCGACGAGGACGCCATCGCCACCCTGTCGAGGGTCTGGAAGAAAACCCTGTACGGCGCCTGAGCCGTTCCGAAGGAGTTGTCACCGTGGATTTCACTCTGCCAGAACACCTTCCGCGGCTGCTCGCCGAGATGGACGAGTTCATCGAGGCCGAGATCAAGCCGCTGGAGCGCGAGAACATCCAATACTTCGACCGGCGCCGCGAACACGCCCGCACCGACTGGGAGCACGACGGCATCCCGACGCGCGAGTGGGAGGACCTGCTCGCCGAGATGCGCAGGCGCGCCGACAAGGCGGGCTGGCTGCGCTATGGACTGCCGGCCTCGCTGGGCGGCCGCGACGGCACCAACCTCGACATGGCCGTCATCCGGGAGCACTTGGCGCACAAGGGTCTTGGACTGCACAACGACCTGCAGAACGAGTCGTCGATCGTCGGAAACTTCCCGCAGGTGATCATGATGGAGCGGTTCGGCACCGACGAGCAGCGCCGCCTGTGGTCGGAGGCGCTGATCACCGGGGAGCGGTCCATGGCCTTCGGGCTCACCGAGCCGGGGCACGGCTCCGACGCGACCTGGCTGGAAACCCGCGCCGAACCCGACGGGGACGGCTGGGTCATCAACGGCGCCAAGCGCTTCAACACCGGCGTGCACCGCGCCACCCACGACCTGGTCTTCGCCCGCACCTCCGGTGAGCCGGGCGCGGCCGTGGGCATCACCGCGTTTTTGGTACCCACCGACGCGCCCGGCTTCCGGGTGCCCTACTACTGGTGGACGTTCAACATGCCCACCGACCACGGCGAGGTCGAGCTGACCGACGTGCGGGTGCCGGCCGACGCGGTGCTCGGCGAGGTGGACCGCGGCCTCGAGGTGGCCCAGACGTTCTTGCACGAGAACCGGATCCGGCAGGCGGCGAGCAGCCTGGGCGCGGCGCAGTACTGCATCGACCGCGCCGCCGAATATGCCGCCGGGCGCACGGTGTTCGGCAAGCCGCTCTCGGCCAACCAGGCCGTGCAATGGCCCCTGGCCGAGCTGCAGACCGAGGCCCAGATGGTGCGGCTGCTGGTGCACTACGCGGCCTGGCACCTGGACCGCGACCACCACATGGAGGTCTCCGACAAGGTGTCGATGGCCAACTACCGGGCCAACCGGCTGGTCTGCGACGCCGCCGACCGGGCCATGCAGGTATTCGGCGGCCTCGGATACAGCCGCCACGAGCCGTTCGAACACATCTACCGCCACCACCGCCGCTACCGGATCACCGAGGGCGCCGAGGAGATCCAGATCCGCCGGGTGGCGCAGCGGCTGTTCAAGTTCGGCCGGAAGTGACGCTGCAGGACCGGCTGGCCGCGGTGCTGAGCCCGGTGCTCGGCGCCGACTCTGAGGCCCTGGCGATCGAGAACCTGCGCGCGCTGACCGGGGGCGCCAGCCGCACGACGTGGGCCTTCGACGCCGTCGTCGGCGAGGAACGGCGGCCGCTGATCCTGCGCACGGGCCCGCCCGACGACGTGCACGCCGGCATGGAACTGGAAGCCCGCGCGCAGGCCGCCGCCGCGGCCGCCGGCGCGCCCGTCCCCCATATTTTGGCCGCCGAGGATTCCGTTGCCGCGCTCGGCAATCCGTTCCTGATCTGCGACGAGATCAAGGGCGAGACCATCGTCCGGCGCATCCAGCGTCAGCTCGACGACACCGGCGGGCCCGCGGGCCGCGCGCGGCTGCTGCGGCAGTGCGCGCGGGCGCTGGCCGCCATCCACCGGGCCGACCCGCGGATCCCGGGACTGGCCGGCGGCGACCAACTGGACCAGTGGCGCGGGCGTCTCGACGCGATGGGCGACACCACCGCCACCTTCGAATGGGCGTTTCGCTGGCTCGCGGCCAACCGACGGCGCATGTCCCCGCCGTCGAACGCGGTCCTGGTGCACGGGGACTTCCGGATGGGAAACCTGATCGTCGACGGGTCTGACCTGGCCGCGGTGCTCGACTGGGAACTGGTGCACGCCGGCGAGCCGTACGAAGACCTGGCCTGGTTCTGCATCCGGGCCTGGCGGTTCGGCGCCCCGGCCGGCATGGGTGCGGGGGGGCTGGGCAGCGTGGAGAGTTTCCTGCGAGCCTACGAGGGGGCCGGCGGGACGACCGTCGACCGGGCCACGTTTCACTGGTGGCTGGTGCTGGCCACGCTGCGCTGGGGCATTATCTGCCGCCACCAGGCGGAGCGGCACCTGAGCGGCCAGGTCCGGTCGGTGGAGCTGGCGGCGATCGGGCGGCGGGTCTGCGAGACCGAGTGGGACCTGCTCGGACTGCTCGACGCGCCCGGTGACGGCGCGCCCCCCGCAGCGGCGAGGGGGACGGGCGGGCGATCGGAGGGGGCGGCGGCCGTGAGTGGCGCCTACGGCCGGCCGGTCGCCGCCGAACTCGTGGCCGCCGTCGCCGAGTTCCTCGAAACCGACGTGCGCGAGGCGACCACCGGACAGGTCAACTTCCATGCCAGGGTGGCCGCCAACGCGTTGCGCATCGTGCAGCGCGAGCTGCGGGACGAGGGGCAGGCGGCATGCCGGGACGCGTTGGCCGGCTTGGGTTTCGCCGACGAAAACGGGCTGGCCGCCGCCATCCGCGCCGGCGAAATGGACGGGCGCGCCGACGAGGTCCTCGCCTGCCTGCGCACGCTGGTGCGGCGCCGCCTGGCCGTCGCCCATCCCGGCTACGAAACCGAATAGCGATCGGATGAGGAGAAAGCCATGCCCACCCGCACCGCCAAGGCCATCGTGGACGTGGCCGACCGCCTGTTCGCGGCGATCGAGCGGGGCGACGTCGCGGCGGTCGCCCGCCTGTGGAGCGACGACGTCGCGGTGTGGCGGGTCGGCGCGCACCGCGACCCCGCCAGGACAGACGACAAGCCGCGCGCGCTGCGCGTCATCGACTGGTTCGTCACGGCGACCACCGAGCGCCGCTATGAGATCCTGGACCGTCGACTCTTCGACGGCGGCTTCGTTCAGCAGCACGTCCTGCACGCCCGCGGGCGTGCCGGCCAATCGATCTGCCCGCGCGTCTGCATCGTGATCAGGATCGGGACCGACGGGCTGATCGAACGGATCGACGAGTACCTCGACCCCGCCGAGATCGCGCCGTTGCTCGACCGACCGAACGAAAGAGGCTTCGATGAGCACCCTGGAAACCCTGCTGACCGATCCTGACCTGGCCGGCGTGTGGAACCTGGTTCCCGACCGCTCGACCATCACCTTCAAGGTCAAAAACGCGTGGGGGCTGCTGAACGTCAAAGGCCGCTTCACCGAGTTCAGCGGGGGTGGGCAGCTCACGGGCGCGGGCGCGGTCTCCGGCCGCCTCGACATCGTCGCCGCGTCGCTGAACACCGGCATCCGGTACCGCGACAAGCACCTGCGTTCGGCCGACTTCTTCGACGTCGAGCGCTTCGCACAGATCGGCGTCGTCGTCACCGGGGTGCGTCCCACCGACGGGCCGCCCGAGGGCAGGGCCGCCGAGTTGCGGGCCGACCTCACCATCAAGGGCGTCACCGCGCCGCTGTCCGTGCCCGTCACGGTCGCCGAGCTCGAGGATGGTTCGATCCAAATCTCCGGCGAGACCACGGTCGTTCGGTCCCAGTTCGGCCTGGGCTGGAACAGGTTCGGCATGGTCGGCGCGACGGCGACGGCGGCCGCCGAAACCGTCTTCGTTCGGGCGCCCCGGTAACCGCGCCGCGGCACCAGTACCATCTGAGCGTGCCCGACACCACCAGCGCCCTGCGGATACTGGTCTACAGCGACAACGCCGAAACCCGCGAGAACGTGATGCGCGCGTTGGGCACCCATTTGCACCCCGACCTGCCGGAGCTGAGCTATGTCGAGGTGGCGACCGGCCCCATGGTGATCCGCACCATGGATCAGGGCGGCATCGATCTGGCCATCCTGGACGGCGAGGCGACCCCGACCGGCGGCATGGGGATCGCCAAACAACTCAAAGACGAACTCGACACGTGCCCGCCGATCGTGGTGCTCACCGGCCGTCGCGACGACGACTGGCTGGCCAGCTGGTCGCGCGCCGAGGCCGCGGTGCCCCATCCGCTCGACCCCATCGTGCTGGGCCGCACGGTCCTGGGGCTGCTGCGCGCCCCCGCTCGCTAAGAGCCACAGCCCAACCGTTTGCGACGCCGTCGTGGCGCCGCGATTCCCGCGCGCGAAAACGTGCCGGATCTCACACGCCCAACTACCGGTTAGCGCCACCCCGCCCACGTGCGTCGCCCGTAACGACGCTATGTTGAAGATCACTGTGACGTGCTACAGAACCGGTTCGTCACAGCAGCCCGGACACCGCCTGGCCCACCCCTCAGTGGGCCGAGAAGGCGGCCCACACGACCGATCTGGAGCGAGTTGAACGTCTACATACCCATCCTGGTGCTGGGCGCGATCGCCACCGCCTTTGCCGTGGGCTCGGTGGCGATCGCCAGCCTGGTCGGCCCCAGGCGCTACAACAGGTCGAAGCTGGCGGCCTACGAGTGCGGCATCGAGCCAACCGAAACGTCGGTGAGCGGCCCGAACGCCACGGCCGGGCAGCGGTTCCCGGTGAAGTACTACCTGACCGCGATGCTGTTCATCGTCTTCGACATCGAAATCGTGTTCCTGTATCCCTGGGCGGTCAGCTACGACGCGCTGGGCACGTTCGCGCTGGTAGAGATGGTGGTGTTCATGCTCACGGTCTTCGTGGCCTACGCCTATGTGTGGCGCCGCGGCGGCCTGACCTGGGATTGAGGTAAGACGTGGGCCTGGAAGAACAGTTGCCCGGTGGCATCCTGCTGTCAACGGTCGAGAAGGTGGCGGGCTACGTCCGCAAAAACTCGCTATGGCCCGCGACGTTCGGGCTGGCGTGCTGCGCGATCGAGATGATGGCGACGGCCGGGCCGAGGTTCGACATCGCGCGGTTCGGCATGGAGCGGTTCTCGGCGACGCCGCGGCAGGCCGACCTGATGATCGTGGCCGGGCGGGTCAGCCAGAAGATGGCCCCGGTGCTGCGCCAGATCTACGACCAGATGGCCGAGCCGAAATGGGTGCTGGCCATGGGGGTGTGCGCGTCGTCGGGCGGGATGTTCAACAACTACGCGATCGTGCAGGGCGTCGACCACGTCGTCCCCGTCGACATCTACCTGCCCGGCTGCCCGCCGCGCCCCGAGATGCTGCTGTACGCAATCCTCAAGCTGCACGAGAAGATTCAGGAAATGCCGCTCGGCGTCAACCGCGAAACGGCGATCGCCGAGGCCGAGCAGGCGGCGCTGGGGGCCCGGCCCACCATCGAGATGCGCGGGCTGCTGCGATGAGCTCCCCCGAACACGACCCGAAGGTGGCGGCCACCGAAGTCGGGGGATCCATCCCTGGCCCCGACGAAGAGGTGATCGACGTGCGCCGCGGCATGTTCGGGGTCCGCGGCACCGGCGACACCTCCGGCTACGGGCGGCTGGTGCGCGAGGTCACGCTGCCGGGCAGCAGCCCCCGGCCCTACGGCGGCTACTTCGACGACATCGCCGACCGGCTGGCCGAGGCGCTGCAGCGCGACGGCGTCGAATTCACCGACGCGATAGAAAAAGTCGTGGTCTACCGCAACGAGCTGACCCTGCACGTGCGCCGGGAGCTGCTGCCGCAGGTCGCCCGGCGGCTGCGCGACGAACCCGAGCTGCGCTTCGAAATGTGCCTGGGCGTCAGCGGGGTGCACTACCCGAACGAGAAGGGCCGCGAGCTGCACGCCGTCTACCCGCTGCAGTCGATCACCCACAACCGCCGGCTGCGGCTGGAAGTGGCTGCGCCGGACAGCGATCCGCACATCCCGTCGCTGTACTCGGTCTACCCGACCAACGACTGGCACGAGCGCGAGACGTACGACTTCTTCGGGATCATCTTCGACGGCCACCCGTCGCTGACCCGAATCGAGATGCCGGACGACTGGCATGGCCATCCGCAGCGCAAGGACTACCCGCTGGGCGGCGTCCCGGTCGAATACAAGGGCGCCAAGATACCCCCACCCGACGAGCGCAGGGGCTACAACTGATGAGCGACACCGACATCGACACTGTCCTGGTCGCGGGCGGTCAGGACTGGGACCAGGTCGTCGAGGCCGCCCGCAACGCGGACCCGGGTGAGCGCATCGTCGTCAACATGGGCCCGCAGCACCCGTCCACCCACGGGGTGCTGCGGCTGATCCTCGAGATCGAGGGCGAGACCGTCACCGAGGCCCGCTGCGGAATCGGCTACTTGCACACCGGGATCGAGAAGAATCTCGAATACCGTTACTGGACACAGGGCGTCACCTTCGTGACGCGAATGGATTACCTGTCACCGTTTTTCAACGAGACCGCCTACTGCCTCGGCGTGGAGAAGCTGCTCGGCATCACCGACGAGATACCCGAGCGCGTCAACGTCATCCGGGTCATGATGATGGAACTCAACCGGATCTCGTCGCATCTGGTCGCGTTGGCGACCGGCGGCATGGAACTGGGTGCGATGACACCGATGTTCGTCGGGTTCCGGGGCCGCGAAATCGTGCTCAACCTGTTCGAATCGATCACCGGCCTGCGGATGAACAGCGCCTACATCCGCCCCGGCGGCGTGGCCCAGGACCTGCCGCCCAACGCGGAAAGCGAGATCGCCAACGCCCTCGAGCAGTTGAAGCAGCCCCTGCGCGACATGGGCGACCTGCTCAACGAGAACGCCATCTGGAAAGCCCGCACCGAGGGCGTGGGCTACCTGGACCTGACCGGTTGCATGGCGCTCGGCGTCACCGGCCCGATCCTGCGTGCCACGGGGCTGCCGCACGACCTGCGCAAGAGCGAGCCCTACTGCGGGTACGAGAACTACGAGTTCGATGTGATCACCGACGACGGCTGTGACGCGTACGGGCGCTACATCATTCGCGTCAAGGAGATGTGGGAGTCGATCAAGATCGTGGAGCAGTGTCTGGACAAGTTGCGGCCCGGCCCGACGATGATCGAGGACCGCAAGATCGCCTGGCCGGCCGACCTGAAGGTGGGCCCCGACGGTTTGGGCAACTCGCCCGAGCACATCGCGAAGATCATGGGCAGCTCGATGGAGGCGCTGATCCACCACTTCAAGCTCGTCACCGAGGGCATTCGCGTTCCGGCGGGCCAGGTTTACACCGCCGTCGAGTCGCCCCGCGGCGAGCTTGGCGTGCACATGGTCAGCGATGGCGGCACCCGCCCATATCGGGTGCACTATCGGGATCCGTCGTTCACCAACCTGCAGTCGGTCGCGGCGATGTGCGAGGGCGGCATGGTCGCCGACCTGATCGCCGCCGTCGCCAGCATCGACCCGGTCATGGGCGGGGTGGACCGATGAGCGGCCCGCAAGGTCAGCCGGTGTTCATCCGGCTCGGCCCGCCGCCGGAGGAGCCCAACGCGTTCGTGACCGAGGGTGCGCCGCAGTCGTATTCGCCGGAGGTGCGGGCCCGGCTGGAGGTCGACGCCAAAGAGATCATGGGCCGCTACCCGAGCAAGCGTTCGGCCCTGCTGCCGTTGCTGCACCTGGTGCAATCGGAGGACTCGTACTTGACCCCGGCGGGCCTGGAGTTCTGCGGCGAGCAGCTGGGCCTGACCGGCGCCGAAGTGTCCGCGGTGGCAAGCTTTTACACGATGTACCGCCGCGGACCCACCGGCGATTACCTGGTCGGTGTCTGCACGAACACGCTGTGCGCGGTGATGGGCGGCGACGCCATCTTCGAGGCCCTCAAGGAGCATCTCGGCATCGGCAACGACGAGACCACCGCCGACGGCTCGGTCACCCTGCAACACATCGAGTGCAACGCCGCCTGCGACTACGCGCCGGTGGTGATGGTCAACTGGGAGTTCTTCGACAACCAGACCCCGGACTCAGCGCGCGAGCTCGTCGACTCGCTGCGCTCGGGCAACCCGAAGGAGCCGACCCGCGGGGCGCCCCTGTGCGCCTTCCGCGAGACGTCGCGCATCCTGGCCGGCCTGCCCGACGAGCGCCCCGACCAGGGCCAGGGCGGCCCGGGCGCCGCGACGTTGGCCGGGTTGCGGATAGCCAGGGAGCTCGGGATGGAGGCCCCGCCCGCACCCGGGTCCCCGTCGACTGGGAGGGACGACTGATGGCCGCGCCCACCGCCCAGGCCACGCCGTTGACGCCGGTGATCACCCGCTTCTGGGACGACCCGCAATCGTGGACGCTTCAGACCTATCGCCGCCACGACGGCTACCAGGCGATGCAGAAAGCCTTGGCGATGGAGCCGGACGCGGTGCTGGGGGTCGTCAAGGACTCCGGGCTGCGGGGCCGCGGCGGCGCGGGCTTCTCCACCGGGACGAAGTGGTCGTTCATCCCGCAGGGCGACGCCGGCCCGGCCGCCAAGCCGCATTACCTGGTGGTCAACGCCGACGAGTCGGAACCCGGCACGTGCAAAGACATTCCGCTGATGTTCGCGACGCCGCACGTGCTGATCGAGGGCGTCATCATCGCCTCCTACGCGATCCGGGCCAACCACGCGTTCATCTACGTGCGCGGTGAGGTGGTGCCGGTGTTGCGCCGCCTGCAAAACGCGGTGGCCGAGGCCTACGCCGCGGGCTATCTCGGCCGCGACATCAACGGCTCCGGCTTCGATTTGGAGCTGGTGGTGCACGCGGGGGCCGGCGCCTACATCTGCGGCGAGGAGACCGCGCTGCTGGACTCCCTGGAGGGCCGCCGCGGCCAGCCGCGGCTGCGTCCGCCATTCCCCGCGGTCGCCGGGTTGTACGGCTGCCCCACGGTGATCAACAACGTCGAGACCATCGCCAGCGTGCCGCCGATCATCCTCAACGGGGCCGAGTGGTTCCGCTCGATGGGCAGCGAGAAATCGCCCGGCTTCACGCTGTATTCGCTGTCCGGCCACGTCACCCGGCCCGGCCAGTACGAGGCGCCGCTGGGAATCACGTTGCGGGAGTTGCTCAATTACGCGGGCGGGGTGCGGGCGGGGCACCGGCTCAAGTTCTGGACGCCCGGCGGATCGTCGACACCGCTGCTGACCGACGAGCACCTCGACGTGCCGCTGGACTACGAGGGCGTGGGCGGCGCCGGCTCGATGCTGGGCACCAAGGCGCTCGAGATCTTCGACGAGACCACCTGCGTGGTTCGCGCGGTGCGCCGCTGGACCGAGTTCTACCAGCACGAGTCGTGCGGCAAGTGCACGCCATGCCGGGAGGGAACCTACTGGCTGACCCAGATCTACAAGCGGCTGGAAACCGGAGCGGGCACCCAGGAAGATCTCGACAAGCTGCTCGACATCTCCGACACAATCCTCGGAAAGTCGTTCTGCGCGTTGGGCGATGGCGCGGCCAGCCCGGTGATGTCGTCGATCAAGTATTTCCGCGACGAATACGTCGCGCACGTCGAAGGGGGCGGCTGCCCGTTCGACCCGAAAGACTCCATGCTTAACGGAGGGCATCGATGACCCCCGCCGGCGACGATGCGATGCGAAGCAGCGAGGAGGAGCGGCGCATATGACCCAAGCCGGCGACGATGCGATGCGAAGCAGCGAGGAGGAGCGGCGCATATGACCCAAGCCGCCGACACCGAAAAGCAGGTCAGCAAGCCCGAGATGGTGACGCTGACCATCGACGGCGTCGAAATCACCGTTCCCAAGGGCACATTGGTGATCCGCGCGGCCGAGTTGATGGGCATCCAGATCCCGCGGTTCTGCGACCACCCGCTGCTGGAACCGGTGGGCGCGTGCCGCCAGTGCCTGGTCGAGGTCGAGGGGCAGCGCAAGCCGATGGCGTCGTGCACCACCGTCGCCACCGCCGACATGGTGGTGCGCACCCAGCTCACCTCCAAGGCGGCCGACAAGGCCCAGCACGGCGTGATGGAGCTGCTGCTGATCAACCACCCGCTGGACTGCCCCATGTGCGATAAGGGTGGTGAATGCCCGCTGCAAAACCAGGCGATGTCCAACGGGCGGGACGACTCTCGGTTCACCGACGTCAAGCGCACCTTCGCCAAGCCGATCAACATCTCGTCGCAGGTGCTGCTGGACCGCGAGCGCTGCATCCTGTGCGCGCGGTGCACGCGGTTCTCCGAGCAGATCGCCGGCGACATCTTCATCGACATGCAGGAACGCGGCGCCCTGCAGCAGGTCGGCATCTACGCCAACGAGCCGTTCGACTCGTACTTTTCGGGCAACACCGTGCAGATCTGCCCGGTGGGCGCGCTCACCGGCACCGCCTACCGGTTCCGTGCCCGCCCCTTCGACCTGGTGTCCAGCCCGAGCGTGTGCGAACACTGCGCGTCGGGGTGCGCCCAGCGCACCGATCACCGCCGCGGCAAGGTGTTGCGCCGGCTGGCCGGTGACGATCCCGAGGTCAACGAGGAGTGGAATTGCGACAAGGGCCGGTGGGCGTTCAATTACGCGACGCAGCCCGACGTGATCACCACTCCCCTGATCCGGGACACCAACGGCGAGCTGCGGCCGGCGTCGTGGTCGCACGCGATCATCGCAGCGGCCCAGGGATTCGAGGCGGCCCGCGGGCGCGCCGGCGTGCTGGTCGGCGGGCGGGTGACCTGGGAAGACGCCTACGCCTACAGCAAGTTCGCGCGAATGGTGTTGGACACCAACGACATCGACTTCCGCGCCCGCCCGCATTCGGCCGAGGAGACCGAGTTCCTCACCACCCGCGTCGCCGGCCGGCCGGTGACGGTCAGCTACTCCGATCTCGAATCGGCGCCGGTGGTGCTGCTGGTCGGGTTCGAGCCGGAAGACGAGTCGCCCATCGTGTTCCTGCGGTTGCGCAAGGCCGCGCGCAAGAACCATGTCCCGGTCTATGCGGTCGCGCCCTTCGCCACCCGGGGGCTGACGAAGATGGCGGGCCGGCTGATCAAAACCGTTCCGGGAGCGGAGGCTTCGGCGCTGGACGGCCTGGCCACCGGCGAGCTGGGCGACCTGCTCGGCAAGCCGGGCGCGGTCATCATGGTCGGCGAACGGCTCGCCACGGTGCCGGGCGGGTTGTCCGCGGCCGCGCGGCTCGCCGACGCCACCGGCGCGCGGCTGGCCTGGGTGCCGCGCCGCGCCGGCGAGCGCGGCGCGCTCGAGGCCGGGGCGCTGCCCACGCTGCTGCCCGGTGGCCGCCCCGTGGCCGACGACGCCGCACGGGCGGAGGTCGCCGCGGCCTGGCACGTCGACGAATTGCCTTCCGCGGCAGGGCGTGACGCCGCGGGCATCCTGGCCGCCGCCGCCGCCGGATCGCTGGGCGCCCTGCTGGTCGGCGGCATCGAACCGGCCGACTTCCCCGATCCCGAGGCGGTGCACGCGGCGCTGGACGCCGCCGGCTTCGTCGTCAGCCTGGAACTGCGCCACAGCGCCGTCACCCAACGCGCCGACGTGGTGTTCCCCGTCGCGCCGACGACGCAGAAATCCGGCGCCTTCGTCAACTGGGAGGGCCGCTACCGCGGGTTCGAGCCCGCGCTGCGCGGCACCACACAGCAGGCCGCCCAGTCCGACCACCGGGTGCTCGACACGCTGGCCGACGAGATGGGCGTCTACCTGGGCACCACCACCGTCGAGGCGGCGCGCGAGGAGCTGTCCGGGCTGGGCCCCTGGGACGGCGAGCGTGCCGCCGGTCCGCAGGTCGCCGCGGCGGGGCCGGCCGAGCCCGGGCCGGGGCAGGCCGTGCTGAGCGGCTGGCGGCTGCTGATCGACCAGGGCCGAATGCAGGACGGGGAGCCATATTTGGCCGGGACGGCGCGGGAGCCGGTCGTGCGGCTGTCGGCCGACACCGCCGCCGAGATCGGCGCCGCCGAGGGCGACCGGGTCACCGTCAGCACGTCGCGGGGGTCGATCACCCTGCCGCTGACCGTGACCGACATGCCCGACCGGGTGGTGTGGCTTCCGCTGAACTCACCGGGTTCGGCGGTGCACCGCAAGTTGGGCGTGACCATCGGGAGCATCGTGGGGATTGGAGTCGGCGCGAATGACTAACACGTTGACCGCCTTCGGACACGACACCTGGTGGCTGGTGCTGGGCAAGGCGCTGGCGATCTTCGTCTTCCTCATGCTCAACGTCCTGGTCGCAATCCTGCTGGAACGCAAAATCCTCGGCTGGATGCAGCGGCGGCCCGGCCCCAACCGGGTGGGGCCCTGGGGGGCGCTGCAGAGCCTGGCCGACGGGATCAAGCTGGCCCTCAAAGAAAGCATCACCCCGGGCGGCATCGACAAGTTCGTTTACTTTGCGGCGCCGGTCTTTTCGGTCATCCCCGCGTTCACCGCGTTCGCGTTCATCCCGTTCGGCCCGGTGGTGTCGATCTTCGGGCACCGCACGCCGTTGCAGCTGACCGACCTGCCGGTCGCGGTGTTGTTCATCCTGGGGCTTTCGGCGATCGGCGTGTACGGCATCGTGCTCGGCGGCTGGGCGTCGGGATCGACCTACCCGCTGCTCGGCGGGGTGCGCTCCACCGCGCAGGTCATCTCCTATGAGGTCGCGATGGGGTTGTCCTTCGCGGCGGTGTTCCTCTACGCCGGCTCCATGTCGACGTCGCAGATCGTGGCCGCCCAGGACCGGGTCTGGTACGTGTTCTTGCTGCTGCCGTCGTTTCTGATCTACCTCATCTCGATGGTCGGCGAGACCAACCGCGCGCCCTTCGACCTGCCCGAGGCCGAGGGCGAGCTGGTCGCCGGGTTCCACACCGAGTACTCGTCGCTGAAGTTCGCGATGTTCATGCTGGCCGAGTACGTCAACATGATGACCGTTTCGTCGCTGGCCACGGCCCTGTTCTTCGGCGGCTGGCACGCGCCGTGGCCGATCGACATGTGGGCGGGCGCCAACACCGGGTGGTGGCCGGTGCTGTGGTTCATCGCGAAGATGTGGACGTTTTTGTTCATCTATTTCTGGCTGCGCGCCAGCCTGCCCCGGTTGCGCTACGACCAGTTCATGGCGCTGGGCTGGAAGTTGTTGATCCCGGCCTCGCTGGTGTGGGTGTTGATCGCGGCGGTGATCCGCACCGCGCGCAACCAGGGATTCGCCCATTGGACGCCGGTGTTGGTGATCAGCAGCGTCGTCGTGGCCGGCGCGCTGCTCTTGCTGCTGCGAAGGCCGTTCACGGCGCCCAGCATTCGCGCGATGCAGCGCCAGCTGCGCCGGCAGACCCCCTCCCCCGAAATCACCGAGCCGGCGTTCCCGACGCCGCCGCTGCCGGCGCAGAAGGTCGGCGCGACCAAGGAGGAAGCACGTGCCTAAGTTTCTCGATGCCGTCGCCGGGTTCGGCGTCACGCTCGGTTCGATGTTCAAAAAGACCGTCACCGAGGAGTATCCGGAGAAGCCGGGCCCGGTGGCCCCGCGCTACCACGGCCGTCACCAGCTCAACCGGTACCCGGACGGCCTGGAAAAGTGCATCGGCTGCGAGCTGTGCGCCTGGGCCTGCCCGGCCGACGCGATCTACGTCGAGGGCGCCGACAACACCGAGGAGTTGCGGTACTCGCCCGGGGAACGCTACGGGCGGGTCTACCAGATCAACTACCTGCGCTGCATCGGTTGCGGCCTGTGCGTCGAGGCCTGCCCCACCCGGGCGCTGACGATGACCAACGACTACGAGATGGCCGACGACAACCGGGCCGACCTGATCTACGAGAAGGACCGGCTGCTCGCTCCGCTGCTGCCCGACATGACCGCGCCGCCGCATCCCAGGGCGCGGGGCGCCACCGACAAGGACTACTACCAGGGCAACGTGACCGCGAACGGCTTGCGCGAGAAGCAGATCGCCGGAGGACCGAAGTGAGCGCGGCATACCTGGCTTCGAACCTGGCCTCGAATGTGGCCTCGAATGTGGCTGCCGACACCATCGTTCGCACCTCCACCGGCGAAGCGGTGGCGTTCTGGGTGCTGGGCGCGCTGGCGCTGATCGGCGCGCTCGGCGTGGTGTTGTCCGTCAACGCCGTGTACTCGGCGATGTTTTTGGCGATGACGATGATCATCCTGGCGGTGTTCTACATGATCCAGGACGCCCTGTTCCTCGGCGTCGTGCAGGTCGTGGTCTACACGGGCGCGGTGATGATGCTGTTCCTGTTCGTCCTGATGCTGATCGGAGTGGATTCCGCGGAATCGCTGAAGGAGACGCTGCGCGGCCAGCGAGTCGCCGCGGTGGTCACCGGCCTCGGATTCGGCGTCCTGCTGCTGGCCGGGATCGGCAACGTGGCGACCGGCGGCTACACCTCAGGCTTTGCCGGCCTGACCACCGCCAACGCCAACGGCAACGTCGAAGGCCTGGCCGCGCTGATCTTTTCGCGCTACCTGTGGGCGTTCGAGCTAACCAGCGCGCTGCTGATCACCGCGGCGGTCGGCGCGATGGTGCTGGCGCACCGGGAGCGTTTCGAGCGCCGCAAGACCCAGCGCGAACTGTCCCAGGAACGCTTCCGCGCCGGCGGGCATCCCACCCCCATGCCGAACCCCGGCGTCTACGCCCGGCACAACGCGGTCGACGTGGCGGCGCTGCTGCCCGACGGCTCGTACTCGGAGTTGTCGGTGTCGCCGATCCTGCGGCTGCGGGGCGCAAACGGCGGGGACGCCCCGGACACCACCCGCTCGCCCGAGACCGTGAAGGGCGGCGCGTCGTGAATCCCGCGAACTACCTGTACCTTTCGGCGCTGCTGTTCACGATCGGGGCCGCGGGTGTGCTGTTGCGCCGCAACGCCATCGTGATGTTCATGTGCGTCGAGTTGATGCTCAACGCCGTCAACCTGGCGTTCGTCACGTTCGCGCGGATGCACGGCCACCTCGACGGCCAGATGATCGCGTTCTTCACCATGGTGGTGGCCGCCTGCGAGGTCGTCGTCGGCCTGGCCATCATCATGACGATTTTCCGTGCCCGCAAATCGGCGTCGGTCGACGACGCGAACCTACTCAAAGGCTAAGAACGCCACGATGATTGACTACAGCTGGCTGCTCGTGGCGCTGCCGTTGGCGGGCGCCGCAATCCTGCTCTTCGGCGGCAGGCGCACCGACCCGTGGGGCCACCTGCTGGGCTGCGCCACCGCAGTCGCAGCGTTCGGGGTGGGCGCGACGCTGCTCGCCGACATGCTCAACCGAAGCGGGAACGACCGCGTCATCCACCAAAAGGTGTTCAGCTGGATCCCCGTCGGGCAGCTGCAGGTCGACCTCGGTCTTCAGATCGACCAGCTGTCAATGTGTTTCGTGCTGCTGATCACCGGCGTGGGGTCGCTGATCCACATCTACTCGATCGGCTACATGGCCGACGACCCGGACCGCCGACGGTTCTTCGGCTACCTCAACTTGTTCCTGGCGTCGATGCTGCTGTTGGTGGTCGCCGACAACTACGTGGTGCTCTACGTCGGCTGGGAGGGCGTCGGCCTGGCCTCCTACCTGCTGATCGGTTTCTGGTACCACAAGCCGACGGCGGCCACCGCGGCCAAGAAGGCGTTCGTGATGAACCGGGTCGGCGACGCCGGGCTGGCGCTCGGAATGTTCTTGATGTTCAGCACCTTCGGCACGCTGTCGTATGCCGGGGTGTTCGCCGGGGCGCCGGCGGCCGGCCGGGGCGCGCTGACCGCGATGGGATTGCTGTTGCTGCTGGGCGCGTGCGCCAAGTCGGCTCAGGTCCCGCTGCAGGCCTGGCTGGGTGACGCGATGGAGGGCCCCACTCCCGTCTCCGCGCTGATTCACGCCGCCACCATGGTGACCGCCGGGGTGTATCTGATCGTGCGGTCCAATCCGCTGTACAACCTGGCGCCGGACGCGCAGCTGGCGGTGGTGATCGTCGGGGCCGTCACGTTGCTGCTCGGGGCGTTCATCGGTTGCGCCAAGGACGACATCAAGCGCGCGCTGGCGGCCTCGACGATGAGCCAGATCGGCTACATGGTGCTGGCCGCCGGGCTCGGGCCGGCCGGTTACGCGTTCGCGATCATGCACCTGCTCACCCACGGATTCTTCAAGGCCGGCCTGTTTCTGGGTTCCGGCGCGGTGATCCACGCGATGCACGAAGAGCAGGACATGCGCCGCTACGGCGGCCTGCGCGCCGCCCTGCCGATCACGTTCGCGACGTTCGGGCTGGGGTACCTCGCGATCATCGGCGTGCCGCCGTTCGCGGGCTTCTTCTCCAAGGACAAGATCATCGAGGCGGCGCTGTCCACCGGCGACACCCGCGGCTACGTCCTGGGCGGGGCCGCGCTGCTGGGCGCCGGCGTCACCGCGTTCTACATGACGCGGGTCATGCTGATGACCTTCTTCGGCGAAAAGCGTTGGGCCCCAGGGTCGCACCCGCACGAGGCGCCGGCCGTGATGGCGTGGCCGATGATCCTGCTGGCCGTCGGCTCGGTGTTCTCCGGGCTTTTGATGTGGTGGGGCGGCAGCCTGCAGCGCTGGCTCGAGCCCGTCGTCGGCGTGCGGGAAGAATCCGCCCATGCCCTGCCGGCCTGGGTCACCACCGCCGTGGCGCTGGCCGTCGTCGCGATCGGCATCGCGGTGGCCTACCGGATGTACGCCAGGGCGCCGATCCCCCGGGTGGCCCCGCTGGCGGTCAACCCGCTCACCACGGCCGCCCGCAGGGACCTCTACGGCGATGCCTTCAACGAGGAGGTGTTCATGCGCCCCGGCGCGGAACTGACCCAGGCGCTGGTCGAAGTCGACGACGCCGGGGTGGACGGCTCGGTCAACGCGCTGGCGGCGCTGGTCAGCCGGACCTCGAATCGCTTGCGGCGGGCCCAGACCGGCTTCGCCCGTAACTACGCCCTGTCCATGCTCGCGGGCGCCGTGCTGGTGGCCGCGCTGATCCTGGCGGTGAGGGTCTGGTGAACGGCGCTTTCATGAACAGCGTGCCGTGGCTGAGCGTGCTGTGGCTGGTGCCGCTGGCCGGCGCCGTGCTGACCATCCTGCTGCCCCCGGGGCTGCGCCGGCTCGCCAAATGGACCGGCCTGGTCTTCGGCGTGCTGACGCTGGCGGTGGCGGTCGTCGTCACCGCCGGCTTCAAGACCGGCGGCGCCACTTACCAATTCGTCGAAACGCACCGCTGGATACCGGCGCTGGGCGCGGGTTACTCCCTCGGCGTGGATGGCATCGCGGTGGTGCTGGTGCTGCTGACCGCCGTGCTGATCCCGCTGCTGCAGGTCGCCGGCTGGAACGACAGCGACGGTGACGATGGCGGCGACCGCAACCCGCGCGGCGTGCACGCCTACGTCGCCCTGACGCTGGCCATCGAGTCGATGGTGCTCGTCTCGGTGATCGCGCTGGACGTGTTGCTGTTCTACGTGTTCTTCGAGGCCATGCTGATCCCGATGTACTTCTTGATCGGCGGCTTCGGCCAGGGTCCCGGCAGGTCGCGCGCCGCGGTGAAGTTCTTGCTGTACAACCTGTTCGGCGGCCTGATCATGCTGGCGGCGGTCATCGGGCTGTACGTGGTGACCGCCCAACACGGTTTGGGCACCTTCGACTTCCGTGACATCGTGGCCGGCGTCGCCTCCGGCCGCTACGGCGCGGACCCGGCCGTCTTCAAGGCGCTGTTCTTGGGCTTCATGTTCGCGTTCGCCATCAAGGCGCCGCTGTGGCCGTTCCACCGGTGGCTGCCCGACGCCGCCGTGGAGGCCACGCCCGCGACCGCGGTGCTGATGATGGCGGTGATGGACAAGGTCGGCACCTTCGGCATGCTGCGCTACTGCCTGCAGCTGTTCCCCAGCGCCTCAACGTATTTCCGGCCCCTGATCGTGGTCCTCGCCGTCATCGGGGTGGTCTACGGCGCGATCGTGGCGATCGGCCAGGCCGACATCATGCGCCTGATCGCCTACACCTCGATCTCCCACTTCGGGTTCATCATCCTGGGCATCTTCGTGATGACCAGCCAAGGCCAGAGCGGGTCCACGCTGTACATGCTCAACCACGGCCTGTCCACCGCGGCGGTGTTTTTGATCGCCGGCTTCCTGATCGCGCGGCACGGCAGCCGGTCGATCGCCGACTACGGCGGCGTGCAGAAGGTGGCGCCGATCCTGGCGGGCACGTTCCTGGTCTCGGCCATGGCCACCCTGTCACTGCCCGGTCTGGCGCCGTTCATCAGCGAATTCCTGGTCCTGCTGGGCACTTTCAACCGGTACTGGTTGGCGGCCGCGATCGGCGTCACCGCGTTGGTGCTGTCGGCGATCTACATGCTGTGGCTCTACCAGCGGGTGATGAACGGGCCGGTGGCCGCCGGCAACGAACGCATCGGCGACCTCAGGGCGCGCGAGATGCTCGTCGTCGCCCCGCTGATCGCGCTGCTGATCGCGCTCGGGGTCTACCCCAAGCCCGTGCTGGACCTGATCAATCCGGCCGTCGCGAACACCATGACCACCATCGGCCAGCACGATCCCGCGCCGAGCGTGCGGCCGGGCACCCCGGGAACGGCGCAAGCGCCGAAGACAGCCGAAGGACCGCACCGATGACCCTGCCCACCCCCAGCGTCGAGTACTTCCTGCTGTGCCCGATGCTCATCGTCTTCGGCGTCGCGGTGGTAGGCGTGCTCGTCGAAGCGTTCGTTCCCAGGCGATTTCGTTACGGCACCCAGGTGACGCTGGCCCTCGGCGGCCTGATCGCGGCGTTCGTCGCGGTGGTCGCGGTCAGCCGCTCGCTTGCGGCCCCGGGCCGCGCCGCGGTGCTGGGCGCGGTGGCCATCGATCGCCCGACCCTGTTCCTGCAGGGCACCGTGCTGCTGGTGGCCGTGCTGGCGGTGATCCTCGTCGCCGAGCGCACGCAGGCCAAGGCCGAGAGCAAGGTTTCGGTGGGCGCGGCCTCGGCCGGGCTGGATTCGTTCACCCCGCAGGCGTCCGCGGTGCCCGGCAGCGATGCCGAGCGCGAGGCGCGGCGGGCCGGGGCGGCGCAGACGGAGCTCTTCCCCCTGCTGACCCTGTCGGTCGGCGGCATGATGGTGTTCCCCGCCTCCAACGACCTGTTGACGATGTTCGTTGCGCTGGAAGTCCTTTCGCTGCCCCTGTATCTGATGTGCGGGCTGGCCCGGCATCGCCGCCTGCTCTCTCAGGAAGCGGCGATGAAGTATTTCTTGCTGGGCGCGTTCTCGTCGGCGTTCTTCCTCTACGGGGTCGCACTGATCTACGGGGCGACGGGCACGCTGCTGCTGTCGGGGGTGCGCGATGCCCTTGCCGCCCATGGCGACAGCTCGATGGCGCTGATCGGCGTCGCGCTGCTGTCGGTGGGCCTGCTGTTCAAAGTGGGTGCGGTGCCGTTTCACTCGTGGATCCCCGACGTCTATCAGGGCGCGCCGACCCCGATCACGGGGTTCATGGCGGCGGCCACCAAGGTCGCGGCGTTCGGCGCGCTGCTGCGCGTGGTTTACGTCGCGCTGCCGCCGCTGCACGACCAGTGGCGCCCGGTGCTGTGGACCATTTCGATCCTGACCATGGCGGTCGGCACCATCACGGCCGTCAATCAGACCGACGTCAAGCGGATGCTGGCCTATTCGTCTGTCGCGCACGTCGGGTTCATCCTCACCGGCGTCATCGCCGACAACACCGCGGGCCTTTCGGCCACGCTGTTTTATCTGGTCGCCTACAGCTTCAGCACCGTGGGCGCGTTCGCGATCGTGAGCCTGATCCGCAACGCCGACGGCTCAGAACTCTCAGAGGACGCCACCCTGTCGCATTGGGCGGGGCTCGGGCAGCGCTCACCCATTGTGGGCGTGATGTTTTCGATGTTTTTGCTGGCCTTCGCCGGCAT
This sequence comes from Mycobacterium palustre, assembly GCF_002101785.1. Lineage (GTDB taxonomy): Bacteria > Actinomycetota > Actinomycetes > Mycobacteriales > Mycobacteriaceae > Mycobacterium > Mycobacterium palustre. The sequence goes on from NZ_LQPJ01000067.1 coordinate 33,999, forward strand.
TCCGCTGACGAGCGGCTTCGTCAGCAAGCTCGCGGTGTTCAAGGCCGCCGCCCAGGGCGGCGCCGCGCCGCTGGTGATCGTCGGTGTGGTGGCCAGCGGGATCGCCGCCTACTTCTACGTGCGCGTCATCGTGTCGATGTTCTTCACCGAGGCCACCGACGAGACCCCCCAGGTGGTGGCTCCGGGCATCCTGAGCAAGGCCGCGATCGCGGTGTGCGCCTTGGTGACAGTGCTTTTGGGCATCTTCCCGCAGCCGCTGCTCGACCTGGCCGACCAGGCCGCCCAGCTGCTGCGCTGAACCGGCTCAGCTCACGAACGGCCGCGTCGCCACGAGATAGACCGCCAGCGCGGCCAGCGGCGCCGCGAGCGGCAACCACGGCAGCTGCAGCGGGAACGCCGTGGCCACCAGCCCGGCGACGGTGAACCCCACGGCCCCGAGCACCGTCGGCCAGCTCCGCATGACGACGCCCTCGGCGGCGCCGACCGCGTGGCAACAGGCCAGGTAGGCGGCGGCGCACAGGCCCGACCACGCGGCCAGGACCAGCGACGGATCCGACGCCAAAATGGCTGCCACGCAGAGCAATACGGCCCCTGTCGCGGCCGGCCTGTACACCACCCCGGCGCCCACGGCGATCAGGGCGGCCGCCGCGGCGGCCAACGCGACGCCGTGAGCCCCGACCGCGGCCAACCCCACCATCAGCACGCCGAAGACGGTGGAGGCGACCAACGCGACCGATCTCATCCCCGCAGCCGTCCGCGCACCCGGTGCCGGCGGTCGGGAAGGACGCCCATCGCCTGTTCCAACGTGCTGTCCCCCTGCCAGGACACGATGTCCACTCCGACGGTGGCCATGTCGCGATACATCGCGGAGCGCTGCAGCGCCCACATCCGGTCCACCAGCGGATCCTGCTGGGCCTCGAACGGCGAGGTGTCGAGGACGTCCACGGCGAGCACGACGTGGCCGCGCTTGCGCAGGTCGATCAAAGCCAGCGCGAACTCGGTGTCCAGCAGCGTCGAGAACGCTATCACGATCGCGGCGGCGGGAACCGCCGCCCGCGGCGCCAGTGTGCCGGTGGTGTTTTCGAACCGGTCGCCGGCGCTGAGCACGGTGTCGAGCACGCGGTAGAACTGGCGCTGGCCGATGTCGGCGCCCAGCCATCGGGGGTGGTTGCCGCCGAGGGCGACGATCCCGGCGCGGTCGCCGTGGCGCAGCGCGGTCTGCACCACCTGCGCCGCGCCGCGCACGACGCGCTCGGTGGCCTCGGTCGCCGGGCCCGCCGGCTGCCGGTACGCGTCGATCAGCACCACCACGTCGGCGGCCCGATCGGTCAGCCGCTGCGTCACATGCAACCGGCGCCGCCGCGCGCTCACCGGCCAGTTCACCGCCCGCAACTGGTCACCGGGCACGTAGGGGCGAATGTCGGCGTACTCGACGCCCGGCCCGACGTGCCGGGTCAGGTGGGCGCCCAGGCGGTCCAGCAGCTCGGTCCGCGGGATGGGCGTCAATTGCGGTGGCGTGAGCGGGAACACGATCACCTCGGCGGCGTCGACGGTGGCCGTTCCGGTCAGCAACCCACCGCGCGCGAGCACGTCGACCCGCGCCCGAATGGGATAGCGGCCCCAGCGTTGCGCGCTCACCACAACGGTTTTCGCGGGTCCGGCGCCGCAGTCGAGCTCTTCGAGATGCATGCCCGCGACGGCCGAAACCGTCAGCCGCAGCGCCGCATGCCCGGCCGTCCCGGATTCTTCGGTCACCCACACGGACACCCGCGCCTGTTCGTTTTCGAAGCGGCGCTGCGAGTCCGGCTCCCCGTAAACCATAATCTTGGGCACCGCGTGCTGCCAGCTGACCGAGCACAGCACGCCGAGCAGCGGCGCGGCGAAGGCGATCAGCTCCCAGCGGCCACCGATCACCGCGGCGGCCAGCGCCACCCCGGCGCAGGTCGCGATCGCCTGCGCCAGCGGTGATGCGCGCCAACGGAATTCGGCCTCGCACCCGCTCATTCGGTCGGCCCGTGCCCGCCGCTCGTCCGGGGCACCGGCAGGCGCCGCAACAGTTCCCCAACGACGTCGGCGCCCTGAATCTTTCGCACCCACATCTCCGGGCGCAGCGTGATGCGGTGTGCGACGGCCGGAACGGCGAGCGCCTTGACGTCCTCGGGGATCACGTAGTCACGGCCGAGCAGCAGCGCGCGGGCCCGCGCGAGCTGAATTAGGTCGAGCTCGGCCCGCGGGCTGGCGCCGACGGCGACCTGCGGGTGGTGCCGGGTGGCGTTGGCCAGCGAGACCACGTAGTGCAGGACGTCCTCGTGCACGGTCACCTGCTCGACCGATTCGCGCATCGCCAGCAGGTCGTGGCCGTCCACCACCTGGCCGACCGTCGGTTCCGCCGAGCCGCGGTCCAGGCGGCGGCGCAGCATCGCGGTCTCGTCGCGCTGGGACAGGTAGCGCAGCTCCAGCCGGATCGCGAACCGGTCCAGCTGCGCCTCGGGAAGCGGGTAGGTGCCCTCGTATTCGATCGGGTTGTCGGTCGCCAAGACGATGAACGGCGTTGGCAGCTTGTGGGTTTCGCCGTCGATGCTCACCTGGCCCTCGGCCATCGCCTCCAGTAGCGCGGCCTGCGTCTTCGGCGGGGTGCGGTTGATCTCGTCGGCCAGCAACAGGTTGGTGAAGATGGGGCCGGCCCGGAAAGCGAAACGGCCCGACTGCATGTCGTAGATGGTCGAGCCGAGCAGGTCGGCGGGCAGCAGGTCCGGCGTGAACTGCACGCGGGTGAATCGAAGTCCCAACGCGGCCGCGAAGGACCGTGCGATCAGCGTCTTGCCCAGGCCGGGCAGGTCCTCAATCAGGATGTGCCCGCGGGCCAGTACCGCGGTGAGGATAAGGGTGAGCGCCGAGCGCTTGCCCACCACCACACGTTCGATTTCGTCGAGCACCGCCTCGCAGTGTGCGGTGGTAGTCGCGGCCGGCAGTGTCATGTCTGGCTGGCTCCCCTCATACCTGCTGCAACTTCCGCAGAATCTCTTCCAGCGCCCCACGGCCGGGACCGGGCTGGCGGTCGCCGGTGTGTGTGATGTTGTTGGGATTGACCCATTCCCACAGTTCGACTCCGAAGAGCATCCGGCCGGTCGCGTGATAGGCGACCGGGTCCTTGGATTGCTTTTGCCCCGTGGTCATTTCATATCGCCGCGCCAGCATCGGGCGTAAATGCCGATCCCAGTCGGCACGGGTGGAGTCCGCCCACCGCAGCGTCGTCTCGGTGGTGGCAAGCCAGCGACGCAACGAATCCCCGCGATCGTCGGGGTCCGACTCGTCGTCGGATTCGGCGCCGCGGGCCAAATAGCGGCGGACGTTGAGCAACACCAGCGCCAGGGCGGCCCCCGAGGCGGCCAGCAGGAATCGGCGATCGTGCAGGATGAGTGCCATCAGCTCTATCCCAACGATCAGGCAAATGCCCAGGGCCACAAGCTTTCTCATACGGGGCTCCGCAACTCGTCAAGCACCAGGCGCAGCACGCCGACCGCGACCTCACGGTGTCCCTCGTTCATCACGTGCGGGCTGAAACGCGCCTCTTCGAACAGGTTGACCAGCTGCACCGCGGTGTCGGCGTGCAGCGCGTGGTGTTCGACTGCCCGCACCAGCACCTCGGTCGGGGTGTCGAACTCCTGCGGGGCGGCCCCCGGCACGTTGGCGAGCCCACGCTCCATCGCGGCGTAGCACGCGATGATCGCCTCGCGCGGTTCGCGGCTCATGTCGTCCATCTCGGCCAGCCCCAGCTCGGCGGCGCGGACCAGCGACTCCGAGCGCGGCGTCGGCGCCGCTGGCTCCGCGCCGTTGTCGGCGATGGCCGCCGGGACGGCCGAGCGCCGCCGCCGCATGATCACCGACGCCGCCACGATGACCAGCATCATCGGCACGGCGCCGGCCAGCAGGACGCCGAACATGTCTCTCGTTCGTTTCTGCGTCGGTTGCTGCGTCGGTTGCTGCGTCGGTTGCTGCGGCGGCGGGGCGCCGGCCTGCCCGGGCGTCGGCGCGTTCTGCGCCGGGCCGGCCCCGAACGGCGCGGCCGGGTGCGGCGCCAGGTAGCGGATTGCCAGGGTCACGATCAGCAGCCACGCAAGGATCAGCGCGAGCCCGATCAGCAACACCTGCCAACTCGGGCGGCCCCCGCCGGTGCCCAGCAGCTCGGACAGGTCGCCCTGCTTGGGGCCGGCGGCGCGCGGGTCGCGCAGCCGCGCCACCACCGCGATCGTCAGCAGCGCCAGCGTCCCGCTCAGGGCGGCGATGACGAACATCATCGCGGCCCGGCCGCTGCCCTCCTCGCGGTGCACGGGGTGGTCGGGGGCCGGTAGGTATCCGCGCAACGCGGCCGCAACAAAGATCAAGAGGACGATCAGGGCGATGACCCGCCCCGTCGGCTTGTCGATACCGGGCATTGGCACACCTGCCTGCCGTTGCGGGCGCTGGCTTTCTCATACTTGCACGTCAGGGGCCGTGGCCGCCAGAACGGCGGTCAGGCGGCGCGGGGCCGGGTTATGCACAGTCGCGACTTCATCCACAGCCGGCAACGACGGCGTGCGTGGGCCCGGAGTCTTGACGGTGGTCATTCCTAACGTCGGCGCCATGGGTTCGGGTGTGGGTGCCGCGGAGGCGCGAGAGCGGATCGATGCTGCTCTCGACGCCATCGACGCCGCCCACGACGTGCTGCGCGCGACCTCGTCCGATGTGGTGGGCAACGATTTCCGCGTCGGCGTGGCCGAGCGGCTGGAGACCCAGGACCGCGTCAACCGCGGACTGATGTACCGGTTTTTCGCCGAGATCGCCGACCCGCCCGACGGCGCCGAATCGGTGCCGGCCGTCCGCGCGAAGCTGTGCGCGCGGCTGCGGGTGACGCCCGCGGAGCTGATTCGGCGCTTCAAGCTGGCCGCTCGGATCCGGCCGCGGCGCTCGCTGACCGGTCCCGCGGTGCCGCCCGAGCTGCCCGGGCTGGCGGCGGCGGTGGAAGCCGGCGCGGTCGGCGAGGACCATATCCGCGCTGTGTGCCGCGCGGTCGACGCGCTGCCCGCCAGCGTGTCGCCGACCGAGGTGGCCGAGGCCGAGCGCACCCTGGTGGCGCACGCGACGAAGCTCGACGCGGGCATCGTCGCCAAGCTCGGCCAGCGCATCGCCGACTATCTCAATCCCGACGGCCTGTTCACCGACGAGGACCGCGCCCGCCGCCGCGGGCTGCGCCTGGGGCCGCAGGGTCCCGATGGCATGTCGCGGCTGACCGGGTTTCTGGACCCCGAGGCCCGCGCCTATCTCGAAGCGATCGAGGCGGCGGTGCGGCCCGGCCGGCACCAACCCGAGGGCGCCGCACCCGAACAGCGGGACGAGCGCAGCGCCCCGCAACGCTGCCACGACGCGCTCAAACTGGGCTTCGAAACCGCCCTGGCCTCGGGCCAGCTCGGGACCCATCGCGGTCATCCGGTGACCGTCGTGGTCACCACTACCCTTGACGAACTCAACCGGGCCGCCCACGCCGTCGTCGACCCGTCGATCCCGATGCCCGCCCCGGCACGCACCGGTGGTGGCTCGCGGCTGCCGATGCGCGATTTGATTCGCTTGGCCGCCAAGGCAATCCACTACCTGGCCGTGTTCGAAGACCACACCGGCCGTCCGCTGTATCTGGGACGCCAAAAGCGCCTCGCCACCGCCGACCAGCGACTCATCTGCTACGCCCGGGACCGCGGCTGCACCCGACCCAACTGCCTGGAATCCGGTTACCACTGCGAGGTGCACCACGCACCGGACTGGGCCCACGGCGGGAGCACCGACGCGGACAAGCTGTTTTTCGCTTGCGGCTGCGACCACGGCGCGACCACTCGCGGCGAATGGCACACCATCGTCACCGACAACGGGCGACTCGGCTGGACCGACGGCAGCGGGCCGCCGCAGATCAACCACGCCCACCACCCCGAGGAGCTGCTGCGCGGCGATCCCGATCCGCCCGAGGAAGAGGCTCCCTAATGCGTTTGTCAAGCCGCGTTGGTGCTGCCGGCCGGGTTGTAGGGCTGTCGGGTGCGCAACATGGC
>NZ_LQPJ01000068.1 GCF_002101785.1 Mycobacterium palustre
CCGCCACCGGCCCCACGCGGAGCGCCACCATGCGGTGGCTTTCCGCCCGGCGGTCCTCCCGCAGAGCCTCCGTGGCCTGTCCCGAGCCCGTGGCCGCGCCCTGGCGGCGGCAGTTCGGTGGGGCGACCTCCCGGCAGCGTGGAATGAGGCGTCGCAGCCGACATGGATGGCATTGGCTGCCCGGAGCGCGCCGCGGCCGCCGCCGGTTCGACCGGAGCCCCGCCGGGCGCTACCGGCGCGCGACCCGGCGCCGATTCGGCCGCGGTGCGCACAGCCGACGGCAGACGATCACCCACGGAGGCGGGAACGGCTGCGGGAGCCCCCACCGGTGCGGCCGCGGGTAGCGGGTCGTGCGGTCCACCGGGGGGCACGGACGCCGGCTCATGGGCGCCGCCCGCCGGCACCGACACCGGTTCGCGCGTACCGGCCGGTTCTGGCCCCGGCTCGTTCGAACGGCCGCCGGGCGCCGAGTCGAGATCATGGGGACCGCCCGACGCGGCGTCGGCGTGCGCAGGGGCAGGCTCGGGTTCGTACCCCGGTCCATGCGGACCCCCCGCCGGATCCGATGCCAGCTCGTGCACACGATCACCCGGCAATGAGCCCGGATCGTGGGGACCGCCCCCGGGCGCGTCGGCCGGTGCGGGCGCAGGCCGCGGCTCGAGCCCCGGGTCATGCGGGGCGCCGCCAGACGGCAACGGCGGTTCAGGCGCATGACCGGTAGGCACAAAACCATGTGGACCACCCGACGCCGGCGCCGAGGCGGCTGGCGCTTCGAATCCGGGTTCGGGCGGGCCACCCGGCGGTGACGCTGGTGCGGGCGCGGCTGCGGCGGGCCCCGGCGGTGGCTCGTGTGGGCCACCCGCCGGCGCCGGCGCTGCGGCGGGAGGCCCCCCACCCGGATCGTGCGGGCCGCCGGGCGACGCGGGCGCCGGGTGAGCACCCCCGGGTCCGGGCGGCTCCGCGGAAGCCGGCCCATGCGGCGCGTCCGGCGCGTGCGGCGCACCGGGGCCCGCATCCGGCGCGTGCGGCGCCGAAGCAACGGGCGCGCCCGGCAGCTTGCCTTCAGGCAAACCCACCGGGTGGCCGCCAACGGGCGAAGGCTCAATCTTCGGCAGGTTAGCGACGACACCGTCGAGGTCGTTGGTCAGCTTGCTGCTGGTTGCGGCGATGTCGGCCAGTGCACCGCGGGCACCGGCGGCGCCCGCTACCTCGCCGGCGGCTCGCTCGCCGGCGCGGCCGGCCGCGCCCGCCGCCTCGGCGCCCCGCGCGGCGGCCCCGGCACCGTCCGCCGCGGCACCGGCTTCCCCACCCCCAGGAACAAACAACGAGGCGACATCGAGCAGGTTTTCACCAAAACCCAATCCCGGCCGGGCCCTGCTCCAATCGTCAAGGTGCAGCAGCGCTTTCAGCTCCTGCAACTGTGTCTGCGTGGCCTCGTGCGGGTTGACCAAGGCATTAAACAGGCTTCCCTTCCAAAGGGTTTCACCCAACGTCGACCAGGTGCTTGCCGCGCCCTTCGGATCGAGCAAAAACCACCGCGGGTCAAGCTCACCCAAGGATTGGACCATGCCCACGGCGCCCTTAAGGACGCCCTCGTTGGCGTTGAGCCAGGTGTCGAACACGGTCGCCACCTGGTTGCCGACCGCATCGCCGAAAAAGTTCTTAAGCTCGCCGCGCACGTACTTCTCCAGCCCGACGACCTCCCCGTCAACGACCTGCACGAAAGCCTTGAGCGACTTCTCCATGGCCCGGGCTTCTCGACCGAACTGGTGAAGCACCTCGTTGACATCCCTGCCGACCTTTTTGATCTCGTCGAGCGCGTCACCTTTGACGATCAACATCAAGTCGTGGCCCAGGTCAGTCAGTGATCCCAGGCGATTCAGCAGGTCGCGGATCGCCTGCTGGGCATGGCTGATGTCATCGGCGAACTCATCCAGTTGATCGGCCACCGCTTTCGACAGCTCCCCAACCCTGCCCAGCGAGTCGGAGATTTTCGACAAACCCTCATCGATCAGACCGCCTTCCGGGATGTGCTGACCATCAAACAGCGACTTCGATGCATTCACCGCGCCCCGCATGCCACCGGCTGCCGCGCCGAAACCCTTCCACCGAGCCGCCGCCGCACGCAGCCCCTCGACGTCACCATCAGGCCACACGTCATCGACGAACGACTGCACCACCGCCCACAACAGCGGCGGCGGCTCCCCATTGCCCCACGTCCCCGGCGGCCCGGGAGGCGCGATCCTCGCCGGCTCGGGCGGCCCCGCCAAGACCACACCACCACCGCCCAGCATCGAATCAGCCTCGGCCCGCGAATAATTCGCCGCGCCCTGCTGCAGCCGGGCCCCACACTGCCGGCAGGCATTGATCGCCGCCGCCGCCAGCGTCAACACCTTCTCCGCAGCCTCCTGATACTCCAGCCCAAACCCCGTGCCCGCCGCATCCAGCCCAGTGTGGGCCGCAAACCCCGCCGTCAACACCACCAAATCGGCCTCCAGGCCGCCCCCAGCACCGACCAACGCGCTGCCCGCGGCATAAAGCGCCTCAGGATCTACCGCTAACAGCCCCACCCGCCGAATTCTCACCCACCACAACGCGAGAAGCTATTCACCAAAGCCAGCACCGGATCGCCCAACAACCAATCCAACGACGCGGGCAGCCACGGCTCCAAGCGCCGCACCGCAAGCGGCACACCCCCAAACAACCC
>NZ_LQPJ01000069.1 GCF_002101785.1 Mycobacterium palustre
CGCCAACGCCGCATCCACCGCGGCCAGCACCTCGGCGTCGGTAATCAAATCGGTGCGATACACCAAGATCTGAAACACCCGATAACCGATGTCACCGGCGCGAAACAGCTGGGCACACCGCGGCAGCCGCTCACGCATCGCGCACGCCTCGCGCACAAAGCTGCTGGCCAGCGCCAGGCTGATGCGCAACGCCGCGGCCACTTCGGCCCCCACCGCGGCCCAGGTGTCCACCGCCCACTCGGCGCTCTCGCCGCGCTGGGCCCGCCGCATCTCAAACAGCTCGCCGATCGCATCCAGCCGGCCCGCGCCGGCCCGCGCCTCGGCCCGCCACGACGCGCACATCCGCTCCACCAGCGCCCGCGAGCCCTCGGTCTGCGGGGGCTCCCAGTACTCGTGCAGCCGCTTGTCGAACATACGTTCGAGTATGCCACCACCCACTGACACGCCGCCCTGGCCGGAGTGGCGGTACCGGGCGGCGGTGTGCGTTCTTGTACGAGTCGCACGGCCGGTCACCAAGATCGCCGTTGGGCTCGGGAAGCGGTCCCGGGGTGCCGGAAAATCAGTCGCCTTGCCGGACCCAGGCGAAGATGTAGAGGCTCATCGCGGTCACGAGCGCAATCAGTACCCATTGCACGATGGCCTGGTCGATCCAGGCGCCGGGCGGCGGGGCGCCGGGAAGGATGTTGCGCAGGGGGACGATGGCGAACAAGTTGGCGGCGTACCAGGTCGCGAACGGAGGCAGGAACTTCCTCCGGCCCAGGGCCATCGGGATGGCCACCAGCAAAGCCAGGGTGGGCAGGCTGATCAGGACCAGGCAGATGCCCAGGTCGAAGACCAGCGGGCCCTTGGCCCTCTTCAGCGTGACGACCACGTTCCCGTTGTCGGTGGCCCGGGCCGTCGGCAGCGCGGCGGGGTCGTGTACGCGGTTGACGACGATGTCCCACCCGTCCAGCGACCCGGTTACCTCGACGCGGGCGGGCACCTTTTTCAGGTTGTCACCGGACCCGACGAACGCGTCGGCCGAGATCGGCTCGGTCTTGTAGGAATCGAACGGCCAGTTACCGGGGTCGCCGTGGGCCTCGACGGTGGTGCTCAGTTGCGCCGGGGCCTTTCCCTTCGGGTAATGCAGGTCCCCCAGGTCGCTGGTCGGGTACAGGCGCACGGCGACGTCGGTGCCCAGCACGTCGAAGCGGTTGTCGTACGCCGTAATGCTCGGATAGACAAGCACATTGACCGTGAGGCGATTAGCGACGGGTTTGAGCTCCTCGAGGCGCAACTGCACGATGGTGGCGTCGCCGCCGCCCTGGCTCAGGTCCAGCGGCGGCAGCGGCCCCTCCGACTTTTCCAGCCAGTGAACGCCGAACAGCGACAGGGTATAGGCGGCGATGACCACCACCAGCACGGCGATGCCGATCGCGATGCGCGGCTTTGACCGTTGGTTGCTCGACGACGGCGGTGGCGGCGGCGGGGTGTCCGAGGGCGGCGGCGGAGCCGGTGTCTTCGGAGCCTCGGCGGTCATCGGTGCGCTGATGACATCGGGCTCGTCGAGGGGCGACACGTGGCGATGCTAGCGAACTCCCCATGGCGGCGCGCGACGACGGCAGCCCCGTCACCGCCCGTCCATCGCTCGGTAACCCCGTGGACGCTTTAGCTCGCTGAGGTGCCGCGGGCACCCGGACTATCGTTTGCTGGCGGGCACGCGGCGACCGGTGTGGCCCTAAGCGACATCGGCCACGCAGCGAAACCCGATGTGGGTCGTCGCGGTGTCTTGTGACTGCGGCGACCGCGCGGCCGGCCGGTAGCGGTGGCAGTACTCGGGCGCGCACAGGTGCGAGCCGCCCTTCAACGTCTGGCTCACGCCCGGATCCGCCGGCCCCGACGGCGTGCAGCAGGCCTTCGGCGGCCGGTCGATCCGGTGGTGGGCCGAGAACTCCGTGGCGGTCCATTCCCACACGTTGCCGATCATGTCGAGCAGGCCAAATCCGTTGGGCGGGAACGCCCCCACCGGCGAGGTGCCCACCCAGCCCAGCGCGCCGTCGTTGCGGTACGGGAAGTGGCCCTGCCACGTGTTGGCCATCAGCCGGCCGTTCGGATTCGGCTCGTCCCCCCACGGGTAGGTCGCCGCGCTTCCGGCGCGGGCCGCGTATGCCCACTCGGCTTCGCTGGGCAGGCGCCGGCCGGCCCAGCGGGCGTACGCCGCGGCGTCGGGGTAGGCCACCTGCACCACCGGGTGGTCGGCGCGGTCCGCGACATCGCTGTCCGGCCCGAACGGGTGCCGCCAGCTCGCGCCGGGCACCCAGTGCCACCACTGCCGCCAGTCGCGCAGGTCGACCGGACCCGGTGTGGGGCGAAAGACCATCGCGCCCGGGCACAGGTCCTCAGGGTTGGCGCCCGGGTAGAGCGCCGCGTCGATCGGCTGCTCTGCGACGGTGACATAGCCTGTGGCGGAGACGAATTCGGCGAACTGGGCGTTGGTGACCGGGTGCCGCTCCACAGCGAACGGCCCGACGGTCGCGGTGTGGATCGGCGCCTCTTCGGGGTAGAAGCTCGTCGAGCCCATGCGGAAGGACCCGCCCGGCAGGTCGACCAGCTCCGTCAGCACCCCTTCAGGGTATCGCCGGCATTGTCGGATCGGTAGCGAACCGGCGCCCGCGCGACGGCATCGGAATGTCCTTCGCCAGAGGCAATTTCCGTCGACTCGCCGGACCGGCGGCCGCAGCCTAGCGAAACCCGACGGGGCCGCCCCGCGGATGACCCGTTCATCCGCCGTTTGTTTGCCAGTTAATTCGGGCGCTGTAAATGTCGGTGTGTAGTTTGACACCGAGCTCGCCGCCGACGCCGGGCGCCGTCCTCGCCTGGAGGCATCAACGTGAAGCACAAGCGGTCAGCCGCCGCGATCAGCTTGCTGTCCGCGGCCGCCGTGGCGGTCTCGTCGTGCAGCAACTCTCACGCGACCCTGGCGTACGCCGCGGGCGCCAAGGTGGACTGCGGCGGCAAGCAAACCCTGGTGGCCAGCGGCTCGACGGCCCAGGCGAACGCGATGACCAAATTCGTCGACGTCTACCACAAGGCCTGCCCGAGCCAGACCCTCAATTACACCGCCAACGGCTCGGGCGCCGGCATCAACGAATTCCTTTCCGGCAAAACGGATTTCGGCGGGTCGGATACCCCGCTCTCCGGTGACCAATACGCCGCCGCCAAACGGCGGTGCGGCGGCGCCGACGCCTGGAACCTGCCCGTGGTGTTCGGCCCGATGGCCATCACCTACAACCTTGGCTCGGTCGACTCTCTGGTGCTCGACGGGCCCACGCTGGCCAAGATTTTCAACGGCACCGTCACCCGCTGGGACGACCCCGCGCTCACCGCGCTCAACGCGTCCATGCCGGCCGAAGACATCCGCGTGGTCTATCGCAGCGACGCGTCGGGTACCACCGACAACTTCCAGTCCTACTTGCAGGCCGCGTCCGGCGGCGCCTGGAAACAGGGCGCCGGCAAGACGTTCAAGGGCGGCGTCGGCACCGGGGCCGAGGGCAACAAGGGCACCGCGGCGTTGGTGAAGGCCACCGAGGGCGCCATCAGCTATAACGAGTTGTCCTTCGCGCTGCAGCAGGGGCTGTACGCCGCGGAGATCAAGACCCCGGCGAGCCGCCGGTCGCTGCGACCGGTGCGCATCGGCACCGACACCGTCGGCAAGACCATCGCCGGCGCCAAGATCACTGGCGCCGGCAACGATCTCGTCCTCGACATCTCGTCGTTTTACAACCCCGCGCAGCCCGACGTCTATCCGATCGTGTTGGCCACCTACGAGATCGTGTGCTCCCGATACCCCGACGCCGAGGTGGCCAAGGCGGTGAAGGCCTTCCTGCAGGCGGCGATCGGCCCCGGCCAGATCGACCTGAACAGGATCGGCTACATCCCGCTGTCGCCCACCTTCCAGGCGAGGGTGTCGACCGCCGTCGACGCGATCAGCGGCTCGGGAACGGCGAACGCGGAGTAGGCCCGGACTTTTCGTCAGGCCTTCTTCGGCTGCCTTCGGTCCCGCTGGCGCCACCAGCCGACCAAAAACAGGGCCAAAGCGACGACCAGCGCTATCAGCACCCAGAGCACGATCGCTTGGTCGACCCACGAACCGTAGGGCGGGCTGCCCGGCAGGATGCTGCGCAGCGGGACGATGGCGAACAGCATCGCGCCGTACCAGGTCGTCATCGGCGGCAGGAACGAAGTCCTGCCCAACGCCACCGGGATGGCGACCCACAACGCCAGCACGGGCAGGGCGATCAGCACGAGGCAGATGCCGACGTCGAAGATCAGCGGTCCCTTGGACCGGTGCAACGTGATCGTCAAGTCGTCCATGACATCGGGATTGGGGTCGTCGGGGTCGTGGACACGCGTGACCGTGGCGTCCCAGCCGTCCAACTTTCCGGTGGCTTCGACACGGGCGGGGGTCTTTTCGCGGTTCTGACCGGTTCCGGTGAACACGTCGGCCGCGATGATTTCCGTCTTGTAGCTGTCGAAGGGCCAGTTGCCCGGGTCGCCGTGCGCCTCGATGGCGGTGCTCACCTGCGCCGGCGCCTTGCCGACGGGGTACTGCAGGTCCCCCAGGTCGTTCTCCGGGTACAGGCGCACGGCCGCGTCGGTGGTGAGCACGTTGTTGTTCTTGTCGTACAGCGAATCCTTCGGGAAGACAAGGACATTCACCGTCAGCCGGTTGGCGACGGTGTCGAGCTTCTCCAGCCGCACCTGCACGACGCTGTCCTCGGCCTCGAGCTTGCTCAGGTCCACCGCGGGCAGCGGGGGCGCCGACTTGGCCAACAGGTGCACGGCGATCAGCGACACGACGTAGATGACGATGAGTGCGACCACGATCGCGAAGGCGATCGCCAAGCGCGGTCCTCGGGACTCCGGCGGCGCCGGTGTGGGCGGCGCTTCTGCGGTCATTGGGGCATCACGGGGCAGATGCTACAGCCCGCCACCGCCGAAAAGGGCAGCCTTAAGCCGATGACGACGCCGAATTGCCGCGTCGCGGCGGGCAAATCTCGGGGCCGGCGCGCCGATCGCCGGCTCAGTCGCGCGAAAATGCGAGCGCGAGTTCGGATTCCACGTCTTCGTACGGGCGCCCCGAGAGATCGACGGTGACCTGGGCGATGCTGCCCCCGGTGAACGCGAACGGGGCCTTGTAGCGGCTGGACACCCCCGAACCGCGGTTGCGCCCGACGGTGATGCCGGCCCCGGCCAGCCCGAACGTCCCGGGGTGGGTCGTCACGCCCGCGAGCGTGCCGACCGCCTCGTCGTCGACGAACAACGTCAGGTCACCGAGCGGGGTGTGGCTGTTTTCGACAGTTCCCGTCCGCACGTAGCGGACGCCGAACACGTGGCGGCCCAACGGCACCGGCCCCGACGACGACACCAGCTGCTGGCGCTCGCCGAGAAAGTTGTAGACGTAGTGCAGCCGCCCGTCCTGGACGAACAGGACGTGCCCGCCGTGGGCGCCACCCTGCTTGAACAGCACGCCCTCGGCGCCGGTGGTGTCCACGGTCACGTCGGCCAGCACGGCGAACGACCGGCCGCGGATCTCGGCGGCGGCGCCGATGCCGACGTCCGCACAGTTCGGATAGTAGGTGTAGCTGGACCGTTCGCCGACCAGGTAGGGCCGGACCCTGGTCAGCGTTTCCATGAGGTTGAGATCGGCCAGCGGCAGCCCGTTGTACTTGGCGGCCTCGGAGAACCACAGCGCCTTGAGCTCCTCGAGCTTGTCCGGGTGCTCGGCGGCCAGGTCGTGGCACTGGCTGCGATCTTTCTCGATGTGGAACAGCTCCCAGCGGTCGGCGTCGAAATGCGACCACCCGGCCGGCGTGGCGGCGTGCACGGTGTTGGCGAACCAGCCGTCGTGCCAGATGCCGCGGGTGCCCAGCATGGTGTAGAACTGCGTGTGCTTGCCGGTGTCGGCACCCGGATCGTCAAGGGCCGCTTTGAAACTCACGCCGTCCAGCGGCTTCTGGGCGATGCCCTTGACGGTTTCCGGCGGCGCCATGCCGAGCAGTTCGTAGACGGTCGGGGTGATGTCGGAGACGTTGACGTAGTTGTCGCGGACCTCGCCGCGCGCGGCAATACCGTTGGGCCAGGAGATGATTGCGGGGTCGGCGATCCCGCCTTCGTGCGAGGCGTAGCGCTTGTACAGCTTGTAGGGGGTGTTGAACGCCATCGCCCACCCGATCGGGTAGTGGTTGTACGTCTCGGGCCCGCCCAGGTGGTCGAACAGCTTCATGCTCTCTTCGACCGTGTCGATGTAGCCGTTGAAGAACTTGCCCTCGTTCACCGAGCCGTTGGGCCCACCCTCGCCGCTGGCGCCGTTGTCGGAGATCACCACGATGATGGTGTTGTCCAGCTGCCCGGAATCCTCGAGATAGTCCAGGATCCGGCCGATCTGGGCGTCGGTGTAGCTCAGGAAGCCGGCGAACACCTCGGCCATCCGGCAGAACAGCCGCTTCTCCTCGTCGTTGAGCGAAGCCCACGGCCGCACGGTGTCCTGCAGCGGCCACGGCTCGCCTTGCGGCCCCTTGACGCCGGCGTACGGGTTGACCGGCGACAGCTCGGTGTCGGCCGGCACGATCCCCAGCGACTTCTGCCGCTCCAGCACGATCTCGCGATACTTTTCGTAGCCCATGTCGAAGCGGCCGGCGTAGCGGTCCGCCCACTCTTTGAACACGTGGTGCGGCGCGTGCCCGGCGCCGGGGCACACGTAGCTGAACCAGGGCTTGTCCGGCGCGATCACCTTGGCGTCACGGATGAATTCGATTGTCTTGTCGGCGATGTCCTTCGACAGGTGGTAGCCGTCCTCGGGGGTGCCGGGCGGGTCGACCGGGTGGTTGTCGTACACCAGGTCGGGGTACCACTGGTCGGTCTCGCCGCCCATGAACCCGTAGAACCGCTCGAAGCCCCGCGAGGTCGGCCAGTGCCGCTTGGTCGACGCCAGGTTGGATTCTTCCAGCGGCGTCAAATGCCACTTCCCGACGCAGTAGGTGTTGTAGCCCCGCTCGGCGAGCACCTCGGAGATCAGCGCGGTGTCGGCCGGGATCCGCCCGTTGCAGTTCGGGAAGCCGTCGGTGAACTCCTCGATGGTGGCCATGCCCACGGTGGTGGCGTTGCGCCCGGTCAACAGCGAAGCCCGCGTCGGCGAGCACAAGGCGGTGGTGTGAAACTGCGACAGCCGCACGCCGCGTTCGGCGATGCGGCTCATCGCCGGCATCTCGACCAGGCCGCCGAAGCAGTCCCACGTCGCGATGCCGATGTCGTCCCACACCAGGTACAGGACGTTCGGCGCACCCTTTGGCGCCGTCGGTGCCGCGTACGGGCCCCAGTCGGGCTCCGAATCCCGGATGTCCAGCTCGATCTTGCCTTGGAAATCCATCCGACAGCCTCGCTCTCGTAGCCCCGTGCGGTGAGCGTAACGCAAACGCCCGAGACTACCGGGGTCTCGGGCGTTGCGGTCGCCTGCGGGCCTTTACTTCGCCTTTTCCAAGATCTCGACGAGCCGCCAGCGCTTGGTCGCCGACATCGGACGCGTCTCCATCAGCGAGACGCGGTCGCCGATGCCCGCGGTGCTCTCCTCGTCGTGCGCCTTCACCTTCTTGGTGGTGCGAATGATCTTGCCGTACAAGGGGTGGCGCATGCGGTCTTCCAGCTCGACCACGATGGTCTTTTGCATCTTGTCGCTCACCACGTAGCCGATGCGCACCTTGCGCCGGCCGCGCGTCTTCGGGTTGGGCGGGGTGTGCCTGGGGCCCTTGCCCTGTGCGGTGGTTTCCTCGGCGGCGGTGGCCTTTTTGGGGGCGGCCTTGGCGGGGGGCTTCTTAGCTTCTGCCATCACGAGTCCTTCTCATCGCGACCATCGGGTCCTGACGCCAGGCCCAGTTCTCGTTCGCGCAGCACGGTGTAGACGCGCGCGATCTCCCGGCGCACCGTGCGCAGCCGGCGGTTGTTGGTGAGCTGTCCGGTCGCCATCTGGAAGCGCAGGTTGAACAGCTCCTCCTTGGACTCACGCAGCCGCTCGGCCAGCTCGTCGTCGGTGAGCTCGCGCAGTTCACCGGGCGAAATTCCCACTGCCATCAGAACTGATCCTCCCGGGTGACGATGCGTGCCTTGATCGGCAGCTTGTGGATCGCGCGCGTCAGCGCCGCCCGGGCGATCTGCTCGTTGGGGTAGCTCAGCTCGAACAGCACCCGGCCGGGCTTGACGTTGACCACCCACCACTCCGGGGAGCCCTTACCCGAACCCATCCGGGTCTCGGCGGGCTTCTTGGTCAGCGGGCGGTCGGGAAAGACGTTGATCCACACCTTGCCACCACGCTTGATGTGCCGGTTGATCGCGATACGCGCCGACTCGATCTGCCGGTTGGTGACGTAGGCGTGCTCGAGCGCCTGGATGCCGTAGTCACCGAAGTGGACCGCCGTGCCGCCGCTGGCGATGCCGCGCTGGCGGGGGTGGTGTTGCTTGCGGTGCTTGACCTTGCGGGGAATCAACATGATTCAGCTCTCCGTGCTCTGCGGTTCGGGGGCCGGCGCGGCCCCTTCGGCCGGAACGGCGGCCGGCGCCGCGCTGTCCTCGGCACCCACGGCCCGTCCAGCCTCGGTGCTGGTCGCCGTGGTGCCCGACGCGCCGCTGCGCCGCGGGCGGGTGCCCGACGGCCGTTCGCGGCGCGGGCGGTCGGCGCCCGCTGGGGCCGCGGCGGTCAATTCGCGCTTGCCGCCGACGATGTCGCCCTTGTAGATCCACACCTTCACGCCGATCCGGCCGAAGGTGGTCTTGGCCTCGTACAGGCCGTAGTCGATGTCGGCGCGCAGGGTGTGCAGCGGCACCCGGCCCTCGCGGTAGAACTCCGAGCGGCTCATCTCCGCGCCGCCGAGGCGGCCCGAGCACTGCACCCGGATGCCCTTGACGTTGGGCTGACGCATCGCCGACTGGATCGCCTTGCGCATCGCGCGGCGGAACGCCACGCGGTTGCTCAACTGCTCGGCGACGCCCTGGGCCACCAATTGTGCTTGCGATTCGGGGTTTTTGACCTCGAGGATGTTCAGCTGGACCTGCTTGCCGGTCAGCTTCTCCAGGTCCGCACGAATCCGGTCGGCCTCGGTGCCGCGGCGGCCGATGACGATGCCGGGGCGCGCGGTGTGGATGTCGACCCGGACCCGGTCGCGGGTGCGCTCGATCTCCACGTCGGCGATGCCGGCGCGTTCCAGGCCGGTGGACAGCAGCCGACGGATCGCGACGTCTTCCTTGACGTACTCGGCGTACTGCTTGTCGGCGTACCACCGCGACTTCCAGTCCGTGGTGATGCCCAGCCGGAAGCCGTGCGGATTGATCTTCTGGCCCACTAGTCTGAGCCTCCCTTCGCTTCCGAAGCCTCAGAACTCTTGGCGGGTGCCTTCTTTGCCGGTGCCTTCGCCGCCGACTTGGCGGCGACCTTGCTGGCCTCGGCCCGCCGCGCCCGCGTCGACTTCTCCGACCGCTGGTTCTTGGCCGGCCGGCTTTCCACCACGACCGTGATGTGGCTGGTGCGCCGGCGGATCCGGAACGCGCGACCCTGCGCGCGCGGGCGGATGCGCTTGGCGGTCGGCCCCTCGTCGGCGTAGACCGTGGCCACCACCAGGGTGTCCGGGTCCAGGCCGTTGTTGTTCTGGGCGTTGGCCGCCGCGCTGGCGATCACCTTGGCCACCGGCTCGCTGGCGGCCTGGGGCGCCCAGCGCAGGATGTCGAGCGCGTCGGCCACCGACCGGCCGCGCACCAGGTCGATCACCCGGCGCGCCTTTCGCGGCGACACCCGCACGAACCGGGCCTTGGCTGTTGCCGACGGGAATTCGGTTGTGGTCATCGCCGTTTGGCCTTCCGGTCATCCTTGATGTGTCCCTTGAAGGTGCGCGTCGGGGCGAACTCGCCGAGCTTGTGGCCGACCATCGCCTCGGTGACGAACACCGGGACATGCTTGCGGCCGTCGTGCACCGCAAAGGTGTGGCCGATGAAGTCCGGGATGATCGTCGACCGGCGCGACCAGGTCTTGATGACCTGCTTGCTGTTCTTCTCGTTCTGCGCGTCGACCTTCTTGAGCAGATGGTCGTCGACGAACGGGCCCTTCTTCAGGCTGCGTGGCATGTGCTACTCCTGAGACGTCTTCACGGTGCGCTAGCGACCGTGCTTCTTGCCGGTGCGCCGGCGCCGGACGATGAGCTTGTTGCTGGCCTTGTTCGGGTGGCGGGTGCGGCCCTCGGGCTTGCCCCACGGGCTCACCGGGTGCCGGCCACCGGAGGTCTTGCCCTCACCACCGCCGTGCGGGTGATCCACCGGGTTCATGACGACGCCGCGGACCGACGGGCGCTTGCCCTTCCACCGCATGCGTCCGGCCTTGCCCCAGTTGATGTTCGCCTGTTCGGCGTTGCCGACCTCGCCGACGGTGGCGCGGCAGCGCACGTCGACGCGGCGGATCTCACCGCTGGGCATCCGCAGCGACGCGTAGCTGCCCTCCTTGCCGAGCAGCTGGATGCTCGACCCGGCCGAGCGGGCGAGCTTGGCGCCGCCGCCGGGCCGCAGCTCCACGGCGTGGACCAGGGTGCCGGCGGGGATGTTGCGCAGCGGCAGGTTGTTGCCCGGCTTGATGTCGGCGTTGGCGCCCGACTCCACCACGTCGCCCTGCGACAGTCCAAGTGGCGCAATGATGTAGCGCTTCTCGCCGTCGAGGTAGTGCAGCAGCGCGATGTTGGCGGTGCGGTTCGGGTCGTACTCGATGTGCGCGACCTTGGCGTTGACGCCGTCCTTGTCGTTGCGACGGAAATCGATCACCCGGTAGGCGCGCTTGTGGCCACCACCCTTGTGGCGGGTGGTGATCCGGCCGTGGGCGTTGCGCCCGCCGTGACCGTGCAGCGGGCGCACCAGCGACTTCTCCGGCTCGCTCCGGGTGATCTCGGCGAAGTCGGACACGCTGGCGCCGCGGCGGCCGGGCGTCGTCGGCTTGTACTTGCGAATTGCCATGTCTAATCAGGTCTTCCTAGCTCGGGGCCCCGAAGAGGTCGATCGGCTTGCTGCCCGGCGCCAGCGTCACGATGGCGCGCTTGGTGTCCTTGCGCTTGCCGTATCCGGTGCGGGTGCGCTTGCGCTTGCCCTGCCGGTTCGCGGTGTTCACCGACGCCACCTTGACGGAGAAGATCTTCTCGATGGCGATCTTGATCTGCGTCTTGTTCGAGTCGGGGTGCACCACGAACGTGTACACGTTGTCGTCGAGGAGCCCGTAGGACTTCTCGGAGATGACCGGCGCCAGGATGATGTCGCGGGGGTCAGCGATGGTCGCCATCAGGCCGAAACCTCCTTGGCCGTCTCGGGATTGGCTGCGCCGGCCGCTTGATGGGCGGCGATGTAGGCGTTAAGCGCCTCGACGCTGAACACCACGTCGTCGGAGCGCAGCACGTCGTAGGTGTTGAGCTGGTCGGGGGTCAGGACGTGCACCCCGGGCAGGTTGCGCACGCTCTTGGCGCCGGTCTCGTCGGCGCGGCCGATGACCACCAGCACCTGCTTGCGCTCGGTCAGGCTGCCCAGAAAAGCCTTGGCGCTCTTGGTCGACGGCGTCTGGCCGACCACCAGCTCGGTGACCGCGTGGATGCGCCCGTTGCGCGCCCGGTCCGACAGCGCGCCGCGCAACGCCGCGGCGATCATCTTCTTCGGGGTGCGCTGGCTGTAGTCGCGCGGCTTGGGGCCGTGCACGATGCCGCCGCCGGTGAACTGCGGGGCCCGCGTCGAACCCTGCCGGGCGCGTCCGGTTCCCTTCTGCCGGTAGGGCTTGCGACCGCCGCCGCTGACGTCGCCGCGCGTCTTCGTCGAGTGGGTGCCCTGGCGAGCCGCCGCGCGCTGCGCGGTGACCACCTGGTGCATCAGGGCGACGTTGGCCGGGGCGTCGAACAATTCGGCCGGCAGCTCGATCGAGCCGTCGACCTTGCCGTCCGGCGTCTTGACGTCGATTTTCAAAGTGTTGGCCGCCATCAGTTCTCACCTCGCTTGATCGCGCTGCGGACCATGACGAGCCCGCCGGTGCGGCCGGGGACCGCACCCTTGATCAGCAGCACGCCGTTCTCGGTATCGACCTTGTGCACCAACAGGTTCTGCACGGTCACCCGGTCGTTGCCCATCCGGCCGGCCATCCGGGTGCCCTTGAAGACACGCGCGGGAGTGGCGCAGCCGCCGATCGAACCCGGGCGGCGGTGCACCGCCTGGGCGCCGTGGCTGGCGCCCTGGCCGCGGAAGCCGTGGCGCTTCATCGTCCCGGCGAAGCCCTTGCCCTTGGAGGTGCCGGTCACGTCGACGTAGGCGCCGTCGGCGAAGATCTCGGCCGTCAGCTCCTGGCCCACCTGGTATTCGGCCGCCGCGTCCGGGTTGTCCAGGCGCAGCTCGGCCAGATACCGGCGCGGGTTGACGCCCGCGGCGGTGTACTGGCCGGTGACGGGCTTGTTGACCTTGCGCGGGCTGATCTCCCCGTAGGCCAACTGCACGGCGCTGTAGCCGTCTCGCTCGGGCGTGCGGATGCGCGTCACCACGTTCGGCCCGGCCTTGACCACCGTCACCGGCACGACGCGGTTGTTTTCGTCGAAGACCTGCGTCATGCCCAGCTTGGTGCCCAGGATGCCTTTTCTTGCTTCGGAAGCCATCAGCTCTGGATCTCCTACTGGATGTTGACGTCGACGCTGGCCGGAAGGTCGATGCGCATCAGCGCGTCGACGGTCTTCGGCGTGGGGTCGAGGATGTCGATCAACCGCTTGTGGGTGCGCATCTCGAAGTGCTCCCGCGAGTCCTTGTACTTGTGCGGTGAGCGGATGACGCAATAGACGTTCTTCTCGGTCGGCAGCGGCACCGGACCTACGACGCTGGCACCGGTGCGGACGA
This sequence comes from Mycobacterium palustre, assembly GCF_002101785.1. Lineage (GTDB taxonomy): Bacteria > Actinomycetota > Actinomycetes > Mycobacteriales > Mycobacteriaceae > Mycobacterium > Mycobacterium palustre. The sequence goes on from NZ_LQPJ01000069.1 coordinate 12,919, forward strand.
CGGTCTCGACGATCTTGCGCGCCGAGGCGTCGATGGCCTCATGGTCGTAGGCCTTAAGCCTGATGCGGATCTTCTGTCCCGCCACGCTTCTCCTACCCTCACTCCTGTAAAAGGCCCGTGTTAAGGACCTGGTGCCGCCCCGCGCACGGATCGACCGGGCCAACCCTGGCCGATCGAGCGTCGCGCCGGATACTGCGCCGCTGTTTACCTGTCGTGGTCCACCGGCCCCCGCGGTCGGGCGTGTCACCCTTGCGCGGCCTCGTCGCGCTTAGTGAAGGCCAAATTTGGCCGCGTTCCGAGGATGGGACCGGACGCGCCCGGTTGGGCGCTGGTCGTATGCCCGGCCAGGTGAGAACCCGGCTCCAGGCAACCTGAACAGTATGCCTGACGATGGTCGTTCGGCCAAATCTTCGGGCAAACCCCGCCGGGCCTCAGGCGCCCGCCGATTCGGTGCTCGCGGCGGCGGCCCGCTGCTGCGCCCGCTGAACGTGCAGGAAGCCGTCGACGGCCGCCCGCGCGCACTCCTGATAGTCGAAATCGGGCAGCGTCGACAACCGCCCCAGCACCAGCGGCCCGATCAACAGCGCGATGGCCCGCGACCGGTCCACCTCGCCCAGTTCGGCGGCCGCGGGGCTGTCGAATATCGCGTCGAACGGGGCCGCGTACTGCTGGGCGATGCGTTCCCGCAGCGTGGTGATCGAGGCGCTGTCGGCGGCCCGCCGGTGCCGGGGCTCCGGCAACCCTTCCAGGTCGGGGCCCAGCGCCAGCCAGGACATGGCGGTCAAAACGGCGGGCGCCTGCGACACGGCCTCGGCCTGCGCGAGCACCAAAGCGACGAGCCGGTCCCGCAGCGAGCCCTCGGCCGGCGGGGTCGGCGACGGCGGGATCAGCGTGTGAAACGCCGCTGCCAGCAGGTCGTTTCCGCTCGGGAAGTGGCGATACAAAGTCGCCCTCGCTACGTTGGCGCTCCGGGTGACCGCGTCGACGGTCACCGCGCTGGGGCCGCCCGAACGCAGCAGCGCGGCGGCGGCCTCGAGCAACCGGGCCCGGGACCGCGCCGGCCGGGGATCGGTAGTCACGCCGGTAATTGTGAGCCACCTCTAACGTTTGGGACCAGCCGGATCGGCTATCTGCTACAAGACTATTTGTCCCAAAACTTCGTGGGGGGGCGCAACACGTGGTCGAAACCCTGATCCGGCCCGATCGGCGGGCGGACGCGGCGGGGCTCGGCGGGAGCGCGCGGGCCCGGTCCTGGACCCTGGCCGTGGCCTGCATGGGCGTCGCGCTCGTCGTCGCGTCGATGTCGGCGCTCAACACCGCGCTGGGCGACCTCGCGGTGGCCACCTCGGCGACCCAATCGCAGCTGAACTGGATCGTCGACGGATACACCGTGGCGCTGGCGTGCCTGCTGCTGCCCGCCGGCGCGATCGGCGACCGGTACGGCAGGCGGGGCGCGCTGCTCGCCGGGTTGCTGGTGTTCGCGGTCGGCTCCGCCGCACCGGCGCTGGTGCACAGCCCGGTGCAGATCATCGCCGCGCGGGCCGTCGCGGGCCTGGGTGCGGCGTTCGTGATGCCCGCGACGCTGTCGCTGCTCACCGTGGCCTACCCGAAAGAGGAACGGGTGAAGGCCGTCGGCATCTGGGCCGGCACGGCGGGCTGCGGCGCGGTCTTCGGCATGCTGGGATCCGGCCTGCTGCTGAGCTTTTGGGACTGGCGCGCGATCTTTGTGGCGATGGGCGCCGCCGGGTTGGCCATCTTCGCCCTGGCCTGCACCGTGGCCTCGTCGCGCGACCACACCGCGCCGCGGATCGACGCGCCGGGCGCGATCCTGATCGGCGCCGCGCTGGCGATCGGCGTCGCAGCGATCCTCGAGGCGCCCGACCGCGGATGGAGCGATCCTTTCGTCTGGGGCGGTCTGGTGGTGGGCGCCGTGATCGCGGTGGCGTTCGGGTTCGTCGAATTCCGCCGGCGCCAACCACTTCTGGACGTGCGGCTGTTCGCCGAGCCCGGTTTCACCACGGGGGTCGCGTCGATCGTGGTGCTGTTCGGCGCGACGTTCGGGTTTTTCTACATCGGCATGCAGTACGTGCAGCAGATCATGGGCTACTCGCCGTTGATGACGGCCGTGGCGTTCATGCCGTTCATGGTGCCGCTCGGCATCTGCTCGGCGTTGTCCTTCTGGTACGTGCCCAGGCTCGGCCTGCGCCCGGTGGTCGTCGTGGGCACCGCGCTGATGGCGGTCGGCTTCGTCAGCATGCACGCGCTCGGCCTGCACACGTCCTATCTCGAATTGGCTTGGCCGACATTGATACTCAGCGCGGGCATCGGCTTTTGCACCGCGCCGACGACCTCGGCGATCATGGCCGCGGTGCCCGACGAGAAGCAGGGCGTCGCCTCGGCGGTGAACGACGCCTCGCGCGAGATGGGCGGCGCGCTGGGCATCGCCATCGCCGGTTCGATCCTGGCCGGGCGTTATTCGGACGACCTGGGGTCGAAACTGACGGGCTTTTCCGAACCGGTCCGCGGACCGGCGACCGATTCGCTGGCCAAGGCCGTCGAGGTGGCCGACAAGCTCGGGCCCCAGGGACGCCAGCTCGCCGAGCTGAGCAAGACCGCCTTTTTGACCTCCATGCACGCTTCGACGACCGTCCTGGCGGTCATCGTGGCCGTCGCCGCCGTCGTGATCGGTCTCTGGGCCCCGGGGCGCGACGGGCGGCAGCTGAGGCCGGTGCGTCGCCTGGTCTCGCGCCCAAACTAGCTGCCGCAGAACAAAATCCCGCGCTGGATGCTTGCGAGCAGCAGCGCGCGGTGGTATCAGAAAAATATACCGACAACTACAGGTCATCTCGCGGGTTGAGGTGCGTGTGATGTCGATGGGTATCGCTTTCGAGCCGGTTTGCCCGGCGATGATCGAGGCGGCGGCGATCGTGGGGGCCGAGTGGATGCGCCTCAGGCCGCCGGGCGAGCCGGCTTGCTACGTCACCTGTGAGCGTCCGGCGCCCCGCACCTCCCCGCGCACGCTTCGCGCGAAGGTGACCACCCGGCCGAGGCCACCCGCCCGGCCCTGGCGCCGCGCCGACCTGCGGCTGCGATGGCCGGTCTCGATGGTGTGGGCGCGGGAGCGCTCGCCTCCGGCGCGGGGGTGACGCTCAGATCGCCCGTCGAACTCGAGCGAAGGGGGTGATGCGGACCGGAATCGCCGATCGGTTACACAGTCGGACGTCGTGCCGTCCACGAACATTGCGACGCCTAGTCCGCGCCTGGTCAGACGCGCGGCCCGCCAATTGTCGTGGCCGTCTACGTGGACAGCACGACCCCCGCCGGGGCGGGTCGCGCCCGGCTCGGTCTCCAACCGGATCCGGGGACCGGGGCGCGACCCGGTTCTTTGTGGAATCCCGCCGAAAACACCTATTTTCGCTGTTGGCCGGGCTCATTCATTCGGGGCGAAGAGTTCACCCGAAAACGCCTCGGCCGACCCCCCACGGGCGATAACATCCGCTAAGCGGAGTCCGCCATGGGGAGGCGCACGACGTTGAGACCAGCCGGGGGAGCGCAATGTCATATGTGATCGCAGCGCCGGAGTATGTTGCCGCCGCGGCAACGGATTTGGCGAACATCGGGGCTGCGATCAGTGACGCCAACTCCGCCGCGCTGGGGCCGGTGTCGAGCGTGCTGCCCGCCGGTGCCGACGAGGTGTCGGCGGGCATCGCGGCGCTGTTCGACGGCCACGCCCAGGCGTACCAGGCGCTCAGCGCCGCCGCTCAGGCGTTTCACGCCCAGTTCGTGCAGTTGATGAGTTCCGGCGCGGAGCAGTACGCCCTGACCGAGGCCGCGAACGCCGCACCCCTGCAGACCGTGCAGAACATGGTCGGCGGGAGCATGAACGGAACCGGGAGCCCCGCCCAGGCGCTGACCAGCGCGCAGCCGCTGCTCGGCCCCGCGGCGTCGGCCGGCTCGGCCGCGGCGAGCGTCCCGGCGGGCGGAGCTTCAGCGGCCGGCCTGGGTCATGGCGCGGCGGCGCCCGCGACCTCGGCGGCGCCGACGGTGGCCGCAGTCCCGCCGGCGTCGGCCGCACCGACCGCCCTGGCCCGGACGAGCGCTCCCCTGGCAGCGGCCGCGCCCGTGGCGCCGGCGGCCACGGCGCTGGCGCCGGCCGCTGCGCCGATGGGAGCGGTGCCGGCGGCGGCCGAGGCTCCCGTCACACCCGTGGCGCCGGTGCCCGCGGCGACGCCGGTGGCGGCCATCCAGGCGGCGGAAGCGCCGGAGTTCCCGGCGGCCACGGCGGCGCAGGCCATGCCGATCACCACGCCGCTCAACGCCGCGCCCGCGGCGACGCCGAACTACTCCCCCGCGACGCCGCCGTATTCACCGGCGTCCGGGGCGTCGGCCGCGGCCCACGAGGAGCAGACGGCGGGCACGCCCGTCGAAACGCAGTACTACGCGGAGTGATTCACGCGACGAACTCGGCGGCACGGTGCCCGATCATCACGATGGTCGCGTGCGGGCCGCGGCTGGTGACCTCGGGCAGGATCGAACCGTCTATCACCCAGAGGTTTTCGACGCCACGCACCCGGCAGCGGAAGTCGACCACGGCGCTCGGGTCGTCGTCGGCGCCCATCGGGGTTGTGCCACACAGGTGTTGGGACGTCGACCACACCGGCGGGCCGACATGCGTTGCCGTGCCTGCCAATTCGCGGGCCAGCTCGCTGCCCGAGCGCAGCGCCGCGACGTCGTCGGGCTCGCTGTCGTAGCGGTGCTCGATCCGCGGCGCCACGGCGGGGTCCGGGGAGACCAGCGTGACGCGCCCGCGTGACCGCGGCCGCATCAGCGCCACCCCGAGGTGCGGCCAGTCGGGATGCCCCGCCGTGCCGTCACCGGTCATCGCGACGAACCCGCCGGTGTAGGGCCTGATCTCGAGGCCGTCGGCGGTGCTGAGCACGACCTCGACCACCGGCCGGCCGGCGGCCACCGGCCAATTGGTCGGCAACACCCATTCGGGGTGATCGCTGCACGAGGCGCCCACCGGCAGCGGCGCCACCACGGGCACCCCGGCGGTGCGCAACATCGCCTCGTTGCCGATGCCGGACAGCATCAGCAGATGCGCCGACTCGATCGCCCCGGCGCACAAGACGATTCGGTCGGCCGCCAGCGCCAGCGGGCCGTCCGGGCCGATCGCGTCGACGCCGACCGCCGCCGCCCCGGAGAACCGCAGCCGCACCGCGCGCGTCTGCTCGAGCAGCCTCAGGTTGGCCCGCCCCAGCGCCGGGAGCAGATACGCCGCGCCCGATCCGATGCGCACCCCGTCGACGATGTTGAGCGGAACGGCGCCGATCCCCGAAACCGGTTGCGGGGCAGGGTCGTTGAGGTCGGCGATCCACCCGAAGCCGGCGCGTTCGGCGGCGGCGATGAACCGTTCGGTGGTGCCGGTCATCTCGCGCGTGCGCCGAACCGGGATGGGGCCGCTGTCGCCGTGCGCGGGGCCGTCGAAATCCAGGTCGGTCTCGATGGCGCGGAAGTGCTCGAGGACGTCGGCCCAGGCCCAGCCGGGCCGCGCCGGGCCGTCGAAGTCCCGCGGCGCGGCGCGGCAGAAGTAGCCCCCGTTGATCGCCCCCGAACCGCCGACCGTGGCGCCGCGCACGATCGGCAGCTGCAGGGCGTGCCGTTCGGTCAGCCGGGTCAGGTAGCGCCGCGCCAGCGGGCTGCCGACGCCGATCGGCAGCGCCAGCCCGTTGGCGGTCAGAGCGAGCAACGCCGGGTCGGCCAGCGCGGGACCCGCCTCCAACACGGTGACCGTGCGGCCCGGGTCCGCGGAAAGGCGTTCGGCGACAACCGATCCAGCACTGCCCGCGCCGACGATCAGCACATCGCTGTGCGGGACGGCCTTAATCAAGGGCGGGTCAAGGCGGTGGCTAGGTCCGAATCTGCGGTTTGAGCGCGCGGGCGTTGCGTTCCCGCGCGACGCCCCACCACAGCCCCAGCCCGTAGGCCAGGTCGTCGACACGCTTGAGCAATAGGTAGGTCAGCAGCCCGATCGGCTCGGCGTCGTCGCCGGTGGCGTCCCGGCGGTGCAGCCAGTCCACCACGCCGTCCATGACGGCGGCGACCACCACGACCCGTCGGCAGTGCCGCGACAGGACGGCGGCGAGCAACGCCAGCGGCCAGTAGTGCCGGCAGATGGCCGAGGCCAGCTGCAGCGCCGCGGACCACAGCCCGCGGGAGGCGATCACCAGCACGTCGGCGAACGAGGTGTCGGCGCTGCGCATCGCCCTGGCGATCCGCCGGCCCGTCAGGACCGCGACGACGACCGAGGCCAGTTGGCTCAGGCTGGTCCCCAGGGCCATCAGGATCCAGGCCATCAGCGCCCAGCCGGAGATCACCACCGGCGCGGTCTTGTCGGGGTGGCGCACCGACAGCGGAGCGGCCGATCCGCCGTAAAATGCCTTGCGCGCGAGCCAATCCCGCAATTCGGTGCGGTGGTCGTGGGCGACGTGGGCGATCGGCTCGTAGCGCAGCCGGGCGCCCGCCTCGATGAGCCGCCAGCACAGGTCGACGTCCTCGCCGGACTGCAGCGTCTCGTCGAAGCCGCCGACTGCGCGAATGGCCGAGCAGCGGCAGATGATCGCCGCGCTCGGGACGTAGGACACCGTGCTGTGGGGCAGCACCGGGGCCTCCCGCTGGCCGAGGTCCAACGACGAGTGCACCGCCTCGTAGCGCGCCACCACGTTCTCGCTGTGCGACAGGCCGACGATGCGGGGGGCGACCAGGGCCACGGTCGGATCGCAGAAGTGGCCGAGCAAGGCCTCCAGCCAGCCCCGGCGCGGGGCGACGTCGGAGTCCAGGAAGGCCACGAAGTCGGTCTTACAGGCGGCCAGCCCGGTGTTGCGCGCCGCCGCCGGGCCTTTGCTGTGGGAGTGGCGCAACACCTCGACGTCGCAGTGCGCGCCCTCGAAGTCCTCGGGCTCGATGGGCGGGAACGACCCGTCGTCCACCACAACGACGCGCAGCCCGCGCAGCGAGCTCACCAGGCGCCGCGCTCCAGGGACGTTGTCGCGCACCGGGATTACCACGGTCACGTCGCGGTGCGAGGGGCCGCCGGCGGGCCGCGGGTGGGCCACCGTGGCGTCCAGCAGGGTGCGGGCCAACTGCGCGCTGACGTCGTCGCGCACCTTCAGCCGGCCGTCGGCGAGCATGCTCTGGGCGGCCGGGGCCAGCCTGAGCAGGCGCGTGGGCGAGCCGCCCAGCAGGGCGGAGCCGTCGCCGAGCACCCGCACGCGGCGATCGACCTGGACGGCGAACCCGTCCGGCAACCGGGGTGCGCTCATGTGAGCATCCCGTCGGGCCCGGGCAGCCACCGGGCGACCCGACGCACGCACGCCTCGACCATCTCGGCGAAGATGCGCCTGCCCTCGGCGGCGGTCGCGGTGGTCGGGTCCCCCAGCACGCCCACCGGGCTGACCGCGGCGACTCCCCCGCGCCGCATCGGGTCGAGCAGCTCGGGCAGCGGCGCGCGGTTACCGGCCAGCCACCGGTCGGTCAGCACCTCGGTCGGCGAGATGTGCAGCAGCAGCGAGGTTTCGGTGTGGCCGGCGTGGGCGTCGCCGCCGGCGGCGACGCAGGGGCACCAGGCGGCGTCCCGGCCCTCGGCGCGCAACCGCTGCACGGCGGCGCCCAACGCGGCGACGTTGCCGCCGTGGCCGTTGACGAACACCAGGCGCTGGGCCCAGCAACTGGCCGAGCGGCCGTACTCGACCAGCAGCGACGCCAGGGCGTCGGTGCCGATGGAGATCGTCCCGGCGAAGTCTTGGTGCTCGCCGCTGGCCCCGTAGGCGATGGCCGGCGCCACCGACCAGTCGCGCTCGAGGCGGGCGCGCGCCCCTCGGGCGACCGCCGTCGCGATTCGGGTGTCGGTGTCCAACGGCAGGTGCGGCCCGTGTTGTTCGGTCGACCCGAGCGGGATCAATAGCGACGGCGAGGTGCTAGAGAGCTGGCTTGAAGTCGCCGTTCCTAATTCGCCGAGTACGGGCACTGGCTGATGGTAGGACGTATTCACCTGGCGTGCACCAATTGTTGAACCTTCGCGCGAAATTTTTTCTGCGCCGTTCACGCAAGCGGTCGAAATTACGGCTCGTCCGTCACGGTTACCTCGCCCGCACCACCATTCTTGGCGCGGAAGAAACGCCGTCAACCCTCACCAAGTCTCCCAACATGGCCAGCATTGATCGGCCGGGCCGTAACGGGCGGCTACGCGTTTCCGGCAGGCGGCACGCCGAGGGCGCGGGTGAAGCCGGGCGGCACCACGACGTCGTCGGGGCTCAGGTCGTGCACCGAGGAATGCCCGAGGCCCATCAACGCGCAGTCGATGCCGCCGCGCAAGATGTCCAGGACGTTCTCGACGCCGGCCTGGCCGGCGGCGGCGAGGCCCCACAGGTAGGCCCGGCCGATCATCACGGCGCGTGCGCCCAGGGCCACGGCCTTGACCACGTCGCTGCCGCGGCGGACGCCGCCGTCCAGCAGCACCTCGACCTGGTCGCCGACGGCGGCGGCCACCGCGGGCAGGGCGCGGATGGTGCCGGGCGTCCCGTCCAGGTTGTTGCCGCCGTGATTGGACACCGAGATCGCCGAAACCCCGGCGTCCACAGCCCTTTTCGCGTCGTCGACGCGGATCACGCCCTTGAGCATGAACGGCCCGCCCCACAGCTCGCGCAGCCAGGCGATGTCGTCCCAGGTCGGCGGCGGGGTGCCCATCCACTCGCCGTACGCGGCGAAGAAGGGGGGGCCGGGCTCGCCGCGGCGGGCCATGTTGGGCACCCGCAGCTCCGGGGGTTGCAGCGTCTTGCCGAACTTCCACAGCCACCGCGGCCGGACGATCGCCTCCGGCGACAGCCGCAGCATGGTCCGCAGGTTCATCTCCTCGGGGATCTTGGGGCTGCCCCAGTCCCGGCCGTGCGAGAACGTCCAGTCGGTGGTGACGATCAGGCCGACCGCGCCGGCCTGGCGGGCCCGCTCGACCCGCTCGGCGATCGCGTCGCGCCCGCCCAGCCAGTACACCTGGAAGAAGAGCTTGGGGTTGGCGGCGATGACCTCCTCGATCGGCTTGCTGGCGAAAGAGGACAGGCCCATCGCGGTGCCCCGCGCCGCCGCGGCGCGCGCGACGGCCACCTCGCCGTCCGGGTCGACCGCCTGGACGCCGGTGGGCGAAATGATGACGGGCAGCGAAATATCCTGGCCCATAACGGTAGTCGACAGCTCGCGCTTTTCCTGCGCACCGATGACGTGCGGGGCGAAACCGAGTTCGCCGAACGCCTCGACATTGTCCGATACCGTAATTCCTTTTTCGCTAGCCGAAATCAAGGAGGAATATACGGACCGCGGCAACCGTCGCTTGGCGCGTTGCTGGGCGATGGCGACCGTTTCGAACCATTCGTCGGCCATGGCTCACACCGGGCTTTCGTTGCACGGGCGCGCGGGGGGCCGGGTGGTCAGGGTCAGCGGTACCGGCCCGCGCCCCCGCTGTCCGTGGGAGTGGTCGGCGCGCGGCCGGGGCGTCTCGCGCGTGCGGCCCAGCGCCGCCGCGCTGTGGCCCTGGACGCATTCGGGGTCCGGTCCGTCCATGGGCAGGCCGGTGAAGAACTTGGCCGCCATGCAGCCGCCGCGGCAGCTGTCGTAATGCCCGCAGCTGCCGCACGCGCCCGGGGACTGCGGCTCGCGCAGCTCCCGAAACAGCGGCGCGTCGCGCCAAACGTTGCCAAATCCGCCGTCGGACAAGATGTTTCCGGCCAGGAAGCGGTCGTGGATGGCGAACGGGCAGGCGTAGACGTCGCCGACCGGGTCGATCAGGCACACCACCCGGCCGGCCCCGCACATGTTCAGGCCGGCCAGGGCGCCGGAGGAACCCAGCGGCGACAGGTGGAAGAAGGAGTCACCGGTGAGCACCCGCTCCCCCTTGGCGACCAGCCAGTCGTAGAGCTGCACCTGCTGGGCGGCGGTGGGGTGCAGTTCGTCCCACACGTCGGCGCCCCGCCCCGAGGGCCGCAGCCGGGTGATGCGCAGGGTGGCGCCGTAACGGCTTGCCAGCGCGGCGAATTCGTCGAGCTGATCCACGTTGTGGCGGGTGACCACGACCGAGATCTTCGGCCCGCCGTTTTGGGTGAAGCCCGCGCCGGCCAAATTCTCCAATGCGCGCAGTGCCGTCGCGAACGACCCGGCGCCGCGCACGGCGTCGTTGACCTCGGCGGTGGCGCCGTCCAGCGAGATCTGGACGTCGACGTAGTCGCTGGCGGCCAGCCGGACGGCGACCTCGGGGGTGATCCGCACCCCGTTGGTGGAGAACTTCACGCCGACGTGGTGTTCGGTGGCGTAGTCGACCAGCTCCCAGAAGTCCGGGCGCACCGTGGGCTCCCCGCCGCCGATGTTGACGTAGAAGACCTGCATGCGTTCCAGCTCGTCGATGACGTCCATGCACTGGCGGGTGGACAGCTCACGCGGATCGCGTTTGCCCGACGACGAAAGGCAATGCACGCAAGCAAGATTGCAGGCGTACGTCAGCTCCCACGTCAGGCAGATGGGGGCGTCCAGCCCGCGCTCGAACTGCTCGACGAGACGCGGCACCGTCGCCGTCACCGGTCACCGTCCCGGCGAACCAGCATGTTGGACTCGGCCAGCACGCCCAGCGCGTGCAGGTAGGGCCCCTGCCCGGAGTCGTCCACGCCAGCGGCGCGGCAGGCGGACCGCACGTCGGGATGGTCGCCCAGCGACCGCACCACCGCCAGGATCGTGCGGTTCTTCAAAAAGGACAGCCTGCGGGTGCCGAAGTGGTAGAGCAGCGCGCCGAAAGGCTCGGGCCGCACCGCGACCTGTGGGTGCAACCGCCAGCCGCGGTCGGGATCGAACGCCGTCGCCGCCGGCGCCGGGGCGGTCACGGTCAGTAGACCCCGCACATCCCGTCGATGGACACCTCTTCGACCAGGGTCTCGGTGACGAGTTCGGCGTCTTTGTCGGTTTCGTGCTCCATTGCGTTTACCTTTCCGCGGGGCTCGACGACTATGGGGTCAGAGTCAGCCGTGCCAGAATATGGCATCGAGTGCCGAAACGGAAGGGCGGGGTCCGATGATGCCGCAGCCGCGGGTGGGCCGGCGCCGCTCGACGACCCCGGAACACATCACCGACGTCGCCCTCGAGCTGTTCGCCGCCCGGGGGTTCGCCGAGGTGAGCGTGGACGACGTCGCGCAGGCGGCCGGCATCGCCCGCCGCACGCTGTTTCGCTACTACGCCTCCAAGAACGCCATCCTCTGGGGCGACTTCGACACCCACCTGTCGCACCTGCGGGAGCTGCTCGACAACGTCGACGCGACGGTTCGGCTCAGCGAGGCGCTCCGCGGGGCGCTGTTGGCGTTCAACACCTTTGACGAGTGCGAGACGGCCCGGCACCGGCGGCGCATGCGGATCATCCTGGAAACCGCCGAGCTGCAAGCCTATTCGATGACGATGTACGCGGGCTGGCGCGAGGTGATGGCGGGCTTCGTGGCGCATCGGTTGGGCGTCAAGACGACCGACCCGCTGCCCCAGACCGTCGCGTGGACCATGCTGGGGGTGGCGCTGAGCGCCTACGAGCACTGGCTCTCCGACGAATCCGTGCCGTTGCCGGTCGCGCTCGGCGACGCGTTCGACGTCGTCGGAGCCGGGCTGGAACGGCTGGACCGGTGAGCGCGGGCACCGAGCACCTGCTGCACATGCTGCGCTCGCAGGGCGGGTTCTGCGCGTCCTCCGGTTCGCCGATGTACGGCGAGCTGTTCGAGCTGGTGGCCCGCGACGTCGAAGCCGGCGGCGTCTTCGCCTCCATCCTGGCCGGCCACCAAGACGACCCCTCGCGCCTCGCGGTGCCGCTTCGGCTGCTCGGCGGCCTGCACCGGCTGGTGCTCGACGGCCGGGCGCCGCGGTTGCGCCGCTGGTACCCCAGCACCGGGGGCCGCTGGGACGCGGCGGGCGCCTGGCCCGAGATACTGCGCACCGCAGCCGAGCAGGCGGGCTCGCTGCGCGCGGCGCTCGATCAACCGCCGCAGACCAACGAGGTGGGCCGTTCGGCCGCGCTGATCGGCGGGCTGCTGCGGATCAACAACGAATCCGACTTGCCGGTAAGGCTTTTCGACATCGGGACGAGCGCCGGGCTGAACCTGCGGGCCGACCACTACCACTACCGGTACGGGGGCGGCCGGTGGGGACCCCCCGACTCGCCGGTGGTCATCGACGACGCGTGGCGCGGCGCGCCGCCGCCCGAGGGTGCGGTGCGCGTCGTCGAGCGCAACGGCTACGACATCGCGCCGATCGACGTCACGGGCGCCGACGGCGAGGTGACCGCGTTGAGCTACGTCTGGCCCGACCAGGCCGCCCGGCTGGACCGGTTGCGCGGCGCGATCGCGGTGGCCCGCACCGTCCCGGCCGGGCTGCATCGCAGCACCGCCGCCGACGCCGTCGCCGCCCTCGGGTTGGCCGACGGCGCGTTGACCGTGCTGTGGCACTCGATCACCTGGCAGTACCTGTCCGACGGCGAACAGGCCGCGGTTCGCGCGGGCATCGCCGCGCTGGGCGCACGGGCCGATCCGCGAAAACCGTTCGCCCACCTCACCCTGGAGCCCGCGCGCGAGGGGCCGGCGGCGCCGATCAAGTTCCTGGTCCGGGCCCGCTGCTGGCCGGGCGGCGAACCGGCCGTCCTCGGCGAGTGCCACCCGCACGGGCCGCCGGTGCACTGGCGGTAGGCGGCCGCCTCTACCCGGGCCAGTCCTAGGTGTACCCGGCCATAACGTTGGTTACAGGCGGCTGATGGGTGGTAGGCCGCTGAGTGCGCTGTGGCGGCGTTGAGTGT
>NZ_LQPJ01000070.1 GCF_002101785.1 Mycobacterium palustre
CCGCCGAAACCCAATCCGGCGTTGAGGAATTGGCGCCCGATGCGGGGGTCGTACCCGAGCGCGTCGGCCAGCACCTTGACGTCGGCGCCCGTGGCCTCGCACACCTCATCGACGCGCTGGCGCCGCGGCTGAGCCGGCCGTCGGTCGCCCAAGCCGCCCGGTCCACCGCGCACGCGCTGGAATGGGTGATCGGCGAACGGCTTCCCGCCTTACCCGGCTCATCGGGAACCGGCGCGAACGATGCGCCAGCTCCCCTCGTCGCGGCGCGCCAGGCCGCCCAGCTCCAGCATCGCCAGCGGCCCGAGCACCCGCTCGGGTGCCAGCCCCGACGAGATCGCGACCTCGTCGACCGTGACGGAGCCCCGGCCCGGAAGCGCCTCGTACACCCGGCGCTCGTCGGAGCTCAGCCCGTCCAGCTCGGTGGCGGGCAGGGGTTCTGCAGGCGCGAATTCGCCCATGCGGCCGACCAATTCGACGATGTCCTCGGCACGGGTGACCAGTTCGGCGCCGTCGCGCAGCAGCGCGTGACACCCCGCCGACGCCGACGAGGTGACCGGTCCGGGCACCGCGGCCACCACCCGCCCCAGGGCCCGAGCCCACGCCGCGGTGCTGGCCGCGCCGCTGCGCAACCCCGCCTCCACCACCACCGCGGCCCCCGCGACGGCGGCCACCAGGCGGTTGCGGGTCAAGAACCGGTGCCGCGCCGGGCGCACCCCGGGCGGATACTCGGTGAACAGCAACCCGTGCCGCCCGATGCGGTGCAGCAAGGTGGCATGCCCTGCCGGATAAGGGATGTCGATCCCGCCCGCCAGGGCCGCCACCGTGACGCCGTCGCAGTGCAGCGCGGCGCGGTGCGCCGCACCGTCGATTCCGTAGGCCCCGCCGGAGACCACCGCGACGTCGCGCTCGACGAGGCCCGACGCCAGGTCGGCGGCCACCTGCTCGCCGTACACGGTCGAGGCGCGCGTTCCCACCAGGGCGGCCGCGCGGCGCGCCACGTCGTCGAGGCGGTGCGGTCCAAGCGCCCACAACACCAGCGGCGCCCCACCGCGGGCCTTGACCTTGGCGCCGCCGAACGCGGCGAATTCCAGCGTCGGCCATTCGTCGCCGTCGGGGGTGATCAGCCGGCCGCCGCGGTCGGTGAGCAACTTCAGATCGGCCGCGGCCCTGTCGATTTCCCGCCTGGCCTCGGTGTGGCGCGCCAAGGCGTCGTCGACCGCCCCGCGCCGCACCCGGTCGGCCGCCTCCACCGGACCGACCCGCTGCACCAGCTCTGCCAGCCTCGCGCAGGGCGGTTCGGCCACCCGCGACAGGTAGGCCCACGCCAGTGGCACGGGATCCGGCGGCGTCATCGGTGCGCCCCCGGTTGGCGGAAACTCAGCGCGGCGGCGACCTCGCCGGGCCCGGGGACCTGCCGGCCGGCCAGGTCGGCCAGGCTCCACGCGACCCGCAGCGTGCGGTCCAGGCCGCGGATGCTGAGCAGCCCGCCGTCAAGCGCCTTGCGCAGCGGCTCCATGGCGGCGTTGCCGGGACGGAATTTTCGCCGCAGCAGCGTACCGCTCACCTCGGCGTTGGTGCGGACCCCGTAGGGCCGCCAGCGCTCGGCGGCCGCGCCGCGCGCCGCGGCCACCCGGCGGCGAACCTGCGCCGTCGACTCGCCGTCGGTCACCGAGATCGCGCCCGCGCGGATGGGATTCATCTGAACCCGCAAGTCGACACGGTCCATCAAGGGCCCGGACAGCTTGCCCAGATAGCGCCGCTTGGCCGGCGCCGCGCAGACGCAGTCGCGCGGGTCGGCCGGCGCGCACGGGCACGGGTTGGCGGCCAGCACCAGCTGGAAGCGCGCCGGGTAGGTGGCCACCCCGTCGCGGCGGGCCAGCCGAATTTCCCCGTCTTCCAACGGCGTTCGCAGCGCCTCCAACGCGCGGACGCTGATCTCGGCGCACTCGTCGAGGAACAGCACGCCGCGATGGGCCCGGCTGACGGCGCCCGGGCGGGCCATCCCCGAGCCGCCGCCGACCAGCGCCGCGACGCTCGAGCTGTGGTGCGGCGCCACGAACGGCGGCCTGGTGATCAACGGCGTGTCCGCGGCCAGCAGGCCGGCCACCGAGTGGATCGCGGTGACTTCCAGGGACTCGTCCTCGGTCAGCGGCGGCAACAGTCCCGGAAGGCGTTGCGCCAGCATCGTTTTGCCCACTCCGGGCGGCCCGGTGAGCATCAGGTGATGCGCCCCGGCCGCCGCCACCTCCACCGCGTACCGCGCCTGCGACTGCCCGACCACGTCGGCCAGATCCGCCGCCGGCTCGGCGGGCGGGGCCTTCGCGGTGACCCGGGGGTCCAGGTCGCCGGCGCCGCCCAACCAGCCCCGCAGCTGCCGCAGCGTGCGCACGCCCCACACGTCGATCCCGTCGACGAGGCTGGCCTCGGCCAGATTGTCCGCCGGCACGACGACGGTCGGCCAGCCCTCGCGCTTGGCGGCCACCACGGCCGGCAGCACCCCGCGCACCGGCCGCACCCGCCCGTCGAGTGAAAGCTCGCCCAGCAGCACCGTCTTCTCCAGGCGCGCCCATGGGCGCTTCCGCTGCACCGACAGCACCGCCGCGGCGAGGGCGATGTCGTAGACCGACCCCATCTTGGGCAGCGTCGCCGGCGATAGGGCGAGCGTCAGGCGGGACTGCGGCCAGTCGTTTCCGCAGTTGGTGACCGCCGCGCGGACGCGGTCGCGGGACTCCTGCAGCGCGGCGTCGGGCAGGCCCACCAGGTGCACGCCCGGCAATCCGGAGCTGATGTCGGCCTCGATCTCGACGATCTCGCCGTCCAGTCCGCGAACGGCGACCGAGAAGGCCCGCCCCAGCGCCATCAGCCGATCCCCTGCAGGTGCGTGATTTCCGGGGTGCGGTGCCGCCCGACGCGCACGCCGATCACGTCCAGGCGCAACGCCGCCCACCGCTGGTCCTGCCCGGTCAGCCACAGCCCGGCCAGCCGGCGCAGCCGACCGACCTTGCGCGGCGTGACCGCGTAGGCCAGCCCGCCGTAGCCGTCGCCGCGGCGGGTCTTCACCTCGACGAAAACCACGGTGCGGGTGGCGTCGTCGCAGGCGATGACGTCCAGTTCGCCATAGCGGCACCGCCAATTGCGGCCCAGGATCCGCAATCCCATCCGGGTCAGGTGGTCCACCGCGAGCGCCTCGCCCATCGCCCCGAGCTCGATTCGGGTCATCGTCGTGTGCGTCGTCATGGGAGCCACCGTGCCCGGTGACCACGACGCGAGGCGACGCCGCGGGGGCCGAACCGTCACCGAAACCGGCGGTTATCCCCAGACGGGGATCCGTCCACAGCGGTTAGGTGATGCGGTCGGCCCTGGTGTAGACGTTCATCGAGTCCTGCCGCAAAAACGCGACCAGCGTCATCCCGGACTCCTCGGCCAGCGAGACCGCCAGCGACGACGGCGCGGACACCGCCGCCAGCACGGGTATCCCGGCCATCACCGCCTTCTGCGTCAGCTCGAACGACGCCCGGCCGCTGACCAGCAGCACCGAACCGCGCAGCGGCACCCGGTGCTGTTCCAGCGCCCAGCCGATGACCTTGTCGACGGCGTTGTGGCGGCCGATGTCCTCGCGCACCACAAGCATGGTGCCGTCGACGCCGAACAGCGCCGCGGCGTGCAGCCCGCCGGTGGTGTCGAACACCTTTTGCGCGGCGCGCAGCCGGCCGGGCATCTCCTGCAGCGCCGCCGCGGCGACGGCCGCCGGATCGGTTTCGGGCATGAAGCGGCTGATCAGCCGGACCGCCTCCAGCGACGCCTTGCCACAGACCCCGCACGACGAGGTGGTGTAGAAGTTGCGGGTGACGTCGAGGCCCGGCGGGGCGACACCCGGGGCCAGGGTGACGTCGAGGACGTTGTAGGTGTTGGCGTCGTCGTCGCCGCGCCCGCCGCAATACCGGATGGCCACCACGTCCTCGCGGGCCCCGATCACCCCTTCGGTGAGCAGAAAGCCTTGCGCCAGTTCGAAATCCGAACCGGGCGTGCGCATCGTCACCGTGACCGCCGCCCCGTCGACCCTGATCTCGAGGGGCTCCTCGACGGCCAGAGTTTCCGGTCGCGTGACCGCGCGGCCGGCGGTGAGATGGCGTGCGCGGCGGCGTGCCGTTACCTGACCCACGCAGGCCAAACTACCTTGGTGCGCCCGTCAGACCGCCTGAGCCAGCGCCGCCAGGGTGTCCGCCGAGGAGTGCACCGGGCGCCAGCCGAGCTGATCGCGCGCCTTGCTGGTGTCCATCACCACCGACGTGCGCGCGACGTGCAGCCATTCCAGCATCGACGGGATGAACGGCACCTTCGAGATCGCGGCCGACGCCGCGGAGGCGGCCACGGCCGGAACCCGCACCGGCCGGCCCCCCAGCGCCCGGGCGACATCCGACACCGTGACCAGGCCGTCGCCGGCGATGTTGTAGGCGCCGGGCGGGGCGGGCGCCGTCGCCGCCAGGGCGATCGCCTCGGCGACGTCGTCGTGATGGACCAGCTGCAGCGGGAAACCGGGATCCGGCACCACCGGCTTCAACACCGGCGCCACCTTGGCCAACGCGCGCACCGGCCCGGGCAGCTGGTTCCACGGCATCGCGTCGGCCAGGGCCGTTGCCTCGGGCCCGGCCACGATGCACGGCCGCAGGATGAACACCTCGAGCGGCGAATCCTTGGTGATCTCGACGAGCAGCGCCTCGCACTGGGCCTTCTGGGCGGAGTAGTAGTGCTCGGCCGAGCCCCGCGGCGGCACGTCCTCGGTGATCGGAACGGGGTTATCGGAGTGGTAGCCGTACGCCGCGACCGACGACGTGTACACGAGGCGCCGCGGACGCTCGGCGGCGACGGTCGCCTCGAACACGTTGCGCGTGCCCTGCAGGTTGATCCGCGAGCTCTCGTCTCGCGAACCCATGATGATGAACGCCAAGTGGACCACCACGTCCGCCTGGGCCACCAGGGCGTCAACGGCGTCGCGGTCGAGGATGTCGCCCTGCTGGTAGCGGGTTTTCACCCAGCCACGCGACGACGGGTCGAACGGCCGGCGGGCCATCCCGATGATGCTGTCCACCGCCGGCTCGCCCTCCAGCGCCGTCACCGCGGAGATACCGATCTCGCCGGTCGGCCCGGTCACGGCCACGGTCAATCCCACCTGAACCTCCTTCCCTTCCGCAGCCCTGCGGAAACCACGATCGCAGAAGTCCCGACACCCCGTCTGCGCCGTCGCCTCCTTGCGGATGCGAATCTTTCGGCGCATAAAGGCGAGATACCGTGTACGTCCGGTGTGGCGGACGATAATGGACGGCGATTGCGCGCGGGCCTAACTACCTGCACCGCAGAATGGGGCACCAGATGGCTGACGAATCGGTCGGCGGTTCGACACCCGGGGGCGAGAGGGCCGACCCGGCGACCGTCTTCGCCGCCTTGGCCGAGATCATCTACCAGGGTTCGGACGCCAGACAGATGTACGCGGCGATCTGCATCGCCGCCACGCTGACCGTGCGGGGCTGCGACCACGCCAGCCTGATGGTCCGGGAAAACGACCGATACGTCACCGTCGGGGCCAGCGACCGGCTGGCCCAGCAGATCGACGAGCTGGAGCGGCGCGCCGGCGACGGCCCGTGCATCGACGCCATCGAGGAGGAGACCCCGCAGATCGACACGGACCTGACCTCGCCGTCGCTGTGGCCCAAGCTGGCGAAGATTTTGGTGGACGAGACGCCGGTGCGCGGAGCCATGGGCTTTCGACTTTTGATCGACAAGCGAAAGGCGGCCGCGCTCAACCTTTTCAGCGACACCCCCAACATGTTCGACGCCGAGTCGGCCGGCCGGGCGGCGGTGCTGGCGTCGTTCGCCAGCGTGGCGATCAGCGCGGTTTCCAAGGGCGAGGACGCGGCGAGCCTGCGGCGCGGGCTGCTGAGCAACCGCGAGATCGGCAAGGCGGTCGGCATGCTGATGCTGCTACACGACATGAGCGAAGACCAGGCGTTCGACCTGCTGCGGCGGCACTCCCAGGCGCTCAACATCAAGCTGGCCGACGTGGCGCGCGCCGTCATCGACAAGCGCGGTGAACTGCCGACCCACGGCGCCGGCCAGTCCCTGGCGGCCAGGTAGATCGGCCCGGCCTATTCCGGCAGCCGCAGCTCGGGCTTTTCGACCTCTTCGATGTTGACGTCCTTGAAGGTCACCACGCGCACCTGCTTGACGAACCGGGCCGGGCGGTACATGTCCCACACCCAGGCGTCGGACAGCCGCAGCTCGAAGTAGACCTCGCCGTCGGCGTTGCGCGGCATCATCTCGACGCTGTTGGCGAGATAGAAGCGCCGCTCGGTTTCCACGACGTAGCTGAACTGGCCGACGATGTCCTTGTATTCGCGGTACAGCGAGAGCTCCATCTCGGTTTCGTACTTTTCGAGATCTTCTGCGCTCATCTGCCACTCATCTGCTCAGACGTCCTTCTTCCCAGGAACCTGGTTCCATCTTTCCTCACCCGTATCCGGCGCGCTCGGCCGGAGGGTCCGGTTTGCATTCGGCCACCAGTCGCGGTCCCGCGCCGGTAGCCACCCGCCGCACGTTGATGAACGAATAGCGGTGCGCGGGCGAGGGCCCCAGCCGGGACAGCGCCGTCGAATGCGCCGGCGTGCTGTAGCCCTTGTGGTCGGCGAAGCCGTAGCCGGGATGCTCGCCGTCCATCTCGACCATCAGCCGGTCGCGGCTGACCTTGGCCAGCACGCTGGCCGCCGCGATGCAGGCGGCCACCGCGTCTCCGCCGATCACCGGCAGCGACGGCATCGGCAGGCCGGGCACCCGGAAACCGTCGCTGAGCACGTAGCCCGGGCGCACCGCCAGGCCGGCGACCGCGCGGCGCATGCCCTCGATGTTGGCCGCGTGCACCCCGCGCCGGTCGACCTCTTCGGGCGGGATGAACACCACGTGGTAGGCCAGGGCGTAGCGGCGGATCAGCGGGAACAGCTTCTCCCGCATCTTCTCGGTGAGCTTTTTCGAATCGTCAAGGGCCGCAAGGCTTTCGAATCGGCCCGGCCCCAGCACGCAGGCCGCCACCACCAGCGGGCCCGCGCAGGCGCCGCGGCCCACCTCGTCGACCCCGGCCACGGGGCCGAGCCCGCTGCGGTACAGCGCGGACTCGAGGGTGCGCAATCCGGACGACTTGCGGATCACCGTCCGCGGCGGCCACGTCGTGGCCACGGCTACCGACTTTGTTGGGGGTTCACCGAACCCACGCCACCCCACCGTGAGGGCGGCCAGACGATGAACCTCGCCTTGCCGATGACGTTGGACACCGGCACCGTGCCCGCCATCGGGTCGCCGGTGCACAGGATGCCCTTGAGCGCCTCGGCGGGGACGCTGGTGCAGTGCGCCCGCGAGTCCGCCGAGTGCGTCCGGTTGTCGCCCATCACCCACAGCCGGCCGGCCGGCACGGTGACCGGCCCGAACTCGCTGCCCAGGCACGGGTACACCGACGGGTCGGCCATCATGGTGGCCGGGTCCAGGTAGGGCTCCTTGAGCGGCTTGCCGTTGACCGTCAGCCCGGTGTCGGCCCGGCACTGCACGGTCTGTCCCCCGACCGCGATCACCCGCTTGACCAGGTCGTTCTCGTCGGGTGGCACGAACCCGATGAACGACAGCGCGTTCTGCACCCAGCGCAACGCGGTGTTGTTCGAGCGGATCGACTTGTACCCGAGGTTCCACGACGGCGGTCCCTTGAAGACGATCACGTCGCCGGGATGCGGCGAGCCGAAGCGGTAGGTGAGCTTGTCCACCATGATCCGGTCGCCGACGCAGCCGCTGCAGCCGTGCAGCGTGGGTTCCATGGACTCCGACGGGATCAGGTACGGGCGCGCCACGAACGTCAGCATCACGTAGTAGAGCACCACCGCGATGAGCGCGAGGATGACCGTCTCGCGCAGCGCCGACTTCTTCTTGGGTTCCGGCCCGACCGACTCGGGAGGCACGGGGGGCGGCAGGGCCTGAAGACCGTCGGCGGACGCCTCGGGGTCCCTGGGGTCGCGGGTCGAAACCTTCGGCTCTGACTGGCCGGCGTCGGACGGAGGCTCAGGTGAGTCCGGGTTGTCGGTCACGAGATCACCCTAGCCAGGGCCGCTCGGTCAGCGCTTTTCCTTGATCTTGGCCTTCTTGCCGCGGAGTTCACGCAGGTAGTACAGCTTGGCGCGGCGCACGTCGCCACGGGTCACCACCTCGATGCGGTCGATGTTCGGCGAGTGCACCGGGAAGGTCCGCTCGACGCCGACGCCGTAGCTCTCCTTGCGCACGGTGAACGTCTCGCGGATGCCTCCGCCCTGCCGGCGGATCACCACGCCCTTGAACACCTGGATACGCTCCTTGGCGCCCTCGATGACCTTCACGTGCACGTTGATGGTGTCACCCGGGTTGAAGGCCGGGATGTCGTCGCGCAGCGACGCTTGGTCGACGAAGTCCAGCCGGTTCATTCTTAGAACTTCCTTGCGGTCGCGGCTTGCGGCGGCGGCCCACGCGGGGGCGTGGGCGTGGTCAAGCCGATGGGTTTCGGGCTTCTAGCGCGTATCTCGCAGCAGGCGGGAAGCGGCCCGGCCCACTGACACGTTGGAGACAACTGGCCAATTGTGCCAGACGGCCCGCGCGCTTTGAAAATCACGTGTAAACGTCGCGGTTCGCAGCGCGCTCAAGGCGTCGGCGGGTGGTACACATGACTGGGGTCGAAACGCGCTGGTGGCGCCTGAAACTCTGGCTTCCGCGGCAGCCCGCGACGCGGCCCGCCCACAACTGTTTCGCGTCGGAGGAGATCGAAAAATGCGCGCCCGCCCGCTCACCCTGCTGGCCGCCGTGGCGGTGGTCACGCTGGTGCTGGCCGGGTGCGACGAGGCGTTGATCGAGCCGCAGCTGCGGGCGAAGGAGTCCGTCAAGCCGGTGCGCGACACGCCCACCCGGCTGCTGCCCGCCCAGCCCGAGACGGTCCAGCTGCTGCTCGACGCGGTCAAGGCGCCGACGGCGCCGCAGGCCGTGCCCGGCCCGATCGGCGGCCTGCCGGCCCGCATCCAGCAGGCCATCGACGAGGCCGCCGCGGGCGGGGCCGCGCTCTCGGTGGCCGTCCTCGACCGCAAGACCCACGAGCTGGTCACCAACGGCAACCCCCAGATCGTCGGGACGGCCTCGGTGGCCAAGCTGTTCATCGCCGACGATCTGCTGCTGCACGAGTCCGAGGGCAAGACCAGCCTTACCCCCGAGGACCGCCAGGCTTTCGACGCCATGCTGCAATCGTCCGACGACGGCGCGGCCGAGAGGTTCTGGGATCAGGGCGGCGCCGGCGCCATCATCACGCAGGTCGCCGCCCGCTACGGGCTGTCGTCCACCGTTCCGCCCAGCGACGGGCGCTGGTGGAACACGACGAGCACGCTGACCGACCTCACCCGCTACTACGACATGCTGCTCGACGGGTCGGGCGGGCTGCCGACGCGGGAGGCGGAGGTCATCGTCAACGACCTGGCCCAGTCCACGCCGACCGGAGTCGACGGCTACCCGCAGCGGTTCGGCATTCCCGACGGCCTGTTCGCCGAGCCGGTGGCGGTCAAGCAGGGCTGGATGTGCTGCGTCGGGGCGGACTGGATGCACCTGTCGACCGGCGTGATCGGCGCCGATCACCGCTACGTGGTGGTCGTGCAGTCGCTGCAGGCCTCCGACGACGCGACCGCGCGGCAGACCATCACCCAGGCCGTCAAGACGATATTTCCCAACGGCCGCATCTGAGCCGGGCGCGCGTTCAGTCCAACAGGTCGGGGCGGCGTTCGCGGGTGCGCCGCAGCGAGACCTCGCGCCGCCAGGCGGCGATCCGCGCATGGTCACCGGACAGCAGGACCTCGGGGACGTCGAGGCCACGCCAGCTCGGCGGCCGGGTGTAGCTGGGCCCTTCGAGCAGCCGGTCCAGCGCCGGCGAGTGCGAATCGTCGCGGTGCGACGCGGGATTGCCGATGACCCCGTCGAGCAGCCGCAGCACGGCCTCGATCATCACCACGGCCGCCGACTCCCCGCCCGGCAGCACGTAGTCGCCGATCGAGATTTCCTCGACCCGCATCCGCCGCGCGGCGTCCTCGACGACCCGCTGGTCGATGCCCTCGTAGCGCCCGCAGGCGAAGACCAGGTGCGCCTCGCTCGCCCAACGCTGCGCGGTCGCCTGCGTGAACAGCGCGCCCGCCGGGGTGGGGACCACCAAAACCGTTTCCGCCGAACAGATTTCGTCCAGCGCCTCGCCCCACACCGGCGCCTTCATCACCATTCCGGGGCCGCCGCCGTACGGCGCATCGTCCACCGAGTGGTGCACGTCGTAGGTCCACCGCCGCAGGTCGTGCACCCGCAAGTCGACCAGGCCCGATGCGATCGCCTTGCCCGGCAGCGATTGCCGCAACGGATCGAGGTACGACGGGAAGATCGTGACGACGTCGATTCTCATGCCAGGTCCAGCAGGCCGTCCGGCGGATCGATCTCGACCAACCGGTCGTCCAGCGACACCGACGTGACGATCGCGCTGACGAACGGCACCAGCACTTCGTCCTTGCCGGAGCCGGAATCGCTTCGCACGGCCAGCAATTCACCGGCCGCGGTGTGCAGCACCTCGGCCACGACGCCGACGTCGCGCCCCGTCGTCGTGCGGACCCGCAGGCCCTCGAGTTGGTGGTCGTAGTAGGTGTCCGGCTCGTCAATGGGCGGCAGGTCGTCGGAGTCGACGACGAACACGCTGCCCCGCAGCGCCTCGGCGGCGTCCCGGTCGTCGACGCCGGCCAGGCGCAACAGCAGCCGGCCGCCGTGCTCACGCGCCGTGTCGACGACGTAGGTGCCCTCGGCGCCACTGCGAAAATTCTTGGCGCGCAGAGCATTACCGGGCGCGAACCGGGCGGCGGGATCGTCGGTGCGGATTTCCACCACCACCTCGCCGCTGATGCCGTGCGCCTTGACCACGCGCCCGACGGTCAACTCCAAGGGAGTATCCCCGACCCGCTACTGGTCGGTGTCCACCACGTCGACGCGGATGCCGCGGCCGCCGATCCCGGCGACCAGTGTGCGCAACGCGGTCGCGGTGCGGCCCCCGCGGCCGATCACCTTGCCCAGGTCGTCGGGGTGGACGTGCACCTCGACGGTCCGCCCGCGGCGGCTGGTGACGAGGTCCACGCGGACGTCGTCGGGGTTGTCGACGATTCCGCGGACCAGATGCTCGACAGCGTCGACGACGACGGTGCTCATCGTGGGTCAGCTCCCCGCGGCGGGCTGGGCCGGCTCGGACTGCTCGCCACCCTCGGCGGGTGCCGCGGCCTTCTCGGCCTCGGCGGTGTCGGCCGCGTCGGTGGCGGACTCGTCGGTTTTGGCGGCCTTCTTGGCCGGGGCTTTCTTCTTCGGCTTGGCGGCCTCGGTGGTGGGCCCGCCCTCGGCCTCGGCCAGCGCGGCGTTGAACAGCTCCAGCTTGGACGGCTTGGGCGGGGCGACCTTCAGGCTGCCCTCGGCGCCCGGCAGGCCCTTGAACTTCTGCCAGTCACCGGTGATCTTCAGCAGCTTGAGGACGGGCTCGGTGGGCTGAGCCCCGACGGAAAGCCAGTACTGCGCGCGCTCGGAGTCGATCTCGATGAGGCTCGGCTCTTCCTTGGGGTGGTAGCGGCCGATGACCTCGATCGAGCGGCCGTCGCGGCGGGTGCGCGCGTCGGCGACGGCGATGCGGTACTGGGGATTGCGGATCTTGCCGAGCCGGGTGAGCTTGATCTTGACAGCCATGGTTAAGCGACTTCTCCTGCGGGTGTCACGCTGCAATTCAGCGACCCGGGCGGGTTGCCCGGGTCCGGTTTTGCCTCGCGTGTGTGACCGGACGAACGAGCACCGTCGCGCGGTGGGTCGTTCGGCGGACAGCCGCCCATTGTGCCAGAGCCGGACCCGTCGGCGGAAATTCCCGTCACATCACCTTCTGGAAGACCTTGGTCTCGACCCGCCGCGTCATCCGCCAACCCTGGGGCGTGCGCACGAACTCGTCGTCGTACCACAGGCCGCAAAACAGCACCTGGTCTTTGTTGTCGGGCGAGTCACCGGGCAGCACCATCGGGTTGAAACAGATGACCCGTGACGACGCGGTGTCGCCGTCGATGCGCACCGAGAAGTTGCCCAGCATGTGCGCGTAGACGGGGAAGTTGGGCAGCACCTCCGACAGCCACTTCTTCACCTCCGGATAGCGGCCTTGGATCCCGCCCAGCGCGGTGTAGTCGATGTACGCGTCCTCGGTGAACACGTTGTCCAGGTCGTCGAATCGGCGGTTGTCGATGGCCGTGGAGTAGTCCACCAGCAGCTGCTGGATCTCCAACCGGTCCGAGATCTCCTCCAGGCTCAGCATGCGTCGATTCAACACGATGACTTTCGCCGCCGCGGCCGGTCCATCTCGGCGTGGTGGTCGGGGCGATGGCCGGCGGTGACCGTTTGCCCGAATTTGGGATCGGTAGCGCCGCGGGTGCGGTCTACTTTTTTCAAGGACCGCCGGCAAACGAAGGAGCCAGCATGAACCGAGCGCGACGATTCCGCCCGGGCAGGGCTGCGATCGCGGCGGTGGCGACCCCGCTGGTGATGTTCGGCGGGGCGGCGCTGGTCGCGCCCGCCGCGCAGGCCGGCCCGTGCCCGGCCGGGAAATCTTGCCAGCACTGGTGCCCGGGCGACGCGAACCCGGCGGGCCGGCCGGTCCCGTGGGACGGCAGCGTCTGCCACGACTACTTCTGGGACTACTACGGCGTGCACGACATCGGCGACGGGGCGTTCTACTCCTGGCGGGACATGCCCTGGCACTGACCCTTAAACTGTGCGGCCATGCGGAAGCTGATGGCCGCGATCACCGCCCTGCTGACGGTCGCGGCCGCCGTCGGCCTGCCCGCGGCCTCGGCCGATAGCGCACAGCCGGCCGGTTCGCTTCCCATTCCGGACGGTCCGGCCCAGACGTGGATCGTCGCCGACCTCGACAGCGGGCAGGTGCTGGCCGAACGCGACGCGAACGTGGCCCACCCGCCGGCGAGCACCATCAAGGTGCTGCTGGCGCTGGTGGCCCTGGACCAGGTGAGCCTGGACTCCACCGTGGTCGCCGACGTGGCCGACACCCAGGTCGAGTGCAACTGCGTCGGCATCAAGCCGGGCCGCACCTACACCGCGCGCCAATTGCTGGACGCGCTGTTGTTGGTCTCGGGCAACGACGCCGCCAACACCCTGGCGCACCTGATGGGCGGCGCCGACGCCACGGTGGCCAAGATGAACGCCAAGGCCGCGTCGCTGGGAGCGACCAGCACCCACGCCGCGACCCCGTCCGGCCTGGACGGGCCCGGCGGCTCCGGCGCCTCGACGGCGCACGACCTGGCCGTCATCTTCCGCGCCGCGATGGCCAACCCGGTCTTCGCCCAGATCACCGCCGAGCCGTCGGCGATGTTCCCCGGCGATAACGGCGATCACCCGATCACCAACCAGGACGAACTGTTGCAGCGCTACCCCGGCGCCATCGGCGGCAAGACGGGCTTCACCAACGCGGCCCGCAAGACCTTCGTCGGCGCGGCCGCCCGCGGTGGCCGCCGGCTGGTGATCGCGATGATGTACGGGCTGGTCAAGGAGGGTGGCCCGACGTACTGGGACCAGGCCGCCAGCCTGTTCGACTGGGGCTTCGCGCTCAACCCCGAGGCGGGCGTCGGCTCGCTATAGCCCGGCCGTGTTCGGCAGCGCCGCGCTGAGCAACGCCGTCAGCACCGGGATGCGCCGCTCGGCGATCTCGGGTTGCGGCAGCACGCCTTCCACCACCGCTGCCCCGTCGAACACGTTGGTCAGCAACGCCACGACGACCGGGAACGTCTCCGCGGGGAAGTTCTCGGCGCCCGGCAGCGCGCGGGCGGCCTCGTGGATCTTCGCCGCGTACTGCCCCAGCTCGTGTTGCAAAGTCTCTCTTAGCTTTTCGTCGGTGCGCGCGGCCACCAGCAGCTCGTAGAGCACGGCGTTGGTCGGGCCGCTGGTGATGTCGCGCAGGATGGCCAGCGCGGCGCCGAGCGCGGGCCGGTCCGGTGGTATTGCCGGTAATTCAGCGACCCGCTTGGTGAACGACTCCAGCTGGCGGCGCAGCACCTCCGACGCCGTGGCCGCCATGAAATCGCCCATCGTCTCGAAGTGGCGGAACAACGCGCCGACGGACACCCCGGCGCGCTTGGTGATCACGGCGGCCGACGCCCGGGCGTAGCCCACCTCGATGATGGTGGCGATGGCGGCCTCGAGGAGCCGCCCGACGGTCTCCTGACGGCGCTGCTGCTGGGTTCTGGCCATGTCACGCACCGACTTTGGCGGCGCTGCGGCCGCGGTGCGGCTCGCCGGCCCGCAGGTAGCGGCCGGACTTCACGGTGCGGCCGTAGCCCTCCCGGAATTCGCCGCCGCGAAAGACCACGGTCCCGCCGATACCGGTCGCGACGACGGCGTCGTCGTTGCGGTTGACCATGCGCCGCAGCCCGCCGTAGAACGGCACCTCTTCCTCGTAGTAGCCGTCCACCGAGTCGTCGAGGCCGGCGGGGTCGATCACGACGAAGTCCGCCCGGTCGCCCTCGCGCAGCGTGCCGGCGTCGATGCCGAACCACTCGGCCAGCTCGCCGGTCAGCCGGTGCACCGCGCGCTCCATCGACAAAAACGGCGCGCCGGCCCGGTGGGCGTCGCGGGTGCGCTTCAGCAGCTTCAGCGGGAAGTTGTAGAAGGCCATGTTGCGCAGGTGCGCGCCGGCGTCCGAGAAGCCCATGTGGACGCTCGGCTCGGCGGCGAGCTTGTCGAGCTGCTTGGGCCGGTGGTTGGCGACGACCGTGGTCCACCGGACGTTGCGCTCGCCGTTCTCGACGAGCACGTCGAGGAACGCGTCGAGCGGGTGCAGCCCGCGCTCGTCGGCGATCGCCCCAAAACTCTTGCCCACCAACGACTTATCCGGGCATTGCACGATGACCGCGTCGTGGAAGTCGCGGTGCCACAGCGACGGGCCGAGCTTGACGCGGTCGAACTCGCGCCGGAACCGCCGCCGGTAGTCCTCGTCGGCCAGCAGCTCGTTGCGCTGCAGCTGGTCGCGCAGGTGCAGCGCCGCGGTGCCCGCGCCGAACTCCTCGAACACCGGCAGGTCGATGCCGTCGGAGTACAGCTCGAACGGCACCGGCAGGTGCTGGAACCGCACGGCCGAGCCCAGGATCTTGTTCAGCAGCCGGGTGCCCAGGCCGAAGGTGTGCACGGCCAGCGGCATCGACTTGGCGTCGGCCGACACCAGCAGGCTCATCCGAACCCCCTTGCGCCACCCCAACATCCGGCTGCTGGACAAAAAGAACAGGATCCCGGACTTGGGGTCGTCGACGTCGGGGGCGCTTTGCAGGATGCGGCCGCGCTTGCGCAGCACCTCGATCAGCCGGCGCCGCTCGCGCCACGTGGCGAAGGTGGACGGCAGCGCGCGCGACCGGAACCGGTCGCCGTCGAGCTTGTCGATGGCCGCGTCCATCCCGGACATGCCCAGCATCCCGGCGTCGAGCGCCGCGTCGAGCAGCGCCGCCATCTTCTCCAGCTCGGCGTCGGTGGGCCGAACGGTCGGGTCGGTGGCGCGGTCGAGCCCCAGCACCGCGGTGCGCAGGTCCGAATGACCGACCAGGGAACCGACGTTGGGCCCGAGCGGCAAGGAGTCGATCGCCCCGACGTATTCGGCCGCCGTCGACCATGTCTTGTTGGCTTGCAATGCGCCGTGGACGTATTCGCGCGGCACGGCCTCGACCCGGCTGAACAGGTCCGCGGCGTCCTCGGCGTCGGCGTAGACGGTCGACAGGGAGCAGTTGCCCAGCAGCAACGTGGTGACGCCGTGGCGCACCGACTCGCGCAGCCCGGGGTCCAGCAGCACCTCCGCGTCGTAATGGGTGTGCACGTCGATGAAGCCGGGCACGATCCACTTGCCGGCGGCGTCGATGACGTCGGGGCAGCCGGCCTCGTCGAGCGGCTGGTCCGAAACCGTGGCCACCACCCCGTCGCGGATGCCGAGCGTGCGGGTCTTGGGCGGGCCGCCGGTCCCGTCGAACCACAGTCCCTGTCGAATGATCACGTCGTAGGCCACGGTTTCCTCCACCTCATTGGGTGCCGGCAACCGTAACATAGATAGCAAGTGCTCGCAATCTTTATTCGGGGAAGCGCCCGGCCCGGCAAAACCGCTGGTCAGCGGGGCGCGGGCGGGTCCGGCACCGCGACGGCCGGGGGCGTGTCGCCGGTGCGGGTGGCCACCGCGGGCGCCCGCAGCACGGCCCCCCGCTGGCCGCACTCGTCGCCGTGCGCGGTCACCGTCATCTCGCCCGCCAACTCCCCCGCCGGCCCCGGCCGCAGCGACAGCACCTGCGTGGTCGCCTGCGCCGCCGCCACCCCGTCGCGCCCGACACAGGGAAACGTCGAGGGCTCCGGGCGGGAGAGCCATCGGCCGTCACGGAAGTCGAGGACGACGGGCTGGCCACCGGGCGACTTCGGCCGCGTGTGGTCGGCGTCGTCCAGCAGCACGCCGACGGCCGTGCACGAACCGGCCGCGCACGACGAGCGGAACGCCCACCAGGTGTCGACGTCGGGCGGCTGCGGGTCGGGCGTGTGGTCGAACGTCTGCTCGGTGCGCCGCACCTCGAGGCGGTAGGTGCCTTCGAGCGCGACCGGCGGGGCGGCCGGGTCGCGCGGCGCCGCCGATGGGCCGGTCGGCCGGACGGCCGGGGCGGGCGCGGCCCCGGTCTTGCGGCCGGCGACCAGGTTCAGCGCGAGCAATCCGGCGACGAGCACCATGGCGGTGACGGCCAGCAGGATCTTGCGCCGGCGCCGGCCTCTCGGCGCGGGCCCGCCCGGCCGCCGCGGGGCGGGGGGCGCCGCGGAGCTGCCCTGGGGCGCGCGCCGGCCGCGCGCGGGCCGGACCTTGGCGGCGACCTTGCCGGCATCGATGTCGCCGCGGGAGGGCCGGGCGCGGACGGGATGCTCGCCGACCAGGACGGGATCTCCCCGGCGGTCACCGCCAAAGATGCCGGCTCGGTTGGCCGCCTCGGCGAAGTCGCGGCAGGTCTCGAACCGGTCGGCGGGTTCTGCGGCGAGCGCCCGGGCGAACACGCGGTCGAGGCGCGCCAGTTCCGGGCGTTGGTCGCTGAGCCTGGGCGGCTCCTGGCCCGGTGGCGGCGGCGCGCCGGTCAGCAGGTGGAAGGCGCTGGCGGCCAGCGCGTACTGGTCGGCGCGCCCGTCGAGGAGGCCGCCGCGCAAGCGTTCGGGCGCGGCGTAGCCCGCCGTGCCGCGTCCAGGCGCTATCCCGAAGTCGGACACCAGGATCCGCTGCTCGCCCTCGTCGCGGCCCGGCAGCAAGATGTTGGCGGGTTTGACGTCACCGTGCAGCACACCGCGCTCGTGCGCGTGGTCGAGGGCGGCCGCGACGGCGGTCACGACGGCAAGCGCCTCCCCCACCGGGGCGACCGCCGGGAATCGATCGGTGATCAGCCGCGCGGCGTTGATCCCGTCGACGTAATCCATGACGACGTAAAGCTGGCCGTCGAACTCGCCGCGGTCGCTCACGTCGACGATGTGCGGGTGGCGAAGGCTTGCCGCGACCGGGCTCTCGGCCAGAAAGCGCCGGCGGAATCCCTCGTCGCCGGACAGCGCCGGCGTCAGAACCTTGAGGACCTGCCAGCGCGACCGTCGGGGGTCCTGGGCGAGGTAGACCGCGCCGGTCGCTCCAGCACCCAGCCTCCGCGCGACGATGCATCCGGCGAACGACGCACCGCTGGCCAACGCCATCGAACGATCCTATCCGCGATCGCGACGCCGCGCCCGTCTAGCCCGATGGCCGAAAGACCTTGCCGCGCAGGATCACAAGATCTGGCCGGTTCAGAACCGCGGGACCCGACCGTGGGTCCCGCGAGTAGCACAACAGGTCGGCCGAGGCCCCGTATTCCAGGCAGGGGCGGCCCAGCCAGCGGCGGGCGTCCCAGCACCCCGCCCCCAGGGCCTCGGTCGGGCTCATCCCGATGCCCTTGAGGGCCTCGATTTCGTCGGCGATGCGCCCGTGGGCCACCAGGCTGCCGGCGTCGCTGCCGGCGTACAGTCGCACCCCGGCCTCGCGCGCGGCGGCGATCCGTGCCGGGGCTCGGGCGTACAGGTCGCGCATGTGGGCCGCGTAGGTCGGGTACCGCGCCGCGGCGTCGGCGATGCCGGGGAAGTTCTCGGTGATGTTGACCAGCGTCGGAACCAGCGCGGTGTGGTGCTCGACCATCAGGGCGATGGTGTCGTCGGTGAGCCCGGTGCCGTGTTCGATGCAGTCGATGCCCGCCTTGATCAGGCCGGGCAGCGCGTCCTCGCTGAAGACGTGTGCGGTGACGCGGGCGCCGTGAAAGTGCGCGGCGTCGATGGCCGCCTTGAGGACCTCGTCGGACCACAGCGGCGCCAGATCGCCGACGCTGCGGTCGATCCAGTCGCCGACCAGCTTGACCCAGCCGTCGCCGCGCCGCGCCTCCTCGGCGACGGCGGCCGGCAGCTGCGATTCGTCTTCGAGCTCGCGGGACATGCCCGGCCCGTATCGCTTGGGCCGGGCCAGGTGCTTTCCGGCGCGGATGATGCGCGGCAGGTCGTCGTGGTCGTCGAGGCTGCGGGTGTCCGTGGGTGAGCCGCAGTCCCGCAGCAGCAGCGCGCCGACGTCACGCTCGGTCTCGGCCTGCGCGACCGCGTCCTTGAGCGGGATCTCGCCCCGGTCGCCGAGCCCGACATGGCAGTGCGCGTCGACCAGCCCGGGCAGGATCCAGCCCGGCGAACCGGACGAGCCGAAGACGGTGTCGGCCCCCGCCACGGGTTCGGCGCTGATGCGGCCGTCGACGATCCACAGCTGGGTCTCGGCCTCGTCGGGCAGCCCGAGGCCTCGCACGTGCAGGCGCACCGCGCGCTACTTCTTGCCAGGGAACTTGAGCTTGGACAGGTCGAAGTCGGCCAGCCCGGGGGGCAGCTCGTTGAGGCCCTCGGGCATCTGCGAGAGGTCGGGGAACCCGGCGGGCATGCCGGGCATCCCCGCGCCGAGCGGGTTGCGCACCTTCGGCGGCGTCGGGCCGCGCGCCCCCTTCTTGCCCTTCTTGCCCTTGCCCGACTTGGCCTTGCGCGAGGAGGTCTTGCGGCCCATGCCGGGGAACCCCATGCCGCCCATCACCGACGACATCATCTTGCGGGCTTCGAAGAAGCGGTCGACCAGCTGGTTGACCTCCGACACCGTCACCCCCGAACCGTTGGCGATGCGCAGCCGGCGCGAGGCGTTGATGATCTTCGGGTCGGCCCGCTCCTCGGGCGTCATGCCTCGGATGATGGCCTGCAGCCGGTCGAGTTGCTTGTCGTCGACCTGGGCCAGCGCCTCCTTCATCTGGCCCGCGCCGGGCAGCATGCCCAGCAGGTTTCCGATCGGGCCCATCTTGCGGATGGCCAGCATCTGCTCGAGGAAGTCCTCCAGCGTCAGCTCGCCGGTGCCGATCTTGGCCGCGGCCTCCTCGGCGCGCTGGGCGTCGAAGACCTGCTCGGCCTGTTCGATCAGGGTGAGCACGTCGCCCATGCCCAGGATGCGGCTGGCCATCCGGTCCGGGTGGAAGACGTCGAAGTCCTCGAGCTTCTCGCCGCTGGACGCGAAAAGGATCGGCACCCCGGTGACCTCGCGGACCGAGAGCGCGGCGCCACCGCGGGCGTCCCCGTCGAGCTTGGTCAGCACCACCCCGGTGAAGCCGACGCCCTCGCGGAACGCCTCGGCGGTGGTGACGGCGTCCTGGCCGATCATCGCGTCGAGGACGAACAGGACCTCGTCGGGGTCGACGGCGTCGCGGATGGCCGCCGCCTGGTCCATCAGCTCGTCGTCGATGCCCAGCCGGCCGGCGGTGTCGACGATGACGACGTCGAAGTGCTTGGTGCGCGCCTCGGCAAGCCCCGCCGCGGCGACGGCGACCGGGTCGGGCGGCCCGGCGTCGGCGCCCGGCGCCCCGGCGCCCGGATGCGGCGCGAACACCGGTACGCCCGCGCGCTCACCGACGACCTGGAGCTGGTTGACGGCGGCGGGGCGCTGCAGGTCGCAGGCCACCAGCAGCGGGGTGTGTCCCTGGCCGCGCAGCCACGCCGCCAGCTTGCCCGCCAGCGTGGTCTTTCCGGAACCCTGCAGGCCGGCGAGCATCACGACCGTCGGCGGGGTCTTCGCGAACGCGAGCTGGCGGGTCTCGCCGCCCAGGATGCCGATGAGCTCTTCGTTGACGATCTTGACGACCTGTTGCGCCGGGTTCAGCGCGCCCGAGACCTCGGCGCCCCTGGCGCGGTCCTTGATGCGGCCGACGAACGCGCGCACGACGGGGAGCGAAACGTCGGCTTCCAGCAGCGCCAGCCGGATCTGGCGGGTGGTGGCCTCGATATCGGCGTCGGTCAGTCGACCCTTGCCGCGCAGTCCCTGTAGGGCACCGGTCAACCGGTCAGACAGCGATTCAAACACCCGACCAGCCTAGTGGTGAGTGCGAGCCCCGCGCCGCGGGGCGCGGCTCGGCTAGGGCCTTGACGGCCGGCGGCCGGCAAACCAAAGTCGGCTCATGCTCGAGGTGATCGAGAAGGGGTCGGGCGGCGACGCGCATCCGGTGCCGCTGCTGTTCGTCCACGGCGGTTGGCATGCCGCGTGGTGCTGGGAGAACTTCCTCGACTATTTCGCCGACGCCGGCTATCGCGCCGTGGCCATGAGCATGCGCGGGCACGGCACCAGCCCCACGGACAAACCCCTGCAGAAGGTGTCGGTCGCCGACTACATCGACGACGTCCGTTCGGTGGCCGACGATCTGGGCGGTGGCCCCGTGCTGATCGGGCACTCCCTGGGCGGCTACGTGATACAGCGCTACCTCGAGGACCACGCCGCCCCCGCCGCGGTGCTGGTGGGCTCGCTGCCGCCGTCCGGCGTGCTGGGCACGGCGCTGCGGGTCTGGCGGCGCCGCCCACAGATGATGGTCAAGTCGTTCAACGACCCCACCCTGGTCAGGTTCCTGAGCTCTGCGACGCTCGCCCGCAGATACCTGTTCTGCGCCGACACGCCCGCGGCCATCGTCGAACAGTGCTGGCGCCGCGCCGGGCCCGAAAGCATCCGCGCCGCGATGACCGACCCGATGCGGCGCCGGGTCGACACCCGGCGGGTCACGACCCCCATCCTGGTGCTCGGCGCCGTGCACGACGGCTTCGTCAGCCGGGGCGCCGTGCGCGCCACGGCGCGGGCGTACGGGACGCGGCCGGAATTCTTTGCGATGGGACACAACATGATGCTCGAGCCCGGCTGGCCTGACGTCGCCAAACGAATCCACGGCTGGCTGCAAACCCGGGACCTGGCGGCCCCGGCCCGATAACCGCCCCCGCGTCGCTGCTGCGGCGAAAACCGTTGGCATGCTACATTTCACACCCGCGTTCGGCCGCCGGCCATGTCGCGGAACACCAACACCTTTGCGCGCTACGGGGGGAGCCCAAGTCGATGCAGTCGGGCAGCGACGCGGGCCTGGCGTTGCGCGGGTGGCAGCGCCGCGCGCTGGTGCGCTACCTCGCCGCCCAGCCGCGCGACTTCCTCGCGGTGGCCACCCCGGGCTCGGGCAAGACGACGTTTGCGCTGCGGGTGGCGGCCGAGCTGCTCGGCCAGCGGGCCGTCGAGCAGATCACCGTCGTGGTGCCCACCGAACACCTCAAGGTGCAGTGGGCGCTGGCAGCGCAGCGGCACGGCCTGGCCCTGGACCCGC
Organism: Mycobacterium palustre; assembly: GCF_002101785.1. Taxonomy (GTDB): domain Bacteria; phylum Actinomycetota; class Actinomycetes; order Mycobacteriales; family Mycobacteriaceae; genus Mycobacterium; species Mycobacterium palustre. The sequence goes on from NZ_LQPJ01000070.1 coordinate 21,804, forward strand.
GATTTTCCAACACCAGCCCCCAGACCTCGCCGGAGTACCACGGCGTGATGGTCACCTACGCCCAGGTCGCCGCGCATCCGACGCTGCACCGGGTGCGCACCGAGCAGCGCAAGACACTGGTCGTCTTCGACGAGATCCACCACGGAGGCGACGCCAAGACCTGGGGCGAGGCCATCCGCGAGGCCTTCGGCGACGCCACCCGCCGACTCGCCCTGACCGGCACACCGTTTCGCAGCGACGACAGCCCGATCCCGTTCGTCACATATGAGGCCGGGGCCGACGGGGTGCTGCGGTCGCGGGCCGATCACGTCTACGGCTATGCCGAGGCGCTCGCCGACGGCGTAGTGCGGCCCGTGGTGTTCCTCGCCTACTCCGGGGAGGCGCGCTGGCGCGACAGCGCCGGCGAAGAGCACGCCGCGCGGTTGGGCGAGCCGCTGTCGGCCGAGCAGACCGCGCGGGCGTGGCGCACGGCGCTCGACCCCGCCGGCGAGTGGATGCCCGCGGTGATCGCGGCCGCCGACGAGCGGCTGCGCCAGAAGCGGGTCGATGTGCCCGACGCCGGCGGCATGATCATCGCGTCCGACCGGGCGGCGGCGCGCGCCTACGCCGCCCTGCTGAAGCGGCTGACCGGCGAGGAACCGACGGTCGTGCTGTCCGACGACCCGGGATCGTCGGCACGCATCACCGAGTTCGCCGAGAGCACCAGCCGATGGCTGGTCGCGGTGCGCATGGTCTCCGAGGGCGTCGACGTGCCGAGGCTGTCGGTCGGGATCTACGCCACCAGCGCCTCCACGCCGCTGTTCTTCGCCCAGGCCATCGGCCGGTTCGTGCGGTCGCGGCGGCCCGGGGAAACCGCGAGCGTCTTCCTTCCCTCGGTGCCCAGCCTGCTGCAGCTGGCCAGCGAGCTGGAGGCCCAGCGCAACCACGTGCTCGGCCAGCCGCACCGCGAGGCCGTGGATCCCCTCGACGGCGACCCGGCCGTCCGGACGCAGACCGAGAAGACCGACACCGACAAGGCATTCACCGCGCTGGGGGCCGACGCCGAACTGGACCAGGTCATCTTCGACGGGTCCTCGTTCGGCACCGCGACCCCGGCCGGAAGCGACGAGGAGGCCGACTACCTCGGCCTGCCCGGCTTGCTCGACGCCGAGCAGATGCGCGCCCTGCTGCACCGGCGCCAGGACGAGCAGCTCCGCAAGCGGGCCGCCTCCGGCCCCGCGGCGCCACCGACGGCGGTGCCGTCCATGCACGGCCAGCTGCGCGAGCTGCGCCGCGAGCTGAACACCCTGGTGTCGGCCACCCACCACCGCACCGGCAAACCGCACGGCTGGATCCACAGTGAACTTCGGCGGCGCTGCGGCGGCCCGCCGATCGCCGCGGCGACCCGCGAGCAGATCCAGGCCCGCATCGAGGCGCTGCGGCAGCTGAATTCCGAGCAGACGGCGTGGACCTACTTGAGGTAAGCGGCCCGCCTAACCGAACGTCACCTCGCCCGGCTCGCCCAGCACGGCCAGCAGCTGCTTTTCCACCGCGGCCTGCGCGTCGAGCTCTTCGGGGGCCTCGGAGGGCAGCTCCACACAGAACACGTCGGCCGCCGTCGAGCCGAACGTGTGCACCTTGGCCCACCCGATGTCGGCCCCGGCGCGCTCGAGGGCCCGGGTCAGCAGCGCTAGCAGGCCGGGCCGGTCCGTGGCGCGGACCTCGAGGATCAGCCGGCCGTCGCCGGCGGTGTCGAGCCACACCACGTGGGGCGGGGCGGTCGAGCGGGTCACCGGTACCCCGGCCTGCACCTCGCCCGCGCGAGAACTGGCGGCCTCGTCGGAACGCTGTTTTACCATGGCCAGGACGTCGATGTCGCCGGCCAGCGCGCCGACGAACTGCTGGCGCAGCAGCTCGGCCGCGGCCGGGGAGCCGAAGTGCGGTGACACCACAAACTCGGTGATCGCGACGCCTCCGTGGCTGTTGACCGTGGCCGAATGCACCCGCAGCGAGTTGAGCGCCAGCACGGCGGCCGCCTTCGACACCAACCCGCGCTGGTCCGGGGCGATCATCACCACGCGATAGGTCCGCGCGCTGTCGCCCGGCGCGACGTCCACATGCACGCCACGGTCGGCGGCCAGCGAAAGGTAATGCGGGGCAGTCGGGTCCGCATGCGGCAGCGGCTCGCCGGCCATCACCATCCGACAGCGCCGCACCAGGTCGTCGATCAGCAACGCCTTCCATTCGCTCCACACGCCTGGACCGGTGGCCTTCGAGTCCGCCTCGGTCAGCGCGTGCAGCACCTCGAGCACCAACGGGTCGCCGCCGAGGGCTTCGGAGACGCCCTCGATGGTTTTCGGGTCCTTCAGGTCGCTGCGGGTGGCGACGATGGGCAGCAGCAGGTGGTGGCGGACCAACGTGGCCAGCAGCTCGACGTCTTCGGGCGCGACGCCGAGCCGGGGACCGATTTCGTGGGTCATCGCCGCCCCGAGTTCGCTGTGGTCGACGCCGCGGCCCTTGCCGATGTCGTGCAGCAGCGCCCCGAGCGCGAGCAGGTCGGGCCGCGCCACGCGGGTGGCCAGCGGCGCCGCGTTGACGGCGGTTTCGACGACGTGGCGGTCCACCGTCCATTTGTGCGCGACGTCGCGGGGGGGAAGGTCGCGGATCGCGTCCCATTCCGGCAGCAGCCGACCCCACAGCCCGGTGCGGTCGAGCGCCTCGATGGTCGCGACCATGGTCGGTCCGGAGGACAGCACGACGAGCAGGTCGTCCAGCGCCTCGCTGGGCCAGGGGCTCGGCATGTCGGGCGCGGCGGCGGCCAACCGGGCCAGCGTCCCGGCGGCGATCGGCAAGCCGGTGTCGGCCGACGCCGCGGCCACCCGCAGCACCAAGCCGACGTCGGTCTCCGGCGCCGCGTCGCGGGCCAGCACGATCTCCCCGGCGTATTCGACGACGCCCTCGTCGAGCGGTCGCCGCTTCGGGCGACGCACCAAGGCCGAGACGCCCCGCCGCGGCAGCGCGTTCTGGGCGGTCCGCAGGCCGGCCTCGGCGTGGTAGGCGATGGTGCGCCCGGCGCCGGACAGCTTGCGCGACAGGTCGAACCGGTCGCCGAAATGCAGGGCCGCGCTGATCTCGTCGGCGTACTGGGCCAGCAGCAAATCACGGCCGCGACCCGAGACGCGGTGCAGCTCGGTGCGCACGTCGAGCAGCGTCAGGTAGGCGTCGTCCAGCGAACCTCCCGGCGTTTCCGGGCGGGCCATGCCGTGGCGGTCGATGAGCTGGGCCACCCCCAGCGCGTCGAGCAGTTGCACGTCGCGCAGCCCGCCGCGGCCCGACTTCAGGTCGGGCTCGGCGCGTTGCGAGATCCGGCCGCAACGCTGCCAGCGGGCGTTGGTGATGTCGACGAGCTCGTCCATCCGCGAGCGAATCGCGCTGCGCCACTGCCTTCTTGCGCCGGCGATCAATTCGTCGGACAGCCGCGCATCCCCGGCGATGTGGCGGGCGTCCAACATGCCCAGCGCCGCGATCAGGTCCGCGTTGGCGACGCCGAGCGCCCCGGCGACCGTTCGCACGCTGTGGTCGAGCCGAACGTTGGCGTCCCACAACGGATACCAGAGTTTGTCGGCGACCCGTTGTAACTCGCTGTCGGATTTGTTGGCGTGCAACAGCATCAGGTCGAGGTCGGAATAGGGCAATAGTTCGTGGCGCCCCAAGCCGCCGATGCCGACGATGGAAAGGCCACTGCTGTCGGTGATTCCGATCTCGGTGGCCTTGGCCGCCAACCATGACAGGTGCAAATCCAGCCACGCGTGCCGCAGTTCGGCCGCGTGCAGCCGGGCACCCTCGGACAGCAGATCGCGCCGGGCGGCAGCCAAATCGATTGCCGCGCCGGCGCTTTCGGTTCCCGCTTGGTCCCCGGACGGGTCGGGAGAGTTGGGATTCATCCCTCCCCGGCCCGCCGGGGTTCGATCAGCAATTTTCGGTCAGCGTCACAGAGCGTCGGTCCCGCGTTCACCGGTGCGCACCCGCACAATCGTCTCCACGGGGCTGACCCACACCTTGCCGTCGCCGATCTTGCCGGTGCGCGCCGCTCGGACGATGCTGTCCACGACCTTGTCGACGATGGAGTCGTCGACGACGACCTCGATGCGCACCTTGGGCACGAAGTCCACGGAGTATTCCGCGCCGCGGTACACCTCGGTGTGGCCCTTCTGGCGTCCGTAGCCCTGGACTTCGCTGACCGTCATCCCCAGGACGCCCGCCTCCTCGAGACTGGTCTTGACGTCGTCGAGAGTGAACGGCTTGACGATCGCGGTGATCAGCTTCATGACTGCTCTGCCTCCACTTTGTCGCCCAATCGCTCTTCATCAAGGCCGTTGCGCGTATCCGCCACGGCGATCCGTGTCGGAAGCACCGACCCCTGGCCGCCGATCACTCCGAAATCGTAACCGCTCTCAGCGTGCTCAGCCTCGTCGATGCCCGAGGATTCCGCCTCGGGGTTGAGCCGCAGCCCGATGGTGTACTTGAGGATCAAGGCCAGGATGAAGGTGACGATGCCGGAGTAGAACAGGACGGCGAACGCGCCGATTGCCTGGCGCTCGAGCTGCGCCCAGCCGCCGCCGTAGAACAGCCCCTTGGACACCCCGGCCACGCCGTTGATGGCCGTGCTCTCCGGCGCGGCGAGCAGGCCGACCAGCAGCGTGCCCGCGAGCCCGCCGACCAGGTGCACCCCGACCACGTCCAGCGAGTCGTCGAACCCGAGCTTGAACTTCAGGCCGACCGCCAGCGCGCACACCACGCCGGCGACCGCGCCGACCACGATCGCGCCCAGGATGTTGACCGACGAGCACGACGGGGTGATGGCGACCAGCCCGGCGACGATGCCCGAGGCGGCCCCCAAAGTCGTGGGCTTCCCGTCGCGGATGCGCTCGGTCAGCAGCCACGCGAGCATGGCCGTGGCCGTGGCGACCGTCGTCGTCATGAAGGTCGACCCGGCCGTGCCGTTCGAGCTGGTGGCCGACCCGGCGTTGAAACCGAACCAGCCGAACCACAGCAGCCCGGCGCCCAGCATCACGAACGGCAGGTTGTGCGGGCGAAACAGCGTCGTCGGCCAGCCGCGGCGCTTGCCCAGCACGATCGCCAGCGCCAAGCCCGCGACACCGGAGTTGATATGGACCGCCGTCCCGCCCGCGAAGTCGATGGCGTGCAGCTTGTTGTTGATCCACCCGCCGTGCTCCGAAGCGAAGCCGTCGACCGCGAAGACCCAGTGTGCGATCGGGAAGTACACCAGTGTCGCCCACAGACCGGCGAACACCAGCCACGCGGTGAACTTCAGCCGGTCGGCCACCGCGCCCGAGATTAGGGCGACGGTGATGATCGCGAACATCAGCTGGAAGGCCACGAACACGGTGGCGGGCATGGTGCCGGCGAGCGGGATGTCCACCTGGGAGACGCCCTTGCTCGGGTCGGCTTTGACCGCGTTGCCGCCGATCAGTTTCGCCAGACCCCAGTAGTCGGACGGCTTTCCGACGACACCCCATTTGTCGTCACCGAATGACATCGAGTAGCCGTACAGCACCCACAGCACGGTGACCACGCCCATCGCGCTGATGCTCATCATGATCATGTTGAGCACGCTTCGGGTACGGACCATGCCGCCGTAGAAAAAGGCAAGACCCGGCGTCATCAACAGCACCAGAGCGGAACTCGCCAACATCCAGGCGGTATCACCGGTATCGGGTTGGCCCAATTGCGGGAAACTCACTCGCTTTCACCTCCGGTCGGCATCAGCAGGCCGGCAGGCAGGTGCCTGTGGCCTGCGAGAACCATGCGCAATGGTTGTTTCCGCAATGGGGCCGCCGTGTTTCGGCGTTATTAACGTCGCGCGCGCCCTATCAGGGGGGATCAGCCGAGCAGCGCGTCGACGAAGGCGGCGGGTTCGAAGGGCGCCAAATCGTCGGGGCCCTCGCCGAGCCCGACCAGCTTGACCGGCACCCCGAGCTCCTGCTGGACGCGGAAAACGATGCCGCCCTTGGCCGTTCCGTCCAGCTTGGTCAGCACCGCGCCGGTGATGTCGACGACGTCGGCGAACACCCGGGCCTGCGCCAGCCCGTTCTGCCCGATCGTCGCGTCGAGCACCAGCAGCACCTCGTCGACCTCGGCGCGCCGGGTCACCACGCGCTTGACCTTGTCGAGCTCGTCCATCAGCCCGACCTTGGTGTGCAGCCGCCCTGCGGTGTCGATGACGACCACGTCGGCGCCGGAGGCGATGCCCTTGGCGACGGCGTCGAACGCCACCGACGCCGGGTCGGCGCCCTCGGGCCCCCGCACCACCTCCGCGCCCACCCGCGAGGCCCAGGTTTGCAGCTGATCGGCGGCCGCGGCCCGGAAGGTGTCGGCCGCGCCCAGCACGACGCGCCGCCCGTCGGCCACCAGCACCCGGGCCAGCTTGCCGACGGTGGTGGTCTTGCCGGTGCCGTTGACGCCGACGACCAGCAGCACAGAGGGGTGGTCGGGGTGCGGCAGCGCGCGGATCGAGCGGTCCATGCCCGGCTGCAGCTCGGTGATCAGCACGTCGCGCAGCACGGCCTTGGCGTCGGCCTCGGTGCGGACGTTGCCGCTGGCGAGCCTGCCGCGCAGCTGCCCGACCACCGACTCGGTGACCACCGGGCCCAGGTCGGCGACCAGCAGGGTGTCCTCGACGTCCTGCCAGGATTCCTCGTCCAGGTCGCCGCCGCCGATCAGGCCCAGCACGCTGCGCCCCAGCGCGTTTTGGGACTTGGCGAGCCGGCCTCGCAGGCGCTCCAGCCTGCCCTGCGTGGGGGCGATGGCCTCGATCTCGGCGGCCAACGGAGCCCCGGCGGCCACCGAGATCTCGGGGGCCTCGGGCGGCTTCGGCGGCGCGACCGTCTCGGGTTCGGGCAGCTCTACGTCGGAGATCGTGCGCCGCGGCGCGTCGCGGGGGACGGTCGCGTCGTCGCCTACCCCGGGCAGCCCGCTGGTGTCGATCCGCTCCGCCGTCGGGGTCCGGCTGAACGTGATGCCGGACGACGCGGTGTAGCCACCCGAGCGGTCGAGCGCGCCCGGCTCTGGCCGGGCCAGTCGGATCCGGCGCCGGCGGTACCGCACCAGGCCTGCGACCAGCGCGGCGATGACGACCAGAATGGCGACCACCGCGACGGCGATCCAAAGACCTTGGGACACGCTGACATTCTCCCAAGCGGCCCGGCGCCGGCCCGACCGGGCCTGGTTAGGCGGAGCTGGAAACCAGCTGCCCCACCTGCTGGCCCCGCATTCGCTGCGAGATCACGGCGGTGATGCCGTCGCCCTGCATGGTGACGCCGTACAGCGCGTCGGCGACCTCCATCGTGGGCTTCTGGTGGGTGATGATGATGAGCTGCGACCGGGCCCGCAGCAGCTCGAACAGGCTGATCAGGCGGCGCAGGTTGGTGTCGTCGAGCGCGGCCTCCACCTCGTCCATGATGTAGAACGGCGACGGGCGGGCCCGGAAGATCGCCACCAGCATCGCCACCGCGGTCAGCGCCTTCTCGCCGCCGGACAGCAACGACAGCCGGGTCACCTTTTTGCCGGGGGGCCGCGCCTCGACCTCGATGCCGGTGGTGAGCATGTCGGCGGGGTTGGTGAGCCGCAGGCGGCCCTCCCCGCCGGGGAACAGCACGGTGAAAACTTCGGCGAATTCCCGTTCGACGTCGGCGAAGGCGTCGCTGAACACCTGCAGGATGCGGGCGTCGACGTCGGCGACGACGTCGAGCAGGTCCTTGCGGGCCGCCTTGACGTCCTCGAGCTGGGTGGACAGGAAGTTGTAGCGTTCCTCGAGCGCGGCGAACTCCTCCAGCGCCAGCGGGTTGACCCGGCCCAGCTCGGCCAGCTCACGCTCGGCACGCTTGGCCCGGCGCTCCTGAGTGGCCCGGTCGTAGGGAATCGGGGCGGGGGCGTACACCTGCTCGCCGCGCTCGCGGGCCTGCAAGTACTCGGCCATTTCCAGCTCGGTGGGCGGCAGCGCGACCTGCGGGCCGTACTCGGCGATCAGGTCGGCCGGCGCCATGCCGAACTGCTCGAGCACCATCTGCTCGAGCTGCTCGATGCGCAGGGCCGCCTGGGCGTTGGCCACCTCGTCGCGGTGCAGTGCGTCGGTGAGTTGGGCGACCCGCGCGCCCAGCGCGTTGACCTCGTCGCGCACCGCGGCCATCGCCGCCGAACGCTGCTGGCGTTCGGCGAGCAGGGCGTCGCGGATCGCCGCGGCCGCGGCGACCACCCGGTCCAGCCGCGCCGCCAGCAGCCGGCCGGCATCGGCCACCGCCGCCGCCACCGCGGCCGCGCGGAGCCGCGCCGCGCGCGCCTGCTGGGCCCGGATCCGCGCCTCGCGCTCGGCGGCCGCGGCGCGCCGCAGCGAGTCCGCGCGCCCGCGCACCGCGTTGGCGCGCTCCTCGGCGGTGCGCACGGCCAGCCGGGCCTCCACCTCGGCGCCGCGAGCGCTCTCGGCGGCCGCGGCGATCTGCTGGCGGTTCACCGGTTCGACAGCGTGCACCGGCTGGGTCTCCTGGGCGTTGCGCAGTCGCGTTTCCAGCTCGGTGACCTCTTCGACGGTCTGCGCGCGCCCCGCCTCCAGCTCCTCGCGCTGCCGCAGCAGCCGGCTCCACTCCTCTTCGGCGGCGCGGGCATCCTGCCCGAGCCGGCCCAGCTGCTCGTACATCGCGGAGATCGCGGTGTCGGACTCGTTGAGCGCGGCCAGCGCCTGCTCCGCGGAGTCCTGCCGGGCCGCCTGCTCGACGAGCGCCCCCGACAACGCCGCGCTCAGCTGGGCCACCCGCGCCTCGGCGGCGCTCAATTCGCTTTCTGCGCGGTCGATTTCGGAGGTCAGCTCCAAAGTCGACAGCTTGCGGTCGGAACCGCCGCTCACCCAGCCGGCGCCGACGAGATCGCCGTCGAGGGTGACGGCGCGCAGCTCGGGCCGCGCGGCAACCAGGTCCAGCGCCTCGCCCAGGTCGTGGACCACCGCGACGCCCGACAGCATGGCGACGATCGCGCCGCGCAGCCGCGGCGGGGCTTCGACCAGGTCGAGCGCCCACAACGCACCGCCCGGCAGCGCCGCGGCCGGCGCGGGCGGCTCGGCCGGCCAGTCGCCCAACACCAGGGCCGCCCGGCCGCCGTCGGCTTCCTTGAGCGCGGCGATGGCCGACCGGGCCGCGCCGAAGCTCTCGACGGCCAGCGCGTCGGCCACCGACCCGAGCACCGCGGCCAGCGCCGCCTCGTAACCGGGCCGGACCTTGACCAGCTTGGCGATGGGCCCGAAAAGGCCTGCGCCGGAGCGGTTTTCGGTCAGCCAGGCCGCGCCGTCCTTGCGCTCGAGGCCCACCGAAAGGGCGTCGATGCGGGCCCGCAGCGACGCCACCTCGCGCTCGGCGCCCCGCTCGGCCGCCTGCAGCTCGGCGACGCGTTCGTCGGCCAGCCGCAGCGCGGCCACGGTCCGCTCGTGGTGCTCGTCGAGGCCCACCTCGCCCTGGTCGAGCTCGGCGACGCGGGCCTGCACGGTTTCGAACTCCGCCCGCGTCTGCTGCGCGCGGGTCGCGGCCTCTTCGATGCGCTCGGACAGCCGGGCGACGCTGTCGTCGATCGATTCGACCCGCGCCCGCATGGTCTCCACCTGGCCGGCCAGCCGCGCCAGGCCCTCGCGCCGGTCGGCCTCGGCGCGCACGGCCGCGAGGTGCGCCCGGTCGGCCTCGGCGGCCTCGCGCTCGCGCTCGGCGAGCTCGGCGCGGGCGGCGTCGAGCCGGGTGCGCGCCTCGGCCAGCTCCGCCAGCAGCCGCTGCTCGGCCGCCTCGACCCGCTGGGCCTCGGCCTCGAGCGCGTCCGGGTCGGTGTCGCCGGTGCTCACGGGCTCGACGTCGAGGTGCTGGGCACGCTCGTTGGCGATGCGCACCGTGGCGGCCACCCGTTCGGCCAGGGCCGACAGCCCGAACCAGGTCTGCTGCACGGATTCGGCGCGCACCGACAGGTCGGCCAGCGCGGTCTCGTGCGCGCTCAGCTCTTCTGAAGCCACCGCCAGCCGCGCGGCGGCCTCGTCGTGCTCGCGGCGCATCGCGGCCTCGGCCTCGAAGATCGCGTCGCGCTCGTTCCGCCGGTTGACCAGATCGTCGGCCGCCAGGCGCAACTTGGCGTCGCGCAGGTCGGCCTGGATGGTCTGGGCGCGACGGGCCACTTCGGCCTGGCGGCCCAGCGGCTTGAGCTGGCGGCGCAGCTCGGTCGTCAGGTCGGTGAGCCGGGCCAGGTTCGCCGACATCGCATCGAGTTTGCGCAGCGCCTTTTCCTTGCGCTTGCGGTGCTTGAGCACGCCCGCGGCCTCTTCGATGAACGCGCGGCGGTCTTCGGGGCGCGACTGCAGGATCTCGTCGAGCTTGCCCTGCCCTACGATGACGTGCATCTCGCGCCCGATCCCCGAGTCGCTCAGCAGCTCCTGGACGTCCATCAAACGGCAACTCGCGCCGTTGATTTCGTACTCGCTGGCGCCGTCGCGGAACATCCGGCGGGTGATCGACACCTCGGAGTACTCGATGGGCAGAGCGTTATCGGAGTTGTCGATGGTGACGGTGACCTCGGCGCGCCCGAGCGGGGCGCGCGACGACGTGCCGGCGAAGATGACGTCTTCCATCTTGCCGCCGCGCAGCGTCTTTGCCCCCTGCTCCCCCATCACCCACGCCAGCGCGTCGACGACGTTGGACTTGCCCGAACCGTTGGGCCCGACGACGGCGGTGATGCCCGGCTCGAAGCGCAGAGTCGTCGGCGAGGCGAAGGACTTGAAGCCCTTCAGCGTCAGACTCTTGAGGTACACGGCGAGCCAGACTACCGCTCAGGTTGGCCTGTTCCGGCGCACCGCGGGGTGTCGGGCTGGCCCAAAATTCGCCGCCCGTTCACGTTGCGACGCACCGGTCACACGGGCCACATCGGTCACCTGTTCTTGCGTCTCACCGCTCGACAAAGCCGTCGAACCGCTCCTGCGGCGCCGACCAGTCGGCGACCACCTTGTCGACCCGGCCCGGGGTGTCGCCACCGTCGAGGAGTTGCAGCAGCTTTTCGGCCGCCTCGCGCGGCCCCTGGGCGACCACCAGGACGCGGCCGTCGGCCTGGTTGGCCGCATACCCGGTCAGGCCGAGCTCCAGCGCACGGCAGCGGGTCCACCAGCGAAAGCCAACCCCCTGGACCCGGCCGTGCACCCAGGCGGTCAGCCGGGCGTCAGGCTCCGACATTCTTGACCTCGAAGTTGACCTTGGTGCCGGACTGCAGCGTGCGCCCGACGGTGCAGACCAGCTCGACGGCCCGATTGACCACCACCAGCACGCGCTGCTTCTCGTCGTCGGAGAGCCCGGACAGGTCCAGCTCGAGGGTCTCCTCGAGCAGCGGGTAGCGCTCCTGTTCGCGGTCGGCCGGGCCCGACACCCTGACCACGGCCTGGTAGTCGTCGCCGAGCCGGCGGGCCAGCGGCTCGTCGGTGGACATGCCGCTGCAGGCCGCGAGCGCGATCTTGAGCAGTTCCCCGGGCGTGAAGACGCCCTCGACGTCCTCGCCGCCGACGAGGACCTGCGCGCCGCGCGAGCTGCGCCCGGTGTAGCGGCGCGATCCGGTGCGTTCCACCCACAGTTTGGTCATGGGTCTTTTCTACCGGTCTACCGGGCGCTCGCTCCCGCCAGCTCAGGCAGAAAGGAAGCCACGGGTTCGCGTGTGAAGCCACGGCTTTGCCTGTGAAGCCACGGCGCTGCCAGTGAAGCCACGGCGCTGCCAGTGAAGCCACGGCGCTGCCAGTGAAGCCACGGCGCTGCCTGTGAAGCCACGGCGCCGCGTGTGAAGCCACGGCGCCGCGTGTGAAGCCACGGCGCCGCGTGTGAAGCCACGGCGCCGCGTGTGAAGCCACGGCGCTGCCTGTGAAGCCACGGCGCTGCCTGTGAAGCCACGGCGCTGCGTGTGAAGCCACGGCTTTGCGTGTGTGCCCTGGGCGGCGCGGCTCGGCGTGTCGTCACCGCAGCCTCACACTCAAAGCCGTCAGTTCACACTCGAACGCCGCGGTGGCGGTTGGCAGCGCGGGCAGAAGAACGACGACCGGTTCATGAACTTTTCCCGGCGCATCACCGCCCCGCAGCGGCGACAGCTCTGGCCCTCGCGGCCGTAGGCATCCAGCGATCGGTCGAAGTAACCCGACTCGCCATTGACGTTGACGTACAGCGAGTCGAACGACGTTCCGCCCTGCGCCAACGCGTCGCGCATTACGTCGGCCGCGGCCTCCAAGACGGCGGTCAGCTGGCGGCGACTCAGCGTGTCCGCGATCCGCGCGCCGTGCAGCTTGGCCCGCCACAGCGCCTCGTCGGCGTAGATGTTGCCGATTCCCGACACCACCTCCTGGTTCAGGAGTTGGCGTTTGATCTCGGAATGCTTGCGGCGCAATACCTTAACGACGGCGTCCACGTCGAACCGGGGGTCCAGGGGGTCGCGCGCCAGGTGGGCGACCGGCTCCGGCACCACGCTGCCGTCCACCTCAACCAGGTCGGCCAGCATCCAGCCGCCGAAGGTGCGCTGGTCGGCGAAGCTCAGCACGGTTGCGTCGTCGAGCAGCGCCGAGATCCGGACGTGGTCGCTGCGGGGCACCTCGCCCAGCAGCATCTGCCCGCTCATGCCGAGGTGCACGACGAGCGCGGTGTCGGCGTCCAGCAGCAGCCACAGGTACTTGCCGCGCCGGTCGGTTCCGGTGATCTTCGCGTCCAGCAGCCGGGCGGTGAGGTCGGCGGGGCCGGCCTCGTGGCGGCGCACCGCACGCGGATGGTGCACCCGCACCGCGGTGATCGTCTTGCCCACCACGTGGGCGTCCAAGCCGCGGCGCACCACCTCGACTTCGGGCAGCTCGGGCATTCAGTGATGATCGCAAGCGCGGCGAAGCCGGGCGCGGCGGGTCATCACCATCGATTCAGTGATGATCGCAAGCGCGGCGAAGCCGGGCGCGGCGGGTCATCACCATGGGATTCAAACGGAGGTTTTCCCGGCGGCATCGAGGGTTTCCAGCACCTTCCAGGTCGCGGCCGCGGCCTTCTGCTCGGCCTCCTTCTTCGAGCGGCCCACGCCGGTCCCGTATTCGGTGTCCATCACGACCACGACGGCGGTGAACTCCTTGTCGTGGTCGGGTCCCGTGGAGGTGACGACGTAAGAAGGGGCGCCCATCCCGCGCGCCGCGGTGAGCTCCTGCAGGCTGGTCTTCCAGTCCAGCCCCGCCCCAAGCGTCGGCGCGGCGTCGAGCAGCGGGCCGAACAACCGCAGGATGACTTCACGCGCCGTGTCGATGCCGTGCTGCAGGTAGATGGCCCCCAGCAGCGATTCCATGCCGTCGGCCAGGATGCTCGACTTGTCCGCGCCGCCGGTGTTGGCCTCGCCGCGGCCCAGCAACAGGTGGACGCCCAGGCCCTCATCGGCCAGGTTGCGCGCGACGTCGGCCAGCGCCTGCGTGTTGACGACGCTCGCCCGCAGCTTGGCCAGATCGCCCTCCGAACGGTCGGGATGGCGGTGGTAGAGCTCGTCGGTGATGGTCAGCCCCAGAACGGCGTCGCCGAGGAATTCCAGCCGCTCGTTGGTCGGCAGCCCGCCGTGCTCGTAGGCGTAGCTGCGGTGCGTCAGCGCCAGGGACAGCAGCTCCTCGGGCAGGTCGACCCCGAGCGCGTCGAGCAGCGTTTTGCGCGACGTCACCGTCGGTCCCGCGGGTTATCCGGGTCGGACAGCATTTCAGCCAGCTTGGCCCAGCGCGGGTCGATGCGGTCGTGGTGATGGTCGGGTTCGGCAGCGAGCGAGACGCCGCAGTCCGGGCACAGGCCGGGGCAATCGGGGCTGCACACCGGCGAAAACGGCAGCTCCAGCCCGACGGCGTCGATGATGGACTGCTCCAGGTCGATGGTGTCGTCGACGATGTGACCGACCTCGTCTTCCTCGGTGGTCGCCTCGGTGGTGCTGTCCGGGTAGGCGAACAGTTCGGTCAGCCCGACCTGCACCCGCCCGTTGAGGGCCGTCAAGCAGCGAGCGCACTCGCCGACGGTCGGCGCGGCGACCGTTCCCGTCACCAGGACGCCTTCGGACACCGACTCGACCCGCAAGTCCATCTCCAGCGGGGCGCCCTCGTCGATCGCGATCATCGGCAGCCCGATGCGCGAGGGGCTCGGCACCGTGTTTCGCAGGGTGACCATCGCTCCGGGACGCCGGCCGAGCCGGGTGATGTCGAGCCGCGTCGGCGAGGTCGGATGGCGCGCTGTCGTGCCGTGTTGCCGCGTCATAGGTGAAATCCTACGGCGCCGGGCGCGTAAGAAAAGGTCGCTGGCCTGATGGCGGCGACCCGCATCGCCCGGCTACGCCGCCCTCGCGATCGCCGCTGGCCCGATGGCGGCGACCCGCATCGCCCGGCTTCGCCGCCCTCGCGATCGCCGCTAGCGAGTCGCGTAGTCGTGCGTGCCCGCAGCCGTGCGGAGCTGGTGGCGACCGCGCCCGACCGACCGCAGCGTGCCGTTAAGGAACTCCTCGAACTCGGCGAGCTTGTTGTCGACGTAGATGTCGCACTCGCCGCGCAGCCGGTCGGCCTCGGCGTGCGCGGTGTCGATCAAGCGGGTGGCCTCGGCGTTGGCGGCCTGGACCACCTCGTTCTGCGACACCAGGCGCTGCTGTTCCTTGATGCCCTCCTGGACGGCCTTCTCGTAGGAGATGTTGCCGTTCTCGATCAGCCGGTCGGCCTCGGCCTGGGCGCGGCTGACGCTGGCCTCGTACTCGCGTTTGGCGGCCGTGGCGATCCGGATGGCCTCCTCGCGTGCCTCGCCGACCATCCGCTCGCTGTGCTGGCGCGCCTCGCTCACCATGCGGTCGGCCTGCGATTTGGCGTCGGAAAGCAGCCGGTCGGCCTCGGCGCGGGCGTGGTTGAGCATCGATTCCGACTCGGTGGTCGCCGAGGACACCATCGAGTCGGCGTGCGCCTTGGCGTCGGACAGCATCGAGTCACGGGCGTCGAGCACGTCCTGGGCGTCGTCCAGCTCGCCGGGGATCGCGTCCTTGATGTCGTCGATCAGTTCGAGCACGTCGCCGCGGGGTACCACGCAGCCGGCCGTCATCGGCACGCCGCGGGCCTCTTCGACGATGGCGCCCAATTCGTCCAGCGCTTCAAAAACTCGGTACACGGCGATACCCTCCTGGCTTCCTGCAAATCCACGTTGTTACCAGTGTGCCTGCTGTTACGTCTGTGACAGCGGTGCTGAGCCGGTGTGTCGGCCTTTCGCCCGACCAACCGCAGGCCGCCGCCGCACCTCTTTGCCCTATTCACGCCCTTGCCGCCGGCCCCCGCACCGGTTGTGCAGCCATTCTAGGGACCCGCGGGCCACGGCACCGATTTTGCTATGACCGGCCGGTCGGGCCTCATTCTCCGGGCCAAGGGCCGAGTGGACGGCCCGACGGAATAAGGCGCCGTCGGCCGGACGGTGCCGGCTTGACTAATACCCCCAGGGGGTATAGGTTAATGCATCGCACACCCGAAGCGGAGGACCCGATGAGAATGTTGGCGGCCATCGGCCACGCCTTGGGGCTGGCGGGATCGATGACATGGGAAATCCTGTGGGCCTTGATCCTCGGCTTCGCCCTGTCGGCGGTCGTGCAGGCCGTGGTCCGCCGCTCGACGATCGTGTCGCTGATGGGCGACGACCGGCCGCGCACCCTGGCGGTGTCGGCCGGGTTGGGAGCGGCGTCGTCGTCGTGCTCGTACGCCGCGGTGGCCCTGGCGCGCTCCTTGTTCCGCAAGGGTGCCGACTTCACCGCCGCGATGGCGTTCGAGATCGGCTCCACCAACTTGGTGATCGAGTTGGGAATCATCCTGGCCCTGCTGATGGGCTGGCAGTTCACCGCCGCGGAGTTCGTCGGCGGCCCGCTGATGATCGTGGTGCTGGCCGCCTTGTTCCGCGTGTTCGTGCGGTCCCGGCTCGTCGAGGCCGCCCGCGAACAGGCCGAGCGCGGGATCGCCGGCTCGATGGAAGGCCATGCCGCCATGGACATGTCCATCAAGGCGGACGGTTCGTTTTGGCGACGGCTAATCTCCCCGCAGGGGTTTACCTCAGTCTCGCACGTGTTCGTCATGGAGTGGTTGGCGATTTTGCGCGACCTCGTCGTGGGCCTGTTGATCGCGGGCGCGATCGCGGCGTGGGTACCCGAAAGCTTTTGGCGCAGCTTCTTTTTGACCGATCACCCCGGCTGGTCTGCGGTGTGGGGCCCGCTTGTGGGGCCGATCGTGGCGATCGTGTCGTTCGTGTGCTCGATCGGCAACGTGCCGCTGGCAGCGGTGCTTTGGAACGGGGGCATCAGCTTCGGGGGCGTCATCGCGTTCATCTACGCCGACCTGGTGATCCTGCCGATCCTCAACATCTACCGCAAGTACTACGGCACCCGGATGATGCTCACACTGCTGGGCACCTTCTACGCCGCGATGGCCGTCGCCGGCTACCTTGTCGAATTGCTCTTCGGCACAGCCGGTTTCATCCCGAAGCAGCGCAACGCGACGGTCATGGAAGCGTCGATCTCGTGGAACTACACCACGTGGCTCAACATCGCGTTTTTGCTCGTCGCGGCGATACTGATCGCCCGGTTCGTCACGACGGGCGGCCTGGCGATGGTGCGGATGATGGGCGGCTCCCCCGATACCGACACCGAGCGCCACGACCACTCACACGAAGGCCACTGACGGCGGATCGTGCGCGACGACAGCCTCGATGCAGTCGCCGTTATCGACCCGAAAGCTTCTCGCGCAGGCGACGATTCACCGACTCGGGCAACAGCTCGGACACGTCGCCGCCGAGCATCGCGACCTCTTTGGCCAACGACGACGACACGAAGGAATAGCGCGGCGCGGTTGCCACGAAAAAGGTGTCGACGCCGGCGATGTGCTTGTTCATCTGCGCCATCTGCAACTCGTATTCGAAGTCGGTGCCGGTGCGCAGCCCCTTCACGATGGCCGTCATGCCCCGGGACCGGACGAAGTCGACCACCAGCCCCTGCCCGGATTCCACCCGCAGGTTTGGCAGATGCGTCGTAGACTCCTCGATCATCGCGATCCGCTCGTCGAGGTCGAACATGCCCTTCTTGGCGGGATTGGTCAGGATCGCCACCACCACTTCGTCGAACTGCGCCGAGGCGCGTTCGAATACGTCGATGTGGCCCAGCGTGACTGGGTCGAACGACCCCGGGCATACGGCGCCAGCCATGAACAATTACCGTACACGGCGCGTCAGAGCCGCTCGGCCAGCTCCAGACGGGTGTCGCCGTACACGCGCTCGGGCCACACCGACCAGCCCGCCGGCCACCTGAGCGCCGCGCCCGCCGCGGCCCGCTCGACCGCCGCCACGGTCCCCTCGCGCACCCAGCCGTGGGCGCTCAACGCGGTCAGCACCGCGTCCACCTCGGCGGCCCCGACGTCGTAGGGCGGGTCGGCCAGGACCAGATCCACCGGGGACGCGGCCCCGCCCGCCAGGACGGCCGCCACAGTGCCGCGGCGCAGCGTCGCGCCGCGAAAGCCCAGGGTTTCGATGTTGCGGGCGATGACGCGCGCGGTCCGCGGGTCGGATTCCACGAAGAGCGCCGCGGCGGCTCCGCGCGACAGCGCCTCGAGCCCCAGCGCGCCCGAACCGGCGTAGAGGTCGAGCACCGACAGGCCCGTCAGGTCGCGTCGCGCGGTGAGGATGTTGAACAGCGACTCGCGGACCCGGTCGGTGGTTGGCCTGGTCCCCCGCGGGGGGACGGCGATGCGCCGGCCGCCGGCGACGCCGCCGATGATCCGCGTCACGTGCCGGCAATCACAACAACGTCGACCAGTAGTCCCAGAACCGCACCATGATCAGCAGGACCACCGCGGTGTACCACAGCGCGGCGATCGACCACCGCCACTGGTAAAGGGCCTGTGGCACAACTGATTTCAGTGCAGAACGGAACGCGATCGACGCGCTCAGAACCAGCAGCGCGATGGTGACCACCCAGACCACCATGCAGTACGGGCACAGCGCCCCGATGCGGTACAGGCTCTGGAAGATCAGCCAGTGCACGAACAGCGCACCGATCAGCACACCGGCCGTAAGGCCCATCCAATACCATTGGGGCAGCGACACTTTCGCTGCCGCCAGCACGCCGGTGACCAGCACCACGGTGAAGCCCACCAAGCCCAGCAGCGGGTTGGGAAACCCCAGCAGCGACGCCTGCGGCGTGACCATCACCGAACCGCACGACACGATCGGGTTGATGTTGCACGACGGCACGTACGCGGGGTTGAGCAGCAGGTCGATCTTCTCGACCGTCAGCGTCATCGAGGCCACCAGACCGACCGCGCCGGCGATCAACACCGCCCACGCGCTGGCGGTGGACACCCGCGTCGCGGGGCGCGGATCCGGTGTCAGGTCGGCAGTTTGGGCTGACACCGGGGTCGTCATGCGGCGGCGGGAGCGACGGCGCCGTCGATGCCCGGCACGTCGCCGACGATCTGCTTGATCTTGGCGACCAGCGCATCGGGCGTCGAAGGCTCGTAGTCCTGGCCGTTGATCTTGATGGTCGGGGTAGCGCTGATCTTGGCCGCGGCGGCCTCGCCGGTGACCCTGGACAGGTACTTGCCGCTGTTGATGCAGTCGGGGACCTTGC
Organism: Mycobacterium palustre; assembly: GCF_002101785.1. GTDB lineage: Bacteria > Actinomycetota > Actinomycetes > Mycobacteriales > Mycobacteriaceae > Mycobacterium > Mycobacterium palustre. The sequence goes on from NZ_LQPJ01000070.1 coordinate 40,476, forward strand.
CGGCGGCACCGGCCTCGCGGGCCAGCTCGATCAGCCTGGCGTTGTCGGGGAAGCGGGTGCCGCGCTCGTCGGGCTGGATGTCGGGGCTGTAGAGCGCGCTGTGGAAACGCCGGAACGCGTCGATGGATTCGTCGGCGACGCACAGCGCCGCCGCGCCCGCCCGCGACGAGTAATTCTGGTTCTTCTGGCTGTCCAGGATCGACACCATCGAGTAGTCGGCCGCGATCGCGCCGATGTCGATGAGCTTGGACACCGTGGGCCCGAAGGTGCGCTCGAAGTTGCCGCACGCCGGGCACAGGAAGTCCTCGTAGAAGCTCACCACGGCCTTGGGGTTGTTGGTCCCGGGCTGGTTCACCACCTTGCTCGATGTGACACGCACCGTGTCGCCCTCGCCGGTGCCCCCGGCCTTCTTGTGATGCGACGTCACGATGTAGAAGACGAGCGCGACGGCGAAGACCACGATGAAGGCGGTGCCGCCGATCTGGACCAGTCGGCCGGATTTGCCGGTCGCGGCCTTCACATCAAAGCGCGGGGGTTTGGGTTTGTCGGCCACGGGTTCGCTGATCCTTCGGGCTGGCGGGTCGGACAGGCGCCTCTAGAGTACCGATCGCGCCGAAAAATCAGATCCGGCTCAGGTGGGCGCGCAGCGCGGAGATCAGCTCGCTGGTCGCCGCGGCGCTGCCGCCGCCCAGCTGGAACAGGTTGACGAAGCCGTGGGTCAGCGAACCCATGTAGCGCAGATCGACCGGGGTGCCCGCGGCGCGCAGCGCCGCCGCGTAGCTTTCGCCCTCGTCTCGCAACGGGTCGAAGCCGGCGACGGCGATCAGAGCGGGCGCCAGGCCGGACAGCGATTCGGCCAGCGCCGGCGACACCCGCGGGTCGGTCGCGTCGATGCCGGAACCGCGGAGGTATTGCGCGTGGAACCAGTCGATGTCGCGGCGGGTCAGCAAAAAACCGCGGGAGAACAGGCTCATCGAGCGGGTTTGGGCGGTGCAGTCGGTCCGCGGGTAGATCAGCCACTGCAGCACCGGCGCGGGGCCGCCGTCGTTCCGCGCCAGCTGGCACACGACGGCCGACAGGTTGCCGCCCGCGCTGTCGCCGCCGACCGCGACCTGCCCGGGCGTCGCGCCGAGGTCGCCGGCGTGCTCGTAGGCCCACTTGAAGGCCGCGTAGGCGTCGTCAATCGCGGCGGGCGCCGGGTGCTCGGGAGCCAGCCGGTAGTCGATCGACAACACGTGAATCCCCGCGTCGCGGCAGGTCAACCGGCAGAGCGCGTCGGCGAAGTCCAGGTCGCCGAGCGTCCAGCCGCCACCGTGGTAGTAGACGAGCAAAGGCGCCGCCGCGCCGTTGGGCGGGCGGTAGTGCCGCGCCCGGATGTCGCCGGCGGGGCCGGGCAGCGTGAGCTCGTCGGCCTCGACGTGAATCTGCGGGCCGGGGAAGCTGGTCGTCGTCTCCCGGATCTGGGCGCGGGAGGCCGCGACGTCGTCGTCGACGACCAGCCCGTCGACGCCGACCGCGTGCAGGCCTGACAGCATCAGCTGCAGCGTCGGGTCCAGCGTGTTGCCGTCGATGATCACCGCCCGTCCGTGGACCAGCGCCCGCCGCACGGCGGTCGGAATCCACGGGATGACCTTCACACCCAGGGTGGTCGCGGTGCCCTGCAGGCGACTGGTCCACCGCATCGATGCGCCTTCCGCTCCCCGATCGAGGGCCGGTGCGCCTGGCAGGCTTCCGGTCATGAGTGCTCCCCTATTGACCTATTGACGCAAAGCGACGGCAACGCGATCCCCGTCGTCGACCGCGCGACCAACTCTACGTCGTGAGCTCGCCGGCCAGCGCCGACCCGGACCACCCCGCGGGCGCTTCCCACCTCCGCGGAGCGCCGCCCACCCATCCCCCGCTCGGCCGCCGCCGCGGCACGCGCGCGGCGCCCGGCGCAGGCGTTGACGAGGTGGCATATCCAGCTGGGTAATATCGTGATCTCCAAGCCGGTGAACCCGCACGGATTGGGAGCAATTTCGACGTGTTCGATCTCGAACTCAGTGCCTTACGGACGACACCGACTGGGTCCGGACCCACGAATCTTTAGGCAGGTGAATGACGTTGACTGGCGAGTCGGGCACCGCCATACCCTCGGTAGCTCTCAATGACGAAAACACCATCCCGGTGCTCGGACTCGGCGTCGCAGATTTATTGGAGGACGAGACCGAACGCGCGGTGTCGGGCGCGCTCGAGGTCGGCTGCCGGCTGATCGACACCGCCAGCGCCTACGGCAACGAGGCCGCCGTCGGACGCGCGATCGCGGCGTCGGGGATTCCGCGCGCCGAGCTGTTCGTCACCACCAAGCTGGCCACGGCCGACCAGGGTTTCACCAAGGCGCAGGAGGCCTGCGTCGCCAGCCTGGAACGGCTCGGCCTGGACTACGTCGACCTCTACCTCATCCATTGGCCGGTGCCGACGCTCGGCAAATACGTGGACGCCTTCGGTGGCCTGATCCAGTGCCGCGGCGAGAAGCTCGCCCGCTCCATCGGCGTATCCAACTTCACCGCCGACCACCTCGAGACCGTCATCGACCTCACCTTCGTCACCCCGGCGGTCAACCAGATCGAGCTGCACCCCCTGCTCAACCAGGCCGAGTTGCGCAAGGCCAACGCGCAGCACAACGTGGTGACGCAGGCCTACACGCCGCTGGCGCTGGGCAAGCTGTTGGAAAACCCGACGGTGACCTCGGTGGCCGGCGAGTACGGCAAGACGCCGGCCCAGGTGCTGCTGCGCTGGAACGTACAACTGGGCAATTCGGTGATCTTCCGGTCCAGCAAGCCCGAACACATCGCCAGCAACCTCGACATCTTCGACTTCGAACTGGCCAACGAACACATGGACCTGATCAACGGCCTCAACGACGGCACCCGGCTGCGCCCGGAACCGAACACCTACGAAGGCTCGTAGCGGCCCACGTCACCCCGCGGGGCAGGTGGCCGCCGCCCGGCGCAGCACGCCCGCCGAAGCCTGATCCACCGGCAGCTGATAGCCGCGCAGCACGGCGATGAACTGCATGGCGTACTGGCAGGCGAACGCGGCGTTCGGCGGCATCCACAACGCCGGCGGCGAATCGCCCTTGTCCTGGTTGGCCTGGCCCTCGACGGCCAGCAGGTTGGCCGGATCGTTGGCGAAACGCAGCCGTTCGGGCTGCGGCCAGCCGTAGGCGCCCATGTCCCAGGCGTAGGCCAGGGGCACGATGTGGTCGATCTGCACCGCTTCGCCGACCTTGGCGCCGCGCTGAAAGACGACGGTGGTGTTGGTGTATGGGTCGTGCAGGGTGCCCGTGGCGACCGCGTTCGGACACCGCTTGATCGACACGTACGTCTTGTCGACGAGGTCGCGGTCGAGGATGTCGTCGCGGGTGTCACAGCCGTTGTGCCCCAGCGGGGCGTCGTTGTCGTCGTCCCAGGCGTCGCCGAACGCGGCGCGGCGGTAGTCGTAGCGGTGCGTTCGCTGCGGCAGCACCGCGACGCCGGCCAGCACGTCGGCGCCGGGCTGCACGGTGGGCACGTCGGCGCGGGCGGCGACCTCGGCGCGCCGGGCCGCCGACGATCCCAGCGTCTGGTACGCGACCAGCACCGCGAGCACCGCGGCGGCCGTCAACCACAGCAGCAGCCTGCGATTCACTTGCGCCGCTTTCCCCCGCAACCGGGTGGCGCCCCCACCTCGTCGCTACGTCCCCCTCGCCGCTTCGCGGCTGGGGGTGCCCCCACTGCATCGTCGCCGGCGGTCACGACTTGTCCAGGTATTCGATCCGGTCGGTGCTGATGAATCGCGATGCCAGCAAGGCCAATTCGCGATTCGAGGGGTCCTCGGCATAGGTGCGGACGCAGAACTCGCGGGCGGCCTCGATGAACGTCCCGTGGTCGGCCAGCGACAACAGCCGCAGCGTTACCGCCCGCCCGGATTGGTTGCGGCCCAACACATCTCCCTCCCGACGCTCCCTGAGGTCCAAATCCGCGAGGGCGAACCCGTCCATGGTGTCGGCGACGGCCCGTAGCCGCCGGCCTGCCGGCGAGTCCTCGGGGACCCAGGTGGCCAGCAGGCACAGGCTGGGATGCGCGCCGCGACCGATCCGCCCGCGCAGCTGGTGCAGCTGGCTGATCCCGAATCGGTCGGCGTCCATGACGAGCATGACCGTCGCATTCGGGACGTCGACGCCGACCTCGATCACGGTGGTACACACCAGCACATCGATTTCGCCCGCGCGGAAGGCGGCCATCGCGGCGTCCTTCTCCTCGGCCGCCAACCGGCCGTGCATGAGGCCCAGCCGCAGGTTCGCCAACTCCCGGGAGCGCAACCGGTCGAAAAGCCCGACGGCGGTGGCCGACGGCCGGGTCGGCTTGGCTTCCCTGCCGGCTTCCTTGCCGGCCTGCGTGGCGGGCTCGTCGGTCTCGTCGATCCGCGGCGCCACCACGTAGGCCTGGCGCCCGGCGGCGACCTCTTCGACGATGCGCTGCCACGCGCGCTCGAGCCACCCGGGCTTGTCCGCGATGAAGATGACGTTGCTGGTGATCGGTTGGCGCCCGCGCGGCAGTTCGCGCAGCGTCAGCGTCTCCAGGTCGCCGTACACGGTCAGCGCGACGGTGCGCGGTATCGGCGTCGCCGTCATCACCAGCAGGTGCGGTGTGATTCCGGGACGGGCCTTGGCGCGCAACTGGTCTCGCTGCTCGACGCCGAAGCGGTGTTGCTCGTCGACCACCACCATTCCCAGGTTGTGAAATTCCACCGCGTCCTGCAGCAGCGCGTGGGTGCCGACGACGATGCCGACCTGACCGCTGGCCACCTCGGCGCGGATCCGCTTTTTCTGCGCGGCCGTCATCGAGCCCGTCAGCAGCGCCACCCGGGTGGCCTGGTCGGCGCCCCCCAGCTGGCCGCCCATGCCCAACGGACCCAGCACGTCGGTGATCGACGAAAGATGTTGTGCGGCAAGCACTTCTGTCGGAGCCAGCAGCGCGCACTGATAGCCGGCATCGACCATCTGCAGCATCGCCAGCACCGCGACGATGGTCTTGCCCGATCCCACCTCGCCCTGCAGCAGGCGGTTCATCGGGCGCGTCGCCGAGAGCCCGTCGGATAGCGAGTCGAGCACCTCGCGCTGCCCCGCGGTGAGCTGAAAGGGCAAGCGCAGCAACAACTCCGCCGCCAGGCCGTCGACCCGCGGCGGCGCCGGCGGCCCCGATTGCGACAGCTCACCGTGCCGGCGGGTGACCAGCGCCCACTGCAGGCCGACGGCCTCGTCGAAGGTCAACCGCTCGCGCGCGCGGTCGCGTTCGTGTTCGTCCTCAGAGAGGTGAATGGCGCGCAGCGCCTGGTCTTCGGACATCAGGCCCAGCTCGGCGCGCAGCTCGTCCGGCAGCGGATCGGGCACCGGGTCCAAGACGTCGAGCACCTGCCGCACGCACGCGAAGATGTCCCAGCTCTGCAGTTTCGCGCTGGCCGGATAGATCGGGAAGAACCGGCTTTGGTAGGCCTCGACGACCTCTTCGGCGCTGCTGGCTCGGGACGCGCCGGCGATCTTGGCCAACGACCTTGTGCCATGGACCTTTCCGTCCGACGAGTCGAGGACGAGAAACGCGGGGTGGGTGAACTGCATGACGCCCTTGTAGTAACCCACTTCCCCGGACAGCATCACCTTGGTGTTTTTCGTCAGCTCCTTGCTGATCCAGCCCGCGTTAAAAAACGTGGCCGTCACCTTGTTGCGGCCGCTGCCCACCGTGATGCGGCAGTACTTCTTCCTCGGGTCCTTGTTCATCGACTTGGTCACCGCGTCCGTGATCACGTCGACGACGGTGATGTGCTCGCCCTCTTCGGGCCGCTCGTCCTCGAAGCCCCAGCGAGCCGCGCCCACGGAGTAGCCACGCGGGTAGTGGCGCAGCAGGTCGTCGACGGTGCGGATGCCGAAGATCTCCTCGAGCGGCCGCGCGGCCTTGGCGCCCACGGCGTATTCCAACCGGTCCGACAGCGACGTCACGGCTATTCGACCCCGATCAGCAGGACGTCGCCGCGGTGACCCGTGCGGTAGGTGGCCAGTTCGGTCCCCGGGTGGTTGTCGTGAACGTGCCGTTGCAGGGTGTCGCCGATCCCGGCGGCCTCGGCGCCGGTTTCGATGCCGGCACCGACCAGCACGGTCACCAGGTCGCCGCCGGAGGCCAGCAGCAGGTCGAGCAGGCCGATCGCCGCGGTGGTGACGTCGGCCGCCACGATCAGCACCTCGTCACCCGCGATGCCGAGGCCGTCACCGGGCTGGCAGCGCCCGGCCCAGGTCAGCGCGCTCTCGGTCGCGACGCGCACCGATCCGTGCCGGGCGGCACCGGCGGCGCGGGCCATGGTGTAGCCGTCGTCGACGGCCTGCCGATCGGTTTCGTGCACGGCCAGGGCGGCCAGCCCCTGCACCATCGACCCGCTCGGTATCGGCACCACGTCGATCCCCCAGCCGATGGCCGCGGTGCACCCGGCCACCAGCTCCTCGGCGGCCACGTAGCCGTTGGGCAGCACCATCACCTGCGCGGCGCCGGTGTCGACGACGGCCCGCATCAGCTGATGGGCGCTGACGCCGGCCGCCGGATCGGGTTGCAGCACGCAGGCGCCCTCCCCGGCGAACAGCTCGGCCGCGCCGGCGCCGTCGACGACGGCCAGCACGGCCCGCTCCCGCGTCCAGCCGCCCGCGGGCAGGCCGGTGGCGCCGGGGCCCAGCGCCGAGATGACGATCCGGCTGAGCCGCCCGGCCGCCAGTCCCGCTTCGACCGCGGCCCCGGCGTCGTCGGTGTGCACGTGCACGGAGTAGCTGTCGCGGGCGTCGGCTTCGCGGGCGGCGGCCTGGGCGATGGCCACCGATTCGCCGAGCTCCTCGAGCCGGTTGCGCAGCGCGTCGGCCGCCGCGGCGTCGCAGTCGTCGAGCCGGTACATCACCTCGAACTGGGGCCCGGGATGCGCGGCTTGGGCTTCCGGCCGCGGCGCTCGCGGCGACGGCTCGTACACCGTGCGGGCCGGCGCCTGGCCGGCGACGGTGCAGCGCAGCGCGTCCAGCAGGACGAGAAGGCCACGCCCGCCGGCGTCCACGGCGCCGGCGTCGGCCAGCACGTCGAGCTGCTCGGGGGTCTTCTCCAGCGCGACCACCGCCGCGTCGCCGGCCGCGGTGACCGCCGCGGCCAGGCCTTCGTCGGCGCATTCGCTGACGGTGTCGGCGGCGGCCCGCAGCACCGAGACGATGGTCCCGGCCACCTCCTGTCCGCCCATCGACGCGATCACCAGCTCGACGCCGCGCCGCAGCGCGGCCCCCAGCGTGGGGGCGTCGATGTGGTGCAGCTCGCCGCCGGACTCGGCCGCCGCGGTCGCGGCGACGTCGGCGATGCCGCGCAGGATCTGCGACAGGATGACGCCGGAATTACCCCGCGCGCCGTTGAGCGCCCCGACCGACAGGGCCGCCGCCACCCGGGCGACGCAACGCTGGCCGCCGTCGGCGCCGGCGCCCGCGTTCGCCTCCGCCAGGGCCGAACGCATGGTGAACAGCATGTTGGCGCCGGTGTCGGAATCGGCGACGGGGAACACGTTGAGCCGGTTGATTTCGTCGATATGGGTGATCAGGTCGCTGACGGCGGTGTGCGCCCAATCGCGCAGGGTCACCGCGTCCAGCGGACGCTCCTCCGACGCATCCGAAGTGCCCAGTGCCACCCACCTCCTCCCGCACCGGCCTCCCGATGCGCGCCAGCGTAGCCCCCGTCGAGCCTAGCCAGCGGGGGCGACAGCGCCGGGGTTCAGCGGCGCTGTCACTGTGGATCGTTTTGGTGGTTTCTGGCAGCAGTCGGTATTCTGGGCTGGCCCGGCACGTCCCGACGTATCCGACGCGCCGGACCCCCAACATTTGAGGAGCTAGAACGATGGCCGCTGTGTGCGATATCTGCGGGAAAGGCCCCGGCTTCGGCAAGTCGGTGTCGCACTCCCACCGCCGCACCAGCCGCCGGTGGAACCCCAACGTCCAAACCGTTCACGTCGTCACCCGCCCGGGCGGCAACAAGAAGCGGCTCAACGTCTGCACGTCCTGCATCAAGGCCGGCAAGGTCGTCCGCGGCTAGTCAAGGCGCAGGCCAGGCGCCGGGTCCGTCACCGCCCGACGATGATGACAGTCTTGCCGGGTCGCCGGCCCGGCCGCCGGCCGCTTTCGAACGCCTCGCGGCCCTGGCCGAGCGGGAACGTCGCGGCGATTTCCACGCGCAGCCGCCCGCCGTCCACGAGGGTCGCGAGTTCGCCGAGCTGATCCCGGTTCGGCGTCACGATGAAGAACGTCGCCGAGACGCCGTACTCGTCGGCCTTGCCTTCGGGCGGGGGTGCCGACAGCGTGATCAGCCGCCCGCCGCGGCGCAGCACGCCGAAGGAGCGCTTTAGCGTCTCGCCGCCGACGGTGTCGATCACGACGTCATAGGGCCCGCTGTCGTCGAACGCCTCGGTGCGCACGTCGATCACGCGCTGCGCGCCGAAACCGCTGAGCAACTGGCGGGCGTCGCTGCGGACGGTGGCGGTGACGCGGGCGCCGAGGCCGGCGGCCAGCTGGACCGTCAGAGCGCCGACGCCGCCCGCGCCGCCGAGCACGAGCACCGCCTCGCCGGGCCGGACCGCGGCGTGGTCGACGAGGGCCTGCAAGGCGGTGAGCCCCGCCAGCGGCAGCGCCGCGGCCACGGCGTGCGACGCGGTCGACGGCTTGGCGGCGACGTCGGCGGCGGGGACGGCGACGAATTCGGCCGCCGCGCCGTCACGCTCGAAATCGATCAGCCCGTACACCTCGTCACCGGGGGCGAAATCCGTTACCCCCGAGCCGGTTTCGGCCACGACGCCTGAGACCTCGTGCGACGGGATGATCGGGGTGCGGTCGGCGCCGTCACGGGTCCAGGTCTCGTCCCAGGTCAGCTCGTCGAAGGTGATCGCCGCGGCGCGCACCTCGACCAGCACCTCGCCGGCGGCGGCGACCGGCACCGGCGCGCGCTCGACGACCAGCACCTCGGGGCCGCCGCGGCGGTGCGCGCGCAGCGCGGTCATCTCGGTCACGGCAGCCTCCAATCGATCGGCTCGGCGCCCATCGAGGTCAGCAGCTCGTTGGCGCGGCTGAACGGACGCGAACCGAAGAAACCGCGCGCCGCCGACAGCGGTGACGGGTGCGGCGACTCGATCGCCACGCAATTGCCCTCGGCCAGAATGGGTTTGAGCGTCGACGCGTCGCGGCCCCACAAAATTGCCACCAGCGGGCGCGCCCGCTCGGCCAGCGCGCGGATCGCACACTCGGTCACCGCCTCCCAGCCCTTCCCGCGATGCGACGCCGGGTTGTTGGGGCGCACGGTGAGGACCCTGTTTAACAGCATCACCCCGCGCTGCGCCCACGGCGTCAGGTCACCGGACGAGGGCGGCGGGTGCCCGAGGTCGGCGGTGTATTCGTCGAAGATGTTGGCCAGGCTGCGCGGCAGGGGACGCACCTCGGGCGCGACCGAAAAGCTCAGGCCCACAGCGTGTCCCGGCGTCGGATAGGGGTCCTGACCGACGATCAACACCCGGACGTCGTCGAACGGATAGGTGAAGGCGCGCAACACGTTCGGGCCCGCGGGCAGGTACCGGCGCCCGGCCGCGAGCTCGGCGCGCAGGAACTGCCCCATCTGGGCGACCTTATCGGCCACCGGCTTGAGCGCGTCCGCCCAGCCCGGCTCGACGAGTTCGCTCAGCGGGCGCGCCGTCATCGCAGCCCCCGCACCAGCAGCACCACCGTGTCGGCGCCCGCGCGGCGGTCCTTCGAAATCTCTTGGTATTCAGGCGATTGCGCCCAGCCGTAAAATGCCGCCTCGTCGGGAAACGACATCAACACCAGCTTCTCGCGGTCCCAGGAGCCCTCGACGACCGTCGGCGACTCGTCGGCGGCCAGCAGCGTGCCGGGATGACGGCGAAAGACGTCGAAGAACCGCGCCTGGTACCGGTCGTAGGCCGCACGGTCGGAAAACCTCAGCTGGGCGATGGCGTAGACGGTCACGTTGACATCACCGGGCCACCCAAGTACGAGACCCAGCCGGCGTAGCCGCCGAACTCCGCCCCGTCGACGAGCACGCGCGCCGGCCCGTCGAGCACCCGGCCGATCTCGCGCCACCCGGCGGGCACCGGACCGGCGAAACAGGCCACCAGGGCGTGGTCTTCGCCGCCGGCCAGCACCCACGGCCACGGGTCCTCGCCCGCCGCGCGGGCCGCCTCATCCAGCGCGTCGCGATCGGCGCGCAGCGCCGCGGTGGACAGGTCGATCGTCACCGCCGACGCCTCGGCGACGTGGCGCAGGTCGGCGATCAGGCCGTCGGAGACGTCGATCATCGCCCGCGCCCCCGCGTCGGCGGCCACCACCCCCTGGCCGTACGGCGGCTGCGGCACCAGATGACGACGCCGCAGGTCGTCGAACTCGTGAATGTCTTTGCGCCACAACGCATATCCGGCGGAAGAGCGGCCCAGATCACCCGTCACGGCGACCGCCGAGCCGGCCGTAGCCCCCGACCGCAACACCGGCCGGCGGCCGTCGAGGTCGCCCAGCACCGTCACCGACAGCACCCACTGCGGGCAGCTGACCAGGTCACCGCCGGCGATGCCGGCACCGACCCGCCCGGCCTCCTCCCACATTCCGTCGATCAGCGCGTCCACCTGCGCCGCGGGCGTGTCACCGGGCGCCCCGAAGCCGACCACGAAGGCCGTCGGCCGGGCGCCCATCGCCTCGATGTCGGCGGCGTTCTGGGCGATCGCCTTGCGGCCGACGTCGTGGGGCGTCGACCAGTCCAGCCGAAAGTGCCGATCCTGCACCAGCACATCGGTCGAGACCACGGCGCGGCCGTCGCGTGCCGAAACCACCGCCGCGTCGTCGCCGGGCCCGAGCAGCACCTGGGCGGGCTGCCGGCGGCCGCGTACCGCCCGATCGATGACGGCGAACTCGCCAAGCTGTTGCAGCGTGGGCGATTCTGACGATTCGTCGTCTCGCACGCCGCCTCCTTCGGCCGGTTCGAGGTCACCGACCTGCGGTAAGTTGGGTTCTTCGGACCGCGCCAGTCTAGAGCGCCGCGACGATGAGGAGGAGGTCCGCGGGCGGTGCCGACCGACCCCGAAACCCGTTCCGCCGCCGATACGGGACCGCCGCGCGCCGCGATCATCGCCGCAATCGCGGTGGCCGCCGCGGCGATCGGCGTAGTCCTGGCCGTCGCGGCCACCCGCCAGGCGCGGCCGCAACCAGTGGTCCTGCCGGGGTTTCCGGCGCCGCAGGCGAGCAGCGCGCCGTGCCGCGCGCTGTCCGACGCGCTGCCGCAGCGGCTCGGCGACTATCAGCGAACGCAGCTCGCGCAGCCCGCGCCCCCGGGCGCGGCGGCCTGGCGAGCCGGGGCCGACGGGCAGCCGGTGGTGTTGCGCTGCGGGCTCGACCGCCCCGCCGAGTTCGTGGTCGGTTCCCCGATCCAGGTCGTCGACCGGGTGCAGTGGTTCGAGGTAACGAGCGGCCCGCAATCCGGCGGTGACGGCCGATCGACCTGGTACGCGGTGGACCGGTCGGTGTACGTGGCGCTGACGCTGCCGCCGGGCTCCGGGCCGACGCCGATCCAGCAGATATCCGAGGTGATCGATCGCGCCCTCGCGGCGGTGCCCATCAATCCCGCCGAGCCCCGGTAGCGCTTGTCAGACCCATGGTGGCGACCCGCCGCGCCCGGCTACGCCGCGCTTGCGATCGCCACGAGACCCATGGTGGCGACCCGCCGCGCCCGGCTACGCCGCGCTTGCGATCGCCACTAGACCCATGGTGGCGACCCGCCGCGCCCGGCTACGCCGCGCTTGCGATCGCCACTAGCGCAGGCCCACACCCCGCGCCAACGCCGTCTCGACCATCGTCGCGAGCAAGGTGGGATAGTCGACGCCGCTGGCCGCCCACATCCTCGGGTACATCGAGATCGTGGTAAACCCCGGCATCGTGTTGATCTCGTTGATGATCGGGCCGTCCTCGGTGAGAAAGAAGTCGACCCGGGCCAGGCCCTGGCAGTCGATGGCCCTGAACGCCCGGATCGCCAATTGGCGCACCGCACCGGCGACGTCGTCGTCGATCTTGGCCGGCACGTCCAATTCGGCTGCGTCGTCGAGGTATTTCGTGGCGAAGTCGTAAAACGAATCCTCGCGCCCCCGCACCCCGGCCACCCGGATCTCGCCGACCGTGCTGGCTTGCACTGTGCCGTCGGGCATTTCGAGCACGCCGCATTCCAGCTCGCGACCGTTGATCGCCGCCTCGACGATCACCTTGGGATCGTGGCGGCGCGCATGGGCGACCGCCGCGGGCAGCTCGTCCCAGCTCGAAACCCGGCTCACGCCGATCGACGAGCCGCCGCGCGCGGGTTTGACGAACACCGGCAAACCCAGCCTCCGGCACCCGTCGAGCTCTGGTGCGGACCGCGACGGCCGCAGCACCGCGTGCGGTCCGATCGGAAGGCCCTCGGCGGCAAGCAGTTTCTTGGTGAACTCCTTGTCCATGCCCACGGCGCTGGCCAGCACGCCGGCGCCGACGTAGGGCACCCCCGCCAATTCGAGCAGCCCCTGGATGGTGCCGTCCTCGCCGTAGGGGCCGTGCAGCACCGGGAACACCACGTCGACGGACGCCAACACCTCGCTGGCGCCGGGCGAAAGCGACACCAGCTGGCCGCTTCGCCGCGGATCCGCCGGCAGGGCCAGCTCGGTCCCCGATTCCGCGGTCACCTCGGGCAGCCGGCGGTCGGTGATCGCCAGCGCCCGGGGATCGCCGTCGGTCAACACCCACGACCCCTCCGGGGTGATGCCGACCGCGATCACGTCGAACCGCTGCGGGTCCAGGTTGCGCAGGATGCTGCCCGCCGACACGCACGAAATCGCGTGCTCGTTGCTGCGCCCGCCGAACACGACGGCGACACGCACGCGGCTGGCGCTGGCACTCACAACCTTCAGAGGCTACCGGGTGAGCGGACCTCGGGTCGGGCTCCGGGCCGCTAGCTGCGGTTTTCGCCGCGCGGGCTCACTCGGGCTTGGTCCTGCGGCCGAGCAGCAGCGCCATCGCCTCGTCCACCGACAGCCCCTTGTGGCACACCCGGTGCACGGCGTCGGTCAGCGGCATCTCCACGTCGTAACTGGACGCCAGGGCCAGCACCGCCTCGCAGGACGTCACCCCCTCGACGACGTGTCCGTCGCGGGCCTGCATCGCCGACTCCATCGTTCCGCCACGGCCCAGGCATTCGCCGAACGACCGGTTGCGCGAGTGCGGCGACGTACACGTGGCGACCAAATCACCCACGCCGGCCAGCCCGGCCAGCGTCGCGCCCTTGGCGCCCAGCGCCATGCCCAGCCGCATGATCTCGGCCAGGCCCCGGGTGATGATGGCCGCCGCGGTGTTTTCGCCCAGCCCGACGCCGGCCGCCATCCCGCAGGCCAGGGCGATGATGTTCTTGCACGCCCCGCCGGTCTCCGTGCCGACCACGTCGCTGTTGGTGTAGGGGCGGAAGTACCCGCTGTTCAGCATGCGCTGGACGGCAACGGCCCGGCCGGAGTCGCTGCACGCCACGACCGTGGCCGCGGGCTGACACTGGGCGATCTCGCTGGCCAGGTTGGGGCCCGAGATGACCGCGACCTGTGCGGGGTCCACGCCGGTCACCGACAGGATCACCTGGCTCATGCGCATGAGCGTGCCGAGCTCGATTCCCTTGGCCAAGCTGACCAGCGTCGCGCCGTCGGCCACCAGCGGCGCCCAGGCCTCGAGGTTGGCCCGCATCGTCTGGGCCGGCACGCCCAGCAGGACGGTCGACGCGCCGCGCAGCGCCTCGCCGGCGTCGGTGGTGGCACGGATTCCGGCAGGCAGCAACGTGCCGGGCAGGTATGCCGCGTTGTATCGGGTGGCGTTGATCTCCTCGGCAACGTCGGATCGCCGCGCCCAGAGAATCACCTCGGTCCCGGGTCCGCCGGCGTCGACGAGCACCTTGGCCAGCGCCGTGCCCCAGGCACCGGCGCCCATCACCGCGACGGCACCGTCCGCACCGGGCCTCGTGCCGGCCATTCATCACCCCCGTCTGTCGTCGCGCGGCATCTGCAGCCGCTACACCTTAGATCCAGCGGCGGGTTGCCGTCACGCCGCACTCGCGGCGATCGCGAGCGCGCGGCTGGCAGGATGGCCCCATGAGCGGCACACGCGCCGGCGGCGGGGGCGACGACGCGGGTGACGTGGCGCTCATCATCGCCGTCAAGCGGCTGGCCGCCGCGAAGACCAGGCTGGCCCCGGTGTTCTCGGCGCGCACGCGCGAGGCGGTGGTGGTGGCCATGTTGGTCGACACCCTGTCGGCCGCGGCCCGCGTCACGGCGTTGGGCTCGATCACCGTCATCACGCCCGACGAGGCCGCGGCCGCCGCGGTGACCGGCCTGGGAGCCAACGTGCTGCCCGATCCGACGCCCGAAGGGCACGGCGACCCGCTGAACCACGCCATCGGCGCCGCGGAGCGTGTCCTGGCCGAGTCTTATTCGAATATTGTTGTGTTGCAAGGGGATTTGCCCGCGTTGCAGCCTCAGGAGCTGGCCGAGGCGATCGCCGCGGCCCGCCAGCACCGGCGCAGCTTTGTCGCCGACCGGCTGGCCACCGGAACCGCCGCGCTGTGCGCGTTCGGCGCCCCGCTCGATCCGCAGTTCGGGCCGGATTCCTGCGCGCGCCACCGCCGTTCGGGTGCGATCGAACTGACCGGTGCGTGGCCCGGCCTACGGTGTGACGTCGACACTCCCGCCGACCTGGCGGCCGCGCGCCGCCTCGGGGTGGGGCCCGCGACCGCCCGGGCCCTCGCCGCGCACTAGCGATGCGGCATCGGCGCGCCGCCGCGGCAGCAAACCTGTCCGGCCGATGAACGCCACGCTAACGGCGAACGGATGGCCCCGCGACGCTGGCAGGCACGGCGGATGATGAGCAATGATTCCAGGGTGACTGAAATTGAAGCCGAAGCGCGCCTCGACGAAACCGAATGGCGATCCGCCGACTCGGCCGTGGCGGCCCCGCCCGCGGCGACGCCCGCCGCCATCCATGACGCGCTGCCGGAGGACCGTTACCTCAACCGCGAACTGAGCTGGCTGGACTTCAACGCGCGCGTGCTGGCCCTCGCCGACGACACTTCCCTGCCGCTGCTGGAGCGCGCCAAATTCTTGGCGATCTTCGCGTCCAACCTCGACGAGTTCTACATGGTTCGGGTCGCGGGCCTCAAGCGCCGCGACGAGATGGGGCTGTCGGTGCGCTCCGCCGACGGCCTGAGCCCGCGCGAACAGCTGGCCCGCATCGGCGAACAGACCCAGCGGATCGCGACCCGGCACGCCCGGGTGTTTTTGGATTCGGTGCGGCCGGCGCTGGCCGAGGAAGGCATCCGCATCGTCACGTGGGCCGATTTGGATCAAGCCGAACGCGACGAACTGTCGACCTATTTCAACGAGCAGGTCTTCCCGGTCCTGACACCGCTGGCCGTCGACCCCGCTCACCCGTTCCCGTTCGTCAGCGGGCTCAGCTTGAATCTGGCGGTCACGGTGCGCCAGCCCGACGACGGCGGCACGCATTTCGCGCGGGTCAAGGTGCCCAACAACGTCGACCGCTTCGTCGAACTCGAAGGCCGCGACGGCTTCGACGGGTCCGAGGGACACACGATAATCCGGTACCTGCCAATGGAAGAGCTGATCGCGGCGTTCCTTCCGGTGTTGTTCCCCGGCATGGAGATCGTCGAGCATCACGCCTTTCGCATCACCCGCAACGCCGACTTCGAGGTGGAAGAGGACCGCGACGAGGACCTGCTGCAGGCGCTGGAACGGGAGTTGGCGCGCCGGCGGTTCGGCCCCCCGGTGCGGCTCGAGGTCGCCGACGACATGACCGAGAGCATGCTGGAGCTGCTGCTGCGCGAGCTCGACGTCAATCCCGACGACGTCATCGAAGTGCCTGGGCTTCTCGACCTTTCATCGCTGTGGCAGATTTACGCGCTGGACCGCCCGGCGCTCAAGGACCGCCCGTTCATCCCGGACACCCACCCCGCCTTCGTCGACCGCGAAACACCGAAGAGCATCTTCGCGACGCTGCGCGAAGGCGACGTGTTGGTTCATCATCCGTACGACTCGTTCTCGACCAGCGTGCAGCGCTTCATCGAGCAGGCCGCGGCCGACCCCAATGTGCTGGCGATCAAGCAGACCCTGTACCGCACGTCCGGTGACTCGCCGATCGTCCGGGCGCTCATCGCCGCCGCCGAGGCCGGAAAGCAGGTCGTGGCGTTGGTGGAGATCAAGGCGCGCTTCGACGAACAGGCCAACATCCGCTGGGCCCGCACGCTTGAGCAGGCGGGCGTGCACGTGGTCTACGGCTTCGTCGGGCTGAAGACACATTGCAAGACCTGCCTGGTGGTGCGCCGCGAGGGGTCGACGATCCGGCGCTACTGCCACGTGGGGACCGGTAACTACAATGGCAAGACGGCGCGGCTCTACGAGGACGTGGGTCTGCTCACCGCCGCCCCCGACATCGGGGCCGACCTGACCGACCTGTTCAACTCGCTCACCGGCTACTCACGCAAGGTGTCCTACCGCAACCTCTTGGTGGCCCCGCACAGCATTCGGACCGGCATCATCGACCGCGTCGAGCGGGAGGTGGAGGCGCACCGCCAGCGCGGCGGGGGCCGGATCCGGCTCAAGATGAACGCTTTGGTCGACGAGCAGGTCATCGACGCCCTGTACCGCGCGTCGCAGGCCGGCGTGCGCGTCGAGATAGTGGTGCGCGGCATCTGCGCGCTGCGCCCGGGCGCGGAAGGCTTTTCGGAAAACATTTCCGTCCGCTCGATCCTGGGCCGGTTTTTGGAGCACTCGCGCATCATCCATTTCGAAAGCCTCAACGAGTTCTGGATCGGCAGCGCCGACATGATGCACCGCAATCTCGACCGGCGGGTCGAGGTGTTGGTTCAGGTCAAGGACCCAAGGCTCACCGCGTATCTGAACGACTTGTTCGAGTCCGCTCTGGACCCGTCCACGCGATGCTGGGAGCTCGGGGCGGACGGGCAGTGGGCCGCGTCGCCGCAGGATGGCCACAGCGTGCGCGACCATCAGGAGTCACTGATGGAGCTGCACCGCAGCAGCTGACGCCATGTGGTAGCTTTGCCAATCACGCCAACGGCCGGAGCGACCCTAGCCGAATTGACCTGCAGGAGTTGACTTGCCGACCCAGAACTCGTCCGCCGCTCGGCGCTCGGGGAGCAAGATCGTGTACGCCGCGGGCGCGGTGTTGTGGCGCCCGGCCCACCCCGATTCCGCGGGCCCGGACTTCGAGATCGCCCTGATCCATCGCCCGCGCTACGACGACTGGTCGCTGCCCAAGGGCAAAGTGGATCCCGGCGAGACGGCGCCCGTCGCCGCGGTGCGGGAGGTGGTGGAGGAGACCGGTCACCACGCCGTGCTCGGCAGGCGGCTCGACATGGTGAGCTACCCGATCGACCCACCCGCTCGAGGCGTCAAAAAGGTCTACTACTGGGCGGCGCGCAGCACCGGCGGCGAATTCGCCCCGGGCAGCGAGGTCGACGACTTGGTGTGGTTGCCCATCGCCGACGCCAACGACAAACTCACCTACAGCCACGACCGAAAGTTGTTGCGCCGCTTCGCAAAACACCCCGCGGACACGCGCACCGTGCTGGTCGTGCGGCATGGCACCGCCGGGCGGAAGTCGCGCTTCAAGGGCGACGACACCAAGCGGCCGCTGGACAAACGCGGCCTTGCCCAGGCCGAGGCGCTGGTTCCGCAGCTGCTGGCGTTCGGCGCCACCGAAGTGCACGCGGCCGACCGGCTGCGCTGCCAGCAGACCGTCGAACCGCTCGCCGAGGAACTCGGGGTGACGGTGCAGAACGAGCCCACACTGACCGAGGAGGCCTACGCCAAGAACCCCAAACGCGGCCGGCACCGGGTGCTGGAGATTGCCGAGGGGACGGGCACGCCGGTGATCTGCACGCAGGGCAAGGTGATTCCGAACCTGATCGAGTGGTGGTGCGACCGCGACGGGGTCAAGCCCGATAAGTCCCGCAACCACAAGGGCAGCACGTGGGTGCTGTCGCTGTCAGCCGGCCGGCTCATCGCCGCCGACCACATCGGCGGTGCGTTGGCCGCCAACGTGCGGGCCTAACACGCGAATACCCTCCGGGTGGCTCCGGTGCCACCCCGAAGGGTATTCGCGTGTGGAACTACCTACTTGCGGCCGCGCCGCGAGGTGGCCTTCTTGGCAGGAGCCTTGCTGGCCGGCCTCTTTGACGCTGCCTTCTTGGCCGGGGCCTTGGTCGCGGCCTTCTTGGCGGGGGCCTTCTTGGCCGAAGTCGAGGCCTTGGTCGCCGCCTTCTTGGCCGGCGACTTGGTCGCGGCCTTCTTGGCCGGCGACTTGGTCGCCGCCTTCTTGGCCGGCGCCTTGGTCGCCGCCTTCTTGGCCGGCGCCTTGGTCGCGGCCTTCTTGGCCGGGGCCTTGGTCGCCGCCTTCTTCGCCGGCGACTTCTTGGCCGCCTTCTTGGCCGCGCCACCGCTTGCAACCACACCACGTTTCACGGCCGGTCCTTCCGCCGGGAGGCGCTGTGCGCCAGAGACAACCGCTTTGAATTGGGCACCGGGCCGGAACGCCGGGACCGACGTCGGCTTCACCTTCACCGTCTCACCGGTGCGCGGATTGCGGGCCACCCGCGCCGCGCGCCGACGCTGCTCGAACACACCGAACCCGGTAATGGTCACGCTGTCACCCTTATGCACCGCGCGCACAATGGTGTCGACGATATTCTCGACGGCAGCGGTCGCTTGCCGACGGTCCGAGCCCAATTTCTGTGTGAGCACGTCAATGAGCTCTGCTTTGTTCATCCAAACCCTCCGAAGCTAGTGGTCCTCGTTTTGCGAACCGACTAGTGGACACGGTAAACCCTTACCCAGCAAATTTCCAAGAGCCACGCGCAATTTCACCGACCGAACGGTCGATGTTTCGCAATCCGGTTGCCGCCCTTGACCGGTGGCGGGGCCGCAAAACCGGTCCGGTTTACTTAGCCGACCGAGAAGAAACCCGATCCCCGTCGGCCCGTCACGGGGCGGGTAAGGTGCTCGGTTTCCACTGCGGACGCGCCGCCTCGAACGCCTCGATTTCGTCGAGTTTCCGCAGCGTAAGGGCTATATCGTCGAGACCCTCGAGCAGTCTGAAGGCGGTGTGGTCGTCAATCTTGAACGGCAGCACCGTCGTTCCCGCGGTGATATTTCGATCTTGAAGATTGGCAGTGATTTCCAAGCCGGGGCTCTGCTCGATCAGCTTCCAAAGCAGTTCCACGCCGTCTTGGGAAACTTCGGCCGCCAGGAGGCCCGCTTTGCCCGCGTTGCCCCGAAAAATGTCACCAAATCGAGACGAGATGACGACCCGGAACCCGTAGTCCATGAGCGCCCACACCGCGTGCTCACGCGACGAGCCGGTGCCGAAATCGGGTCCGGCAACCAGAACCGAGCCCCGATCAAAGGGGCTGAGATTGAGCACGAATGAGGGATCCGACCGCCACGAAGCGAACAAGCCGTCCTCGAAACCGGTTCGGGTTACCCGCTTCAGAAAGACCGCGGGAATGATCTGGTCGGTGTCGACATTGGACCGGCGCAGCGGCACGCCAATACCGGTGTGGGTGCGAAAGGCTTCCATCTCGTCCTCGATTCGGTGTGGTCTCTTAGTTCAAGTCGGCCGGCGCGGACAGCCGGCCCCGCACGGCCGTCGCCGCGGCGACGGCCGGCGACACCAGGTGTGTGCGGCCGCCTTTGCCCTGCCGCCCTTCGAAATTGCGGTTGGACGTCGCGGCGCAGCGCTCCCCCGGCGCGAGCTGATCGGGGTTCATGCCCAGGCACATCGAGCAGCCCGCCTGCCGCCACTCGGCGCCCGCGGCGGTGAAAACCTCGCCCAGCCCTTCGGCTTCGGCCTGCGCGCGCACCCGCATGGAGCCCGGGACGACGAGCATCCGGACGCCGTCGGCCACCTTCCGCCCACGCAACACATCGGCCACCGCACGCAGGTCTTCGATACGACCGTTGGTACAAGAGCCGACGAACACGGCGTCGACACCGATGTCGCGCATCGGGGTGCCCGGGCGAAGGTCCATGTATGCCAAAGCTTTCTCCGCGGCCTGGCGTTCGCCGTCGTCGGGCATCTCCTCGGGATCCGGCACCGTCGCCGCCAGCGGCACCCCCTGGCCCGGGTTGGTTCCCCACGTGACGAACGGGCTCAAGGCGGCCGCGTCCAGATAGACCTCGGTGTCGAAGACGGCACCGGGGTCGGTGCGCAGCTGGCGCCAATACCCGAGCGCGGCATCCCAGTCCGCGCCGGTCGGCGCGTGCGGGCGGCCGCGCAGGAATTCGTAGGTGGTTTCGTCCGGGGCGATCATGCCGGCGCGGGCGCCGGCCTCGATGCTCATGTTGCACACCGTCATGCGGCCCTCCATCGACAGCGATTCGATGGCGCTGCCGCGATATTCGATGACGTGACCCTGTCCGCCGCCGGTGCCGATCTTGGCGATCAGCGCGAGGATGATGTCCTTGGCGGTGACGCCGGGGGGCAACTCGCCGTCGACGTTGACCGCCATCGTCTTAAATGGCCGCAGCGGCAACGTCTGGGTGGCCAGCACGTGCTCCACCTCCGAGGTGCCGATGCCCATCGCCAGCGCACCGAACGCGCCGTGGGTGGAGGTGTGACTGTCGCCACAGACGATCGTCATTCCCGGTTGGGTGAGGCCCAATTGGGGCCCGACGACATGGACGATGCCCTGGTCTATGTCGCCCATCGGGTAGAGCCGGACACCGAATTCGGCGCAGTTGCGCCGCAACGTCTCGACCTGGGTGCGCGACACCGGGTCGGCGATCGGCTTATCGATGTCGACGGTGGGCACGTTGTGGTCCTCGGTGGCCAGCGTCAGCTCGGGGCGACGCACCGGCCGGCCGGCCAGGCGCAGGCCGTCGAAGGCCTGCGGGCTGGTGACCTCGTGGACCAAGTGCAGGTCGATGTAGATCAGGTCGGGCGCATCGCCTTGTTCGGCGTCGCCGCCTTTCACCACAACGTGGTCGGCCCAGACCTTTTCGGCCAGGGTGCGCGGCCCGGCTGCGCCGGCCGCCTTGGAGTCGTATGCCATTTCGCCTCTGTTCGGTGCCTTAAGCTGCGTCTCAGAATCCGAGACGTTACTATCTCTATGTGAGACAGCATAGCGGCATCGGCGTCCTCGACAAAGCGGTGGGGGTGCTGCACACGATCGCGGAATCGCCCTGCGGGTTAGCCGAACTGTGCGAACGGACGGGCTTGCCCCGGGCCACCGCCTACCGCCTGGCGGCCGCCCTGGAGGTGCATCGGCTGGTCGCGCGCGACGACGAAGGGCGCTGGTGTTTGGGTCCCGCGCTCAGCGAGCTCGCGTCGCGCGTCGACGATCCCCTGCTGGCGGCCAGCGCGGCGGTGTTGCCCGCGCTGCGTGAGACGACTGGCGAGAGCGTGCAGCTGTATCGCCGCGAGGGCACTTCGCGGGTCTGCGTGGCCGCCGCGGAACCGGCTGCGGGTCTTCGCGATACGGTTCCGGTCGGCGCGCGTCTGCCGATGACCGCGGGGTCGGGGGCCAAAGTACTGCTCGCCTACAGCGACGCAGCGACGCAGAAAACCGTGTTGCCGACGGCGAAATTCACCGATCGCGCGCTGGCCGAGGTGCGCCGGCGCGGCTGGGCGCAAAGCGTCGCCGAGCGCGAGCCGGGCGTCGCGAGCGTGTCCGCGCCGGTTCGCGACCGCCGCGGCATCGTCGTCGCGGCGATTTCGGTGTCGGGGCCCGTCGACCGGATCGGGCGGCGACCGGGTGCCCGCTGGGCCGCCGACCTTCTCGCCGCGGCCGAGGCCCTCACCCGTCGGCTGTAGCCAAACGCCGGGCGCCGCAGCCGACCTGACACACTGACGAACCATGGGAACCAATCAGCGCGCGAGCATCGTCATGTCCGACGACGAGATCGCCGATTTCGTCGCCAAGAGCCGCACCGGCACGCTGGCCACGGTCGGGCCCAACGGCCAGCCGCACCTGACCGCGATGTGGTACGCGGTGGTCGACGGCGAAATCTGGCTCGAGACCAAGGCGAAATCCCAGAAGGCGGTCAACCTCAAGCGGGACCCCCGGGTGAGCTTTCTGATCGAGGACGGCGACACCTACGACACGCTGCGTGGGGTGTCCTTCGAAGGCGTCGCCGAGATCGTCGACGATCCAGAGGTCTCGCACCGGGTCGGGGTCAGCGTGTTCGAGCGCTACACCGGCCCCTACAGCGACGAGATGAAGCCCTTCGTCGAGCAGATGATGAACAAGCGAGTCTGCGTGCGCATCGTCGCGCGTCGCGCCCGCTCCTGGGATCACCGCAAGCTCGGCCTGCCGCCGATGCCGGTGGGCGGGTCGACCGCGCCGGCGGCCCTGCGCGACGGCCAGTAACGGCGCGCAGACGGTTTTGTAGCCCCGATGGGATTCGAACCCACGCTACCGCCGTGAGAGGGCGGCGTCCTAGGCCGCTAGACGACGGGGCCAGAACCGATCCGAGCTGCCAGCATAGCTCACAGCCGGGGGCGCACCTAATCGCTTGCGCTGGTGCGGCTTTGCTGGGGTACCAGGACTCGAACCTAGAACGGCTGAACCAGAATCAGCTGTGTTGCCAATTACACCATACCCCATTGGCTGCCTAAAAACGCTGGTCAGAGCGGGTTCCTGAGGTTGATGCCCGCCCCGGGACCGCGTCTGCCGGCCGCTGTAGGCCGCTGTGGACGTTTGCGAACCGCAGTGCAGACTATCAAAGATCTACGCCGCGTCGTCGCGGGCGGCCCGCAGCCGCCGCATGCTGCGATCACGGCCGAGCAGCTCGAGCGATTCGAACAGCGGCGGGCTGATCGTTGTTCCCGTCGCGGCGACCCGAATCGGACCGAAGGCCTTGCGCGGTTTGAGCGCCAGGCCCTCGATGAGGGCGGCCTTGAGGGCCGCCTCGATGTTGTGCGTGGTCCACTCCGTCACACCGTCCAGCGCGGCCAGCGCGGCGTCGAGCACCGCGATCCCGTCCGGGCCGAGCTCCTTGGCGGCGGCCTTGGGGTCGATCGCGTAGTCGTCGTCGTTGAGGAACTTCAGCAGCTCCCACGCGTCGCCCAGGACCACGATGCGGGTCTGCACCAATGCGGCGGCCATGGCGAACCCGGCATCGTCGAGGGGGATGCGATGGCCGTGCGCGTCGAAGTAGTCGCGCAGCCGGGCGGTGAAGTCGCCGACGTCCAGCATCCGGATGTGCTCGGCGTTGAGCGCGTCGGCCTTCTTCTGGTCGAACCGGGCCGGGTTGGAGTTGACGTCGACGACGTCGAACGCGGCCACCATCTCGTCAAGCGTGAACAGGTCGTGGTCGTCGGCGATCGCCCAGCCGAGCAGCGCCAGATAGTTCAGCAGGCCCTCGGGGATGAAGCCGCGGTCGCGATGGGCGAACAGGTTCGACTGCGGGTCGCGCTTAGAAAGTTTCTTCGTTCCCTCGCCCAACACCGTTGGCAGGTGGGCGAATTGGGGCGTCCCCTCGGCGACTCCGATCCGGATCAGCGCCTGATACAGGGCAAGCTGGCGTGGGGTCGACGGCAGCAGGTCCTCACCGCGCAGCACGTGGGTGATCTTCATCAGCGCGTCGTCGACCGGATTGACCAAGGTGTACAACGGTTCTCCGTTGGCGCGGGTGAGCGCGAAATCGGGGATGGTCCGCGCCGCGAACGTGGTGGGGCCGCGCACCAGGTCGTCCCAGCCGAGGTCTTCGTCCGGCATCCGCAGCCGCACCACCGGCCGACGGCCCTCGGCGAGATAGGCCGCGCGCTGCGCATCGGTCAGCTGCCGGTCGAAGTTGTCGTAGCCCAGCTTGGGGTTGCGGCCCGCCGCGACGTGGCGCGCCTCGACCTCCTCGGGGGTGGAGAAGGCGTAGTAGGCCTCTCCCGCCTCGAGCAGCTTTTCCACCACGTCGCGGTAGATGTCCCTGCGCTGCGACTGCCGGTACGGGCCGTAGGGCCCCCCGATTTCGGGCCCCTCGTCCCAGTCCAGGCCGAGCCAGCGCAGCGCGTCGAGCAGCGCCAGATAGCTCTCCTCGGTGTCGCGCTGGGAGTCGGTGTCTTCGATGCGAAACACGAAGGTGCCGCCGGTGTGTCGCGCGTAGGCCCAGTTGAACAGCGCGGTGCGGACCATCCCGACGTGCGGGGTGCCGGTGGGCGACGGGCAGAACCGCACGCGCACTGTGCCTTCCGCGGCGGCCGGGGCGGTCACGACTTACCCTTGCGGACTACGGGATTGGTCAGGGTGCCGATGCCCTCGACGGTGATGGACACCGTGTCGCCGTCCTCGATGGGGCCCACGCCCGCCGGGGTTCCGGTGAGGATGAGATCGCCCGGCAGCAGCGTCATTACCGCCGAGATCCACTCCACGATGGCCCCGACGTCGTGGATCATCAGCGAGGTGCGGCTGTGCTGCTTCACCTCCCCGTTGACCTCGGTGCGCAATTCGAGGTCGGCCGGGTCGACATCGGTGACGATCCAGGGCCCGACCGGGCAGAAGGTGTCGTGCCCCTTGGCGCGCGTCCATTGGCCGTCGGCCTTTTGTTGGTCGCGCGCCGACACGTCGTTTCCGATGGTGTAGCCCAGGATGTTGTCGGCGGCCTGGGCCACGGTGACGTCCTTGCACGGCCGGCCGATCACCGCGGCCAGCTCCCCCTCGTAATGAACGGGTGAAGCGTTGGCCGGCAACCGAATCGGGACGTTCGGGCCGATGATCGAGGTGTTGGGCTTGAGGAAGATGATCGGGTCCGCCGCGGCGGGACCGGTTGCGAAGTTGCTCATCTCGGCGATGTGATCGGCGTAGTTCTTGCCGACGCAGACCACCTTGCCGGCCAGCATCGGTGCCAGCAGCCGGACGTCGGCCAGCGGCCACGAGCGGCCCGTGAAGGTCGGCGTGCCGAAAGGGTGTTCGGCGATTTCCCGGGCGACCATGCCGGCGGGATCGTCGAGTTCGCCCTCGATGCTGACGAACGCGACACCGTCGGGGCTGGCGATTCGACCAA
The DNA here is from genome assembly GCF_002101785.1 of Mycobacterium palustre. GTDB lineage: Bacteria > Actinomycetota > Actinomycetes > Mycobacteriales > Mycobacteriaceae > Mycobacterium > Mycobacterium palustre. The sequence goes on from NZ_LQPJ01000070.1 coordinate 65,631, forward strand.
GGCGCATTGGGCTAAGCCTAGTGACGGTCGCGAGCGCGGCGCAGCCGGGCGCTGCGGGCCGTCACCATCGACCCCGTGACGGTCGCGAGCGCGGCGCAGCCGGGCGCTGCGGGCCGTCACCATCGACCCCGTGACGGTCGCGAGCGCGGCGCAGCCGGGCGCTGCGGGCCTGTGTCAACATGGGCTGATGCCCGAGGGCCAGGCCGCCGGGCTCGGCGCCGGCAAGCGCTGGTCGATGATGATGGTCTCGCTGTTCGTCACGACCGGCTCCTTCCTGTTCATCAACGGCGTCGCCTTCCTGATCCCGTCGCTGGAAGCCAACCGCGGAACCCCGTTGGCGGAAGCCAGTCTGCTGGCGTCGATGCCGAGCTGGGGCATGGTCGTCACGCTGATCCCGTGGGGCTACGTGCTCGACCGGGTCGGCGAGCGGCTGGTGTTGACGTCGGGCTCGTGCCTCACGGCGGCGGCCGCCTACGCGTCGGCGTCGGTGCACTCGATGGTGTGGGTCGGCGTCTACTTGTTCCTCGGCGGCATGGCCGCGGCGAGCTGCAACACCGCCGGCGGCCGGCTGGTGTCGGCGTGTTTTCCGCCACAGCAGCGCGGATTGGCGATGGGCATTCGCCAGACCGCGCAGCCGCTGGGCATCGCGTTGGGCGCGCTGATCATGCCCGAGCTGGCCGAGCGGGGACCGCGCGCGGGGCTGATGTTTCCCGCGCTGGTGTGCACGGCGGCGGCATTGGCGAGCGCGGTCGGCGTCGTCGACCCGCCGCGAAAACCCCGCGAGACGGCCACCACCCAGGAATTGTCCAGCCCGTACCGCGGCTCGTCGGTGCTGTGGCGCATCCACGCGGTGGCCGGCCTGCTGATGATGCCGCAGACGGTGACCGTGACCTTCATGCTGGTGTGGCTCATGGACCATCACCGCTGGTCGGTCGCGGCCGCCGGTGGCCTGGTGACCGTGTCCCAGCTGCTGGGCGCGCTGGGCCGCATCGCCGCGGGTCGCTGGTCGGACCGGGTGGGCTCGCGGATGCGACCGGTCCGCATCATCGCCGTCGCGGCCGCCTCGACCCTGTTCCTGCTGGCCATCGCCGATCACCTGAGTTCGCGCTACGAGGTGCCGCTCATGATCGCCGTCTCGGTGATCGCCGTGCTCGACAACGGCCTCGAGGCGACCGCGGTCACCGAATTCGCCGGGCCCTTCTGGAGCGGCCGCGCCCTGGGCATTCAGAACACCACCCAGCGGCTGGCGGCCGCGGCCGGGTCCCCGCTGTTCGGTGTCTTGATCACCGCCGCGAAATACCCGCCGGCGTGGGCCCTGTGCGGGCTATTCCCGTTGGTGGCAATACCGTTGGTGCCGACGCGGCTGCTGCCGCCCGGCTTGGAGGCTAGAGCGCGGCTGCAATCCGTTCGCCGACTGCGCTGGTGGCGGGTCGTCCGTCACCGCGGGCTGCCAGATAGGTTTCGACGGCCCGGTCCACCCGAGCAGCGGCCGCGTCCTCGCCGAGGTGGGAAAGCAGCAGCGCCACCGACATGATCGCCGCGGTCGGATCCGCGATGCCTTGCCCGGCGATGTCGGGCGCGCTGCCGTGCACCGGCTCGAACATCGAGGGGTTGGCGCGGGTGGCGTCGATGTTCCCGCTGGCGGCCAAGCCAATTCCGCCGCACACGGCCGCGGACAGGTCGGTGATGATGTCGCCGAACAGGTTGTCGGTGACGATCACGTCGAAGCGGCCCGGGTCGGTCACCATGAAGATGGTGGCGGCGTCGACGTGTTGATACGCCACCTCAACGTCGGGATACTCCTCGCCGACCTCGGCCACAATCCGCGACCACAGCTTGCCCGCGAAGGTCAGCACGTTGTTCTTGTGCACCAGCGTCAGGTGTTTGCGGCGTTGCATGGCGCGCTCGAACGCGTAGCGCACCACCCGGCGGACACCGAACGCGGTGTTGACGCTCACCTCGGTGGCCACCTCGTGGGGCGTGCCGGCGCGAAGGGCGCCACCGTTTCCGGTGTAGGGCCCCTCGGTTCCTTCGCGCACCACCACGAAGTCGATGTCCGGGTTGCCGGCGAGCGGGCTGGTCACCCCTTTGTAGAGCCGGCCCGGCCGCAGGTTGACGTGGTGGTCCAGCTCGAAACGCAGGCGCAGCAACAAACCTCGCTCCAGCACGCCGCTGGGCACCGACGGGTCGCCGACCGCCCCGAGCAGGATCGCGTCGTGCTCGCGCAACTCGGCGAGCACCGAATCCGGCAGCAGCTCGCCGGTAGCGTGGAACCGGCGGGCGCCCAGGTCGTAGCTGGTCTTCTCCACACCGGGCAGCACCGCGTCGAGGACCTTGAGCGCCTCGGCCACCACCTCCGGACCGATCCCGTCGCCACCGATAACAGCCAGCTTCACGAGAGGTCAACCACCTCAAGCTTGTTGGCGCCGACGGCGGCGGCGATCGCCGACCGCACGTCGCCCGGCACGTCCTGATCGAGTCGGAGCAGGATCGTCGCGCCCGGGCCCTCGGCGTCCTCGGACAGTTGCGCCGCTTGGATGTTCACCCCGGCCGCCCCCAGCAAGGTGCCGATCTTGCCCAGCGCGCCGGGCTGATCGACGTAGTTGATCACCAGGTTGGTGCCCTGGGCGCGCAGGTCGAAGTTGCGGCCGTTGATCTGCACGATCTTTTCGACCAACTGCGGTCCCGACAGGGTGCCCGCCACGTTGACGCACGATCCGTCGTGGGCGAGCGCGCGCACGTCGACGACGGAGCGGTGGTTGGGGCTCTCCGACGCCGTGCTGATTTCGGCGGTCACGCCGCGTTCGGAGGCCAGCGCCGGCGCGTTGACGAAGGTGACCTGATCCTCGATCACCGCCGAGAACAGTCCGCGCAGCGCCGAAAGCTTCAGCACCGCAACGTCTTCGGAAGCCAACTCGCCGCGCACCTGCACCTGCAGCGACGACGGGAGGCCGTCGGACAGGGCGGCGGCCAGCACGCCGAGCTTGCGCGCCAAATCCAGCCACGGCGCCACCTCTTCGCTGACGCCGCCGCCGACGTTGACCGCGTCCGGGACGAACTCGCCGGCCAGCGCCAGCCGCACGCTCTCGGCCACGTCGGTGCCCGCACGGTCCTGGGCCTCGGCGGTGGACGCCCCCAGGTGCGGCGTGACGACCACCTGCGGCAGCTCGAAAAGCGGGCTGTCGGTGCACGGTTCGGTGGCGAACACGTCGATGCCGGCGCCGCGGACGTGGCCGCTGCTGACCGCGTCGGCCAGCGCCGCCTCGTCCACCAGGCCGCCGCGCGCGGCGTTGACGATGATGACGCCCGGCTTGGTCTTCGCCAGCGCCTCCTTGTCGATCAGGCCCGCCGTCTCGGGCGTCTTCGGCAGGTGCACCGAGATGAAGTCGGCGCGGGCCAGCAGCTCGTCCAGCGAGAGCAGCTCGATGCCGAGCTGCGCGGCCCGGGCGGGCGCGACGTACGGGTCATAGGCGACGACGTGGGTGCCGAAGGCCGCGATCCGTTGCGCGAACAACTGGCCGATCCGGCCGAGGCCGACGACACCGACCGTCTTGCCGAAGATTTCGGTGCCCGAGAACGACGACCGCTTCCAGGTGTGGGCGCGCAGCGACGCGTCGGCGGCCGGGATCTGGCGGGCCGCGGACAGCAGCAGCGCCAGCGCGTGCTCGGCGGCGCTGTGGATGTTCGACGTCGGCGCGTTGACCACCAGCACCCCGCGCTCGGTGGCGGCGTCCACGTCGACGTTGTCCAGACCCACCCCGGCGCGGGCGACGATCTTGAGCTTGGGGGCGGCCGACAGCACCTCGGCGTCGACGGTGGTGGCCGACCGAACCAGCAGCGCGTCGGCCTCGGGCACGGCGGCCAGCAGCTTCTCCCGGTCGGGCCCGTCCACCCAGCGCACCTCGACCTGGTCCCCCAGGGCGGCCACGGTTGATTCGGCGAGTTTGTCGGCGATAAGTACAACTGGCAGGTTCACCCGGCCAGCCTATCGGCTGTAATTGACCGGTGGACGTCACCGTCGTGGGGAGCGGACCCAACGGGCTCGCCGCGGCCGTCATCTGCGCGCGGGCCGGCCTGAAAGTGCAGGTCATCGAGGCACAGCCGACCTTCGGCGGCGGCGCCCGCACCGCGGCCGACCCGGACTCTCCCGGAGTCGTACACGACGTGTGCTCGGCGGTTCACCCGCTGGCGCTGGCCTCGCCGTTCTTCGCCGAGTTCGACCTGCCCGCGCGCGGCGTGCAGCTGGCGGTGCCGGAGATCTCCTACGCCAACCCGCTGCCGGGCCGCCCGGCGGCCATCGCCTACCGCGACCTCGAGCGCACCTGCGCCGAGCTGGAGCACGGCGCCTCCTGGCGGCGGCTGCTCGGCCCGCTGGTGACCCACTCCGACGGCGTGGTGGGATTGCTGCTCGGCGACAAACGCTCGGTGCCACCCTCGCCGCCGACCGCGCTGCGGCTCGGGCTGCGGATGCTGGCCCAGGGCACCCCGGCGTGGGGCTTGCTGGCCGGAGAAGACGCGCGGGCGCTGTTCACCGGCGTTGCCGCCCATGTCATTTCGCGAATGCCGTCGCCGACGGCGGCCGGCGCCGGGATGCTTTTGGCCACGCTGGCCCATTCGGTCGGCTGGCCGATCCCGGTGGGTGGCACCCGCGCGATCACCGACGCGCTGATCGCCGACCTACGCGCGCACGGCGGCGAGCTCGCCGCCAACACCGAGGTCACCGAGCCGCCGCCGGGCGTCGTCGTCTTCGACACGGCGCCGACCGCGCTGCTGCGGATCTACGGCGACGCGCTTCCCGCTCGCTACGCAAAAGCGTTGCGCCGCTATCGTTTTGGTCCGGGTGTCGCCAAGGTCGACTTCGTGCTCAGCGACGAGATCCCGTGGTCGGACCCGCGCCTGCGGCGGGCGCCGACGCTGCATTTGGGCGGAACCCGCGAGCAGATGGCGCGCGCCGAGGCCGACATCGCCGCGGGGCGCCACGCCCAGTGGCCGATGGTGCTGGCCGCCTCGCCGCACATCGCCGATCCCGGCCGCATCGACATCGTCGGCCGCCGGCCGTTCTGGACCTACGCCCACGTGCCGTCGGGCTCCACCCTCGACGCGACCGAGACCGTGACCGGGATCGTCGAGCGGTTCGCCCCGGGCTTTCGCGACATCGTGGTGGCGGCGCGGGCCGTACCCGCCGCGCGGATGACCGACCACAACGCCAACTACGTCGGCGGCGACATTGGGATGGGCGCCAACTCCGCCTGGCGCGCGATCGCCGGCCCCACACCGCGCCTAAACCCTTGGCGCACACCGATTCCCAAGGCCTATCTGTGCTCGGCGGCCACCCCACCCGGCGGCGGCGTGCACGGCATGGCCGGCTACTACGCCGCGCGAACGCTGTTGCGCCGCGAATTCGGCCTCGGCATGCCTGGGCTGGCCCCATGACCAAGCTCGCGATCATCTACTACTCGGCCACCACGATCGCACGGCGCGTCGCCGCGGCGGCGCAGTCCGCGGACGCCGAGGTGCGGCTGCGACACGTCGCCGAGACGCAAGGACCCCCAGACGTTCGCTCACAACCCTGCGTGGACCGCGGATTACGAAGCAACCAAAGACCTTCCGGCGGCCACCGGCGACGACGTCGTCTGGGCCGGCGCCGTGAGCCGCCCAACGTGCTCTCAGGGCGAAAAAATCGCGAAAAGTGCGCCCTGAGAGCACGTTCGGCGGAAACGATTACGCCGTCTCGGTGATCGGGCGGTCGACCCAGCTCATCAGGTCACGCAGCCGCTTGCCGACGACCTCGATCGGGTGCTCGGCGTTCTCCTTGCGCAACCGCTCCAGCTCCTTGTTGCCGCCCTCGACGTTGGCGACCAGCTTGCGGGTGAAGGTGCCGTCCTGGATCTCGCGCAGGATGGTGCGCATCCGGTCCTTGGTGTCGGCATCGATGATGCGCGGGCCCGAGAGGTAGCCACCGAACTCCGCGGTGTCGGACACCGAGTAGTTCATCCGCGCGATGCCGCCCTCGTACATCAGGTCCACGATCAGCTTGAGCTCGTGCAGCACCTCGAAGTAGGCCATCTCCGGCGGGTAGCCCGCTTCGACCATCACGTCGAAGCCGGCCTTCACCAATTCCTCTGTGCCGCCGCATAACACGGCCTGCTCACCGAACAGGTCGGTCTCGGTCTCGTCCTTGAAGGTGGTCTTGATGACGCCGGCCCGGGTACCGCCGATGGCCTTGGCGTAGGACAGCGCCAGCGCCTCGCCCTTTCCGGTGGGGTCCTGGTCGACGGCGATCAGGCAGGGCACGCCCTTGCCGTCGACGAACTGGCGGCGCACCAAGTGGCCCGGCCCCTTCGGCGCGACCATCGCGACGGTGACCTCGGCGGGCGGCTTGATCAAGTCGAAGTGGATGTTGAGCCCGTGACCGAAAAACAAAGCGTCGCCGTCGTTCAGGTGGGGCTCGATCTCGTTCTTGAAGATGTCGGCCTGGGCCGTGTCCGGGGCCAGCAGCATGATGACGTCGGCCCACTTGGCGACCTCGGCGGGGGTGTCGACGTCCAGGCCCTGCTCTTCCACCTTGGGCCGCGACTTCGAACCCTCCTTCAGGCCCACGCGCACCTGCACGCCGGAGTCGCGCAGGCTCAGCGAGTGCGCGTGCCCCTGACTGCCGTACCCGATCACCCCGACCTTGCGACCCTGGATGATGGTGAGGTCGGCGTCGTCGTCGTAGAACATTTGCAATGCCTCACCAGAAGGCTTCGTCACTTCCTATCTCCTTCGAATCGATCAGCTGAAAAACTATTTGGCGGAGCTCATTCCGCGCCCGCCGCGGGACAGCGACACCAGCCCGGACTGGACGATCTCGCGGATGCCGAACGGCTCCAGCACCCGCAGCAGGGCCTCGATCTTGCCCCGGTTGCCGGTCGCCTCGATGGTCAACGCCTCCGGCGAAACGTCGATCACCTTGGCGCGGAACAGGTTCACCGCCTCGATGACCTGGCTGCGGCTGCCGGCGTCGGCGCGCACCTTGATCAGCGCCAGCTCCCGGGACATCGAATTGTCCTCATTCAGCTCGACGATCTTGATGACGTTGATGAGCTTGTTGAGCTGCTTGGTGACCTGCTCGAGCGGGGTGTCCTCGGCGGAGACCACGATGGTCATCCGCGACATGTCCTTCTGCTCGGTGGCGCCGACGGCCAGCGACTCGATGTTGAAGCCGCGGCGCGAGAACAGTGCCGCCACCCGGGCGAGCACACCGGGCTTGTCCTCGACGAGCACCGACAACGTGTGCGTCTTGGTCATGCGTGCCCTTCGCTCTCGTCGTCGAACAGCGGGCGGATGCCGCGCGCGGCCTGGATCTCGTCGTTGCTGGTCCCGGCGGCCACCATCGGCCACACCTGCGCGTCGGCGCCGACGATGAAGTCGATCACCACCGGGCGGTCGTTGATCTCGCGTGCCTTGTTGATGACGTCGACGACGTCTTCGGCCCGCTCGCAACGCAATCCGACGCAACCCAGCGCCTCGGCCAGCTTCACGAAGTCCGGGATGCGGTGCGAGTGCGTGGCCAGGTCGGTCTGCGAGTAGCGCTCCTCGTAGAACAGAGTCTGCCACTGCCGCACCATGCCCAGGTTGCCGTTGTTGATCAACGCCACCTTGATCGGCGCGCCCTCGATCGCGCAGGTGGCCAGCTCCTGGTTGGTCATCTGGAAGCAGCCGTCGCCGTCGATCGCCCACACCTCCGCCTCCGGGCGGCCGAGCTTGGCGCCCATGGCCGCCGGAACGGCGAATCCCATGGTGCCCAGGCCGCCGGAGTTCAGCCAGGTGCGCGGCTTTTCGTAAGAGATGAACTGCGCCGCCCACATCTGGTGCTGCCCGACCCCGGCGACGTACACCGCGTCCGGCCCGGCGATCTCGCCCAGCTTCTCGATGACGTATTCCGGGCTCAGGCTGCCGTCGCTCTGCGGGCCGTAGCTCAGCGGGTAGGTGGCCTGCACGCTGCGCAGGTACGCCCACCACTCGGTCATCTCGATGTGACCGGGAACATCATGGTGTTTCAGCATCGCGATCAGGTCGGTGATGACGGCCTTGACGTCGCCGACGATCGGCACGTCGGCGTGCCGGTTCTTGCCGATCTCGGCGGGGTCGATGTCGGCGTGGATGACCTTGGCCTCGGGCGCGAACGAGTCCAGCTTGCCGGTCACCCGGTCGTCGAAGCGGGTGCCCAGCGCGATCAGCAGGTCGCTGCGCTGCAGCGCGGCCACCGCCGCCACGGTGCCGTGCATGCCGGGCATGCCGAGGTTCTGCGGGTGGCTGTCGGGGAACGCGCCGCGCGCCATCAGCGTGGTGACCACGGGGATGCCGGTCAGGTCGGCCAGTTCGGCCAGCTGCTCGGTCGCCTCGCCGCGGATGACCCCGCCGCCGACGTAGAGCACCGGCTTGCGCGCGGCCGCGATCAGCTTGGCGGCCTCGCGGATCTGGCGGTTGTGCGGCTTGGTGTTGGGCTTGTAGCCCGGCAGGTCCATCTTCGGCGGCCAGCTGAACGTGCACTGCCCCTGCAGCACGTCCTTGGGGATGTCGACGAGCACCGCGCCCGGGCGCCCCGACGCCGCGATGTGGAATGCCTCGGCGATCACCCTCGGGATCTCGTCGCCGGAGCGAACCAGGAAGTTGTGTTTGGTGATCGGCATCGTGATGCCCGAGATGTCGGCCTCCTGGAAGGCGTCGGTGCCGATCAGCCCGCGCCCGACCTGGCCCGTGATCGCGACGACGGGAATCGAGTCCATCTGCGCGTCGGCCAGCGGGGTGACCAGGTTGGTGGCGCCGGGACCCGACGTCGCCATCATCACGCCGACCTTGCCGGTGGCGTGGGCGTACCCGCTGGCGGCGTGGCCGGCGCCCTGCTCGTGGCGAACCAGCACGTGGCGAAGCTTTTTCGAGTCGAACAGCGGGTCGTATACCGGCAGCACCGCGCCGCCGGGGATCCCGAAGATCACCTCGACGTCGAGCTCCTCCAGCGATCGGATCACCGCCTGGGCGCCGGTAAGTTGTTCGGGCGCAACGCGTTTCGATTGGACAGCGGGGGTCTTCGCGGCGGGTTTCACCGCGTCGGTGGCGATGTCGGTCGCACGCTGCTGCTGCGCGTGCGGCCTGGCGGGAGCGCTCACTGTGATTTCGTCCTCTTCACTTGGCAGTCTCGTTGTCGCGCATGAAAAAACCCCCGTCAGCTCAGCGGCTGAACGAGGGTTGCGCGTTGGTGCTGGATCGCTTCAAATGCTGAAGGGCTCAGTCAGGCACCAACGCGCTGACTAAGTACTACGAGCATCCCGGGCTTTCCGGCGGTTTCCATAGGGTCCGACGGTAGCCTTCGCACAGCTCAAGAGTCAAATCCGGTCACCGACGACGCCGACCCGACTCCGCGCCGGAACCGGCGTCGAGCGGCGGTGCGATGATGCCAGGGTGGTTACCGACTCCCCCGTCGTGATCAAGGTGTCGCCGATGGCGCACTTGGCCGTCGGCTTCTTGACCCTGGGATTGCTGATACCGGTGCTGGCGTGGCCGGTGTCCGCGCCGCTGCTGGCCATCCCGGTGCTGTTGTCGGCGTTGATCATCCGGCTGCGCACCGTCGCCGACGAGGCCGGGGTGACCGTTCGCACGCTGCTGGGCAGCCGCGCGGTGGCCTGGGACGACATCGACGGGCTGCGCTTTCACCGGGGATCCTGGGCGCGGGCGCGCCTTAAGAGCGGGGCGGAGCTGCGGCTGCCCGCGGTCAGCTTCGCGACCCTGCCGCTGCTGACCGAGGCGAGCGCGGGGCGGGTCCCCAATCCCTACCGATGAGGGTCAGGCGATCGGGTTGACCCCGTTGAGCAGCACCCATACCCCGATGCCTCCGGCGATGCCGCCCAGCAGCGCCACGAACGACCCGATGAACGGGCGATGCGCCCAGCCCCGGCCGGCGTCGAAGCCGTAGCGGCCCGGCCCGCACAGGATCACGGCGGCCGCCAGGAAGATCAGGGTGATCTGGTATTCGTGCCCCTGCGGCAGGAAGTACGAGAACGAATGCGAATGCGGCTTCGCCGAGACGGTGGCCAGCAGCTCGTTGATCAGGAACGCCAACGCGCCCGCCGCGGCCAGCGGGGTGAACAGACCCAGGATGAGCAGCACGGCCGCCACGATCTCGCCGCCGGCGCTCACGTACGCCAGCACGTCGGCGTGGTGATAGCCGACGTCGGACAGTGAGTTCCTCAGACCGGCCAGCCCCCCGCCGCCCCACCATCCGAACAGCTTCTGCAGCCCGTGGGCGCCGAGCACCACTCCAAGCCCGACCCGCAACAGCAGCAAACCCAGATGCTGGGTCCCGCGCCGGCCCGCGGCGCGGTGCGGGTCGTCCTCGATGTCCGAGTCGATGCGGGCCGGCTCGGTGGCCGAGATCGGCGCCGCATGCGGCACCGACTGCGGCTGCACGTAAGGCAAGGGCTCCTGCTGGTCGAGCAGGTTGTAGCCACCCGGGCCCGCCGCGGAGTGCTGGCCGGGGTCTTGGTAGGGGATGACCGTGGTGGTCCCGAAATCGCCCGGATACCCGACCGGCGTCAGGTCATCTTCGGGATCGACCAGGCGCGCCGACGCGGGGCGCCCGGGAATTGCCTCCGGGGACTCTCCCGGCCGCTGCCAATGTGCGTCATTCGATTGACTGGTCACGGGTGTCAGGGTAAGGGCAAATGGCCCTGAATTGGGGATTTGAGCGACGCTTTGGCCGGGCAATCGGCGGATAGTACGCCAAAACGGCCCCGATGCCCCCAAAATCACCCCGCGCGCTTTGCCGGACGGGTCGCCAAAGCGGGGCCGGCCGGGCGCCCGACACGGGCGGGCATGTGGCGGCGGTGGGCGCAGTGTCCGTAGCCTGTCGGTCATGCGACTAGGGCTGTCAGGGCGCTCGGCGCGGCGGGGGCTCGCCGCGCTGTGCGCGGTGGCGCTCGTGTCGAGCGGGTGCGCCCGGTTCAACGACGCCCAGTCACAGCCGTTCACGACCAACCCCGAACTCAAGCCGCAGCCGAGCTCGACGCCTCCCCCGCCGCCGCCGCTGCCGCCCACGCCGTTCCCGAAGGCGTGCCCGGCGCCCGGCGTCATGCAGGGCTGCCTGGAGAGCACCAGCGGCCTGATCATGGGCACCGACAGCAAAACCGCGCTGGTCGCCGAGCGCACCACCGGGGCGGTCAAGGAGATCTCCGTCAGCGCCGAGCCGAAGGTGAAGATGGTGATCCCGGTCGACCCGTCCGGCGACGGCGGCTTGATGGACATCGTGCTCTCGCCCACCTACACCCAGGACCGGCTGATGTACGCCTACATCAGCACGCCGAGCGACAACCGGGTGATCCGCATCGCCGACGGCGACATCCCCAAGGACATCCTGACCGGGATCCCGAAGGGGGCCACCGGCAACACCGGGGCGCTGATCTTCACCAGCCCCACCACGCTGGTCGTGATGACCGGCGACGCGGGCAACCCGGCGGCGGCCGCCGACCCGAAGTCGCTGGCCGGCAAGGTGCTGCGCATCGAGCAGCCGACGACCATCGGTCAGGCGCCGCCGACGACGGCGCTGTCCGGGGTCGGGGCCGGCGGCGGCCTGTGCATCGACCCGGTCGACGGCTCGCTGTATGTCGCCGACCGCACCCCCACCGCGGATCGCCTGCAGCGCATCACCAAGAACTCGGAGGTCTCCACGGTGTGGACCTGGCCGGACAAGCCGGGCGTGGCCGGGTGCGCGGCGATGGATGGCACGGTGTTGGTCAACCTGATCAACACGAAGCTGACGGTGGCGGTACGGCTCGCGCCGTCGACGGGCGCCGTGACCGGTGAACCCGACGTGGTCCGCAAGGACACCCACGCCCACGCGTGGGCGCTGCGCATGTCGCCCGACGGAAACGTCTGGGGCGCAACGGTCAACAAGACGGCCGGGGACGCCGAGAAGCTCGACGACGTGGTGTTCCCGCTGTTCCCGCAGGGCGGCGGCTTCCCGCGCAACAACGACGACAAGACCTGATTTCGCTCGGCGAGCGTGAATCTTGCGACGCCGTATCGGCGTGTCGCGCCGCCGTTTTCACACTCGGCCCGCGGCGGCGCCGGTCAGCTTTGTCCGCAGGCGGCCAGCACCAGTTCGCGCACCCGCGCCGCGTCGGCCTGCCCGCGGGTGGCCTTCATCACCGCCCCCACGATCGCGCCGGCCGCGGCCACCTTGCCGCCGCGGATCTTTTCGGCCACATCGGGATTGGCGGCCAGGGCTTCGTCGACGGCGGCCTGCGTGACGGAGTCGTCGCGCACCAGTTCCAGGCCGCGCGCGGCCATCACCTGGTCCGGATCGCCCTCACCGGCCAGCACCCCCTCGACGACCTGGCGGGCCAGCTTGACCGACAGCTTGCCCTCGTCGACCAGCGCGATCACCGCGGCGACCTGGGCCGGCGTGATGGCCAGCTCGTCCAACCCGACGTTGGCCTCGTTGGCCTTTTGCACGAGGAAGTTTCCCCACCAGGCCCGCGCCGGCTCGCTTCCCGCGCCGTGCTTGACGGTCTCGATGACCAGGTCGACGGCGCCGGCGTTGACCAGGTCGCGCATCACCTCGTCGGAAACACCCCATTCCTGCTGAATCCGCTTGCGGGTCAACCACGGTAGCTCGGGAATGGTCTTTCGCAGCCGCTCGACCCACTCGCGGTCGGGTGCGACGGGCTCCAGGTCGGGCTCGGGGAAATAGCGGTAGTCCTCGGCGGTCTCCTTGGTGCGGCCCGGGCTGGTGTACCCGGCCTCGTGAAAGTGCCTGGTCTCCTGGGTGATTCGGCCGCCCGCCGCCAACACGGCTGCCTGGCGCTGCATTTCGTAACGGACGGCGACCTCGACGCTACGCAGCGAGTTGACGTTCTTGGTTTCCGTGCGGGTGCCGAACTCGGCGGCCCCCTTGGGCATCAGCGACACGTTGGCGTCGCAGCGCATCGACCCCTGGTCCATTCGGACGTCGGATACGCCCAAGGCGCGCAACAGGTCTCGCAACGCCGTCACGTAGGCGCGGGCGATCTGCGGCGCCTTAGCGCCGGCGCCGACGATGGGCTTGGTGACGATCTCGATCAGCGGCACGCCGGCCCGGTTGTAGTCGATCAGCGACGTCGTCGCGCCGTGGATGCGGCCGGTCTCGCTGCCCAGGTGGGTGAGCTTGCCGGTGTCCTCTTCCATGTGCGCCCGCTCGATGTCCACCCGCCAGGTGCTGCCGTCCTCGAGCGGTGCTTCGAGGTAGCCGTTGATGGCGATCGGCTCGTCGTACTGCGAGATCTGGTAGTTCTTCGGCATGTCCGGGTAGAAGTAGTTCTTCCGCGCGAAGCGGCACCACGGCACGATCTCGCAGTTCAGCGCCAGGCCGATCCGGACCGCCGACTCGACCGCGGCCTGGTTGAGCACGGGCAGCGAACCGGGCAGCCCCAGGCATACGGGGCACACCTGGGTGTTGGGTTCGGCGCCGAACGTGGTGGCGCAGCCGCAGAACATCTTGGTCACGGTGGACAGCTCGACGTGCACCTCGAGGCCCAGGACCGGGTCGAAACGCGCGACGACCTCGTCGTACTCCAGCAACTCGCCGGCAGCAACACTCATGCCGTCGATCCTAACGAGGGACGCCGGTCACGACCCGTGCGGCGCCCGCCGGGCCCCGAACCGCAGGTTTCCCCCGCCAGCCGGCGGCCCGAACATGTCGGCGATCGCGGCCGCCATCTCCAGGTACGCCCGCCTGCTTTCCCTGCTCAGCCGGTCCAGCCCGATCTCTTTGCCGTCCTGCACATGGCGGTCGAAGGGCAGCACCACGCTGGCGCCCACGCGGGCGGACAGCTCGTCGAGCTCCTTGGCGGCCAGCACGCCGACCTTGCCGGGCTGGACATGGTTGATCACCAGCACCGTGGATGCCATCAAACGCTGATACCCGTTGTGGCTCAACAGATCCAGGGTGGTCTTCGTCTTGCGTATCGCGTCGGTGGAGGTGCTGGTGACAACCACCAGGGCACAGGCCGCCGGCAGGACGGCGTCCATCACGGCCGAGTTGACCGCCTTGACGCAGTCCACCAGAACCAGCGAATAGTGTTTGCGCAGAATCGAAAACGCCTTGACGACGTCGCGGCGCTCCAGTCGCCAGTCGGTGCGCGAATAGTCCGGCAGCCCGAGCACCTCCAGCCCGAAGCTGTTCATGTAGGTGTGCGCCCGGATCCGCGCGTAGTCCGCGACCGAGCCGTCGGCGAGCAGGTCGGCCAAGCTCAGCGGGTTGCGGCGGCCGTGGCGCTCCGCGAGGTCGCCGGCGTCGAGGTCCACGGCGATCACCCGGTCGTTGCGCACCGCGGCCAAGGTCGAGCCGAGCGCCTCGACCACCACGGTCTTGCCCACCCCGCCCTTGAGGTTGAGCACCGCGATCGGGAACGCCCCGCGCACCGGCGTGCGGATGCGCTCCCGCAGGTCGTGTGCGTAGGCGGCGTCCCTGCCGGGACCGAGGTCGATTCCGGTGAGCCGGCGCAGCACATCCCGCCAGCCGGTCCGCCCCGAGTCGTCCAGCTTCGGCTGGTCCAGGCCGTCGAGGGCCGTCCCACCCATTGTCGGCTCGCGGCGAAACGGCGACGACACCCGCCGCACCGGGGCCCGGGCGGTATGGGGGGCCGAGAATGGTTTCACGGGCTTTGGCGGCGCGGCGCGATAGGGCTCGGGCACCGTCGCCGGTGTCGGATCCGCGTCGGCGCGCCAGCGCAAGGGCGGCACACGAAGATCCGGCGACCTCGATGGCCTTGCCGGTGCGGCGGGCGGCTGAACGACTCCGCGAAGGGAGCCGCGGTTGCTCATACCTCACCGTATAACCTCTCGAACTGGCCGAAAACCACCAACCCCGCCCCGACCAGGCATGCGCTGCCAAATGTGACGGCAAATTCAGCCGGGCGTCGAATCGGCGCCACCGGATGTTTGCGAACCGGTCGCCACCTATCCGAAGAAGGCGGCCGCATCGTCGTAGCGGCTGTCGGGCACCAGCTTGAGCCGGCGCGTGGCATCCGCCAGCGGCACCCGGCCGATGTCCTGGCCGCGCAGCGACACCATCTGGCCGTACTCACCCGCGTGTGCCGCGTCGGCCGCGTTGACACCGAACCGCGTCGCGAGCACCCGGTCGTAGGCGGTCGGGGTGCCGCCGCGCTGGACGTGGCCCAGCACCGTCACCCGGACCTCCTTGTTGATCCGCTTTTCCACCTCGGCGCCCAGCTGGGCGGCCACCCCGGTGAAACGCTCGTGGCCGAACTCGTCGATTCCGCCCTCCCGCAGCGTGATTGAGCCCGCGACCGGCTTTGCACCCTCGGCCACCACGCAGATGAAGTGCGAATCCCCGCGCTGGAAGCGCCGTTTGACGAGCCGGCAGACCTCCTCGACGTCGAAGGGCTGCTCGGGGATCAGCGTCATGTGCGCGCCCGACGCCAGCCCGGCGTTGAGCGCGATCCACCCCGCGTGTCGCCCCATCACCTCCACCAGCATCACCCGCTGGTGGGACTCGGCGGTGCTGTGCAGCCGGTCGATGGCGTCGGTGGCCACCGTCAGCGCGGTGTCGTGGCCGAAAGTGACGTCGGTGCAATCGATGTCGTTGTCGATGGTCTTCGGCACGCCGACCACGGGAACGTTCTCCTCCGACAGCCAGTGCGCCGCGGTCAGCGTGCCCTCGCCGCCGATCGGGATCAGCACGTCGATGCCGTTGTCGTCCAGGGTCTGCTTGATCTGGTCCAGCCCGGCGCGAAGCTTGTCCGGATGCACCCGCGCGGTGCCCAGCATCGTGCCGCCCTTGGCGAGCAGCCGGTCGTTGCGGTCATCGTTGTGCAGCTGCAGCCGCCGATTCTCCAGCAATCCGCGCCACCCGTCCTGGAAGCCGACCACCGACGAGCCGTAGCGGGCGTCGCAGGTGCGCACGATCGCCCGGATGACCGCGTTCAGGCCGGGGCAGTCGCCGCCCCCGGTGAGAATTCCGATCCGCATGCCTTCATCTTGCCCCGCGGAAGCGGGCGGTAGCCCGTCGAAAGGCGCGGTTGGCCGCCAAACCGTTAAACCGTGGGAGCGGCCGGCAGCGGGCCCCGAGCCGCCTCGTAGGCGGCGCCGACCCGGTACAGCCGGTCGTCGGCCAGCGCGGGGGCCATGATCTGCAGCCCCACCGGCAGGCCGTCGTCCGGCGACAGCCCCGACGGCACCGACATGCCGCAGTGGCCGGCCAGGTTGAGCGGCAGGGTGCACAGGTCGAACAGGTACATCGCCAGCGGGTCGTCCACCTTCTCGCCGAGCGGGAACGCCGTGGTCGGCGTCGCGGGCGATACCAGCACGTCCACCGACCGGTAGGCCTCATCGAGGTCGCGGGCGATCAGCGTGCGCACCTTCTGCGCCTGGTTGTAGTAGGCGTCGTAATAGCCGGCCGACAGCGCGTAGGTGCCGATCATGATGCGCCGCTTGACCTCCGGGCCGAACCCGGCGGCCCGCGTCAGCGCCATCACCTCCTCGGCGCTGTGGGTGCCGTCGTCGCCGACGCGCAGCCCGTAGCGCATCGCGTCGAAGCGGGCCAGGTTGCTCGACACCTCCGACGGCAGGATCAGGTAGTAGGCGGCCAGCGCGTGGTCGAAATGGGGGCAGTCGACTTCGCTGACCTCGGCGCCCAAGCCGGTCAGCTTCTCGACGGCGGCCTCGAACGACGCCAGTACCCCCGGCTGGTAGCCCTCGCCGCGCAGCTGGCGCACCACCCCGACGCGCACGCCGCGCAGGTCACCGGCCGCGCCGGCCCGGGCGGCGCCGACGACGTCGGGCACCTCGGCGGCCAGGGAGGTCGAGTCGCGGCGGTCGTGCCCGGCGATCACTTGGTGCAGCAGCGCGGTGTCCAGCACCGTGCGCGCGCACGGCCCGCCCTGGTCCAGCGACGACGCGCAGGCGACCAGCCCGTAGCGCGACACCGTGCCGTAGGTGGGCTTGACCCCGACGGTCGCGGTCAGCGCAGCCGGCTGGCGGATGGAGCCCCCGGTGTCGGTGCCGATGGCCAGCGGCGCCTGGAACGCGGCCAGCGCCGCCGCGCTGCCGCCCCCCGAGCCGCCGGGCACCCGGTCCAGGTCCCACGGGTTGCGGGTGGGGCCGTAGGCCGAGTTCTCCGTCGAGCTGCCCATCGCGAACTCGTCCATGTTCGTCTTGCCCAGGATCGGGATGCCGGCCGCGCGCAGCCGCGCGGTGACCGTGGCGTCATAGGGAGAGCGCCAGCCTTCGAGGATCTTGGAGCCGCAGGTGGTCGGCATGTCGGTGGTGGTGAAGACGTCCTTGAGCGCCAGCGGCACCCCGGCCAGCGCCGAGGGCGGCGGCTCCCCGGCGGCCACGGCTTTGTCGACGGCCGCCGCCGCCGCCAGCGCCTCGTCGGCCGCCACGTGCAGAAACGCGTGGTACCGGTCGTCCGTTGCCTCGATCCGGTCCAGGCAGGCCCGGGTGATTTCCGTGGACGACAGCTCCTTTGCGGCGACCCGGGCGGCCAGCGTCGCGGCGTCGGAGCGGACGATCTCGTTCACTCGGCGTCCCCCAGGATCTGCGGGACGGCGAAGCGGCCGTCGACGGCCTCGGGCGCCTCGGCCAGCGCCTGTTGCTGGGTCAGGCACGGCGTCATCTCGTCGGGTCGCGTGACGTTGACGTCCTTGAGCGGGTTGTCGGTGGGCTCGACGCCGGTGACGTCGACGCCCTGGATCTGGCCGACGTGGGTCAGGATGGCGTCGAGTTGGCCGGCGTAGCTGTCGAGCTCGGCATCCGTCAACGCCAACCGGGCCAGGCGGGCGAGGTGCGCCACCTCGTCGCGAGAGATCTGAGACACGACCCGAAAGCCTACCCAGCGCGCGCTTGGCGCTCGCCCGCCGGAGCGATGCAAACCGAAATGTTGCCGACACATCGCTGTGCAACAGTGTTGGCCGTGCCGTCCTACCTGTTGCGCATCGTGCTGGCCGACCGCCCCGGCAGCCTGGGGTCGCTGGCGGTGGCGCTCGGCTCGGTGGGGGCCGACATCCTGTCGCTGGACGTGGTGGAGCGCAGCGCGGGCTATGCGATCGACGACCTGGTCATCGAGCTGCCGCCGGGGGCGATGCCGGACCGGCTGATCACGGCGGCCGAGTCGCTGCCCGACGTCCGCGTCGACAGCGTCCGCCCACACACCGGGCTGCTGGAGGCCCACCGCGAGCTGGAGCTGCTCGACCATGTCGCCGCGGCCCGCGACAACGCCTCGCGGCTGCAGACGCTCGTCGATGAGGCGCCCAAGGTGCTGCGGGTCAGCTGGTGCACGGTGTTGCGCAACGAACACGGGGAGCCGCAGCGCCTCGCGGGCAGCCCGGGCGCCCCGGAAACGCCGGCGGATTCGGCCCCGTGGCTGCCGATCGAGCGGGCGGCGACGCTGGACGGCGCCGGCGAATGGGTGCCGGCGGCGTGGCGCGACCTGGACATCGCGATGGTCGCCGCGCCGCTCGGGGACCCGCACACGGCGGTGGTGCTGGGCCGCCCGGGCCCGGAGTTCCGTCCGTCGGAGGTGGCGCGGCTGGGCTACCTCGCCGGGATCGTGGCCACCATGCTGCGCTGAGCCGGCGCCTACCACCGCCGCGGGCCCTCATCCGCGTCTCGCGGCCGCGCTTCGGCGAACGTTTTATGGTAGGCATTGTGACCCAGATTTCCGATCGCACCGCCGGGTCATCGCTGTGGTCTCCTCGGGAGGCTGAGTTGTTGGCGGTGACGTTGCGGCTCCTGCAGGAGCACGGGTACGACGGGTTGACGGTGGACGCCGTCGCGGCCACCGCGCGCGCCAGCAAAGCCACGGTGTACCGGCGCTGGCCCTCCAAAGCCGAACTGGTGCTGGCAGCGTTCATCGAGGGCATCCGCCAGGTGGTCGTCGCACCCGACACCGGCACGCTACGGGGCGATTTGCTGCGGCTGGGTCAGGTGGTGTGCGAGCAGGCCGGCCAGCACGCCCGCACCATCCGCGCGGTGCTGGTCGAGGTGTCTCGCAACAGCGCGCTCAACGACGCGATGCATCAGTTTCTCGATCAGCGGAAGGCCTTGGTCGCGCACATCCTGCGGCAGGCCGTCGAGCGGGGCGAGATCGGCGAGGCCGCCCCCAGCGACGAACTCTGGGACCTGCTGCCCGGCTACCTCATCTTTCGGTCGGTCATGGCCAACCGGCCGCCCACCCAACGCACCGTGGAGGCCCTGGTCGATGAGGTGATCATCCCCGCCCTGACGCGCCCTGGCGGATAACGACATTCGCTAACCGAATGCCCGGCGGGCGGCCGGTGCGCCCCGGCCGATGTAGACGGTACCGTCTCTTGTCCTGGCCGGTCCCGTACCGTACTGTCAAGCTGTCGATCGAAAGGCCAACGGTGAGCAGGATGTCAGTCACCACTGGGGTCAGGCGGTGGTGGATAGCGCTGGTCGTCGTCGTGGTCGCGGCCGTCGCGTCGTTCTGCATCTATCGACTCCACGGGGTCTTCGGGTCGCACAACAATACGTCGGCCGCCAGCGGCGCCTCGGAACAGACCGAGCCGTTCAATCCCAAACACATTACCCTTGAGGTCTTTGGCGACCCGGGGGCGGTGGCAACGATCAATTACGTGGACACCAATGTTCAGCCGCGGCAGGTCTTGAACGCGCCCCTGCCGTGGTCCTTAACCATGGTCACGACGCAGCCCGGAGCATTCAGCAACCTTGTGGCACAAGGCAATAGCGATTCCCTTGGCTGTCGCATCCTGGTGGACGGCGAAGTGAAGGACGAAAGGATCGTCAACGAAGTGAACGCCTACACCTTTTGCCTGGTGAAGTCCGCATGAGCGACCCAGACGCCCCGCGCCCTGCCGTGGCGCACGCGATCCGCCGGCTTTCGGTGCCGATCCTGCTGCTCTGGGTGGGGCTGGCCGCCATCGCCAATATCGCGGTGCCGAACCTGGAAGACGTCGCCAAAGCGCACAACGTGTCCCTGAACTCCCCCGATGCGCCGTCGTTTCAGGCGATGCGACGCATCGGCAAAGTGTTTCGCGAGTTCGACTCCGACAGCGCGGCCATGATCGTGCTGGAAGGCGACAAACCGCTGGGCGCTGACGCGCACCGGTTCTACGACTCCTTGGTGCGCAAACTCGAGCAAGACACCAAGCATGTGGAGCACGTCCAGGACTTCTGGGGAGATCCGCTGACGGCGGCGGGCTCGCAAAGCAAGGACGGCAAGGCCGCCTACGTTCAGGTGTATCTCGCCGGTAACCAGGGCGATGCCCTAGCCAACGAGTCCGTCGACACGGTCCGCCAGATCGTGGCTCATACGACGCCGCCACCCGGCGTCAAGGCCTACGTGACCGGCGCGGCGCCGCTGGTGGCCGATCAGTTCGAAGTCGGTAGCAAAGGCACCTTCAAGGTCACGATCATCACCGTCTTGGTGATTCTGGCGATGCTGTTGTGGGTCTACCGTTCGTTCGTCAACTCGATCGTGGTGCTGGCGGCGGTCATCATCGAAATGGCCGCGGCCCGGGGCGTGGTCGCGTTTTTGGGAAGCGTCGGGTTGATCGGGCTGTCGACCTATTCGACGAATCTGCTCACCCTGCTGGTGATCGCCGCCGGGACGGACTACGCCATATTCTTTCTCGGCCGTTACCACGAGGCACGGCACGACGGGCAGGACCGCGAAACCGCCTTTTACACCATGTATCGCGGAACCGCCCACGTGGTCTTGGGCTCGGGCCTTACCGTTGCCGGCGCGGTGTTCTGTTTGCGCTTCACCCGGCTGAATTATTTTCAGAGCCTGGGGATTCCCGCCGCGCTAGGCATCCTGGTCGCGCTGGCGGCCGCCCTCACCCTGGCCCCCGCCGTGATCGCCGTGGGCGGTCTGTTCGGGCTCTTCGACCCCAAGCGCAGGGTCGCGACCCGGGGGTGGCGGCGCATCGGCACCGCGATCGTCCGCTGGCCCGGACCGATTCTGGTGGTGGCTACCGCGGTAGCGCTCATCGGTTTGCTCGCCCTGCCCGGCTACAAGACGAACTACGACGCCCGTGCCTACATGCCCGCCAGTGCGCCCGCCAACATCGGATATGCGGCTGCCGAGCGCCATTTTTCCCAGGCCCGGCTGAATCCCGAACTGCTGATGATCGAAACCGATCACGACATGCGGAATCCGGCCGACATGATCAATTTGGAAAGGGTCGCAAAAGCCATCGCCCACCTGCCCGGCATCGCCCAAGTGCAGTCGATGACCAGGCCCCTGGGAACGCCGATCGAACACACGTCGTTGGCTTTTCAGATCAGCGCGGGCAGCATCGGCAACATCGAGAACCTGCAGTACCAAAAAGAGCGCGCGGAGGACATACGGAAGCAGGCCGACACGCTAAGAGACACCATCAGCATTTTGAACCGGCAGTATTCGCTGCAAAAAGACCTCGCGGCCTCAACCCACGACGAGACCCAGAGCTTCCACGACACGATCGCCACCATTAACGAGCTGCGCGACAAGATCGCGAATTTCGACGATTTCTTCCGGCCGATTCGCAGTTACTTCTACTGGGAAAGGCACTGCTATGACATTCCCGCATGCTATGCGCTCAGGTCCGTCTTCGACGCGCTCGACGGCATTGATCAGCTCAGCGCGCAGTTCGAAAAGCTCACCGCCAGCCTGGACAAATTGGATGCGGGCCAGCAGAAGCTGGTGACGCTGCTGCCGCCCCAGATCGCCGACCAGGAGAAGAACCTGGGACTGACGCTGTCCAACTACGCCACCAATTTCGGGATCAATGCCCAGACGCGAGCTAACACCGACACGGCGACCGCCCTGGGGCAGGCCTATGACGCCGCGAAGAACGACGACTCCTTCTACATGCCCCCGGAGGCTTTCCAAAACCCCGAGTTCCAGCGGGGTTTGAAAATGTTCCTCTCGCCGGATGGCAAGGCCGCCCGCATGATCATTTCCCACGAGGGGGATCCCGCCACCCCCGAAGGCATCTCGCATATCGACCCGATTCGGGAGGCGGCGAAACAAGCCGTGAAAAACACTCCCCTCGGGGACTCGAACATTTATCTCGCCGGCACCGCGGCGACCTATAAGGACATCGCCGACGGCGCCAAGTACGACCTCATGATCGCCGGGATAGCCGCGCTGAGCCTGATTTTGATCATCATGCTGATCATCACCCGCAGCCTGGTCGCCGCGATCGTCATCGTCGGCACGGTGGCGCTTTCGTTGGGCGCCTCTTTCGGGCTTTCGGTGCTGATTTGGCAGGACGTTTTGGGTATCAAGCTGTACTGGATTTGCCTTGCGCTGTCGGTCATCATCCTCTTGGCGGTGGGGTCCGACTACAATTTGTTGCTGATCTCCCGGTTCAAAGAGGAAGTCCGCGCCGGCTTGAACACCGGCATCATCCGTGCGATGGCGGGCAGCGGGGCGGTGGTGACGTCAGCCGGCCTGGTGTTCGCCTTCACCATGTCGTCCTTCGTGTTCTCCGCTTTGTTGGTGCTGGGCCAAGTCGGTACCACGATCGGCCTAGGGCTGCTGTTCGACACGCTGATCGTGCGTTCGTTTATGACGCCGTCCGTCGCCGCGCTGCTCGGCCGGTGGTTCTGGTGGCCCCAGCGCGTGCGCCCCCGCCCCGCCAGCAGCATGCTTCGCCCGTACGGGCCGCGTTCGGCGGTTCGCCAACTGCTGCTCTGGGAGGACGGAGACCCCGCGGTGGCTTTCGACTCGTCGCGCGCGGGCCGGCCCTGAGAGCGTCGTCATATGAGCCTTTTCGGTTATCTGGCCATACTCGCCGGCGTGGGCATACCGGTCTTCGGCACGTTGTTCTATGCCTTCTCGCAACGGATCATGCGACGCGAATCCGCCCCGATCAGCGAAGAAATCGGCGGCGCCGCGAAAGTCCTCAATAAATTGCGCCGCGGGGAACCGATGTCCAACGACGAGCTGGATTACGCGAGGCAAGTCATCGCGGATCGCAGTTCCCCGATGGCGTTTTCCATCCCCGCCACCGTCTTCAGCCTGGGATGCTTCTATGTGTTCGGCAACCTCGAACTGCACGGCATACATTCGCTCCGGATCTATATCGGATTGGGCCCGATGCTGGGCAGCATAAGCCTCACCATTCGGCTGCTGCGGACCGCGAGCCTGAAAAGGCGTCTGCGCAACGTTGCGCCGGTGGATCAGAGCGCCCATGCCGGTCGGCAGCCCGTGTCGTAGCGCCCACGAAAGGCTTCCCGCGACGTCTCGGCCGAGCTAGGTCGCCGTGTCGGAGGGGCCGTGCTCGAGCAGCCGGCGGAAGCCGTCCTCGTCGAGGATCGGCACCCCCAGCTCTACCGCCTTGTCGTACTTGGAGCCGGGCGAGTCGCCGGCGACGACGTAGTCGGTCTTCTTCGACACCGAGCCCGCGGCCTTGCCGCCGCGCGCCACGATCGCCTCCTTGGCGTCGTCGCGGGAAAAGCCGGTCAGCGACCCGGTGACGACGATGGTCAGGCCCTCCAGCGTGCGCGGCACGCTCTCGTCGCGCTCGTCGGCCATCCGCACGCCGGCCTCGCGCCACTTGTCGACGATCGCGCGGTGCCAGTCCACGGTGAACCACTCGGTGACGGCGGCCGCGATGGTGGGACCGACTCCCTCGACCGCGGCCAGCTGCTCGGTCGACGCCTTTTCGATCGCCTCGATGCTGCCGAACTCGGTGGCCAGGGCGCGCGCGGCCGTCGGCCCGACGTGCCGGATCGACAACGCCACCAGCACCCGCCACAGCGGCTGCGCCTTGGCCTTGTCCAGGTTGGCCAGCAGCCGGGCGCCGTTGGCCGACAGCCCGCCGGCCTTGGTGCGGAACAACTCGGTGCGCAGCAGGTCGTCCTCGGTCAGCGTGAACAGGTCGCCCTCGTCGGCGATCACGCCGGCCTGCAGCAGCGCGATGGCGGCCTCGTAGCCGAGCCCCTCGATGTCCAGCGCGCCGCGGCCCGCGACGTGAAAAACCCGCTCCCGCAACTGCGCCGGGCAGGAGCGGGCGTTGGGGCAGCGGATGTCGGCGTCGCCCTCCTTGGCCGGGGCGAGCGGGGTGCCGCACTCGGGACACGTTGTGGGCATGACGAATTCGCGTTCCGAGCCGTCGCGCAGGTCGACGATGGGGCCCAGCACCTCGGGGATGACGTCGCCGGCCTTGCGGATCACTACGGTGTCGCCGATCAGCACGCCCTTGCGCTTGACCTCGGCGGCGTTGTGCAGGGTGGCCAGCCCGACCGTCGAGCCGGCGACCTTGACCGGCGTCATGAATGCAAACGGGGTGACGCGCCCGGTCCGCCCGACGTTGACACGAATGTCGAGGAGCTTGGTCTGCACCTCCTGCGGCGGGTACTTGTAGGCGATCGCCCAGCGCGGCGCCCGCGAGGTGGATCCGAGCCGGCGCTGCAGCGCCACGTCGTCGACTTTGACCACCACGCCGTCGATTTCGTGGTCCACGTCGTGGCGGTGCTCGCCCCAGTAGGTGATGCGCTCGAGCGCACCGGCGACGTCGTCGACCCGG
Source organism: Mycobacterium palustre (assembly GCF_002101785.1). Lineage (GTDB taxonomy): Bacteria > Actinomycetota > Actinomycetes > Mycobacteriales > Mycobacteriaceae > Mycobacterium > Mycobacterium palustre. Next base: position 90,170 of record NZ_LQPJ01000070.1, read on the forward strand.
GCGGTGTGTTCGGAGACGGGCAGCCCCCAGGCGCCCAGCGCGAGGTAGGCGTCGTGCAGCGTGGCGGGCCGGAAGCCTTCGGTGTGGCCCACGCCGTGGCAGATCATCCGCAGCCTGCGGCGCGCGGTGACCGCGGGGTCCTTCTGCCGAAGCGAGCCCGCGGCGCTGTTGCGCGGGTTGGCGAACGGCGTCTTGCCGTCCTCGACCAGGGCGGCGTTGAGCGCCTCGAAGTCGGCGAGCCGGAAGAACACCTCGCCGCGCACCTCGAGAACGTCGGGGACGGGGTAAGCCTCGCTGGGGGTGAGCCGTTCGGGGACGTCATCGATGGTGCGGGCGTTGAGCGTGACGTCCTCGCCGGTGCGCCCGTCGCCGCGGGTCGCGGCCCGGACCAGCCGGCCACCGCGATAGACCAGCGCGAGCGCGACGCCGTCGATCTTGAGCTCGCACAAATAGGGCACCTCGCCGCCGACCTCGGCGCGGACGCGAGCCGCCCACAGCTCGAATTCGTCGGCGCTGAACACGTTGTCCAGGGAGAGCATCCGCTCGAGGTGCTCGGCCGAGGTGAAATCGGTGGCGAAGCCGGCGCCGCCGACGAGCTGGGTCGGCGAGTCGGGCGTGCGCAGTTCCGGGTAGCGCTGCTCGAGCGCCTCCAGCCGGCGCAGCAGCTGGTCGAACTCCGCGTCGGAGATGATCGGCGCGTCGCGCACGTAGTAGCGGAATTGGTGTTCGCGGACCTCGTCGGCCAATTCCTGCCATTCCCGCCGGACGTCGGGCGCTGGCGCCTCGGTCGGATCAGCCTCTGCTGAACTCACCCTCGCAGGCTATCGGAGCGCGCCGACGGGCCCGGCCGCCGCGTTCGCGGAGACGTAAACGCTCAGTCCTCTTCCACGTAGGCCCGCAACCGCTCCACCGCGGCGTCCCACCGGCGCGACAGCTGGGTGAGGTAGTCGCTGGCCCGGGCCAGCGGCTCGGTCTGCACCGTCCACACGCGTTCGCGGCCGCGCCGGCTGCTGGTGACCAGCCCGGCGTCCTCCAGCAGCGCCAGGTGCTTGCTCGCGGCTTGCCGGGTGACCGGAATCTCGCCGCTCACCTGCGACGTCGAGCTGGGGCCCAGTTCGCACAGCCGCACGACGATGCGCAGCCGGTTGGGATCGCCGAGCGCGCTGAAAAAGGGGTGCAGCGGCGCGCCGACGGGGCTCATACCCGGGCGTCTTCCAGGTACCGGCGCACCAGGTCGGTTTGGATGGCCCAGCCCTCGGAGTTGGACTCGAAGGCCGACGTGCGGCGCGCCTCGGGGATGGCGTCGAAGCCGGATTCGGTGATGGTGAGCAGCACACCGTCGGGCGTCTCGGACAGGGCGAACTCGACCAGCGTGGTGGCGCCCCCGTCGACGTCCGGGTCGCCCGCGCACGGCTGCCAGCGGTAGGCGAAGCGTCGCGGCGGTTCGATGGCGACGACGTGCCACGTGGTGCTCACCCCCGCGTGCGGTTCCTGACGCCGGGCGACCTCCTCGTCGACGGTGGTCGGGGTGATCGTCGCGGTGACGGGCCGGCCGGCGACGAACGGCCCGTCGAAACGCACCCCGAACCAGCGGCCGAACTCCTCGGCGTCGCTGATGGCCCGCCACACCCGCTCCAGCGGCGCGCGCAGCAGTACTTGCTTCTCGATGCGATCGGTGCTCATATGCAACCTCCTGGTTGCCTGTCACTACACCACACCGCGGGCCAACGCGCAACCGTTTGGTTGCGTTTTTTAGATCGCGTCGGGGTCCTCGGCGAACGCGTCGGCGGCCTTGCGGGCAAGCGCGATCGCGGTGCGTGCCCACTGCGGCGTCGCGCCCGCCAGGCCGCACGCGGGGGTGAGGCCGATCCGGTCGCGCAGCGCCGAGCGCTCGAACCCGAGGCGATCGGTCACCGCGACCACCGCGCGCGCCACCTCCTCCGCCGAGGGTCGCCGCTCCGGGGCGACGGAGTCGACCACGCCGAGCATGACAGTCCGGCCCGATTCGACGAACGCGGCCACGCCGTCCAGGTCCGGCGCGCGCAGCGTCGACGCCGCCACGGATATCGCACCAATTGTGCTGCGCTGCAACAACTCCCACGGCACTTCGGGGTCGCAGCAATGCAGCAGCACCTCGCCGCCCACGGTCGCCACGCAGGCGTCGAGCAGCGTGACGGCCACGGCCTCGTCGAGCGCGGCCACGGGGCTCAGCGACGTCACCCCGGAGAGCCGGCCCCCCAAGGCCGCCGGCAGCGACGGCTCGTCGAGCTGCACCACCACCGGGGTGTCGAGGCGGCGAGCCAGCGCCGCGCGGTGCGCGGCCACGCCCTCGGACAGCGACGCCGCCAGGTCGCGCACGGCCCCCGGATCGGTGATGGCCCGGTGGCCGTTGGCCAGCTCGAGCCCGGCGGCCAGCGTGATGGGGCCGGGGGCCTGCACCTTCACCACGCGCCCGCCGCCGCGGAGCCCGCCGGTCTCCCAGGCCTCCTCGAGCGCATCCATGTCCTCGTCGAGGAGGCTGACAGCGCGGCGGGTCACCGCCCCGGGCCGCGCGGCGATGCGGTAGCCGCGCGGCACGGTGTCGATGGCCACGTCGATTAGCAGCGCGCCGGCCCGCCCGAGCAGGTCGGCGCCCACCCCCCGGGCGGGCAGCTCGACGAGGTGGGCCAGCGCGTCCGCCAACTCGCCGACGACCACCTCGGCGGCCTGCCGCGCGGCGGTGCCGGGCCAGGACCCGATGCCGCTGGCCGTGGCGAACGGGTGCGCGAAAGCACTCACCGCCCAACCGTATTCGACCCGGTGCCGGATGCCGGTCGCCAGGGGTGTGCCCGGCGGGTAGGTTCAAGCCGAAGAAGGTGCGAACGGTGTGGGGCGTGGCAAGACAGACAGGGCGGCGGCTGCTGCTGTGCGGGTGGGGCGCCGTGCTGTTGGCGGCGGCATGCACCCGGGTGGTCGACGGCGCGGCGTTGCCCGGTTTCGGCCCCGGCGCAAAGGGCGTGCGCGGCGTGAACGTCGACACCATCCTGCTCGACCAGTCGCGGATGCGCGCCATCACCGGCGCCGGTGAGCACCTGACAATCATTCCCTCGATGGACGGCAACCGCCCGGTGGACATCGACGCCCTCGCCGAGAGCACGCCGCGGGAGTGCCGATTCCTCTATGCGGAGACCGCGACCTTCGGGCCGGACGTCGAGGAATTTCACAAGACCACCTTCCAGGACCCGCCCGCCGGCGCGCTGATCTCCGAGGGCGCCGCGGCCTACCCCGACGCCGACACCGCGCGGCGCGCGTTCGCCGCCCTGGTGCGCACCGTCGGCGACTGCGCGGGCGGCTCGGCCGGCCAGCTGCTCGTCGGCGACTGGACCGCCAAGACCAGCACCCTGCACCTGGGACCCGGCGGGTGCGGCCGCGACTACCGGGTCGCCTCGGTGGCCCTGCTGGAGGTCACGTTCTGCGGCTTCCCGCAATCGGTGTCCGACATCGTGATGACCAACATCGCCGCCAACGTTCCGGCCTAGTGGCGATCGCAAGCGCGGTGGAGCCGGGCGCAGCTTTGCACGGCCGGCGCCCCACGCGCCGCGACTTGCTGGGTGCTCATGCCGGTAAGCTCCTTTCTCCGCAGACGGGGAAAGGTCGAAAACCGCCCTTGGCGGATCCTCAAGGAATTGCTGGAGCGCTCAGCGCGCGGTGGCGGCGATGGTCGCGCTGCCGAGCACCTCGTCGCCATCGGGGTCCGGGCGGTACAGCACCAAAGTCTGGCCGCGCGCCACGCCGCGCAGCGAGCTGCGTAGCCGCACGACGAGCTCGTCGCCGGCCAGTTCGGCGATGGCGCCGACCGTCTCGCCGTGCGCCCGGACCTGGACGGCGCACTCGACGGGTCCTCGCGGCGGGACCCCCGCGGTGAAAACCGGAGACCGCCCCGCGAGCGCGTGCACGTCGAGGTCGGCCGCCTGGCCCACCCGCACGGTCGCGGTGTCGGGGTCGATCGCCGTCACGTAGCGCGGGCGGCCGTCCGGCCCGGGCCCGGCGATGCCCAGGCCCTTGCGCTGCCCGATGGTGAACCCGTGCACGCCGTCGTGGCTGGCGAGCACGGCGCCGTCGGGGCCGACGACGCTGCCCCGCCGCACGCCGATGCGCTCGCCCAGGAAGGCCCGGGTGTCACCGGACGGGATGAAGCAGATGTCGTGGCTGTCGGGCTTGTCGGCGACGGCCAGGCCGCGGCGGGCGGCCTCGGCGCGGATCTGGGGCTTGGGCGTGTCGCCGATCGGAAACGCCACGTGGCGCAACTGCTCGGCGGTCAGCACCGCCAGCACGTAGGACTGATCCTTGTCCCGATCGACGGCCCGGCGCAGCCGGCCGCCGGAAAGCCGCGCGTAGTGGCCGGTGGCCACCGCGTCGAAGCCCAGCGCGAGGGCTTTGGCGGACAGCGCCGAGAACTTGATCCGCTGGTTGCACCGCACGCAGGGGTTCGGTGTCTCGCCGCGCGCGTACGACTCGACGAAGTCGTCGATCACGTCGGCCTCGAACCGCTCCGCGAAATCCCATACGTAGAACGGGATCCCGAGCACGTCGGCGACGCGGCGCGCGTCGGCGGCGTCCTCCTTCGAGCAGCAGCCCCGCGAGCCGGTGCGCAGCGCGCCCGGCGCGGCCGACAGCGCCAGGTGCACGCCGACCACGTCGTGCCCGGCGTCGACCATGCGGGCGGCGGCGACCGACGAGTCGACGCCGCCGCTCATCGCGGCGAGAACCTTCACTTAGGCCCCCGCGGCGGCCAGCGCGGCCCGTCGTGCCCGGTCGACGGCCGCGGGGAGCACGGCCAGCACCGCGTCGACGTCGGCGTCGACGCTGGTGTGCCCCAACGAGAGCCGCAGCGATCCGCGGGCGCTGGCCGGGTCGGCACCCATCGCGGTCAGCACGTGCGACGGCTGCGCGACGCCGGCGGTGCACGCCGACCCGGTGGAACACTCGATCCCGTTGGCGTCCAACAGCATCAGCAGCGCGTCGCCCTCGCATCCGCGGAAGGTGAAGTGCGCGTTGCCCGGCAGCCGCAGCGGGTCGCGGGCGCCGTTGAGGCTGACGTCGTCGATACCTGAGAGCACGCCGTCGACCAGCCGGTCGCGCAGCGCCCGCAGGCGCGCGCTGTGCGCCTCGAGCCCGTCGACCGCGATCCTGGCCGCCGTCGCCATCGCCACCGCGCCGGCGACATCGGGTGTGCCGGAACGGATGTCGCGTTCCTGGCCGCCGCCGTGCAGCAGCGGCACGCAGGCGACGTCGCGGCGCAGCAGCAGCGCGCCCACCGCGGGCGGGCCGCCGAACTTGTGGGCGGTGATGCTCATCGCCGACAGCCCGCTGGCGGCGAAGTCGACGGGCAACTGCCCCACCGCCTGAACGGCGTCGCTGTGCATCGGCACGCCGAATTCGGCTGCCACAGCTGCCATTTCGCCGACCGGCAGGACCGTGCCGACCTCATTGTTGGCCCACATCACCGATACCAGGGCGACGTCGTCGTGGCCTTCGAGCGCGTCGCGCAGCGCGGCCGCCGACACCGAGCCGTCGGCGGCGGTGGGCAGCCAGGTCACCTCGGCGCCTTCGTGTTCGACGAGCCAGTTCACCGAGTCCAGCACGGCGTGGTGTTCGACGGCGCTGGTGATGATGCGCCGGCGGTGCGGCTCGGCGGCCCGGCGCGCCCAGTAGATGCCCTTGAGGGCCAGGTTGTCGCTCTCGGTGCCGCCCGCGGTGAAGATCACCTCCGAGGGGCGCGCGCCCAGCTTGTCCGCGATCAGCTCCCGGGATTCCTCGATGCGGCGCCGGGCCGCCCGGCCGCTGGTGTGCAGCGACGACGCGTTGCCCACGGTGCCGAGGACGGCCGTCATCGCCTCGACGGCGGCGGCGTGCATCGGGGTGGTGGCGGCGTGATCCAGGTAGACCATGACTTGCCCCACGATACCGGGGCGGCGCTAACGCTAGGACGCCACCAGCACGTGGCGGGGCCCAAGGCGCTGCGGCCTCCCCACGCCCACCGCCGCCTGGCAGCGGCGCGCCAGCACCCGCCGGTCGGTGCCCGGCAGCTGCAGGGATTCGACGTGCACGTGCGCCCACGTGCGGCGCACGGCGAGCAGGCGGCAGATGGCCGCCCACAGGGTGTCGTCGCCGACGAAGGCCGGGGCCGTGGAGACGGTGCCGTCGACGTGGTGATAGGTCAGCCGCAGCGGCTGCACCGGACGCCCGGCGTCGATAGCGGCCTGGAACATCGCCGGGTAGAACGAGCCGCACGCCACGCCGCACCACGTGGTGCCCTCGGGGAAGGCCACCACCGTTCGGCCGGAGCGCAGCCGGGCGGCGACGGTGTCCACGACGCCGGGCAGCCGCCGCAGGCTGGCGCGTTCGATGGGGATGATCTTGAGCATGCGGGCCAGGCGGCCCGTGAACATGTCGGCGCGGGCCACGAACGACCCCGGCAGCACCGAACCGATCGCGAAGACGTCCAGCCACGACATGTGCGGGCTGACCACCAGCACCCCGCGCAGGTTGCGGATCGGGCTGCCCGACACCCGGATTCGCACGCCGAAGCAGCGCAACACCACGCGGCAGTAGAAGCGCTGCACCCGCAGCTGGCCCGGGAGCGGCACCACCACCAGCGGCACCCCAGGCGCCAGCAGCAGCGCCAGCATGACGCGAAGCGTCACCCGCAGCGCCACCCGCCAGCGCGAGGACGCGGGGCCGACACCGACGCAGCTGCTGTCGCAGGTCGCGCGGGGCAGCCAGGCGTGGGCGGCCAGCCGGGTTGCGATCGGAGCGTTCATCGCGCGCCGCCGGCCAGCTCGGCCGCCGCCGACACCGACCGCAGTCGGCGCAGATATCGGGTGTCGGCCCGGCGTTTGTCCAGCAGCACGCAGAAGTCGCCGACGCCGAAGTCCGGGTCGTGCGCCGGCTGGCCGCACACCTGCGCGCCCAGCCGCAAATAGCCGCGCATCAGGGCCGGGACCGACGGCCGTGGCGGAGCGGAGATGTCGTCGAGGGACCGCCCGCCGACGCGGACCGGCCGGTGCGGGTGCACGCGGAACTCGGCCGGCGCGGCGTGCCGGCTCAGGACGAAGTCGCGCACGCCGCGCAGCCGGTTGCCGGGCACGTCACCGTCGGATTCGTCGCCGATGGGGACCGACACGCAGCCGGTGACGTAGTCATAGCCGTAGCGGTCCAGGTAGGCCAGGATGCCCGCCCACATCAGGAGCACCACGCCGCCGTTGCGGTGGCCGTCGCGCACCACCGCGCGCCCCATCTCCACCAGCGACGGCCGCAGCGGGTCGAAGGCGCTCACGTCGAATTCCGTTGCGGTGTAAAGCCCGCCGGCGGCGATCGCGCCGGAAGGCGGCAGCATGCGGTAACACCCGACGAGCTCACCGGTGTCGTCGTCGCGGACCAGCAGGTGGTCGCAGAACTCGTCGAACCTGTCGACGTCGATGTGGTCGGTGCCGGCCGTCGGCAGCGCGAAGCCGGGGGTGCTGGTGAACACGTCGTACCGGAGCCGCTGCGCCGCCTCGACCAGATCCGGGTCGGCGGACAACAACAGCGAGTACCGCGGCGCGGCCGCGCCGGTCGCCGCCCCCTCCGGCCTCTCGCCGGCTATCAGGACAGAAGCAATGCTCATGGGAAACAACGTGGCGCAACCGATGAGCTAATCGGCGTCGCCGCTGTGACGTGTCGGTGCACGTCAGATGACGAATGAGGCGGAAAACCCGCACTCGGTCACAGGCCGGACATCGCTAGGCGACCGCGAAAAGCGCTATCGCATGCGATAGCGCTTTCCCGGATCGTGTAGGTGGTTCCCGCTCGGTGCGCCCGTGACCGACGTGGCCGTCACGCACCATCGGACCCGGATCAGCCCTTGCGGGCCTTGATCGCCTCGGTCAGCTGCGGGGCGACCTTGAACAGGTCGCCGACCACGCCATAGTCGGCGATCTCGAAGATCGGCGCCTCTTCATCCTTGTTGACCGCGACGATCGTCTTCGAGGTCTGCATGCCCGCGCGGTGCTGGATCGCGCCGGAGATGCCCAGCGCGATGTAGAGCTGCGGGGACACCGTCTTGCCCGTCTGCCCGACCTGGAACTGGCCCGGGTAGTAGCCCGAGTCGACCGCGGCGCGCGAGGCCCCGACAGCCGCGCCGAGCGAGTCGGCCAGCTCCTCGACGACGCTGAAGTTCTCCGCGCTGCCGACCCCGCGCCCGCCGGAGACGACGATGGTCGCCTCGGTCAGCTCCGGCCGGTCACCGGCGACCGCGGGCTCGCGTGCGGTGATCTTGGTGGCGTTCTCGGCGGGGGCGGGCACCTCGACGGTGACCTGCTCGCCGGCACCGGGCTGCGGCTCGGCGTCGATGGCGCCGCCTCGCACGGTGATCACCGGGGTGTCCCCGTTGGCCTGCGCCTCTACGGTGAACGCGCCACCGAAGATCGAATGCACGGCCTTGTTGCCTTCCTTCACCTCCACCACGTCGACCAGCAGGCCGGACCCGATGCGGGCGGCGAGGCGCCCCGCGACCTCCTTGCCGTCGGCGTTGGCGGACAGCAGCACCGCCGCGGGCGAATTCGACTCGGCCAGCGAGGCCAACACGTCGACCACCGGGGTGATCAGGTAGTTCTCCGCGTCGTCGGACTCGGCGACATAGATCTTGGCGGCGCCGGCCTCCTTCAGCCCGTCGACCAGCGGCGCGGCCGTTCCGGGCTTGCCGACCACGACGGCGGCCGGCTCGCCCAGCGCGCGGGCGGCGGTGATCAGTTCGGAGGTGACCTTCTTCAGTGCGCCTTCGGCGTGCTCGACGAGCACCAAAACTTCAGCCATGGGTTATTCGCTCTTCTCGTGTAAGGATCGGGTGCTAGATGATCTTCTGGGCGACCAGGTACTGGGCGATCTGACTGCCGCCCTCGCCCTCGTCGGTGACCTTCTCACCCGCGGTCTTGGGCGGCTTGGGCGTCGCGGACAGCACGGTCGACCCGGCGTTTTCCAGCCCGACCTCGTCGGCCTCGACCCCGATCTCGGCCAGGGACAGCACCGTGACCTCTTTCTTCTTGGCGGCCATGATGCCCTTGAAGGACGGGAAGCGCGGCTCGTTGATCTTCTCGGTCACGCTCACCACCGCGGGCAACGAGGCCTCCAGGGTGAAGACGCCCTCGTCCGTCTCGCGCTCGCCGGTGACCTTGCCGCCCTCGATGGAGAGCTTGCGCAGGTGGGTCAGCTGCGGCAGGCCGAGGTACTCGGCGATGATCGCCGGCACGGCGCCGCCGGAGCCGTCGGTTGATTCGTTGCCGGCGATGACCAGCTCGGTGCCCTCGATGGTGCCGAGCGCGCGGGCCAGCGCCCAGGCGGTCTGCACGACGCACGAGCCGTGCATGCCGTCGTCCTTGAGGTGGACGGCCTTGTCGGCGCCCATCGACAGCGCCTTGCGGATGGCCTCGGTCGCGCGCTCCGGGCCCGCGGTCAGCACGGTCACCGATCCCTCGACGCCGTCGGCGGCCTCCTTCTCCCGGATCTGCAGCGCCTCTTCCACGGCGCGCTCGTTGATCTCGTCCAGCACCGCGTCGGCGGCCTCGCGGTCCAGCGTGTAGTCGCCGTCGGTGAGCTTGCGCTCCGACCAGGTGTCTGGGACCTGCTTGATCAGGACCACGATGTTCGTCATGAGACTGGCTAATCCTCCTCGAAGGAGTCCCGCGGCGGCCGGCCGGGGACCTCGGTCACGCACTATGTAGCCGCACTCCCGCGTTACTGACAAGTAACTTTGTGCGGTCTGCCTTCACACCATAGCGGGTCACGCAGGCACAACTGCCCACTCCTCCCCCGTCCGCCAGCGGGCGGCATCGTGCCGGGCGGCAGGTTCTTTCGCCCCGTCCGCCGCCCCCCACCGGCACTGCCCGCTTCGCCGGTTCGCGAATCGGACACTTCGCGTTAGCCTGCCTATGCGATGAGCGCATTCCTACCCGACGGTCCCCGACCCGACCCCGCCGACGCCGCGGGCGAGGCCACCCCGGTGCTGACCCTGACGGGCGAGCGCACCATCCCGGACCTGGACGTCGAGAACTACTGGTTCCGCCGCCACCAGGTGGTTTACCAGCGGCTGGCCCCGCGCTGCGCCGGCCGCGAGGTGCTCGAGGCGGGCTGCGGCGAAGGGTACGGCGCCGACCTGATCGCCGGCGTCGCGCGCCGGGTGGTGGCCCTCGACTACGACGCGGCCGCGGTGGCCCACGTCCGCGCGCGCTACCCCCGGGTCGAGGTCATGCGGGCCAACCTGGCCGAGCTGCCGCTGCCCGACGCGTCAATGGACGTTGTGGTGAACTTCCAAGTCATCGAGCACCTGTGGGATCAGCCACAATTCGTCGCCGAATGCGCCAGGGTGCTGCGACCCTCCGGGCTGCTGATGATGTCCACCCCCAACCGAATCACCTTCTCCCCGGGCCGCGACACCCCGATCAACCCGTTCCACACCCGCGAGCTCGACGCCGCCGAGCTGACCGAGCTCCTGGTCGGCGGCGGGTTCGGTCCGGTGTCGATCAGCGGGCTGTTCCACGGCCCGCGGCTGCTCGAGATGGACGCCCGCCACGGCGGGTCGATCATCGACGCGCAGATCCAGCGGGCGGTGAGCGACTCGCCGTGGCCGCCCGAGCTGGTGGCCGACGTCGCCGCCGTGCGCTGCGAGGACTTCGACCTGGTGCAAACCGGGGGCGACCGGGACATCGACGACAGCCTGGACCTCGTCGCGATCGCGGTGCGCCCGTGAGCACACCCGCGACCCCGGTGCCGGGAATGTTCACCCTGGTGCTGCACACCCACCTGCCGTGGCTGGCCCACCACGGCCGCTGGCCGGTCGGCGAGGAATGGCTTTATCAGTCCTGGGCGGCGGCCTACCTGCCGCTGCTGCGGGTGCTGCGCACGCTGGCCGAGGAGGACCGCCACCGGCTGATCACCCTCGGCGTCACCCCGGTGGTCAACGCGCAGCTCGACGACCCGTACTGCCTGCACGGCATGCACCACTGGCTGGCCAACTGGCGGCTGCGTGCGACCGAGGCGGCCAGCGTGTGGGCCATCCCGAAATCGAAGTCGGCCGGCTACCAGTCCTGCACACCGGAAGCGTTGCGGGCCTTCGGGATTCGTGACGGCGCCGAGGCCGACCGGGCGCTCGACGACTTCGCCACGCTGTGGCGGCACGGCGGCAGCCCGCTGCTGCGCGGCCTGATCGACGCCGGGACGGTGGAGTTGCTCGGCGGCCCGCTGGCCCACCCCTTCCAGCCGCTGCTGGCGCCGCGGCTGCGCGAGTTCGCGCTGCGCGAGGGCCTGGCCGACGCGCAGTCGCGCCTGGGCCACCGCCCGACCGGGATCTGGGCGCCCGAGTGCGCCTACGCGCCCGGCATGGAGCACGACTACGCCGCGGCTGGGGTCACCCACTTCATGGTCGACGGCCCGTCCCTGCACGGCGACACCGCGCTGGGCCGGCCCGTCGGCGACACCGACGTCGTGGCCTTCGGGCGCGACCTGCAGGTCAGCTACCGGGTGTGGTCACCCAAGTCCGGCTACCCCGGGCACGCCGCCTACCGCGATTTTCACACCTACGACCACCTGACCGGGCTCAAGCCGGCCCGGGTCACCGGCCGCAACGTGCCGTCGGAGGCCAAGGCGCCCTACGACCCCGAGCGCGCCGACCGGGCGGTCGACGTGCACGTCGCCGACTTCGTCGACGTGGTCCGCAGCCGGCTGGTGGGCGAGTCCGAACGCATCGGGCGGCCCGCCCACGTGGTCGCCGCCTTCGACACCGAGCTGTTCGGCCACTGGTGGTACGAGGGCCCGACGTGGCTGGCGCGGGTGCTGCGCGCGCTGCCCGCGGCCGGCGTGCGGGTGGGCACCCTGCGCGACGCGATCGCGGGCGGCTTCGTCGGCGACCCGGTCGCCCTGCCGCCCAGCTCGTGGGGGTCCGGCAAGGACTGGCAGGTGTGGGCCGGCGAGCAGGTGGCCGACCTGGTGCAGCTCAACACCGAGGTGGTCGACACCGCCCTGAGCACGGTCGACAAGGCGCTGTCGCAGAACGCGTCGCTGGACGCCCCGCTGCCCCGCGACCACGTCGCCGACCAGATCCTGCGCGAGACCCTGCTGACCGTGTCCAGCGACTGGCCGTTCATGGTCAGCAAGGATTCGGCCGCCGACTACGCCCGATACCGGGCCCACCTGCACGCCCACGCCACCCGCGAGATCGCCGGGGCGCTGGCGTCGGGCCGCCGCGAGGCCGCGCAGCGGCTGGCCGAGGGGTGGAATCGCGCCGACGGCCTGTTCGGCGCCCTGGACGCGCGTAGGCTGCCCCGGTGAGGTGGGGGCGGTGGCCGCGAACGGGGTGGGCAGGCGCGTGAAGATCCTGATGGTGTCGTGGGAATACCCGCCGGTGGTGATCGGCGGGCTGGGCCGGCACGTGCACCACCTCTCGACGGCGCTGGCCGCCGCCGGCCACGACGTCGTCGTGCTGTCGCGCCGCCCCACGGGCACCGATCCCAGCACCCACCCGTCGTCGGACGAGGTCAAAGAGGGCGTGCGGGTGATCGCGGCCGCGCAGGATCCGCACGAATTCACCTTCAACGCCGACATGATGGCCTGGACGCTGGCGATGGGGCACTCGATGATCCGCGCCGGGCTGTCGCTGAAAAAGCCGCGCAGCGACCGGCCCTGGCGTCCCGACGTCGTGCACGCGCACGACTGGCTGGTCGCCCACCCCGCCATCGCGCTCGCCCAGTTCTACGACGCGCCAATGGTTTCCACGATTCACGCCACCGAGGCCGGCCGGCATTCCGGCTGGGTCAGCGGCGCGCTCAGCCGGCAGGTGCACGCCATCGAGTCGTGGCTGGTGCGCGAATCCGATTCGCTGATCACGTGTTCGGCGTCGATGGCCAACGAGATCACCGAGCTGTTCGGCCCCGGGCTGGCCGCAATCACCGTGATCCGCAACGGCATTGACGCGGCGCGCTGGCCGTTCGCGGAACGCCGGCCGCGCACCGGCCCCGCCGAGCTGCTCTACCTCGGACGCCTCGAGTACGAGAAGGGCGTGCACGACGCAATCGCCGCGCTGCCGCGGATCAGGCGCACCCACCCGGGCACCACCCTCACCATCGCCGGGGAGGGCACCCAGCAGGAGTGGCTCGTCGAGCAGGCGCGCAAACACCGGGTGCTCAAGGCGACTCGGTTCGTCGGGCACCTGGACCACGCTGAACTGCTGGCGCTGCTGCACCGCGCCGACGCCGCGGTGCTGCCCAGCCACTACGAACCGTTCGGGCTGGTGGCCCTCGAGGCCGCGGCGGCGGGAACCCCGCTGGTGACCTCCAACATCGGCGGCCTGGGTGAGGCGGTGATCGACGGGCAGACCGGCGTCTCGTTCCCGCCCCGCGACGTGGCGGCCCTGGCCTCGGCGGTGCGCACCGTGCTCGACGACCCGGCGGCCGCGCAACGGCGCGCCCGCGCCGCCCGCGAACGGCTCACCTCCGACTTCGACTGGGGCACAGTCGCATCCGAGACATCACAGGTCTACCTGGCGGCCAAGCGCGGGGAACGGCAACCGCAGCCGCGGCAGCGCATCGTCGAGCATGCGCTGCCGAACCGCTGACGATGGGGCTGGAATATTCCAGCGTCGTCGACGCGCCGCGCGGCGAGGTTTTCGCCTGGCACGCCAGGCCCGGGGCGTTCACCCGGCTGTCGCCGCCCTGGCAACCGATGCGGTTGGTCACCGAGGCGGCCTCCCTTCGCGACGGTCGGGCGACCCTGGCCCTGCCCGGTGGCCTGCGCTGGGTGGCCGCGCACCGGCCCGATTCCTACGACCCGCCACGGCGTTTCGCCGACGCCGTCGCCGCCGACGGGCCGGCCTCGCTGCCCGCCCGGATCGCGGTGCGCTGGCGACACACCCATGACTTCGAAGACGTCGGCGGCGACCGGACCCGGGTCATCGACCGGGTGGACACCCCGGTGCCGGGGTCGCTGTTGCGGCCCATGTTCGTCTACCGGCACCGCCAGCTGGCCGACGACCTGGCCGCGCACCGGCTCGCGGCCGACAACGGCCTGGCGTCGACGACGATCGCGGTCACCGGGTCGTCGGGTCTGGTCGGTTCGGCGCTGACGGCGTTCCTTCGCACCGGCGGGCATCGCGTCGTCCGGCTGGTCCGCGGGAGCGCTTCCGGTGCGGACGAACGGCAGTGGAACCCCGAACATCCCGACCCGGAGCTGCTGGCGGGGGTTGACGCCGTGATCCACCTCGCCGGGGCGTCGATCGCCGGTCGGTTCACCGATCGACACCGAAAGGCGGTCCGCGACAGCCGAATTGGGCCCACCCGTCTGCTGGCCGAACTGGCGGGCCGCACTTCCCCGGGGCCCGCCGCCTTCATCTCGGCCTCCGCGATCGGCTTTTACGGATACGACCGCGGCGACGAGCCGCTGACCGAGGACAGCGAGCGCGGCGACGGGTTTTTGGCCGGCGTGGTCGCCGACTGGGAGGACGCGACCGCGCCCGCCGAGCTCGCCGGACTGCGCGTGGTCCGGGTGCGGACCGGGATCGTGCAATCCCCTCGCGGCGGCACGTTGAAGCTGATGCGTCCGCTGTTCAGCGCCGGGCTGGGCGGCCGGCTCGGTGACGGCAAGCAGTGGCTCTCCTGGATCGGGATCGACGACCTGGTCGACGTCTACCACCGCGCGCTATGGGACACCACGCTGTCTGGAGCGGTGAATGCCGTTGCGCCGCAGCCTGTCCGCAACGCGGAGTACACCCGCACCCTGGCCCGCGTGCTGAGCCGGCCCGCGGTGTTGCCGGTGCCGTCGCCGGCCCCGCGCATACTCCTCGGCGAGCAGGGCGCCCGCGAACTGGCCTGCGCGAGCCAGAAAGTGGTGCCCCGCAAGCTCACCGGGCGCGGGCACCGCTTCCGCCAGCCCGACCTTGACCAGGCCCTGCGCCACCTGCTGGGGCGGGTGCGCTAGCCGGCGTCCCGGCCCTCGCGGCTGCGCCGGTAGGCGCGCGCCCGCAGATCGGCGAGCCAGCCGGGGGCAAGGCTCAACCCCGGCGGGGTGTTGAGGACCGGGTCGAACGACACGTCATCGGTAGGGTCCGGGCCTACCGCGGTGGTCAACCGCAACCGCCCCAACGGCGTGAAATCGCCCCTCCCGCGGGCTTGGTCGATCGCGAACTCGATACCACCGCGCGCGATCGCGTCCCGGACGCCGTCCAGCGCCAACCCCGAACCGTTGACATCGCCGATGGTTCGGGCCCGCAGCCACCAGATGCCGCCGCGATAGCGCAGCGGCATCAGGCTGGTCAGCGTCTGACCCGTCCACGACGTGGTCGGCCGCAGGGCCACCGCCCGGGTCAGCACCCCGGAGCCCGACGAGACGAGCAGGATGTCCCACGGCGTCGCCCCCGCCTGCTGCGGCGCGACGCGGAAAGCCAGTCCGATGAAGTCGGGCAAGGCACCCGGGGTGCCCACGGCCTTCGAAAGCCGGGCAACGACGTCGGAGGACGGGATCGGCAGCCCCTGGGACGCGGGCGCGACGCGTTCGACGCTGCCCTTGGCCAACACCCCGACGGGATGGAAGAACCGGCGGCCGCGGAGGGCCGATCCCCATTGGAAGGGCTTGGCCGCGACCTCCATGAGATCGGAAACGTTCACCGGCGCCGGGTTCCCGTTCTCAGCGACGGGAAACCTGGGCCTGCCAGCCGGCCAGCCGCACACCCTCGGACGGCTGCTGCCCGCCGCGAGAGCGGGTGTCGATGTAAACCTGCGCCATCACCGCCTGCCACGATTCGATCGTGGGCGCCGAGCGCCAGATGCCCTCGTACAGCCCCACCATCACGGCGCCGCCGTCGTCGGTGAGCGCATACACCGGACCGCCGAAGTCGCGGCCGTCGACGGCCATATCGGCGATGGTGAAGCGGCCGTTGCCGACCGGCCCGACGATGCCGCATTTCTGGCCGGCCGACACCCGCAATTGACACACCGGCAGCCCCTGGCGCGCGCTGAGGGCGGGCGTCGAGCGCAGCTGCCGGCCGGTGGGCAGCAGATCCGTCGCGGTGACATCCGGCGCCACCGCGATGACTTCGTATTCGACGGCCCCCGCCGCTTGCAGCGAGTCGTCGGTGTTCTGACGGCGGGCCACCACCACCGTCCCGAGCATTTTCTTGTCGCGGTCGGTGACCAGCGACCCCTCGTCGCACTGACCGATGGTCACCGCGACCCGCAACCGTGCCTCGACAAACCCCACCATGCAGGCGGCGCCGCCCTGATAGATCTGCATGCCGGGATACATCGTGGCGCCCGGACTCGCGGTTGCCGGGGGGAACCCGCTCGCCCACGCGACGGTGAACGCCACCGCAATCGCTGCCCGACAGCAACGGCCGCACGTCATTTCCATTGGGCCACACCGCCTCTCGCATCCCACGGGGATCCGCCGGCTGCTAATTTGCCGGCTGAGATACCCGCTCTCGGCGGGATCAAACGCCGAGCCGGCCACCGGCCCGCGCCGGACGCGTTGTTCGACTTTGACTTTCCGCGATTTTCCGCCCCCGGTGAGGACAGGCGGGCGTAGAGTCTAGGCAAGGTTGAGTCCACAGCTCCTTGCTTTTCGGAGCGGCGCGTGCTGCACCCGTCACTCCCCTGCGGCACCATCGACGGGCTATGACATGAGCGCTTCGCAACCCACCCACGCCACGGATCCGGCCGGCCACGGCCGGCCTCCGCGCTGCCGGTACATGGCCGACTTCGACGGGGCCCGGCTGTTCGTCTACGCGCGCAGTTTGGGCACCGTGCTGCGCATCGACGGCGAGATCGACGCCGTGAACGCGACGAGCGTCGCCCAGGCGATCCGCCGCTTCGCCCTGCTGAAGACGCCGTTGATCCTCGATCTGAGCCAGTTGTTCCTGAGCGTCGACGGGTTCCGAGCGTTGCTGGTGCTCAATCACGAGCATCAGCAGGCCAGGGTGCACTGCAGCGTCGTCGCCGGGGCCGCGCTGCACCCGCTGCTGGGCATCGTCGGCGACCACGGCTTGCCGGTCGTGGGCTCGGTCGCCGAGGCGCTTCAGCTGATCGAGGACATCGTCGGCTCCCGGCGGCGCTTCCTGGCCGGCATGGTCCGCGACCGACACGCACGGCACGAAGCTTCCCCGCGCCGCCGCGATCCCGTCTTGATGCGGTAACGGGTTAACCCACAGGCTGTTTCGGGAACGCGGACACACGCCGCACCACCACCGGGCGCCCGTCGAGAAAACCGCGGCTGGCGGATCGCTCGATCATTCAGATAATTAACGTTTCAGTTACTTAAGCTACTAGCGGCTGACGGGCCGGCCCGGTGGAGGGCGCGTCCGCGACGCCTGGTGTTTGTTTTCTCGTCAAAGGGGTACCAGCGCGTGAGTCTGAGCCGTTCGAGCCAGTGGCTGACCGACCCGGCGAGGGAGGTTTCGGTGGGGGCTGTGCAAGCGTTCCCCAGGGTGCGCCTCGCAGAGGCCACAGTGCGAGGGCTTGGCGCGGGCCAGCTGGACTCCTGGCGAACGGGCCTGCGGAGCGCCGCGCTTTCCCGCGTCGCCGAGTTCGTGGCCCCCCGGTGCGCCGACGAGTTGGGCGCCTGCGGGGTCGACGTGGCCGGCGACATCTTGCTGCAGTTCGTCGCCGGCGGCAAGTGCCTGCGTTCGACGTTCATGTACCTGGGCTGGCTGTGCGGCGAGCCCGACAGTGACGCGGCGCTCACCGCCGCCGCCAGCCTGGAGCTGCTGCACGCGTTCGCGCTGCTGCAAGACGACGTCATGGACGATTCGGAGCGCCGGCGCGGCCGCCCGGCGGCCCACGTCCAGTTCGCGGACTGGCATCGCCGCCGCGGGCTGTCCGGCCCCTCGCGCCGGTTCGGCGAATCGGCCGCCGTCCTGCTCGGCGACCTGTGTTTGATCTGGGCCGAACAGATGCTGCGCGACAGCGGGCTGCCCCACCACCGCCTGGCCCGGGCGTGGCCCCGCTACGACGCCATGCGCACCGAGCTCGCGATCGGCCAATTCGCCGACCTCGCAACGGATCTGCGCGACCTGCCACCCCTCGAGGCCGTGCTCGAGGTGGCCCGGCTGAAATCGGGCAACTACACGGTGCGCCGGCCGCTGGAGATCGGCGCCGCGATGGCCGGCTGCGACGAACTCGTGCTGGCGACCCTCGCCTCCTACGGGTCCGACGTGGGTGAGGCGTTCCAGCTCAGGGACGACATCCTGGGCATCTTCGGATCACCCACCGCGACGGGCAAGCCCAACAGCGGCGACCTGATCGAACGGAAGGCCACCAGCGTCGTGGTGGCCGCACACCGGCTCGCCGACGCCTCGACCCGGCGGCAGTTGCGGGAGCTGTTTGCCGCCGACCGGCTCGACGATGCCGCGATCGAGCACTGGCGAAAGCTGATCCTCGCCACCGGGGCCGTGCAGTGGGTCGAAGGCCTCATCGCCGACCGCGTCGGGGCGGCGCGAAAGGCGTTGGAGCGCGGCATGATCAGGCATCCCCTCGCCGACGCGCTGGGCGACATGGCCGGCCTGTGCGCCGGGCGCGCGGCATGACCGCGCGCGCCCTGCGCGGGCCCACCGATCACGTCGTGGTGGTCGGCGCCGGATTCGCCGGGCTGTCCGCCGCCCTGCACCTGGCCGGGCGGGGCCGCCAGGTCACGGTCGTCGAGCGGCACCCGTGGCCCGGCGGACGCGCGGGCCGCCGAGACATCGACGGCTACCGGATCGACACCGGCCCGACCGTGCTGACCATGCCCGACCTCATCGACGAGGCGTTCGCCGCCGTCGGCGAATCGCTTTCGCGGCGGCTCGAATTGCTTCCCCTGGACCCGGCCTACCGGGCGAGGTTCGCCGACGGCAGCGTTATCGACGTGCACAGCGACGCGGACCGGATGGCCGCCGCCGTGCGCGAATTCGCCGGCCCCCAACAGGCCCAGGGCTACCGCAACCTGCGAAAGTGGCTGAGCCGGCTGTATCGCACCGAATTCGACGGCTTCATCGCCGCGAACTTCGACTCGCCGCTCGGCCTGCTCAACGCCCGGCTGGCCCGGCTGATCGCGCTGGGCGGATTCCGCCGGTGGGACACGATGGTCAAGCGTTACATCAGCGACCCCCGGCTGCGACGGGTCTTCACGTTCCAGTCGCTCTACGCCGGTGTCGCGCCGCAGCAGGCGCTGGCGGTCTACGCGGTGATCGCCTACATGGACACCGTTGCGGGCGTGTACTTCCCGCGCGGCGGCGTGCGGGCGCTGCCCGACGCGCTCGCGGGGGCGGCCGCCGACGCCGGCGTGCGGTTCTGTTACTCCTCGACGGTCACCGCCCTGGAGCGCACGGGCGGGCGGATCACCGCGGTGCGCACCGACGACGGCCGCGAGATCGACTGCGACGCGGTGGTGTTGACCACCGAACTGCCGCAGACCTACCAGATGTTGGGCCGGACGCCGCGGCGCCCGGTGAGGTTGCGCGCGGCGCCCTCGGCGGTGGTGCTGCACGTGGGCTGCCGCGCCGTGGCGCCGGAAATCGCCCACCACACCATCCTTTTCGGCGCGGCTTGGGATCAGACCTTCACCGAAATCGTTCGCGACGGGCGGCTCATGGCCGACCCCTCGCTGCTGGTCACCCGACCCACGGCCGGCGACCCCACCCTGGCCCCCGCCGGACGCGACCTGCTCTACGTGCTGGCACCCGCGCCCAACCTGAGCCGGTGCGGCATCGACTGGTCGCGGATCGGCGCCGGGTACGCCGAAT
Source organism: Mycobacterium palustre (assembly GCF_002101785.1). GTDB lineage: Bacteria > Actinomycetota > Actinomycetes > Mycobacteriales > Mycobacteriaceae > Mycobacterium > Mycobacterium palustre. The sequence continues at coordinate 109,944 of NZ_LQPJ01000070.1, forward strand.
CCCTCCTCGACGTCGTGCAAGCCAGGCTGCTGCCCGGCCTGCGCGACGATGCGCGGCTGCTGCATGTCGACACCCCCGCCGATTGGGCCGGCCAGGGCATGGCGGCCGGGACACCGTTCGCGCTGGCGCACACGTTCGCCCAGACCGGGCCGTTTCGGCCGGCCAACACCGTGCGCGGCATCGAAAACGCCGTGCTCGCCGGGTCGTCGACCCTGCCCGGCGTCGGGGTGCCGACCACCCTGATCTCGGGCCGGCTGGCCGCCGACCGCGTCACCGGCCGCGCCGGGCGATCGCCGACCACCCTCGACCTGGCGGCGCGATCCCGATGATCCGCACCGAACTGGACGCCGCCGGCATCGCCGACTCGGGCCTGCGCCGGGCATACCGGCGCTGCCGCGCCATCGCCGCCGAACACGGCCGCACCTACTTCCTGGCCACCCGGCTACTCGCCCCGGACCAGCGCCCGGCGGTCCACGCGCTTTACGGCTTCGCCCGCCACGCCGACGACATCCTCGACGAACTCGATTCGACCGTCGGCGTTTCCGAGCGCGCCGAGCGGCTCCAGCGGCTCTCCGACCGCTTCTTCGGCGGAGGTGACCATCGTGACGAGCCCGTCCTGGCCGCGGTCGACGACACCGTCCGCCGCTACGGGATCGCGACAGACCTGTTCGAAGACTTTCTCGCCTCCATGCGCATGGATCTCACCATCACCGACTATCCCGACCGCGGCGCGCTCAACCGCTACATGCACGGATCCGCGGAAGCCATTGGGCTGCAATTGCTTCCGATCCTCGGGACCGTCGTGGCCCCCGACGAGGCGGCGCCCTACGCCGCGGCGCTGGGTCGCGCGTTCCAGCTCACCAACTTCCTGCGCGACGTCGCCGAGGACCTGACCCGCAACAGGATCTACCTGCCGGCCGACGAGCTGGCCGCCTATGGCGTGGACCGCGAACTCATGACCTGGTGTCACGCCCGGCGCCGCACCGATGCCCGCGTCCGGGCCGCCCTTGCCGCCCAGCACGACGTCACCCGCGAGGTCTACCGGTTCGCCGCCGGGGGGATCGCGCTGCTGGCGCCCCGCTCGCGGCCCTGCGTGCAGACCGCGCTGACGCTCTACTCCGAAATCCTGGATCGCATTGAGGCAACCGACTTTTCGGTGTTCAGCGAGCGCGCGCGGGTCGGCACGGCGCGCCGAGTCCAGGTCGCCGGCGGCGCGCTGATGCGGTCCTGGTGGGCGCGCCGGGGCCGGTCCGATCCGCAACCGGCGGGCGCCGCGTGAGCGACCGGTGGCAATACCTGATCCTGCTGGGCCTGTGCCTGGCGATCACCGCGCCCCTGGAGCTGTTCGGCGCCGGCGTGTACCGCCAACCGCGCCGCCTGGCGCGCGCCGTGCTGCCCGTCGCCGCCGTGTTCCTCGGCTGGGACGCGGTGGCCATCGCCGCCGGCGTGTGGACGTACAACGGCGCGTACCTCGCCGGCATCCACGTCCCGTTCCGGGTGCCGATCGAGGAGGTGCTGTTTTTCTTGGTGATCCCCGTAAGCGGCGTGCTGACCTACAACGCGGTGAGCGCCATCCTGCAACGGAGCAAGAGGCGATGAGCGGGCTCGGCTACACCCTGCCCGCCGTGGTGGCGGTCGCGGCGGTGTGCGCGCTGGAGTTCGCGGTGCTGCGCACCGGGCTGTTCCGGCGACCGGCCTACTGGCTGTCGATGGCGATCGTGCTGGGCTTCCAGGTGCCGGTCGACGGCTGGCTGACCAAACGCAGCGCCCCGATCGTGATCTACGACGAACGGCACACCAGCGGGCTGCGATTTCCGTTCGACATCCCGCTCGAGGACTTCCTGTTCGGCTTCGCGCTGGTGACCACCGTGCTGCTGCTGTGGGAGCATCAACGTGCGAATCGGTAGGACGGGCTTGCCCCGGCCCGACGTCCCCGGCGCCTTCGACGCCGGAGCGCCGGCATACGACCGGCTGGTCGGCGCCAACCCGTGTTACCACGCCAACCTCGGCCTGTCGGCGCGCCGGATGCGGTTGCCGGCCCGCGGCCGTGGCCTGCGGCTGCTCGACGCCGGTTGCGGCACCGGCGCGTCGACGGCCGCCCTGCTGGCGGCCGCCCCCGACGCGGAGATCGTCGCCGTCGACGCGTCGGGCGGAATGCTCGACGCCGCAACGGCCAAGCCGTGGCCGCCGTCGGTCCGGTTCGTGCATGCCCGCATCGAAGAACTGGGCGACCATGGCGTCGCCGGGCCGTTCGACGCCATCCTGGCCGCCTATCTGCTGCGCAACCTTGCGGACCCGGACGACCAACTGCGGGCCTTCCGGCAGTTATTGCGGCCGGGCGGCACCCTGGCCGTGCACGAGTACTCGGTACGCGATTCCCGCGCCGCGACGGCAATCTGGCACGCCGTGTGTTGGGGCGTCATCATCCCCGCGGGGTGGTGGCACACCCGGGACGCCACGCTGTACCGGCATCTGTGGCGCAGCGTCCTCAGCTTCGACGGCGCCGAGCGCTTCCGCCGCCGCATGCGCGAGGCCGGATTCGCCTCGGTGCGTGCCGAATCCATGCCCGGGTGGGAGCGCGGCGTCGTGCACACGTTCCTCGGGGAGGCCCCGGTATGACCGGGACCGACCGCCGCCGCCGCCTCCACCCGGCGCCGCCGGGGCTGCCCGACGCCGGCGCGCTGGCGTCGCGGCCCCGCGCCGTCGTGGTCGGCGGCGGGATCGCCGGCCTCACGGCGGCCACCGCACTCGCCGACCGCGGTGTCGCGGTGGACGTCGTGGAACGCCAAAACCACCTCGGCGGCCGCGTGGGCGGCTGGACCGAACACCACGACGGCGCCGAGCTGGCGATGAACCGCGGTTTCCACGCCTTCTTCCGCCAGTACTACAACCTGCGCGCCCTGCTGCGCCGCGTCGATCCGCAGCTGCGGATGCTGGCGCCCGTCGACGACTATCCCCTGATCGACGGCGCCGGGCGGCGCGACACCTTCCGCGGATTGCCCCGCACGCCGCCGTGGAACGCGCTCGCGTTCGCGTTGCGCAGCCCCACCTTTCGCCTCCGCGACCTCACCCGCATCGATGCGCGGGCCGCCGCGCCGCTGGCGGCGGTGTCGGTGCCCGACATCTACGACCGCCTCGACCACATCGACGCCGAGACCTTCCTGAAGGGCATCAATTTCCCGGAGTCGGCTCGCCACCTCGCGTTCGAGGTCTTCTCGCGCAGCTTTTTCGCCGAGCCGGCACGGCTGTCGGCCGCCGAGCTGGCCACCATGTTCCACATCTATTTCCTGGGCTCAAGCGAGGGGCTGATTTTCGATGTCGCGACGGCGAATTTCGATGCCTGCCTGTGGGATCCGCTGCGGCGATACCTGGACGACCGGGGTGCTCGGGTGCACCTCGGCGCGCCGGCGCGGTGCGTGATCCCCGACGCGAAAGGCTATGTCGTCCAGACGGATTCGGGCGCTGCGTTCGACGCCGACGCCGTCGTGCTGGCGCTCGACGTGGGCGGCCTGCAGAAGCTGGTGGATGCGTCACCGGGCCTCGGGGACGACGGTTGGCGCGCCCGGATACGCGAGCTGCGCACCGCGCCGCCGTTCGTGGTCCACCGGCTGTGGCTCGATCGGCCGGTCGACGACGATCGGCCCGCCTTCCTGGGCACGGCCGGCCATCCGCCGCTCGACAACGTCAGCGTCCTCGAGCGCTACGAACGCGAGGCGGGCGCGTGGGCGCGCCACCATCGCGGGTCGGTGGTCGAATTGCACTCGTACGCCGCGGTTTCCGAATACCGTGGTGACGCGGCGATCGGGCGGCTGCACCGACTGTACCCGGAGACCGCCGCGGCCGGGGTAATCCACCAGCGGGTGCTGCGCCGCGGCGACTGCCCGCTGTTCGCCCCCGGCACCCACGCGCGGCGCCCGGCGGTCATTACGCCGGAGCCCCGGCTGGTGCTGGCGGGCGACGCCATCCGCGTCGACCTGCCGGTCGCGCTGATGGAGCGCGCGGCCACCACCGGCTGGGTGGCGGCCAACCACCTGCTGCGGTCCTGGGGGCTCGCCGGGCACGCGCTGTGCACCGTGCCGACCCGCGGGCGCTCGGCGCTGCTGCGGTCGCTGGCCGAACGCCAAGGGCGGCACCGGCAATGAGCCTCGGGGACCGCCTGCGCCGCCGATGGCCGAAAGACTGGCCCGTCGGCCTGATCGCGCCTGGCTCGTGGGCGCAGCAGCGCCCGACCTATCGCGACGCCCAGCCCGCGATCATCAACGCCGCGCTGGAGCGGTCGCAACACCGACCGACCGGCAACTGGTACGCCTTCGCCGCGAGCCGCGACGTCCGTGCAACTCGCCCGTTCGGCGCACGCGTCGCGGGCGTCGAGCTGGTCGCGTGGCGCGACAGGCAGCGCCGCCTGCGCGTCGGGCCCGCATCCTGCCCGCACCTGGGCGCCGATTTGGCCACCGGCGTGGTGCGCGAGGGCGTCCTGTATTGCCGGTGGCACGGGCTGGCCCTCGACGGCCAAACGTGCGCGATGCGCTGGAAACCGTTGCCCAGCCACGACGACGGCGCGCTGGTCTGGGTGCGGCTGGATTCCGTCGGCGGCGAGGCGCCGCTGGACGAGCCGGTGATTCCCCGCCGGCCGACCGGCGACACCCTGACCGCGGTCACCCGGATGGTCGGCCGCTGCGAACCGGCCGACGTCCTCGCCAACCGGCTCGACCCCTGGCACGGCGCGTGGTTTCACCCGTATTCGTTCACCCGGCTCGAGGTGCTGACCGCCCCGACGGTCGACGACGACCGCTTCGTGGTTTCCGTGACGTTCCGGATGGGCCGCTTCGGCGTGCCTGTGATCGCGGAATTCACCGCCCCGGAGGCCCGCACCGTCGTGATGCGCATCGTGGAGGGGGAAGGGGCCGGCAGCGTCGTCGAAACCCACGCGACCCCAATCGGTCCCGGACCGGACGGCCGGCCGCGCGTCGCGGTGATCGAAGCGACGGTCGCCTCCTCGCAGCGCCCGGGCTTCGCGGCCGCGCGGCGCGCGGCTCCGCTGATCGCGCCGCTGATGCGCTACGCCGGCACCCGGCTGTGGCGCGACGACCTGGCCTACGCCGAACGCCGCTACCGGGTCCGCACGGGTGGCTAACATGGGGCTGCCGCAGCACGTCTCACCACCGGAAGCCCGAACCAGCGATGAAGAAAGCGCATTTCGCCGTCGTGATCGCCACCGCGAGCGCGCACTTCGCTTACCTGTTGTACCTGCCCAGCGGCGGCTTTTTGGCGTTGCGGTGGCCGCGCACCCTCTGGTTGCACCTGGCCTGCGTGGGTTGGGGGGTGGCCGTCGTCACGCTGCCGCTGCCGTGTCCGCTGACGTCGCTGGAAAATTGGGCGCGGGCGGGCGCCGGGCTGGGGCCGCTGCCGAGCACCGGATTCGTCGACCGCTACGTCGCGGGCGTCCTGTATCCCGCCGGCCGCACAAGGCTCGCGCAGGCCGTCGCCTTTTTCGCCGCGGCCGTGTCGTGGGCGGCCCTCGCGCGCAACCGGCGCGGCGCCCGACGCACGTGAGGCAGTCGTGCACCCGCCTGCGGTAGGTTCTGCGACACTGTCGTTTCTGATGAAGGATGCGGGTAGGTGAGCAAGCGCCGGGCACACGAGCCGTCGCCTGACCGGGCGGAGCTGGAAAGGCAGCTGTCGGCCGACATGCGGGCGATCACTGCGCAGTCCGATCGCGTCGGGCGCCACTTCGCCCGCGTGAACGATGTCAGCAGCAACGACTTCCACGCGCTGCTGCACATCATGGTGAGCGAAACCGCCGGACGGCCGCTGACGCTGGCCGAGCTGCGCCAGCGCATGGACGTGTCGGCCGCGGCGATCACCTATCTCGTCGACCGGATGATCGCGGCGGGCCACATCCGCCGCGAACCCGACCCGGAGGACCGCCGCAAGTGGCTGCTGCGCTACCAGGAAAGCGGTATGTCGTTGGCGCACGCGTTCTTTCGGCCGCTCGGCGCCCATCTCAGCGCGGCGATGGCCGACCTCAGCGACAAAGACCTGGTGGCCGCGCACCGGGTGTTCACCGCGATGATCGGCGCGATGGCGACGTTCGAGGATGAGCTGGTCACCCGGCCGCCGAGTCCGTCAGCGAACGCCGAGCCGGTGCAGTAAGCGCCGCTCGATCAGCTCGGCGCCGCGCGCCACACCGCCGGTCGCGGCGAACCCGGCGGCCACCCGCCGCGCTCCTTCGGCCATGGCCGTCGCCTCGCGCACCGCGGCGCGCAGCCGGGCCGCGGTCAGCCGGCGCGCCGGCAGCCGGGTGCCGCAGCGGGCCACCTCGACGCGGCGCGCGACTTCGGCCTGGTCGCGGGCGAAGGGCACCACACAGACCGGCACGCCACGGTTGAGCGCCTTGACGGTGGCGCCCATCCCGCCGTGGGTGACGGCGCAGATCGCGCGGTCGAGAACCGCGCCGTGGTCGGCGAACCGGCAGATCGTGGCGTTGGGCGACGAAGGCAGGCCTGGCGGCACGCCCGCGGGGAAGGTCGCGACGACATGAACCGGCTCACTGGCCAACGCCTGCAACGCGATTCGCCCAAGCCGCGCGTCACCCTGCGCGATCGACGACGTGCTGACCAGCACCGCGGGCCGGTCGATGGCGGGCCGCCGCGCCGGTTCGGCCGGGGCCGCCGGCGAAAAGTCGCACGCGCCGACGAAATGCACGGCGTCTCCCCAGTCGGGGTGGGGGTACTCAAACGGCTCACCCCCGACCGCCAGCAGCAGCGCGGCGCGGCGCATGAGCCCGTCGATCGACCCGACCGCGGGCACGCCCACCCGCCCGCGAACGGCGTTGAGCCGGGGCACCACCCGGCGATCGAAGAGGCAGCCCACGAGCGGGCGGACCGACGCATCGCGGACCCTTCCGGCGATTCCGGGCAGCGGCGGCAGCCCGGGGCCGAAGGGCGGCGCCGAACGAGAACGCAGGTAGGGCGTAAACGGCGAAAACACCAGCCAGGCAACGCCACTGGCCTCCGCGACCGACATGGCTCCCCAGCAGTTGGCGTCCACGATCAGCGCTTCGGGCCGCACCACCGCGATCGCGCGGCGCAGGTCGTCGACCTCGAAGACGGCGCGCCGGCACAGCACGTCGAGCGTCGGCTTGAGCGCCCCTAGCGCGTTGCGCGCCGGCCAACCCCCGTCCGAGATCGCCTCGATCCTGGGGTCCACGGGCGCGGCGGAAAACCCGGCCCCACGCATGGCGGCGACTTCGGCGGCCACGGTGCGCAGGTGGACCTCGTGTCCGCGCGCGTCCAGTTCGCGCAGCAGCGCGGCCAGCGGATACAGATGACCGAGGGCGGGCGACCCGTAGGCCAGGATCACGGCCATGTGTCGCCCCTAGATCGGCATCGCGCCGACATCGCGCAGGGCGGCCAAATCGGCCGCGCCGCAACCATGTAGGCAGATCCGGAGCTCGTCGATGAACCGCTGCAGCCAGTCCGTGACCGCGGCAGCGGACTCGATCGCGGCCCGCAGCAGCGGGCGGGCGACGGCCACCACGTCGGCGCCCAAGGCCAGCGCCTTGGCCGCGTCCATCCCGGTGCGTATGCCCCCGGAGGCCACCAGCGGGATATCGGGCAGCGCGGCCCGCACCTCCGCCAACGCTTGCGCGGTCGGTATACCCCAGTCGGCCAGGTCGGGGTAGCGCAGTTCGCCGTAGCGGACCAGTTGCTCCACGCGCGACCACGAGGTGCCGCCGGCGCCCGCCACGTCGATGGCCGCCACCGGCGGCTCACCGGTCAACCGCAGCAATTCGGCGACCGCCGCGGCGCCGATCCCGTGGCCGACCTCCTTCAGCAGCACCGGGTAGCCGAGCGCGTCGACCAGCTCGTGCAATCGGTCCAGCGATCCGGCGAAATCCGTGTCGCCGTTGCGCTGAACCGCCTCCTGCAGCGGATTGGTATGCACCGCAAGGGCATTCGCGCCAACCCGGTTGAGCGCACGGACGATGTCGGGCACCGCATCCTTGGTCAGCTGCGACAGGCCGATGTTGCCGAACAGCAGCACGTCGGGCGCCACGTCGCGAACGGCGAAGCTGGCGGCGGCCTGCTTTCCCCACGCGCTGTCGAGCATCACCCGCTGCGAGCCCAGCATCATCCCGATGCCGAGCCGTTGGGCGGCGGCGGCGAGGTTTCGGTTGATGGTGCCCGACAGCTCCGCCCCGCCGGTCATGGCCCCCACCAGAACCGGGGCGCGCAATCGCGCGCCGAGGAAACCGGCGCACAGGTCGACGTCGTCGAGGCTGGTCTGGGTCAGGGCGTTGTAGGGCAGGCGATAGCGCTCCAAGCCGGTCGTCAGGCCCCGATAGCCCACGTCGCCGTCGAGGCACACGTCGATGTGGCGGCGTTTGCGGGCTCTGAGCTCGCCGCGGTCGGCGGTCATGACACGTCGATGCGCCGGTCGCGGTTCAACAGCCAGATGTGGGTCGACAGCGCCAGGGCGAACGCGCACCAGGCTGGATAGAGCGCCAGCCAGGCCCCGGGCCTGCCGCGCACCGCGATGGCGCGCCGGGCCAGATCGGCGCTGCTCAGCGTCAGCGCGGCGTTCACCCCGACCGCCGCGCCCAACCGGCGACGATTGAAAAACACCCACGACCAGCCCGCGTTCAGCAGGAGGTTGACGATCAGCGCCGCCAGGTACGAGCGGGCCGCCGGCCGGTCGGCGTTGTGCCGCAACCGGTCCGCGGTGGCCGCGGACACGACCGCGATGTCGGCGTAGAGCGCCGGCCAGACGACCGGAAACACCGCGCGCGGCGGCTGATAGGGCGGCTTGCGCAGCCGCGCGTACCACGTCGATTGAACCGCCGGCCGGGTGGCCAGGCCGCCGACCGTGGACGCCGCCGCCACCGCGACGGTGGTCGCGCTCAATGTCGAGATCCGCATCAGTTTCGCTCTCCTTTGCGCCTTCCCGTCAGTGGTACCCGCGTCGGCGTCAATCACTCGGACTGCGTCGTGAAATCGGGGTAATCCGTCGACGAGCCCGGGTCGGCACCGGGTGTGGTTTGAGCGGCCAGCGGGAACTCGAACATACCGGGCTGGCGCCCATTTATTAACGAGATGAATATTTAAGAAACTGAAATTTCTGTCGGATTTAAGTCAAAGGACCGAATCGTGCCATCGATTTTGTGGTTTCGCCGCGACCTGCGGCTGGGCGATCACCCCGCCCTCGCCGCCGCGGCAGGCGACGGCGAGGTGTTGGCCTGCTTCGTGCTGGACCCGCGGCTGGAGGCAGCGTCGGGCCGACGCCGCCTGCAGTTCCTCGGCGACTCGCTGCGCCAACTGAACGACGACCTCGGCGGGCGGCTGCTGGTGACCCGCGGGCGCCCCGAAGCGCAGCTCCCGGGCATCGCCCGGGAAATCAGCGCCTCCTCGGTGCACGTGTCGGAAGACTTCGCGCCGTACGGAAGGCGCCGCGACGAACGGGTGCGCGCGGCGCTGCGCGAAGTTCCGTTGGTCGCGACCGGGTCGCCGTACCTGGTGTCCCCCGGCCGGGTGACCAAGGACGACGGCTCGCCCTACCAGGTGTTCACACCGTTTCTGCGCCGGTGGCGCGAGGCCGGCTGGCGGGCGCCGGCGCAAACCGGCGCGGGCTCGGCGCGCTGGATCGATCCGGCAAAATTATCGATCGAGCGGGCCGAGATCCCCGATCCCGGCGTCGCCCTCGACGTCGCGCCCGGCGAGCGGGCGGCGCTGCGGCAATGGAAGTCGTTCCAGCGCAACGGCTTAGCGAGCTACGCGGCGGATCGCGACAGGCCGGACGTGGCCGGCACCAGCCGCATGTCGGCGCACCTGAAGTTCGGGACCATCCATCCCCGCACCATGGTGGCCGGGCTTGACCTGGGCGGCGACGGGGTGCGGGCGTACCTGCGGGAGCTGGCGTTTCGCGACTTCTACGCCGACGTCCTGCATCACCGGCCGGATAGCGCCTGGCGCAACTGGAACGGCGGGTTCGACGCGATCGAGACGGACACCGGCGGCGAAGCCGAGGTCCGGTTCGAGGCATGGAAGGACGGGCGCACCGGGTTTCCGTTCGTCGACGCCGGGATGCGCCAGCTTCGCGAGACCGGATTCCTACCCAACCGGGTGCGGATGATCGTCGCGTCGTTTCTGGTCAAGGACCTGCACCTGCCCTGGCAGTGGGGCGCCGCATGGTTCCTCGACCAGCTCGTCGACGGCGACATGGCCAACAACCAACACAACTGGCAGTGGTGCGCGGGCTCGGGAACCGACGCCGCGCCGTACTTCCGGGTGTTCAACCCGACCACACAGGCCGAAAAGTTCGATCCCACAGGCGATTACGTCCGGCGTTGGGTTCCCGAGCTGCGCTCGGTCGACGACCCGCACCTGCGCAGGGGCAAGCGACCCCCCGGGTATCCGGGGCCGATCGTCGACCACGCCGCCGAACGCGCCGAGGCGCTGCGCCGCTACAGCAGCATCTGAGGCCGAAGCCGCCGACCCGCTTCGCCCGGCTCCGCCGCGCTCGCGATCGCGGCTAGTGCGATGACCGCGACCCGCTTCGCCCGGCTCCGCCGCGCTCGCGATCGCGGCTAGCGCGCCGCTTTTTTGCGTTCGATGTCGGCTAACGCCGCGGCCAGCTCGGCGCGCTGGGCGGCCGAACTTTCCCAGGACAGCTGCCGGTTCTTGACCACCTTGGCCGGCGCGCCGACCGCGATCGAATAGTCGGGGATGACGCCGCGGACCACCGCGTGCGAACCCAGCACACACCCGCGGCCGATGGACGTGCCGCGCAGCACCGACACCTTCACCCCCACCCAGGTGTCGGGCCCGATCCGCACCGGCGACTTGATGATGCCCTGGTCCTTGATCGGCATGGTGATGTCGTCCATGCGGTGGTCGAAATCGCAGATGTAGCACCAGTCGGCCATCAACACCGAATCGCCGAGCTCGATGTCGAGGTAGCAGTTGATCACGTTGTCGCGGCCGAGCACCACCTTGTCGCCGAAGCGCAGCGAGCCCTCGTGGGCGCGGATCGTGTTCTTGTCCCCGATGTGCACCCAGCGGCCGATCTCGAGCTCCGCCAATTCCGGTGTCGCGTGGATCTCCACGCCCTTGCCCAAAAACACCATGCCCCGGGTGATGATGTGCGGGTTGGCCAGCTTGAACTTCAGCAGCCGCCAGTAGCGCACCAGATACCACGGGGTGTAGGCGCGGTTGGCCAGCACCCACTTCAGCGAGGCCAGGGTGAGGAACTTGGCCTGGCGCGGGTCGCGCAGGTTCGACCCACGCCACCGGCGATGGAGCGGGGCCCCCCACATGGTCGTCATGGCCGAAAAGCCTAACGGAGGGGCCACAGGTTACCCTCACCTGTACTCGATCCCTGCCGACGCCCAACGCCCCGCGGAAGGACTTGGAAACCCGAGGTGCTTGCCCGACATCTCCCTCGTGGGCTCCGGCGTTGGCCGTCCGCGGTGGTCGCGGGCGCGCTCGCGGCCGGGCTCGGCGGATGCGGCAACACCGACTCGTGGGTCGACGCGTCGGCCGCCCGGGGCTGGTCCGCGCAATACGCCGACGCCGCCAACAGCGGCTACACCGCGACCGCGGGCGCCGCCAAGCTGTCTTTGCGGTGGACGCGCTCGGTCAAGGGCAGCCTGGCGGCCGGCCCGGCGGTGAGCGCGCGCGGCTACCTCGCCCTGAACGCGCAGACCCCCACCGGCTGCTCGCTGATGGAGTGGGAGAACGACAACCGCGGCCGGCAGCGCTGGTGCGTCCGGCTGTTCCAGGGCGGCGGGTTCGCCGGCCCCCTGTTCGACGGCTTCGACAACGTTTACGTCGGTCAACCGGGCGCCTTTTTGTCGTTTCCGGTCACGCAGTGGACGCGGTGGCGCAAGCCGGTGATCGGGATGCCCGCCACCCCCCGATTCCTCGGGCACGGCCAGCTGCTCGTCGTCACCCACCTGGGTCAGGTGCTGGTCTTCGACTCCCACCGCGGCGAGGTGGTCGGCAGCGCCCTGGACCTGGTGGACGGCGTGGACCCCACGGACGCGACGCGCGGGCTGGCCGATTGCGCGCCGGCCCGCCCGGGCTGCCCGGTCGCCGCGGCGCCGGCGTTCTCGGCGGCCACCGCGACCGCGGTGGTGGGCCTCTGGCAGCCCGGCGCCCCGGCCGCGGGCCTGGTCGCGCTGAAATACCACCCGGGCCAGACGCCGCTGCTGTCCCGGGAATGGACCAGCGACGCCGTCGGCGCCGGCGTCATCGCCAGCCCGGTGTTGTCCGCCGACGGGTCGACCGTTTACGTCAACGGCCGCGACCAGCGCCTGTGGGCGCTGAGGGCCGCCGACGGGAAGGTGAAATGGTCGGCGCCGCTGGGCTTCTTGGCGCAGACGCCGCCCGCGGTCACCCCGCAGGGGTTGATCGTCTCGGGCGGCGGACCCGACACCCGGCTGGCGGCGTTCCGGGACGCCGGTGACCACGCCGACGCGGTGTGGCGACGCGACGACGTCACGCCGCTGTCGTCGTCGAGCCTGGCCGGCGGCGGTGTCGGCTACACCGTGGCCGCCGGCCCGCCGGCCGACGGCGCGCCCGGGATGTCGGTGCTGGCCTTCGACCCGTCCAACGGCCACACCCTGGGCAGTTATCCGCTGCCGGCGGCCACCGGCTACCCCGTCGGGGTGTCGGTGGGCACCGACCGTCGGCTGGTGGCCGCCACCAGCGACGGCCAGGTCTACGGCTTGGCGCCGGCCTGATCGCGCGACGGAACGGCAGTCGACGCCCCGGGGTCATCGCAGGCGACAGCGGCCGAACGGTGTGCGAGAAGTTTGGCGCTTTGTGCCCTAGACCGCCAGGGGCGGGATCGCGTTGCGGGGCACCTGCGCCTGCAGGGGCCCCGCGAGCGCCGGCAGTATCTCGCCCGGGGCGAAGTAGAAGATCAGCTGGTCGTCGGTGATCGCGAAGTTCTGATAGTGCGACGGGTCGTGCCCGGTCGAGGGCAAGATGGCCACGCCCAAAGGATTCTGGCGCTCCAGGTCACGTTGCACGATCGGGAAGATGGCATCCAGCGGCGTGGTGTTGGGCGCAAAGAGGTTGTCGAAGGCGATGGGCCGCTTGGCCCCGAGGTTGTAGTTGAACGCCTTGTACCAGGTGGACGGGTGCGCGCCGCCCAGGTCCTGGAAGAACTTCAGCACCACACTGCGGGTGTCGTGGGGCGGCTGGCCCGCGGTGTGCTGCTCGGTGGTGGCGACCATCTGGTAGGGCTGGTCGCGGGCGCCGGAGGTCTGCGCGACGTTGACGAACCCGTCGCGGTTCTGGGTGATGTAGTCGGTCAGCGCCTGCTCGTCGGGATAGTCGGCGGGAAACGTCAGGTTGAGCGCGTAGCCGGCGCCGGTGGTCTGGATGTGACACAGCTGCCCCGCCTCGGCGGCGCCGCCCAGCTCGGCGCACGTCGGCGGCACCGCCGCGGCGGGCCAGCCCGGCACCATGGCGGCGGCCAGCACCGCAACCGCCATCAGATAACGCATCGTGAGAATCGTCCTTGTCGACCGAATCGGCTGCGCGCCTGCAAGTGACGGCGACCAGCGTACCCGCGCGCTATCGCGAGGCACGGCACACGAACGCCGTCGGGCGACCGGCGGCCCCGGCGCCGAGGCGGGCGATGACCACCGTCAGGGCCCGGCCGCCGCGCGGCCGCAGCCGGCGCCGCAGCGCGTCCGGGTCGACGCGGACCCCGCGGACCAGGATCTCGAGGGCCCCGCAGTCCAGCGCCGACAGGGCCCGGCGCAGCCGGCGTTCGTCCAACGGCGACTGCTCGAGCACCTCGAAGCCACGCACCCCGTCCGGCAGCCGGTCCCCCGACAGGTAGGCGATGTCGGGGTCGAGCTGCCACAACCCGTGGCGCGCGCCGTAGTGGCGCACCAAGCCGGCCCGGACCACGGCGCCGTCGGGGTCGACGATCCAGCGCCCGGCGGGCCGCACCGGGCAGTCGTCGGGGTCGGCGTCGGTGATCTCCTCGCCGCGATCCAGCACGGTGGCCCGCCGGCCGACGCCCGGCCGCGACAGCCCCGCTGACCACAGGCACGCTTCGCGGACCGAGCCGCGATACGACGTCACCTCGATCTCACCGTCGAAGCCGATCCGCCGGACGCGGTCGAAATCGATTCCGGGGGCGCACTTTACGACGAGGTCACGGCCGCGGTAGGCCTCAAACAGCTGGCCGAGCCCGGGCCGGTGATCCTCGAGCCGCAGGCGCCGCCGTCCCGCACCGCGGCGGGCCGGGTCGACCAGCACCGCCGCGGCGCGGGTCACCGGGCGCAGCGCGTCGGCGCGGCACAGGCCCGCGCTCTCGCCCAGGTTGTGGCGCGCCATCGCCAGCCGGACCGGGTCGATGTCGCTGCCCACCGCCGGCATCCCCGCGGCGCGCAGCGCGGCCACCTCGGTGCCGATCGAGCAGGTCGCGTCGTGCACCGGACCGCCCGTGGCGCCGGCGAGCCGGCGCGCCCGGTGCAGGGCCACCGGCGCCGCGGTGGCCTGCTGCAGCGCCTCGTCGGTGAACAGCCAGCCCGAGACGTCACCCAGCTCGCCCAGCTTCGCGGCGGCGCGGCGGCGCAACAGCGTGGTCTCCACCAGGATCGGCGCCGACTCGCCGAACCGGTCGCGCACCGCCGCGACGTCGGCGATGCGGGTCGCCTCGGTCAGCTCCAGCTCGGCCACCGCCGCCAGCGCCGCGGCGCCCGCCTGGGACCGCAGGTAGCGAACGTCGTCGATGCCGAAGCGCGGCCCCCCAGAATCGGGGCTCAGGACGGTTTGACCCCGGTGACCATCACGTTGTAAAACCAGCCCTTCGGGGCCACGCGCCGCCACAGGTTGGCGTCCACCCAGCTCAGGGCCTTCCAGCCGTTGAAGGCGAACTTCGCCCAGCCCCAGCCCAGCCGGCCGGGCGGCACCGACGCCTCGAACGTGCGGACCGGCCACCCGAACATCGCGGCGGTGAACTCCTCGCTGGCGGTGCGGACCTCGACCGCGCCGGCGTTGCGGGCCATCCGCTCCAGGTCGGCCGGGGTGAAGGTGTGCAGGTCGACGATGGCCTCCAGCGCCGCGACGCGCGAGGACTCGTCGAGCTCGGCCTGCGGGCGCCGCCAGCCGCGCAGGCCGGGCAGCTTGGTGACGTTGGTGGCGACGCGCCAGGTCAGCGTGGACAGCTGGCGCGCGTAGACGTCCCCGACGCTGGTCGGCTCGCCGGCGAAGACGAACCGGCCGCCGGGGCGCAGCACGCGGATCACCTCGCGCAGCGACAGCTCGACGTCGGGGATGTGATGCAGCACGGCGTGCCCGACCACCAGGTCAAAGGTGTCGTCGTCGTACGGGATGCCCTCGGCGTCGGCGACCCGGCCGTCGATGTCCAGGCCCAGCGACCGCCCGTTGCGGGTGGCCACCTTGACCATGCCGGGCGACAGGTCGGTCACCGACCCGCGCCGGGCGACCCCGGACTGGATCAGGTTGAGCAGGAAAAACCCCGTGCCGCAGCCCAATTCGAGGGCCCGGTCGTAGGGCAACTCCCTGATCACCTCGGCGGGCACGATGGCGTCGAAGCGGCCCCGGGCATACTCGACGCAGCGCTGGTCGTAGGAGATCGACCACTTTTCGTCGTAGGTCTCGGCCTCCCAGTCGTGGTAGAGCACCTGCGCGAGCTTGGTGTCGTGCCGCGCGGCCTCCACCTGCTCGGCGGTGGCGCGGGCCTTAGGTGCGGCGTCGCCGGAAGTCTCGGTACTCGTGGTCATGCAGGGCAGCCTAACGGCCGCCCGGTTGCGGGTCGAAAACGGCGTTGATGCCGGCCTTGGCGGCGGCCAGCGCGTGCCGCGGGCCGTCGAGGAAGCGGCGCGCCCACGCCGCGGCGGCGTCGTACACGTCGTCGGGGGCCACCATCTCGTCGATCACGCCGAGCGCCAGGGCCTCCTCGGCGTCGACGAACCGGCCGCTGAACACCAGCTCCTTGGCCTTGCTCGGCCCGGCGGCCCGGGTCAGGCGGGCCATCCCGCCGCCCCCGGGAACCATGCCGGCCAAAATCTCGGTCGCCCCGAACTTGGCGTTGTCGCCGCTGACCCGCCAGTCGGCGGCCAGGGCCAGCGTCAGGCCTGCGCCCAGGGCGTACCCGGTGATCGCGGCCACGGTCGGCTTCGGGATGGCCGCGACGGCGTCGACGGCCTCGCGGCGCACCCGGGCCGCCACGTCGGCCTCACCGGGAGTCAGCGTCCGCAGCTCGGGCATGTCGTCGCCGGCGGAAAAGATCTCGTGGCCGCCGAACAGGATCACCGCGGCGACGTCGTCGCGGCGCGCCAATTCGCCGGCGGCGTCGGCGATCTCGCGGTAGACCTGCCGGGTCATCGCGTTGGTCGGCGGCCGCGACAGCAGCATCATGGCCAGCCCGGCGTCCTGCGAGCCGTCGCTGACCACCACGCTGACGAACTCCCTCAATGCCGCCACCCCATGCCGCCGGACTTGCGCGCCTGGTGGTAGCGGTCGGAGTCGAAGAACTCGAACACCCAGTTGTCGCCCTGGATCTCCAGACATGGCCGCACGGTGACGATCTGGCGCTCGACGGCCAGCACCTCGGCCACGCTGTGACCGGCCAGCGAGTCCAGCTGCGTCCAGGTCGGCGGCAGCAAAAAGGTGCGCCCGGCCGCGAAGTCGTCGATGGCGGCCCGCGGCGTCGTCCAGCCGGCGCGGTCGGACTCGGTGTTCTCCCCGTCGGCCCGCTGGCCCTCGGGCAGGGCGCCCACAAAGAAATAGGTGTCGTAGCGGCGGGTGCGCTCGGCCTCGGGGGTGACCCAGTTGGCCCACGGCCGCAGCAGGTCGGACCGCAATTCCAGGTTTTCGCGGCGCAGGAAGTCGGCGAAGGACAGTGTGCCGGAGGCGAGCTCGCCGCGCGAGTCACGGTAGACCGAGGCGTCGCCGACGATGCTGTCGGGGTCGTCGGCCGGCCCGGCGAACAGCACCCCCGACTCTTCGAAGGTCTCGCGGGCGGCGGCGCACACCAGCGCCTCGGCCAGGTCGGCTTCGATGCCGAACCGCCGCGCCCACCAGGCCGGGCGCGGCCCGGCCCACGCCCCCAGCCTCTCCAAGTGGGCGTCGCGGTCGCGGTCGTCGACGCCGCCGCCGGGAAAGACCATGGTTCCCGCGGCGAACTCCATGCGCGAGTGGCGGCGCATCAAAAACACGGCCAGGCCGTCTTGCGAACCGGGCTCGGCCTCGCGGATCAGCATCACGGTCGCGGCCGGGCGCGGAACCAGGGGCGGCGGATCCTGCGATGACGTCACGAGGGCCTCCTGTGGGCGGCGCGGGTGCGGACCCGGCGGGCGAAGTAGCGCCCGTCGGCGACGTCGAGGGCGATCCGCTGGCCGAACGCGGCGGACAAGTTCTCGGCGGTCAGCACGTCGGGCAGCAACCCGGCGGCGACCACCCGGCCCTCCGACAGCAGCATGCAGTGGCTGAAGCCGGGCGGGACCTCCTCGACGTGGTGGGTCACCAGCACCAGCGCGGGCGCGTCGGGGTCGGCGGCCAGGTCGGCGAGCCGGGCCACCAACTCCTCCCGGCCCCCCAGGTCCAGGCCGGCGGCGGGCTCGTCGAGCAGCAGCAGTTCCGGGTCGGTCATCAGCGCGCGGGCGATCAGCACCCGTTTGCGCTCGCCTTCCGACAGCGTCCCGTAGGTGCGGTCGGCGAGGTGCTCGGCGCCGAGGCTTTCCAGCATGTCGATGGCGCGGCGGTAGTCGACGTCCTCGTAGCGTTCCCGCCACCGGCCCAGCACCGCATAACCGGCCGACACCACCAGGTCGCGCACCAACTCGTCGCCGGGCACCCGCTGCGCCAGCGCCGACGAGCTCAGCCCGATCCGCGCGCGCAACTCCGACACGTCCACGCGGCCCAGCCGCTCGCCGAGGATGAACGCGACGCCCGTCGACGGGTGTTCGGCCGCGGCGGCGATGCGCAGCAACGATGTCTTGCCGGCGCCGTTGGGGCCGACGATCACCCACCGCTCGTCGAGCTCGACGGCCCAATCCAACGGCCCGACCAGCGTGCGTCCACCGCGCCGCAGCGACACGTCGCGGAAGTCGATCAGCAGGTCGGGGTCGGCCGGCTCGCTTCCGTTCTCAGGCACCCGACCATCGTGCCGTACTCCCTGCGCCACTAGTCCGGCGGTATCTCCACGCGGCGCAGCTGCCCGTCGACGGCATCGGCGGCCTCGATCTCGCCGCGGGTGACGCCCAGCAGGAACAGCACCGTGTCCAAATACGGGTGGCTCAGCGACGCGTCGGCCACCTCGCGCAGCGCCGGCTTGGCGTTGAACGCCACCCCCAGCCCGGCCGCGGCCAGCATGTCGATGTCGTTGGCGCCGTCGCCGACGGCGACGGTCTGCGCCATCGGCACCCCGGCCTGCTCCGCGAAGTCGCGCAATGCCTGCGCCTTGCCTGCCCGGTCGATGATCGGGCCGACGACGCGGCCGGTGAGTTCGCCGTCGACGATCTCGAGATCGTTGGCGGCGACGAAATCCAGCATCAGCTCCTCGGCCAGCGGTTCGATGATCCGCCGGAACCCGCCCGAGACGACGCCGCAGTGAAAACCCAAGCGGCGCAACGTGCGTAGCGTGGTCCGGGCGCCGGGCATCAGTTCCAGCTGGTCGGCGACCTCGTCGATCACGGTGGCGGGCAGGCCCGCCAGCGTGGCCACCCGCTGCTCGAGCGACTCCGCGAAATCCAGCTCCCCGCGCATCGCGGCCTCGGTGATGGCGGCGACCGCCCCCTGGGCGCCGGCCCGCGCCGCCAGCATCTCGATGACCTCGCCCTGGACCAGCGTCGAGTCGACGTCGAACACGATCAGCCGCTTGGCGCGGCGTTCCAGGCTGTAGTCCTCGACCGCCACGTCGACGCCCTCTTCGGCGGCGACCCGGGTCAGCGCCGTCCGCAACGGGCCGTCGGCCCCCGGCGGCACCGAGACGCGCAGCTCCAGGCCGATCACCGGATAGTCCGACACGCCGCGGATGAGATCGATGTTGACGCCCAGCGCGGCCACCTCACGGGCCACCGCGCCGAACGCCCGGGCCGTAATCGGCCGCCCCAGAACGAAAATGGTGTGGGTGGACGGTTCGCGGATGATCGGAACGTCGTCGCTGCGCTCGATGCTGACGTCCAAACCCTTTGCGCGGATGGCGCTTTCGACGTCGCCGCGCAGCGACGCGCCGTCGGCGACCTCCGGCGGGCAGCACAGCAGCACGCCCAGCGTCAGGCGGCCCCGGATCACCACCTGTTCGACGTTGAGCAGCTCGACTCCGTGGCGCGACAGCACCTCGAAGAGCGCCGACGTCACGCCTGGCTGATCCACGCCGGTGACGGTGATCAGCACCGACACCTTGAGTGGCGCGTTCACCCGAGATTGCCGCCGCTACTGCTCACTGGTCGAGCGGTCGGGTTCGGTGCGGGGCCCGAACCCCTTCGGGGACTCACCGGCCGTGGCGTGGCGACCCACATGCGCCTCGGCGCGCATCCGTTCCACCATGTGCGGGTAGTGCAGCTCGAATGCCGGCCGCTCCGAACGGATCCGGGGCAACTCGGTGAAGTTGTGCCGCGGCGGCGGGCAGCTGGTCGCCCACTCCAGCGAGTTGCCGTAACCCCACGGGTCGTCGACGGTCACGACCTCGCCGTACCGCCAGCTCTTGAAGACGTTCCAGACGAACGGGAACATCGACGCGCCCAGGATAAAGGCACCGATCGTCGAGACGATGTTGTAGGGCTGGAAGCCGTCGGTCGGCAGGTAGTCGGCGTAGCGGCGCGGCATGCCCATGTTGCCCAGCCAGTGCTGCACCAGGAAGGTGGTGTGAAAACCGATGAACGTCAACCAGAAGTGCAGCTTGCCCAATCTCTCGTCGAGCAGCCGGCCCGTCATCTTCGGAAACCAGAAGTAGATGCCGGCGAACGTGGAGAACACGATCGTGCCGAACAGCACGTAGTGGAAGTGCGCGACGACGAAGTAGGTGTCGGTCACGTGGAAGTCCAGCGGCGGGCTTGCCAGCAGCACGCCGGTCAGGCCGCCCAGCAGGAAGGTGACCATGAAGCCGGCCGAGAACAGCATCGGCGTCTCAAAGGTCAACTGCCCCTTCCACATCGTGCCGATCCAGTTGAAAAACTTGATCCCCGTCGGCACCGCGATCAGGTACGTCATGAACGAGAAGAACGGCAGCAGAACGGCTCCCGTGGCGAACATGTGGTGCGCCCACACCGCGACCGACAGCGCGGCGATCGACAGCGTCGCGTAGACCAGCGTGGTGTAGCCGAAGATCGGCTTGCGGGCGAACACCGGGATCACCTCGGTGACGATGCCGAAGAACGGCAGCGCGATGATGTACACCTCGGGGTGGCCGAAGAACCAGAACAGGTGCTGCCACAACAGGACGCCGCCGTTGGCGGCGTCGTAGACGTGGGCGCCCAGGTGCCGGTCGGCGGCCAGGCCGAACAGGGCCGCGGTCAGCAGCGGGAAGACGATCAGCACCAGGATCGACGTCACCAGGATGTTCCAGGTGAAGATCGGCATCCGGAACATCGTCATGCCGGGCGCGCGCATGCAGACCACGGTGGTGATCATGTTCACCGCGCCCAGGATCGTTCCCAGACCGGCGACGATCAGGCCCATGATCCACAGGTCACCGCCGGGGCCGGGCGAGTGGATCGCGTCGGTCAGCGGGGTGTAGGCGGTCCAGCCGAAGTCCGCGGCCCCGCCCGGGGTGATGAAGCCCGCCGCGCCGATCGTGGCGCCGAACACGAACAACCAGAACGAGAACGCGTTCAGCCGCGGGAAGGCGACGTCGGGGGCGCCGATCTGCAGCGGCAGCACCAGGTTGGCGAACCCGAACACGATCGGGGTCGCGTAGAACAGCAGCATGATCGTGCCGTGCATCGTGAACAGCTGATTGAACTGCTCGTTCGACAGGAACTGCAGCCCCGGCGCCGCCAGCTCGGTGCGCATCAGCAGCGCCAGCAGCCCGCCCAGGAAGAAGAAGATGAAGCAGGCGACGCAGTACATGATGCCGATCATCTTGTGATCGGTGGTGGTGATCAGCTTGTAGACGAGGTTGCCTTTGGGACCGGTCCGGGCCGGGTAGGGACGGACGGCCTCGAGTTCTCCCAGCGGCGGGGCTTCGGCTGTCAACAGCTCCTCCAAACATCGTCGGACAGGGGCCCGAACCCAGTAATGACTCGAATCTTAGCCTCCGCAGAACTCGCCGTCAGTGGCAGTCCTACAAACTGTCGTAAGTGGCTTCGAAGGCGCCGGATGTTAGCGTCGAGCGCGTGCTGGGCAGGCGATCGATCGTGGCCGCGACCGCCGTCGCCGCGGCGGTAATCGCAGCCTGCGCCGGTTGCGGCTCGCACAACGCGGGCACCGCGTCGTCGACCCGGTCGCTGGTCACGCCGACCACCCAAATCGCCGGGGCCGGGGTGCTGGGCAACGACCGCAAGCCCGACGAGTCGTGCGCGCGGGACGCCGCCGCCCCCGATCCCGGACCGCCGACCCGGCCGGCCCGCAACGCGGCCGGGGTCACGCCCGAAACGGCCCAGGTGCCGGCCGAGCCGCGCCGCATCGTGGTGCTCTCCGGCGACCAACTCGACGCGCTGTGCGCGCTGGGCCTGCAATCGCGGGTGGTCGGCGCCGCCCTGCCGGACGGAGCGGTGAGCCAGCCCGCCTACCTGGGCGGCGCGGTGCGCGGCGTGCCCGGCGTCGGCAGCCGCAGCAACCCGGACGTGGGCGCCATCGCCGCGGCCCGCCCCGACCTGATTCTGGGATCGGTCGGGTTGACGCCCCAGCTTTATCCGCGGCTGGCCGCGATCGCCCCGACCGTGTTCACCGGGCCGCCCGGTGCGGCGTGGCAGGACAACCTGCGCGGCGTCGGGGCGGCCACGGCGCGAAGCGGCGCGGTGGACGCGCTGCTCGGCGGCTTCGCGCAGCGGGCCACCCGCATCGGCGGCGCCCACGACGCGTCGCACTTCCAGGCCTCGATCGTGCAGCTGACCACCACCACCATCCGGGTCTACGGGGCCAACAATTTCCCCGCCAGCGTGCTCGGCGCGGTCGGCGTGGACCGGCCGGCCGCCCAGCGGTTCACCGACAAGCCCTATATCGAGATCGGCGCCACCGACGCCGATCTCACCAAGAACCCCGACCTGGCCGCCGCCGACGCCGACGTGGTGTACGTCTCGTGTGCGACCCCGGCCGCCGCCGAGCGCGCCGCGACCGTCCTGGACAGCGGCCCGTGGCGCAAGCTCTCCGCCAATCGCGACAACCGCGTCTACGTCGTCAACGACGAGATATGGCAAACCGGGCAGGGCCTGATCGCCGCCCGCGGCATCGTCGACGACCTGCGCCTGGTCAACGCCCCGATAAACTAGCCGTCGGGGGGGCCAACCCCGCAAGTGGCCCGAAAACATTACCTTAGCTAAACTTTCTGACGACGCATCGAGACTAAAGAGGGATATTCATGAGAACAGTTTCGGCGTACGCCGCCACTTCGCCGACGGCACCACTGACCAAGACCACCATCGACCGTCGCGACCCCGGCCCGCGCGACGTCGCGATCGACATCAAGTTCGCCGGAATCTGCCACTCCGACATCCACACGGCCAAAGCCGAATGGGGCACACCGAATTACCCCGTGGTCGTGGGGCACGAGATCGCCGGCGTCGTGACCGAAGTGGGCCCCGAAGTCACCAAGTACAAGGTGGGCGACCACGTCGGTGTGGGCTGCATGGTCAACTCCTGCGGCGAATGCAGCAGCTGCAAGGCCGGGCTCGAGCAGTACTGCAAGCCGGGCGCGATCTTCACCTACAACGCCATCGACAAGGACGGCACGCCGACGCAGGGCGGCTACAGCCAGGCGATCGTAGTCGACGAGAACTTCGTCCTGCGCATCCCCGACTCGCTGCCGCTGGACAAGGCGGCGCCGCTGCTGTGCGCCGGCATCACGCTGTTCTCCCCGCTGCGGCACTGGAACGCCGGGCCGGGCACGCGGCTGGCGATCATCGGCCTGGGCGGCCTGGGGCACATGGGCGTGAAGCTGGGCGCCGCGATGGGCGCCGAGGTGAGCGTGCTGTCCCAATCGCTGAAGAAGATGGAGGACGGGTTGCGGCTCGGCGCCAGCAATTACTACGCGACGTCAGACCCGGACACCTTCCGCAAGCTGCGCGGCAGCTTCGACCTGATGCTCAACACCGTCTCGGCGAACCTCAAGCTCGACGACTACCTCAACCTGCTCGACGTCGACGGCACCCTCGTCGAGCTGGGCATCCCGGAGCACCCCATGGAGACGCACGCGTTCGCGTTGGCCCTGATGCGGCGCAGCCTGTCCGGGTCCAACATCGGCGGGATCGCCGAGACGCAGGAGATGCTGGACTTCTGCGCCGAGCACGGCGTGACGCCCGAGATCGAGCTGATCGAGCCGGACTACATCAACGAGGCCTACGAGCGGGTGCTCGCCAGCGACGTGCGCTACCGGTTCGTGATCGACATCTCCAAGATGTAGCGGCTCAGGCCGATTCGGAGGCCGCTGCTTCGCCGTTGGCGGGCGCCGCGGCGATGCCGGCCAGCGGCCAGCCGGCGGCGGCCAGCCTGGCGGCCACCCGCGCGATGTTCTCGGGACCGGCGTCGTGGTGGGTCACGCCGGAGATGAAGTCCTCGATCACGTCCCGGCCGATCTCCTCGCCCGGCGGGACCTCCTCGTCGATCTCGTCGACGACCTCCTTGATCTGCTCCTCGGTCAACGGGGTGCTGCGCAGCAGCTCGAGCAGCGGGACCCGGTCGGGACCGGGGACGCCGTCGGGGTAGCCGCACTGCAGCCACCGGATAACTGAACGGAAAAAAGCGGCCGTAGAAGATTGTGTTATCGACACGCCAATTAGTGTCACGGGTGCCCGGCCGGCGGCGCCACCGTAGCGCCCGGGCGCCCCGACAATTCATGCGCCGTTCACGATCCGATCAGAAGACGGGCCTACCCCACCCGCTCGGCCCTCATGTCCATGTCGATGGTGCCCTGGCAGGCCCCGCTCGAGATGTCGGTGTGCATGGTGCCGGCAAGCGATCCGTCGGGCTGGGGCGTGTAGCGCACGTCGGCGTGGGCCGGATTCCACTGGATCGTGGTGTCGGGCATCATGCAGTCCCACTGGAAATCGCTGTGCTGCACCCACGACGACCCGTCCCAGGTGAACTGGACCGGTTGCGGCACCGTGGGGTTGCTCGGCGGCGGACCGCTGACGATCGTGGCGACGCACTTTCCGCTGCTACAGCTCGAGCGGAACCCGTAGGTGTCGGTGTGCTGCACCTCGGGGTCGCCGACGGCCATGCTGGTCCCCGATTTGGGGCCGACCATGAACGTGATCGCGTACTGGCCGTTCCACGACGCGGCGTCGGCGCAGGCGCTCGGGGCAAGCCACAGGGCGATCGCGAGCGGCGCGGCGCACAGGCCGGCCAGGCCGCTCGCACTGCGTGGGACCATGGTCACTCCTTCGGGTCCCCGTACCCCGCCCCTATAGTGTGATGCCTTCCCGCCGCCCGACAAGCGCGCACCTCGGAAGTCCCGGTCCTCGTCCTCGTTGACGACGGTCTTGCTCAGCCGCTGTTCTCTTCACGCAGGGCTTGCATCGCCAGGTTGTTGATCAACTGCCGGCCGGCAGCGGTGCGTAGCTGAGGCAGCATCGCGGGGACGACACCTGCGGCGGTGAGCGCGAGGCGCACCAGGCCGCCGGGCGTCGTGGCGGCGTCGCGGAGCACCTCATACTCGGCGCCGGGATCCCCCGCATGCTGCGCCATGGACATCCGGGCCACGAGCCGGTTGTCGCGGTCGAGACCGGTCTCGGCGTCGGTAGCCGCCAAAAACAGGGTTTCGCCGATTTCCGCGACTTCGTCGGGGTCGCAGAGCTGAGCCACCAGTTGCCACAGGATCGACACGGTGGCGCGGATCAGCTGTGGCAGCCGGCCGGCCGGGATGACCTCGTCGTCGACGATGACGCGCATGCCCGCTTCGTCGCCGCGCTCGCCGTGCTGGATGAGCGCCAATGCGCGACGGAAGTCTGCCGCACCCACGCTGTCGTCGGTGCTCATCACACACCGAGGGTCCCGAAGGCGACCGCGGCTTTAAAAGTCCCAGTCCTCGTCCTCGGTGACGACGGCCTTGCCGATGACGTACGACGAGCCCGACCCGGAGAAGAAGTCGTGGTTCTCGTCGGCGTTGGGCGACAGCGCCGACAGGATCGCCGGGTTGACGTCGGTCTCGTCGCGCGGGAACAGCGCCTCGTAGCCGAGGTTCATCAGCGCCTTGTTGGCGTTGTAGCGCAGGAACTTCTTGACGTCCTCGGTCAGCCCGACCTCGTCGTAGAGGTCCTGGGTGTACTCCACCTCGTTGTCGTAGAGCTCGAAGAGCAGCTCGTAGGTGTAGTCCTTGAGCTCGGCGCGCTTGGCGTCGTCGACCAGCGCCAGGCCGCGCTGGAACTTGTAGCCGATGTAGTAGCCGTGCACGGCCTCGTCGCGGATGATCAGCCGGATCATGTCGGCGGTGTTGGTCAGCTTGGCCCGGCTCGACCAGTACATCGGCAGGTAGAACCCGGAGTAGAAGAGGAAGCTTTCCAGCAGCGTCGAGGCCACCTTGCGCTTGAGCGGCTCGTCGCCGCGGTAGTACTCCATGACGATCTCGGCCTTGCGCTGCAGGTTGACGTTCTCCTCCGACCAGCGGAAGGCGTCGTCGATCTCGGCGGTCGAGCACAACGTGGAGAAGATCGAGCTGTAGCTCTTGGCGTGCACCGACTCCATGAACGCGATGTTGGTGTAGACGGCCTCCTCGTGCGGGGTCAGCGCGTCGGGGATCAGGCTGACCGCCCCGACGGTGCCCTGGATGGTGTCCAGCAACGTCAGCCCGGTGAACACCCGCATCGTCAGCTGCTTCTCGCTGGCGGTCAGCGTTCCCCACGACGGGAGGTCGTTGGACACGGGCACCTTTTCCGGCAGCCAAAAGTTGCCGGTCAGCCGGTCCCAGACCTCGGCGTCCTTGTCGTCTTGCACCCGGTTCCAGTTGATCGCCGAAACGCGGTCAATCAGCTTCATTTTTTCGGTCACCGGAACCCCACTTCGCCAGAAGTTTTGCCTGCAATCTTCAGAGCTCAAACACTACCCCTGGGGTACGACAAGCCGGCGCAACACAAGAAGTTGTGTGGCGCCGTGTCGCGCGCCGCGGGATTCGCCGAGCCCGTACCTCACTGCGAAGGGGCGGAGCCCTTCGCCCTGGGCAACAACGAGATCAGCGTGTCGACGAGTTCCTCGGCGTCGGTGTGCCACTTGTCCAGATCGAGGTGGCCGCTGAAATCCAAACCGTCGGGAACCGACGATGCGACCCACGATGCCCAGGAACAGATCCTGCGTGCGTTCGGCCGCCCGCATCGCCGCGGTCGGGTCACCCGCCGGCGGGGTGAACATCAACCGGTACAGGTGGGGCCGGGTGCGGCCGAGGGCGATCAGCGACAGCAGCCCCGACCGCCGCGACCGGCGTGCGGATCAGCCGCCTGGTCTCCGACAAAGTCCTGGACCGC
Organism: Mycobacterium palustre; assembly: GCF_002101785.1. Classification (GTDB taxonomy): domain Bacteria; phylum Actinomycetota; class Actinomycetes; order Mycobacteriales; family Mycobacteriaceae; genus Mycobacterium; species Mycobacterium palustre. The sequence continues at coordinate 136,546 of NZ_LQPJ01000070.1, forward strand.
ATCGTGCGCCTGAACCTTCGGACTTTTGCGAAAGCTCGGCGAAAAGCTCAGCCCCCGACGGCCGCCGCGCGACCGTCGGCGCGTGAGCGGGCGCCCACGCCGAAGAACCGATACTCCTCGGGCTTGACCGACCGGGTCGCCCGCCAGTACTCCCAGGTGTAGCCGCCCCACAACACGGTGTTCTTGCCGTGCTCGTCGAGATACCAGCTGCTGCAGCCGCCGCTGTTCCACACCGAGTGCGAAAGCCGTTGCTGCAGTTCGTCGTTGAAGCGGTCCTGGGCGGCGCGCGTCGGCGCCAGCGCCTGGGCGCCCCGCTTGTCGCAGAGCTTGATCGCGTCGGCGACGTAGTGGATCTGGGATTCGATCATGAACACCACGGAGTTGTGCCCCAGCCCGGTGTTGGGTCCCAGCAGGAAAAACAGGTTGGGCACGTCGGCGACGGTGATCCCGCGGTGGGCGCCGATGCCCTCGCGGTTCCAGCGGTCCACCAGGTCCTCGCCGTGCAGCCCCTTGATCTGGACGTAGGTGTAGGAGTCGGTGACGTGGAAGCCGGTGCCGTAGACGATCACGTCGACCGGGCGTTCGGTGCCGTCGGCGGTGACGATGCCGTCGCGGGTGATGCGGGCGATGTGGTCGGTGATCAGCTCGGTCCTGGGGTCGGCGACCGCGCCGTAGTAGGTGGAGGAGTTCAGGATGCGCTTGCAGCCGATGCGGTAGCTGGGGGTCAGCTTGCGGCGCAGCTCGCGGTCCTTGACCGAGCGGCGGATGTTGTACTTGGCGTACGCCTCGATGAACTTCAGCGCGTTCGGCCGCTTGGTCATGCCGTACGCCAAAGCCTCTTGGGCCCAATAGATTCCGAGGCGAACCAGCGCCCGCAACCCGGGAACGGTCGCCATCGCCTGCCGCAGGGCCGGGGGGAAGTCGGGGTTGGAGCGCGGCACCACCCACGGCGGGGTGCGCTGGTAGAGCTGAAGCTGGGCGACCCGGCCGACGATCTCCGGGACGATCTGGATCGCGCTGGCGCCGGTGCCGATCACGGCCACCCGCTTGCCGGTGAGGTCCACGCTGTGGTCCCACTCCGCGGAATGGAAGGCGGGTCCGGCGAATTCGTCGCGACCCTCGAAGTCGGGGATGGACGGGATGTGCAGGGCGCCGGCCCCCGAGATCAGAAACTGGCCGACGTATTCGCGTCCGTCACTGGTGAAGACGTGCCAGCGGTATTCGTCCTCGTCCCAGTGGCCGCGGTCGACCAGCGAATTGAACTCGATGTAGCGGCGCAGCCCGTATTTCTCGGTGACGCCCCGCAGGTAGTCCCAGATCTCGGGCTGGTAGGAGAACGGGTTCTTCCAGTCCGGCTTGGGCTCGAACGAGAACGAGTACAGGTGCGACGGGATGTCACACGCGCAGCCGGGATAGCTGTTGTCCCGCCAGGTGCCGCCGACGTCGTCGGCCTTCTCCAGGATGATGAAGTCCACGCCCCGCTTTTGCAGCTCGATGGCCATGCCCAGCCCGGAAAACCCGGTCCCGATGATGATGGCGCGGGTGCGCACCGGCTCCCGCGCCGACGCTGCCGGCTCGGCTTGTGTCACGGTCACGGTCGCGGTCGATCGGTCTTTCTGCTAGCTCCCGCAAATACCCAGTACCCAGGGTATCGGACGCGGCGGATGTTATCGATGGCCCGGCGATGTCAACGCCGCGCCGCTCAGCCGACGGCGGAGTTGATGGGCACGACGCTGTGGATCGGCTGGTCGGGGTCCATGGCCAAGCCGAGCGCCTCGGCGGTGCCGACGATGACGCCCATCATGATCGTCGTCAGGTGCGCGACGAATTGCTCGCGCGGCATGCGCCGGGGGCTGTCCGGGTCGGGCCCCAGCCACCACTCGGTGGCCGACGCGGCCGAGCCGAACGCCGCATTGCCGGCCAGTTCGAAGGCCGCGTGGTCGAGCTCCATCTCGCGCAGCTCGTTGTCGAACATGTTGGCCATGGCCAGCGTGATCCCGCGGCCCTCTTCCAGGATCTGGGGACTCGCCGCGGTGCGGCCCTGGATGAAGACCCGCAGGACGTTGGGGTGCCGGTCGACCAGGCTGACGTACTCCTCGACGCTGCGCCGGACGATCTCGCGCGCCGAGTCGGTCTTCAGGTCGATGGACGGAAAGATCGCCGCCCACAGCATGTCGCGCAGGCGTTCCCCGATCGCCTGGAACAGGTCGGACTTGTCCTGAAAGTGCCGGTAGATCTTCGGCTTGGCGGTGCCGGCCTCCTCGGCGATCTCCCGCACGCTCAGCTCGGGCCCCAGCCGGTCGATGGCGCGGAACGCCGCGTCGACGATCTCGCCGCGCACCTTTTTGCGGTGTTCGCGCCAGCGTTCGCTGCGCGCGTCGACCTTCACCCCCGGCGTGACGCCGGGGTGGGGCCGCGTAGGCCGAGGTATTCGCACCACATCAAGCACCATACCCCGTGGTGGCCGCTGACCTGGGCGAACCACATTCGGCGACCGGGTCGGTTGATGAGAGGACGGGATATGAGATTCGCAGCTCCAGCGGTACATGTGGATCACCGCGTAGCTACATCGATATTCCAGGTGCCATTCGACGCGACTGGGTGCGCACACCGCTTTTGCGGCCCAGCTCGCGGAGATCTCGTCGCGCCAAGCAACTAACTTGCGTCCGGCGCCACGAAGCGTGCGGCGGTTAAAAAGGGGGAAATTCGTTGCGCAGTGGTGTTACGATCACCGGCCCTACAGATCGTTTTTTTGATCGGTGGGGGAGCCTATGTCATTCGTAATAGCGACGCCCGAGGTTATCGCAGCAACGGCGAGCGAGCTGGCAAGTATGGGTGCGGCGCTTGACCAGGCCAATGCCATAGCGGCAGCGTCGACGACGAGGGTGCTGGCACTTGGCGCCGATGAGGTGTCTGCCGCGGTGGCGGGGTTGTTCTCGGAGCATGGCCAGGTGTTCCAAACGCTCAGTGCTGAGGCCGCGGGGTTCCACGACGAATTGGTCCATACCCTGGGTGCGACCGCAGGCTGGTATGCGACGGCGGAGGCAGCCAGCACGTCGCCGATGCAGGAACTGTTGGACGCAGTGAACGGGCCCACCATGGCTCTGGTCGGACGCCCGCTTATCGGCAACGGCGCCGACGGCGCACCGGGGACCGGGGAAAGCGGCGGCAACGGCGGCATTCTCATCGGTAATGGCGGTAACGGTGGCTCGGGCGGGCCCGGTCAGAACGGCGGCAACGGCGGCGCGGCGGGCCTATTGTGGGGCACCGCTGGGGCTGGCGGGGCCGGCGGATCGGCCATATCGGCTGGGGGTGTTAGCGGAAACGGCGGAGCGGGCGGCGCCGCCGGCCTATTCGGGACCGGAGGGGCCGGTGGCGCTGGCGCAACCAATGTGTTCGGCCCCGCTGGAGCAGGCGGCAACGGTGGAGCCGGCGGATTGCTCTTCGGCTCCGGCGGCGCCGGCGGCCCGGGTGGATTAGCCACAGGTTTGGCCACAGGTGCCGGTGGCGCTGGCGGCGCCGGCGGCAACGCCGGGTTGTTTGGCGTTGGCGGTATGGGTGGCGCAGGTGGAGATGCAGCGCTGGCCGGTGGCGCGGGCGGCGCGGGAGGCGCGGGCGGCGTCCTTTCTGGCAATGGTGGGATCGGCGGCGCCGGCGGACTCTCCACCGCAGATATCGGTGGTGCCGGCGGGGCAGGTGGCCACGCTGGCCTGTTCGGTATGGGCGGCGCCGGAGGGGGAGGCGGAGATTCCATGGCTGCGACCGGAAGCGGTGGAAGGGGCGGCGTTGGTGGCGCCGGCGGCTTGCTTTTCGGTGACGGTGGAAGCGGAGGCGCCGGCGGTAGTTCACAGGCGAACGGTGGCGGTGACGGTGGAAGCGGTGGCGCAGGCGGCGCCGCCGGCTGGCTGCTGGGTAACGGCGGGACAGGCGGTGCAGGCGGGCTTTCGCTTAGCAACACCGGCGGCGCGGGTGGTGCCGGGGGCGCCGGCGCTCTTCTTTTTGGTAATGGCGGGACGGGTGGAGTGGGCGGCCAATCGCTGTCCGAAGCAGGCGCTGGCGGCATCGGCGGCGAAGCTGGCATGTTCGGTTCAGGCGGCGCCGGCGGCCACGGCGGCGCCTCAGCTATCGGCATAGGCGGCGCTGGCGGTGCTGGCGGTGCGGCAAAATTCGTTGGGGCCGGTGGCCTGGGTGGTTTCGGAGGAGCCGGCGGCACCACGGGCGGTGCCGGCGGAACTGGTGGCCTTGGCGGCATGCTGTTCGGGGACGGCGGGGCCGGCGGCGGCGGCGGGACAGGCATTATGCAAGGCGGCGACGGCGGCTCAGGTGGCAACGCCGGCCTAACTGGCTCCGGTGGATCAGGCGGGGCTGGGGGCGACTCATTTGTAACCGGCCACCGTGGCGGCAACGGCGGCAAGGGCGGCAACGCCCAGCTGATCGGTAACGGTGGTAATGGCGGCAACGCCGGGATCGGAAACGCCGGTCCGGGTTCCGCGGGCATCGGTGGGACCGGCGGGAAATGGTTAGGACTCGACGGAACGCCCGGCTCCAGCTGAGCCATAGCCCACTATCCGTTAACCGGTGCCTCGCCGCAGCATGCAGGGGACGCAGCCACTTTTGCACGTCAGGGTGATCGTGTGTCCTAGGCACTGGGCCGGGTTCCCTCGCCGTCGGTCTTGCTGATCAGGGCCGCGTAGCCGACGAACGCGACCGGATGAGGCTGTTCACGATCGCAAAAACGTTATCGGCGCGTCGATGTCGCGGGTGCACGCCTCCCTGGTGGCCGCCGCGCGCTTTTCAGGACGTCGGCGAATCCTGGTTGGAAATGCGCCCGGTCCGCCGCTGAGGTCGCGCGCCCCTCGGGCAACGTCCGTCGATGAACAGCTCGGACTCAGTGTTATTCACAAAGTTCGGTCCTTTTCGCGTAATCGTCGATGGCGGCTGCACCAGTCGCCTTCTTCGGCGACTGTCCCGATGCAGAATTACGGACGTAAGCGACGCCGGTCTACGCGGAAGCGCGGGCGATGCCCCGAATACGCGGTCAATCGACGACGACCGTGCCCCTGGCGAACCGCGCTGTCACCACCTCAGCATCGGGGGAACCGGCCGCCGCGGGTGAGTGACCGCGTTGCCGGTCAAGCCGCGCGCCAAGAACGCATGGAAGCCGAGGTAAGGCAACTCCCGCACCACCCGTTTGACGAACGATCGGGGCAACGGATCGGTGAGCAGTCCGCGGCTGACGTCGATGCGGTCGGCGATGCGAAACGTCTCGCTCATCGGGTCGCCAACGGGGTGCAGACTGTGATGCTCGGCGATCATCGTCCGCTACAGCATGCAGGACACGCAGCCCTCAACCTCGGTGCCCTCGAGCGCCATCTGCCGCAGCCGGATGTAGTACAGCGTCTTGATGCCCTTGCGCCAGGCGTAAATCTGCGCCTTGTTCACGTCGCGCGTGGTGGCGGTGTCCTTGAAGAACAACGTCAGGCTCAACCCCTGGTCGACGTGCTGGGTGGCCGCGGCATACGTGTCGATGATCTTCTCGTAGCCGATCTCGTAGGCGTCCTGGTAGTACTCCAGGTTGTCGTTGGTCATGTACGGCGCCGGGTAGTAGACCCGCCCGATCTTGCCCTCCTTGCGGATCTCGACCTTCGACACGATCGGGTGGATCGAACTCGTCGAATGGTTGATGTAGGAGATCGACCCGGTGGGCGGCACCGCCTGCAGGTTCTGGTTGTAGATGCCGTGGGCCTGCACCGACTCCTTGAGCCGGCGCCAGTCGTCCTGGGTCGGGATGCGGATCTTTGCGTCGGCGAACAGCTTTCGGACCTTTTCGGTCTTGGGCTCCCACAGCTGCTCGGTGTACTTGTCGAAGAACTCCCCCGACGCGTACTTGGAGCGCTCGAAACCCTTGAAGTGCGTGCCGCGTTCGATCGCGATGCGGTTGGAGGCCCGCAGCGCGTGATACAGCACCGTGTAGAAGTAGATGTTGGTGAAGTCGATGCCTTCCTCGGAGCCGTAGAAGATGCCCTCGCGCGCCAGGTAGCCGTGCAGGTTCATCTGTCCCAGCCCGATGGCGTGGGAGTCGTTGTTGCCCTGCTCGATCGAGGGCACCGACCTGATGTGGGTCTGGTCGCTGACGGCGGTCAGCGCGCGGATGGCCACCTCGATGGTCTGGGCGAAGTCCGGCGAGTCCATCGCCTTGGCGATGTTGAGCGACCCGAGGTTGCACGAGATGTCCTTGCCCACTTTGGCATAGGACAGGTCGTCGTTGAACTCCGACGGCGTGGAGACCTGCAGGATCTCCGAGCACAGGTTCGAGTGCGTGATCTTGCCCTCGATCGGGTTGGCCCGGTTCACCGTGTCCTCGAACATGATGTAGGGGTAGCCGGACTCGAACTGCAGCTCGGCCAGCGTCTGGAAGAACTCGCGCGCCTTGATCTTCGTCTTGCGGATCCGCGCGTCGTCGAGCATCTCGTAGTACTTCTCGGTCACCGAGATGTCGGCGAACGGCACGCCGTACACCCGTTCCACGTCGTACGGCGAGAACAGGTACATGTCCTCGTTCTTCTTGGCCAGCTCGAAGGTGATGTCGGGGATCACCACGCCCAGGCTCAGCGTCTTGATCCGGATCTTCTCGTCGGCGTTCTCGCGCTTGGTGTCCAGGAAGCGGTAGATGTCGGGGTGATGGGCGTGCAGGTACACCGCGCCCGCGCCCTGCCGCGCGCCGAGCTGGTTGGCGTAGGAGAACGAGTCCTCCAGCAGCTTCATGATCGGGATGACGCCCGAGGACTGGTTCTCGATGTTCTTGATCGGCGCGCCGTGCTCGCGGATGTTGGAGAGCAGCAACGCAACTCCCCCGCCGCGTTTGGACAATTGCAGCGCGGAGTTGATCGACCGCCCGATCGACTCCATGTTGTCCTCGATACGAAGGAGAAAGCACGAGACCGGCTCACCGCGCTGCTTCTTGCCCGAGTTCAAAAACGTCGGCGTGGCCGGCTGGAACCGCCCGTCGATGATCTCGTCGACCAGCTTCTCGGCCAGCGCGGTGTCGCCCGCGGCCAAGGTGAGCGCCACCATGCACACCCGGTCCTCGAAGCGCTCCAGGTACCGCTCCCCGTCGAAGGTCTTCAGCGTGTAGGAGGTGTAGTACTTGAACGCGCCGAGGAACGTCGGGAACCGGAACTTCTTGGCGTAGGCGCGGTCCAGCAGCGACTTGACGAAGTTGCGCGAGTACTGGTCGAGAACCTCGCGCTCGTAATAGTTCTCGCGGATCAGGTAGTCGAGCTTCTCGTCGTAGTTGTGGAAGAAGACCGTGTTCTGGTTGACGTGCTGCAAAAAGTACTGGCGCGCCGCAAGGACGTCCTTGTCGAACTGAATCTTGCCGTCCGCGTCGTACAGATTCAGCATCGCGTTGAGCGCGTGGTAGTCCGTTTCGTCGGCCACCCCGTGCGCTCCGGCGGTTACAGGCTCTGCAGTGACGGTTGGTGGCACGTCTGTTCCTTCCAGAAGTCGGCTAGGCCCGCGCGGACGGCGTCCACGTCGTCCGGGGTTCCCATCAGTTCGAAGCGGTAGAGGTAGGGGACGCCGCACTTGCGGGAGATGACGTTGCCCGCGTAGGCAAACTCGGCGCCGAAGTTGTTGTTGCCCGCCGCGATGACGCCGCGGATCAACGACCGGTTGTGCTCGTCGTTCAAGAAGGCGATGACCTGCTTGGGGACGTAACCACCCGCGTTGAGGTCAGGGGTGGCGCGGCCGCCGCCGTAGGTCGGCAGGATCAAAACGTAGGGCTCGTCGACCTCGATGCGGCCGTGCAGCGGGATGCGCGTGGCGGGAACACCCAGCTTCTGCACGAAGCGGTGGGTGTTCTCCGACACCGACGAGAAATAGACCAGCGACGAACGCGAGCGCGGCGCAGCCGGGCGCGACGGGTCGCCGCTCGTCCAACCCGGGTTGCGTCCCGTGACGTCCATCGCAGCCCAACCGTCCTTACCTAACGTCTGTCCCGCCTATCGCCTAAGCGCTCAGCGCGGTCGCGACTGGCGGAGTGTCGATATTCGTTGGTGCTGTATTCATAGGTTTCCTCCTTTTTGGTGTGCATCTTCTGAGTCAGGTGCCGGTGACGAGTGCTACTAATTCGGCCGCTGGTATCGCAGCCATCATGTTGACCGCGAACGGCCAAACGATGTTGTTTACGACGTTCTTCCATTTGCTTTTGTCGGTGCTGTTTGCGGCGCCACGCACGACGGCACCAGCGAGACGTTCGAGTGCATCTTGGAGGCTGAAATCGCCAACAGTTGCGTAGTTGTCGGTGCACCAGCGGACGTGCGCGATGACGTCATTGATGTGAGCACGCAGTGGTGCCGGTATAGACGAATCACCCGCCAAGACGTCAGCGACGCTCTCGACGTAGCCGTTGATTCTGGCGATGCCATCGGCTTCCAGGGCGGGTACTACATCTTCCAAACGCTCCGCGAGCATTTCAAGTGTGTTGAGACTGGTTTGGTCGATGTTGGCGGTCCCCTGACCCTGCCAGCCGTTACCGAACGCGAAAACGATCTGATACCACGTGGGAAGGGCTTCGCGAGCGACCCGCATGTTACGGCCCTGGCTTTCCAACAGCCGTATGAGCTCTTCGATCTCTCTGAGATGAAGGATCGCCAACGTGTGGTCGTCCCAATTCTGTCCGTTGAGTCCGCGAGCCGTGGCGGCGTTAACATTCTGTGCACCACGCCAGCTGACAAATTTGGCGTGTAGCAACTGGGCTGGGTTAGACATGTGCGCCCTCTGTCTGTTGGGAGAGGCTTCCCTGGCGGATCGCGGTGTAGACGCCCCAGTCTCGTTGGGCGAATTTGGCCCAGCCGGCTGTGGTTGTGGCGTGCAGGCCAAGTTGCGTTGCGAGGACCGCGGCGGGAATGTCGTTGGCCAGGGCCAGTAGTGCGCGGTTGCGGCTGAGTCGCTCGGGTATGTCGGCGTCGGTGAGTTTTCTGCTCAGTGTTGCCGTGTGGATCGGCCTGCCGGGTTGCCCACCGGGGAATAGGTAGTGCTGCCCGGTGTGTGCGCGGGCCCGCCAGTTGTTGCGCGCGGCGTCGGCGAGTTCATTGACAAGGGCACCCACGGGTTCGGGCAGCTGCAGGGGATGGCGAGCCAGCTTGATCTGTGTGCTGCCAGCGCTGGTGGTGATGTCGCCGGTCGTGAGTCGTTGGATTTGGGTCAGCCGTGCACCGTAGAGCAGCACGAGAAGTCCAGCGACCCGGGTTAGCAGTTCCTCACCGCCGTCGCCGTGGAGGAGTCTGTCGATCCGGGCATGATGAGCGTCTTCACAGGCAATTTCACTGGGCAGGGCTCGGCGCAGCCGCGCGACGCTCAGATCGCTTGCCGTGACACCTCGCTGGGCGAGCCAGTGAATGAATCCGGTGATGTTGGAGCTTCGCTCAGCGTTACCCGCTGTCCAACCGTCGATCATCGCCTGTGTCAGATCGCTAGTCTGGATGTGTTGCTGGTCAAGGTGATTGAGCAGTCGTACTGCCGTGCGGATCCGTTCACGTCCAGAATTCGCGGCCCCGTCTGTGTAGCCGCGTCGCCGCGCGCGCCGACGGGCCGCACGGAGCACCGCCCACCGCGCATATGGCCCGATCAGCGTGGCTTGGTGGGCCGGTAAACCGGCGGTCAGCTCAGTGACCCACGTTTCGAACCGCTCGATGGGCTCATCACGTCGCGGCAGAATGTTCGCCTCGACGAGCATCGCGCGCGCCCAGTGGCGGGTGTTGGTCGGTGGGCATTGATCCAGGGTGGCGTGTGTCAACGGCTCTGGATCCGAAGCCAGGGTGTGCAGCACCGCTTCTGTAGCGGGCTTGCTCAGCCAGCGCAGCGTCGAGGCCGGCTGGCCTCGATCGGCTAGGACGGCGGGCAGCTGCTCGAGTTCGGGCCGGATCGATCCGTCGACGGTGATGAGTTCTCGGGTGGCCTGTGCCACCGAGCAGCGCAGGCACATACCGGCGTAGTGCTGCGGCCCGCTGTGGCCGCAATTGTGGCAGGCGTAGTCGATCGCCGCTCCCGAGCACGGTCCGCAGACCCGTGCTCCGGTCGCGTCCAGAGCGACAAGCACTTTGGTATCGCCGCAGCTTTCGCACGTCTGCGGGTGGGCGATGGTGCGTCGGTAGCAGGGCAGGCATACCGGACCCAGCGGCCACCGCGTGTGCACTGGCCGGTGATGGGTGCAGATCGCGCAGTGCTCATGAGGGGCCTGTGCGCAGCGGAAGCACAGATCGCGGGCTCCGTGCTGAGCGCGCACCGCGATGCGGCCGATAGCGCCGCACTTGCCGCAGGCACGGACCGGCGCCTGGTAGCAGCGCTGGCACAGCGGTCCTGCGTCGGTGAGTTTCTTGGCGTGGTCGGTGCGGCCGCAGCCCGCGCACACGTATTTGGGGCGAGCGCAGTTGCCGCACAGCGCCAGGCCCTCAGCGGTGCGTGTCGACGGGATGTGGGATCGGCCGCACATGCCGCACGTTTCTTGCCGTTCGGGGTCGTTCTGGTAGCAGCGGCTGCAGATCCCACCGGTCTTGGTGGCGGCGACTCGGTAGCGCAGTTGTCCGCACCGGTCGCAGATATGCCGGGTGTGCCGAGAGGCGCACCACCCGCAGCAGCGGGCGCCGTCAATGACACGGTCCAGCTTGGGGGTGACGTGCCCACATTGCGTGCACGGCACCGGTGTCACCGGGTAACCCGACTGCGCCAGCAGATACGCCACACGTGCGAACACATACGGGCAGTAGGGATTTGGTGTGGTCCAGGGGTCGTCCTGCTCGGCCAGATAGGCCGCCAGCGACTGCCGCGAACGCGGCTTGGCGGCGTCCGCACGCACCAACAGTGTCTCAAGCTCGCTATCGGCGATGGTGATACCGGCAGCGGCGAGACTGTCCGTGATCGCGGCGAGGGCCGTGGTGAGGGCGGCGGTCATCGCTGCTCCCCGGGCCGTCGAATCGTGGTGCGCCGCGCCGAGGACATCGCCGTGACAGTGTTATTCGACTGTCCTGCAGCTCTTCTCGCCGCAACCTCAGTGATCTTCGGCTCGATGAGATCGTTCGGGGTGCACTCCAAGATGTCGCATAATGCGACCAGGGTGTGCATGCTCAACCGTTGCGGCTGCCCAGCGACCAAACGGTAGGTCTGTTCACGCGACAAAGTGACACCGCGGTCAGCCAATTGCGGCTGTAGATCGGTAGTTGAAAACATGCCTTTCTCAGCCATTTTCGTACGCAGATGCCACGCGTAATCCATCTGCTTCATCGCGGTCGCCGATCGAAGTGACGGCCATAACGCGACTGCATCGACTGGCTGATCAGTCGATTACGGTACTCGTTGGTCACGCCAACATAGACAGCTGTCGTGGAGGAGAACGAATGTCCGACTTGCTCCTGGATGAACCGCTCCGGATAGTCGAACTCCACCAGATGCGTCACGTACGAGTGGCGCAGTGAGTGCAGATCAAGGGTTGGATCGATGCCGGCCTCATCACGTACCGTCGTAAACGCCACATTGAGCATCCGCAAGCCGATTCGGGTGCCGCGCTCAGTTAGCCACAACGCCGCACTGGTGCCCGTCGGAAACAGCGGGCGCACCTCGGACAGATAGTGGTCGAGAACATCAACGATCCAGCCCATCTCCGGAACCGTGAGCACGGTGCGCCGCTTGGCCGCTCCGCCCCGCGACGCCTTGCCATAACGGACCGACAACGCACCGAACCGACCGAACTCATCCATCTTCGAATTCCGGCGCAGATCAACAACATCGGAGTGCGCCACCTCACGGCGCCGCAACCCGTAGGCGTAGCAGAACTTCAGCATCGCCGCGTCCCGAAGCGCCGTCAGAGCCCCCTTGCGGCCCCGTGAGCGAATCAATCCAACACGGGCATCGGCGGCATCAAACAGTGCCTGAACCTCGTCATAGGTCAGCGGACGCCGAGCCGGATCACCCTCGTACTCCCCGACATGAATGATCGAGTTGTCCTCGTGGAAAACCTGCTGCGGGACCTGACCGAACTGCTGCGTACACTCAGCGACCCAGCCGTAGCGCTGATCCAGCAGATACTCGCAAAACATTCGGATGTCGATCTCGTAGTTACGCGCCGTCGACACCCGCAGCGGAGACGGACCCGAGCGCAACGCACTAATCCAGGCCTCACCCTCAGCCGGCGTCCACTGCCACGGGTACAGCCCGGAGAACTCCACGAATCGCCGCACCAACCGAAGCCGGGGCACGATCGTGGCGTCCCGAAGAAACCGCGCCCGCTGCTGGCTTTCCCAGCCCTGCACCATCGCCTCGAGGACAGCCTGCTCAGGATCAAGATGAACAACACTGGACGCCAACACCCGTCGGGCCACGCCCTGAGAATCACTAGTCACGACGCCTGTTGTAACAGATGCATCATTGATGCATGAGGATTTCAGGCGGTGCTGACCATCGGCGATTCGCGTCGAGGTCTCACCCCCCGACACCTGAGCTGCTACAACAGACAACATTGCTAGCCAACCAATGTTGCATCAGATGACAATATTGCTCCATTGGCGAGCGCCTTGATGCGGTCGGGCCGGAAGCCCGACCAGTGCTCGTTGCCGGCCACCACCACGGGGGCCTGCAGGTAGCCCAGCGCCATCACGTAGTCGCGCGACTCGGAGTCCACGGTGATGTCGACCTTCTCGTAGTCCAGGCCTTGCTTGTCCAGAGCCTTGAACGTCGCGCTGCACTGCACGCAAGCCGGCTTGGTGTACACGGTGATGCTCATGATGCCGCTCCTTTACGGAAGGTGAACGTACGGGGACTGGCAACTGCTGGGGGTACTACGTCTGCGCTAAGTTCAGCGGTCGGTCGAGGCCCCAGACTCCCGTCCTGCGGCCGTCGGGTCGAACGACCTGGCGGGCCGATTCCGGGAGGCTCCCCAAGCCCGGCTGGCTTGGCGATCCTGGGTTCTGCCGACCCTCGAAACACTACACCTAGTGGCTGACAAGATCTCGAGATACAACATCTTCTGAATAACAATTCTGAAATTCCCTGGTCGTAAGGCCTGTCGCGAAGAAACTCCGACACGCGCCCGGCGTGTCGCAGATCACAGAACGGCCCGACGACATCCATGGGCGCCGGTATACCAGCGGCCACCGACAACGCCGGCGCGCGGCGCTCGCCCACCCGCCGCTAGCAAAGCCGCCAGCAAAGCTGGCGGCTTTGGCTATTCGCTTGTCGCAACGACGCTGCCCGGCGGGGGCGCCCTTGTGGGCTCCCCCCGATCGAAGGCAGATTCAGCCGACTTCGGCGGCCAGTTTGCCCACGACGTCGCGCACGTTCTCCGACAGCTCGGGGTGCTCGGCCGGGGCGTTGCCCTCCAGGGTCGTGAACTGCACCGAGAGCTTGATCGACTCGACCACGCGGGCGCCCGCGATCCCGAAGGACTTGCGGGTCTCGTCGTGCGCCCACACCCCGCCGTAGCGCCCGAATCCGCCGCCGATGACCGCCAACGGCTTGCCCTTCAGCGCGCCGTCGCCGTACGGGCGGGACAGCCAGTCGATCGCGTTCTTGACGACGGCCGGGATGCTGCCGTTGTACTCGGGCGTGACCACCAGCGCGGCATCCGCGTCGGCCGCCGCGCCGCGCAGCGCGGCCACCGGGGCCAGCGGCGGGGCGCTCGCGTTCATCGCCTCGTCGATGTCCTCGTTGTAGAACGGCACCTTGTCGAGCCCTTCGAAGATCGTGACGCTGACGCCGTCCGGCGCCACGGCCGCCGCGAGCTCGGCGATCTGACGGTTGATCGACGCCGCGCGCAGGCTGCCCACGAGCGCCAAGATCTTGATCTCTGCCAATGTCCCGTTTTCCCTTCCATTGTTGAAGTACATCCTCGCACGCCCAACCGGACCATAGTCCAGTTTATTCCTTTCGCGCTAAAGTGCATGAGTGAACGGTGTCGGGCGGCTGGGTGAGTTGCCGGTGTCGGTTGCCCAGGAGCGGGGGGACGCGGCGCGCAACCGGGCCCGGCTGCTGCAGGCCGCCCGGGACTTGGTGGCCGAGCGCGGCGCGGACGCCGTCACCATGGACGACGTCGCGGCGGCCGCCGGCGTCGGCAAGGGCACGCTGTTCCGCCGGTTCGGCAGCCGGGCCGGCCTGATGATGGTTTTGCTCGACGAGGACGAGCGGGCCAGCCAGCAGGCGTTCCTGTTCGGCCCGCCGCCGCTGGGCCCCGATGCGCCTCCGGTGGAGCGGCTGGTGGCGTTCGGCCGGGAGCGGATCCGCTTCGTGCACACGCACCACGAGCTGCTGTCGGAGGCGAGCCGCGATCCGCAGATGCGCTACGCGCCGCCGGCCACCGTGCTGCGCACGCACGTGCGGGTGCTGCTGTCCTCGGCGGGCACCACCGGCAACCTCGAGTCTCAGACCGACGCCCTGCTGGCCCTGCTCGACGCGGACTACGTGGAGCACAAGCTGAACAACGGCGGGCACACCCTGGAGACGTTAGGGGACGCGTGGGAGAGCCTGGCGCGCAAGCTGTGCGGGCGGTGACCGGCTGGGTCCTGCACGTCGACCTCGACCAGTTCCTGGCGTCGGTCGAGCTGCGCCGCCACCCCGACCTCGTCGGGCTGCCGGTCATCGTCGGGGGCAGCGGCGACCCGACCGAACCGCGCAAGGTGGTCACCTGCGCCTCGTACGAGGCGCGCGAGTTCGGCGTGCAGGCGGGCATGCCGCTGCGCACCGCCGCCCGCCGCTGCCCCGGGGCCACGTTTCTCCCGTCGGATCCCGCCGCCTACGACGCGGCGTCCGAGGAGGTGATGGCGCTGCTGCGCGACCTGGGCCACCCCGTCGAGGTGTGGGGCTGGGACGAGGCCTACGTCGGGCTCGACGCCGGGCGGGATCCCACCGAACTCGCCGAGCAGATCCGGGCGGTCATCTCGTCGCAGACCGGGCTGTCGTGCTCGGTCGGCATCAGCGACAACAAGCAGCGGGCCAAGGTCGCCACCGGCTTCGCGAAACCGGCCGGCATCTTCACACTCACCGACGCGAACTGGATGACGCTGATGGCCGACCGCCCGGTCGACGCGCTGTGGGGCGTGGGCCCGAAGACGGCGAAAAAGCTTGCCGCCCTTGAGATCACGACGGTGCGCCAGCTCGCCCACAGCGACGCGGAGCTGCTGACGGCCACCTTCGGCCCGCGCACCGGGCTGTGGCTGTTGTTGCTGGCCAAGGGCGGCGGCGACACGCAGGTCAGCGCCGAACCCTGGGTTCCGCGATCGCGCAGCCACGTCGTCACCTTTCCGCGCGACCTCACCGAGCGAGCCGAAATGGATTCGGCGGTAACGCAATTGGCGCGGCAGGCGCTTGACGACGTGCTGGCGGCGGGCCGGGTCGTCGCCCGCGTGGCGGTCACGGTGCGCACCGCGACGTTCTACACGCGCACCAAGATCCGCAAGCTCGAAAAGCCCACCACCGACGCCGATACCGTCACCGCCGCCGCCCTGCGAGTGCTGGACCTGTTCGAGCTAAACCGCCCGGTTCGGTTACTCGGCGTGCGACTCGAGTTGGTGATGCCGCGGTAGGGGCGGCGGGGCCGGCCGCAGGGCGCGCGTGAAGACCACGTTCACCTGGCGCATCGCCACGCTGTAGGGCCACCACGCGAGCCGCTTGAACGCGTAGAGCGCCCGGATGTCGGCGGAGGTGTAGATCAGGTAGCGGTTCTTGGCGACGCCGGCGAGGATCTTCTCGGCCGCCCGCTCCGGCGACACGGCGTGCCCGCTGAAGCGGTCCACCCACCGCGCGACCCTGGGGTCCTCCCGGTCCACGCCGGCGATCTCGACCGTGTTCACCAGCGGGGTGCGCACCGCGCCCGGCACCACGACCGACACGCCGATGCGGTGCCGGGCCAGGTCGAAGCGCAGCACCTCGGAAAGGCCGCGCAGGCCGAACTTGCTGGCGCTGTAGGCGGCGTGCCACGGCAACGCGACCAGCCCGGCCGCCGAGGACACGTTGACCAGGTGCCCGCCGCGCCCGGCCGCCACCATCGCCGGCACGAACGTCTCGATGACGTGGATCGGGCCCATCAGGTTGATCGCGACCATCTTGGTCCACTGTTCGTGGGTCAGCCGGTCGACGGTGCCCCAGGCCGAGACGCCGGCGATGTTCAGCACCACGTCCATGCTCTGGTGTTCGGCGTGGATGTCGGCGGCGAACGCCGCCACCTGCTGGTAGTCGGCGACGTCCAGCGCCCGGTGCCGGGGCACCCGCGCGCCCAGCGCGCGGGCGTCGGCCACGGTGGCTTCGAGCCCGTCGGCGTTGCGGTCGGTCAGATACAACTCGGCGCCCCGCGCCGCGAGCCGCAGGGCCGTGGCGCGGCCGATGCCGCTGGCCGCCCCGGTGACCAGACACCGCTTTCCCGCGAAATACCGCTCAGCTGCCTTCCGGGCCATGTGCGTGACGATACCGGCGCTACCGGCGACCGCCGCCCCAGAGCGAGTTCAGCCACAGCTGCTCGAGCACCCGCACGCGGCGCTCCACGTCATCGTCGCGGCCGGTGACCAGCGGGTCGCCGGTCAACACCAGCGACGTGGTGCCGGCCAGCGTGCGGACCAGGGTCGGGATGTCGTCGCTGATCGGGTCGGCGGTCCCGGCCGCCATCTCCGCCTCGACGACGGCGGTGATCTGGCGCAGCACCACGTCGAACTGCTGCTCGAGGATGTCGCGGATCTCGGCGTCGGTCATGCGGGCGGCGTTGCACGCCGTCAGGACGGGGTCGTTGTGGGCGTAGACGGCGGCGGCGCTGCGGACCATCCGCTTGGCGAACTGCTCCGGCGACTCTTCCGGCCCGCGCGGGGCGAAGTACTGCGTCAGCTCCTCGAGCTCTTCGGCGGCCTCGGCCATGATCTGGGCGAGCACCGCGTACTTGGAGTCGAAGTAGAAGTAGAAGCCCGACCGAGCCACCCCGGCCCGCTGGCTGATGGTGCTGACCGACAGCTCGGCGAACGGCTTTTCCTGCAGCAGCTCGCGCACCGCGGCCATGATGGCCTGCCGGTGCTTGTCGCCACGCCGACGCGCGGGTTCGCCCGGCTCGGGGGTGACGGCGCCGCTGCTCACGTCTCGACCATGCACCACGCCGCCAAAAAAGCAAACTTGACAGCCGTCAACTTTTTCCCGAAGGATGGTTGGAAAGTGACCGCTGTCACCTCCGTCTTGTGCCGCAAAGGAGCGTTCATGGCCGCCACCATCAGCACCCCTCACTACCTGCTCGACCAGGCGCGGCGCCGGTTGACCCCGTCGATCAACAACTTCCCCGGCATGGGCCTGGTGGAGCGCAGGCTGCTCAACACCACGTTCCCCGAACACAAGCTCGCCGACCCGCCGCCGGGCAGCGGGCTCAAGCCGGTTCTCGGCGACGCCGGGCTCCCCGTCATCGGGCACATCATCGAGATGCTGCGCGGCGGACCGGATTACCTGCTGTTTTTGTATCGCACCAAGGGCCCGGTCGTGTTCGGGGATTCGCCCGTGCTGCCGGGGGTCGCGGCGCTGGGTCCCGACGCCGCGCAGGTCATCTACTCCAACCGCAACAAGGACTACTCGCAGCAGGGCTGGGTCCCGGTGATCGGGCCGTTCTTTCACCGCGGACTGATGCTGCTGGACTTCGAGGAGCACATGTTCCACCGGCGGATCATGCAGGAGGCCTTCGTCCGCTCCCGCCTGGTGTCCTACGTCGAGCAGATGGACAAGGTGGTCTCCCAGGTGGTCGCCAACGACTGGGTGGTCAACGACGCCCGCTTCCTCCTCTATCCGGCGATGAAGGAGCTCACCCTCGACATCGCCTCGATGGTGTTCATGGGCCACGAACCCGGCACCGACCGCGAACTGGTGACCAAGGTGAACAAGGCGTTCGCGATCACCACCCGCGCCGGCAACGCGATCATCCGCACCAGCGTCCCGCCGTTCACGTGGTGGCGCGGCCTCAAGGCGCGCGAGCTGCTGGAGAACTACTTCCGCGCGCGGGTCGCCGAACAGCGCGGCAAGAACGGCGACGACCTGCTGTCGGTGTTGTGCCAGACCGAGGACGAGGACGGCAACAAGTTCTCCGACGAGGACATCGTCAACCACATGATCTTTTTGATGATGGCCGCCCACGACACGTCGACGTCGACCGCGACCACGATGGCCTATCACCTTGCCGCGCACCCGGAGTGGCAAGAACGCTGCCGCGACGAATCGGACCGCCTGATCGGCGACGGGCCGCTCGACATCGACTCGCTGGAGAAGCTCGAGTCACTGGATTTGGTGATGAACGAGTCGATCCGGCTGGTGACGCCCGTGCAGTGGGCCATGCGTCAGACGGTGCGTGACACCGACCTGCTGGGCTACTACATCCCCAAGGGCACCAACGTCATTGCCTATCCCGGCATGAATCATCGACTGCCCGAACTGTGGACGGACCCGCTGAAATTCGATCCGGAACGGTTCACCGAGCCCCGCAACGAGCACAAGCGCCACCGCTACGCGTTCACGCCGTTCGGCGGCGGCGCGCACAAGTGCATCGGCATGGTGTTCGGGCAGTTGGAGATCAAGACGATCCTGCACCGCCTGCTGCGCCGGTATCGGCTCGAACTGCCCCGCCCGGGATACCACGCCGAGTGGGACTACGGCGGCATGCCGGTGCCCAAGGACGGCATGCCGATCCTGTTGCGCCCGCTCTAGTCACGCCATCAGCCGGTTGGCGCAGGCGATCACCGCGCGCAGCGCGGACTGCGTCGGGTCCTGCGCCCAGCCCATCGCCCACTGCGCGCGAATTCCGTTGCTGCCGTGGATGAACGTGGCGGTGACGTCGCCGGACCGCATCTGGTGGAACCGCAACATCTCCACGGTGATCCCCCGGTCGTGCAGCATCGTGGTGAGGGCGGCGATCGGGCCGCTGGCCGCCGCGGTCGAGGTGCTGATGTGGTCGCCGACGGCGATCATCGCCCGGAAGTTGCGCGGTTGCGGGCCGAGCCGGGCGGCGGGTCGCTCGCCGTCGGTGCACGCCCAGTGCCCGAGGCGCAGCGGGCCGGCGGTGGGACCGTAGGCGGCGACGAAGCTTTCCCAGGACATGGCGCCGGCCTCTTCGCGCAGGCCCCGGGGCAGCGGGGCCTCGAAGTGGCGGCCGGACCATTCGGAATCCGGACAAGAAAGTGGCTGAGAAATGGGCTGAGAAAAAGGCATAGCGTCGGTCTTCTCTGATCGAGTTCGGCGACCGACGGCAGTAGCGTCCGACCCGCAGCGGGGGGTCGGTCTGGATCAGACCCCGCTGCGGGTACTGGCTACTACTGCCTTGAAGGCGCGTTGAAAAAGACGCACGAGCGCGAGGGTAGACGCCCCGGCCCCGACCACGCAAATTCATTTCGTCGGGCGGAGCGAGTGGCCACGCCCTTTGGCCTCAGCGCGATCCCGCGGTCGGCTACCATCACCGGGCAGGGGGCTCGTCGCGCGCCGCGATGTGTTGTTCGCCCCTCGGGTACGCAGTCACGGACGAGAGGCAGGACTCATGCACAACGGCAAACCCGGCACCCTCGCGCGTCGTGTCCTGTTGGCGGCGGTGTTCTCGGCGTTCGCGATCGCCGCGGCGAGCTGCATGCAGCAGCCCGGGGCACAGAACCCCGCCCCCGCCCCGCCGACGATTTCGCAGCAGAACTCGAGGTAACGCGCGGCTACCCGTTCGGTCCGGGCGACGGGTCGAACCGAAGGTAGGCCTGGATCGTCGTGCCGGTCGGCGTCGTGTGCGTGCGCACCAGATCCGAGATGGCGTTGACCAGAAACAGGCCGCGGCTGGCCGGGCCGTCCGGGCCGGGGTCCAGGCGTCCCACCAGCCGGTCGTCCAGCCGACCGGTGTCGCGGGCCTCGCAGACCAGGTAGCCTTCGTCGCGCCAGAAGGCCAGGCGGCACGCGCCGTCGGTGTACATCAGGCTGTTGCTGGCCAGCTCGGTCGCGACCAACTGCAGGTCCTCGATGCCGTCCTGGGACAGCCCCACCCGCCCGGCGTAGTCGACGGCGAACGACCGGGCCGGGCGCAGGTCGGACGACTCGCGGACCGTGTACGTGGCGGCTCCCGGCTTGACCGCAAGCGGCTGGTTACAGCGCTTCAGGGCGTCCTCGGGGGCGTACTCGGCGCTTGGCTGCAGCTCTCCGCAGTTCCACAGCACGGGATGGGTCGCCCGGGCACCCGCCAGCACAGGCTCGTCCAGCCGGCCGGCGTCATAGAGGCACAGCCCGGTGGCCTGGTGCCCCTCGAGGGCCCCGTTGACCAGCGCCTCGTGCTCGATGCACGCGACGAACTCGTCGGCGGTGCGCCCGGGCCAGGCCAGCTGGCTCACGATCCGCACCCGCCGATCGGGGTGTTCGCCGGCGAACGATCCCTCGACGGCCATGAACCGGCTCGGGTTGCGTCCCACGTCGGCGATGTCGGCCAGCCGCAGCCCCTGCGGAAGGCCGCCGCCGGAGCCGGGAAGCGCTTGGAATGCGTCGCGCAGCACCGCCAGTTTGTCGCCAGGCACCGCGACCAGCACCGCCTCGTCGCCGGCCAAACCGTCGAGCACGAAGCGCACCACGGCGTCGAGGCACTCCTGCTGCGAGCGATACAGGAGGGCGGAGTGAACGAAAGCGCGTTGCTGGGTTTCCGTTTCCCCCAAACCTCCTGTCATTCCCACACTCTCGCTTTCGATCACTGGTGCCAACCCGTGGCCCAACCGTCAAACACTCCCCATCCCCATACCCCCGCGGGCCCTTCGGTATACGCACGAAAAGGTCACACCGAGGGCGGCGCGTCGTCACAGCCACCAGGAGGCCGCGGCGTCCAGGTGCCGGCGCAGGCGGTAGCGGGCGAGGCTGTCGTCGCCGGCCTGCATCGCCTGCAGGATCCGCAGGTGGGCGTGCTCGACGGCCACGACGTCAGCCCAGGTGGGCGGCGGTTGCCCGGTGCTCGACCAGTTGCGGCGGAACAACTCGACGATGATGCGAAGGAACAGCTCGAGCAGCGCGTTGCCGCCGAGCTGCGCCAGGCCGAAGTGGAACCGGAACTCCTCGGCCGCTGCCTGGCCGACATCGCCGGCGGCGTCCCGACGGCTCCCGTGCAGCGCCGACCGGTGGGCCGCCAAAAAGGCGGCCACCTCGGGGTCGGCGCGCCGCTTGACGGCTTTGGCGACGTTGTCGATCTCGATGGCGTCGCGGACGCGGCGCAGGTCGTCGCGGGTCGGCTTGCGGTACTGCAGGTATAGGGCGATGGTGTCGATGCTGGCCTGGGCGCGGGGCGTGGTGACGATCAGCCCGCCGCCGGGTCCGCGGCGCATCTGGGCCACCGAGTGGTATTCGAGAAGCCGCACCGCTTCCCGGAACACCGCGCGGCTCACCCGGTACCGCTCGAGGAGCGCCGTCTCGGTCCCGAAGACCGACCCCACCCGCCAGCCGTCGGCGGCGATCTCGTCGCCGATGGTGGCCGCGAGGCTTTCGGCAAGTTTGCCGCGGGGCGCCTCCGTGCCCGGCGGCCCTGGCCCGCGGGCCAGGCCGCCCCGGTGATGCCGTTGCAGCCAGGCGGTCACGGCTTCGACGTGGCGCTCGGTGAGCGTCTTGGCCCGCGCGGCGTCCCCCGCGGTCACGGCCGCGGCGATTGCGGCGTGGGCGCCGTGCAGCTGATCGACGGTCTCGATGGCCTCGGTCGCCGAGTCGGTTTGCGACCGCAGGGCATAACGGGTGGTGAGCCGCATCAAGATGTCGACGAACAGTTGCAGCACGGGGCTTTTCGACCGCTCCGCCAGCGCGATGTGGAACTCGTCGGGCGGCGCCGGTCCGCCGGGCCGCCACTGCTCCTCGGCGCGCAACACCGCCCGCAGCCGGCGGATGCCCGCCTCGTCCATCCGCTCGGCGGCCAGCGCGGCCGCCAGGGGCTCGAGCACCAAGCGCGCGTTGAGCAGGTCCTCCAGCGTCGTGCCGAGGTACTCGAGGTAGATCACCATGGCGCGGGTGGCCGGACCGGCATCCGGCTCGCAGATCAGCAGGCCCCCGCCCGGGCCCCGGCGCATCCGCGCGACCTGGTGGTGCTCGACGAGGCGAACGGCCTCCCGCAGCACCGATCGGCTCACGCCATAGCGTTGTTGCAGCGACTGTTCGGAGCCCAGCGATTCCCCGACGGCCCAGCCGCGGCGCACGATGTCCGCCTCGATCCGCCGGGCAACCTTCGAGGCCAGTTTGTTCGCCGCGCCGGTATCCGGGTCGGAGCTCAATGACGCTCTCCCACAAGCTATCTCAGCACGTCAACAACATGCATCCGGCGACCGGGCCGCCGCCCACCGACACCACGCCCACCTCCGGCCGTTTCGACACCTGGCGATCGCCGGCCTCGCCGCGCAACTGCAGGCAGCCCTCGTGCAGCGCCCAGTAACCGTGCATGCGCCCGGCCGACAGTTGGCCGCCGTAGGTGTTCAGCGGCAGCTGGCCGTCGCGGGCGATCCGCGCGCCGCCCTCGACGAAAGGGCCGCCCTCGCCGTCGCCGCAGATCCCCAGCGCCTCGAGCCAGGCGAGGGTGAGATAGGTGAAACCGTCGTACAGTTCGGCCACTTCCAAATCGGCCGGCGTCAACTGGGTGCGCGACCACATCTGCGCCGCCGCGTCCGACATGGCCATCTTGGGGTAGTCGTCGCGGTGGAACCAGCCACCCGCGCCGTCGGACCCGCCGATCGCCTCCACCGCCACCGCCCGGTGCGGGCAGTCGGGGCCGTAGTCCGCGTACGAAACCACCACCGCGATCGAGCCGTCGACGGGGACGTCGCAGTCGAGCAACCCGAACGGCGTCGACACCAACCGCGCGGCCAGGTAGTCGGCCATGGTCATCGGGTCGCGGTACACCGCAAGGGGATTCAGCGCGGCATTGCGCCTGCCGTTGAGCGCCAGCCAGCCCAGCTGTTCCTTGGTGGTCCCGTACAGCTCCATGTGGCGTCGGCAGTTCAGCGCCAGCCAGTTGGCGGCCGAATAGGCGTGGGCCGCAACGAGATCGTTGACATCGTCCATGGCGCCGACGGCCGGCTTGGGCTCGCCTTCGGGGGTTTCGAACATGCGGGCCAGCGGTGGGGCGGGGGCGTTCTCTTGCGGTTTGACCGGCACCGTGCCGCCCAGCATCTGGATCGTGCGGTAGACGACCACATGGCGCGCGCGGCGCTCGGCGACCGCCCGGCACGCCGACATCACCGGGCTGAGCAGGCCACCCGTGCCGAATCCGGCCCCGCAGTCCGCGGCGTCGATCCCCAGCGCGGCGTTGACCTCCTGGGCCGGTGTGTCGCCGAGGGTCGCGATCCCGTCGACGTCACCCGCGCGCAGGCCGGCGTCGTCGATGGCGGCCCGCACCGCCTCCATGGTCAATTCGGGCCCCGGGATGCCGGTGCGACGGCCGATCCGCGAGATGCCGATCCCCGACAGGATCGCTTCTTTTTCGAAATACGCCATGCGCACCACCTTGACCGAGACCCGAACAGATTCGCCGCCCGCATCCGAATCAATAGAGTGTACTGTATTGGTCGTGTCAGGCGAGCCGACGTCTCAGCTGCTCATCTCGCATTGCGAGGCCTGCGCCCGCTGGGTCCATCCGGCGGCCGGCGAATGCCGCGACTGCGGCGGGAGGCTGGTGGCGCGGCCGGTGTCCGGGCGCGGCACGGTGTTCACCTACACCGTCAACCACCACCCCTACAACCCCGACGTCCCCACCCCGTACGTGATCGCCATCGTCGAGCTCGCCGAGCAGAGCGGGCTGCGGGTTGCCGCCAATATCGTTGGCTGCGAACCGGATTCGGTGACCTGCGGGATGCCCGTGATCATCCAGCCGGAACGGGGCAGCGCCGGAGCGCCGCTGTTCGCCCCGGCGTGACGCCCCCGCCCCCTAGGCCGCGAGCGTGCACAGAATGCCGGGCCTTACCGGTGTGTCGCGTACCAACACGCACGCTCGCCGGATGAGGGCGGCCTAGTTGATCAGCGGGTCGCGCGGCATCCCGAGGATCCGCTCGGCGATCTGGTTGCGGGTCACCTCCGAGGTCCCGCCGGCGATCGCCATGCCGCGGGCGCCCATGATCAGCCGGCCCGCCGCGGCGCCGGGCCCGTCGACCAGCGCGACCTCGGGCCCGGTCAGGGCGGCCATGATCGCGGCTCCCTCCACCATGTGCTCGGCCAGCTTCAGCTTGGTCACGTTGCCTTCCGGCCCGGGACCGGCGCCCTCCACGCTGCGGGCGACCCGCCGCAGGTTGAGCAGCCGCAGCGCGGTCTCGTTGGCCAGGTAGGTCCCGACCCGGACGTCCACGCCCGCCAGGCGATCCGCGTGCCGCTGGGCCAGCTCGACCAGCGCGGTCGCCAACCCCTCGTAGAACGACCCGCTGCCACCGATGCTGACCCGCTCGTTGCCCAGCGTCGCGCGCGCGACGGTCCACCCGGCGTTGGGCGCCCCGACGACGTCCTCGTCGGGGACGAACAGGTCGTTGAAAAACACCTCGTTGAAGTCCGAGCCGCCGGTGATCTGCCGCAGCGGCCGCACCTGGACCTCGGGCGCCTTCATGTCGACGATCACCGTCGTGATGCCCGCGTGCTTGGGCGCATCCGGGTCGGTGCGCACGGTGGCCAGGCCGCGCGCGCAGTAGTGCGCCCCGCTGGTCCAGACCTTCTGGCCGTTGATCTTCCAGCCGCCGTCGACCCGCGTGGCCCGGGTCCTGATCGACGCGGCGTCCGATCCGGCCTCGGGCTCGGAGAACAGCTGGCACCAGATCTCTTCCTTGCGCAGCGCCTTCTCGACGAACCTTTCGATCTGCCAAGGGGTTCCGTGCTGGATCAGGGTGAGGATCACCCATCCGGTGATGCCGTAGTCCGGGCGCTTGATGCCGGCCGCGCGGAACTCCTCCTCGATCACCAGCTGTTCCACCGCATCGGCCGCGAGACCCCACGGCTTGGGCCAGTGCGGCATCACGTAGCCGGTGGCGATCAGCCTGTCGCGCTGCGCCTCAGGGTCCAACGCGGCGATCTGGGCGGCGTCGGCGCGGATCCGGGTGCGCAGCTCTTCGGCCTCGGGCGGCAGGTCCAGGCTGTTTTCCCGGACGGCGCCGGCCGCGGTGCGGGAGAACACGTCCCGCGCCGGCGCATCGCCGCCGAACAGGGCCGCGGTGACCAGCGCCCGGCGCAGATGCAGGTGCGCGTCGTGTTCCCAGGTGAAGCCGATGCCGCCGTGCACCTGGATGTTGAGTTCGGCGTTGCGCGCGTACGCGGGGAAGGCCAGCGCGGCCGCGGCGGCGGCGGCCAGGCGGAACTGCGCCTCGTCCTCGGAGGAGTCCTCGGCCGCCGCGCGCGAGGCGTCCCACACCGCGGCGGTCGCCGACTCGGCCGCCACCAGCATGTTCGCGCAATGGTGCTTGACGGCCTGGAACGTGGCGATGGCGCGACCGAACTGCTGGCGCACCTTGGCGTAGGCGACGGCGGCCTCGACGCAGTCCGACGCCCCGCCCACCGCCTCGGCGGCCAGCAACGTGCGGGCCCGGGCCAGGGCCGATTCCCGCGCCCCGGGCAGCACGTCGCCGGGCGTGACGCCGACGTTGTCGAGCCGCACCCGCCCGGAGCGCCGCGTCGGGTCCAGGTTTTCGGGCACCTCCACCGAGACGCCCTGACGGCCGCGCTCCAGCACCAGCACGTCGTCGCCGGCCGCGATCAGCAGCAGCTCGGCCAGCCCCGCCCCCAGCACGATTCCGGCGTCGCCGGCGGCGACGCCGTCGGCGACCCGCACCCGGCCGTCCAGCCCGATTCCGGCCGTGGTGGTCCCGTCGATCAGGCCGGGCAGCAGCCGCGACTTTTGTTCGGCGGCACCGTTTTTGGCGATCACCGCCGACGCGATCACGGTCGGGACGAACGGCCCGGGGGCTACCGCCCGGCCGAGCTCCTCGATCACCACCACGAGCTCGGGCAGCCCGTAACCCGAGCCGCCGTGCTCCTCGTCGATGTGCAGGCCGAGCCAGCCGAGCTCCACGAGGTTCTGCCAGAACGGCGGCCGGGGTTCGTCGGTCGCGTCCAGCAGCGAGCGCGCCGCCCAGCGCGCCTTCTGCGCGGTCAGGAATGAGCGGGCCACTTCGGCGAGTTCGCGGTGGTCGTCGGTCAGTGCGATACCCATGCGGGCCTCCTCGCGCCGCTACCGGAGATGGTGGCCTGCCCCGCTCCGAGGGGAAGCGGGGCGGCTGCCCAAAGAGGATACTGTATTGCCCCGGGCGGCCGACGCCGGGGGCGCTACTTGGGGGCGAACCGCTGGCCCGCGTCCAGCCGCAGGCACTGGCCGTTGAGCATCGGGATTTCCACGATGGCCTGCACCAGCCGGGCGTACTCCTCGGGCCGGCCCAGCCGTTTCGGGAAGGCGGCGTCCTTGGTCAGCGCGGTCGCGAATTCGTCCGGGATGCCCTTGGTCAGCCCCGTGGCGAACAGGCTCGGGGCGATCGCCAGCACCCGGATGCCCAGCGAGCCCAGGTCCCGGGCCATCGTCAGGCACATGCCCGCGATGCCCGCCTTGGCGGCGGTGTAGGCGACCTGTCCGATCTGGCCCTCGAAGGCCGCGATGGAGGCGGTGTTGATGATGACGCCGCGCTCCTCGTCCTCGGGCTCGTTCTTGCTCATGTGCGCGGCGGCCAGCCGGCTGATGTTGAAGGTGGCGATCAGGTTGAGGTCGACGACCGACTGGAACGACTCGAGGTCGTGCGGGCCGGTCTTGGTCATGGTCCGCTTGGCGATGCCGCCGCCGGCGGTGGTCACCGTGACGTGCAGGCCGCCCAGCTTGTCGACAGCGGTCGCCAGCGCCTCCTCGGTCCCGGTGAAGTCGGTGACGTCGACGGGGTAGAACGCGCCGCCGACCGCTTCGGCGACGGTCTTTCCGTCGGAACCCTCGCGGTCGAAGATCGCGACCTCTGCGCCGCGCTCGGCCAGCAACTCCGCGGAGGCGCGACCCATGCCCGACGCGCCACCGATGACGATGACCTTCTTCCCGTTGATCTCCATCCGGACCTCCTTCTAGACCTTGTCAGAATTCACGAAATTTGTAACGTTAACTAGGCACGCTAGCGTGTCCGTGCCAAGGGCTTGTCGGCGAGCCATGCCAAGCTGAGTTTCGTGCTCCTCCTCGACGTCGCAAGCACGTCGCTTGAAGTCGGCGGCACGTCGTCGCGGCTGACCAAGGTCGCCCACATCGCCGACCTGCTGCGCCGCGCCGCGGCGGACCCCGGCGAGGTCGCGACCGTCGTGTCGTGGCTGTCCGGTGAGCTGCGCCAGCGCCAGATCGGCGTCGGGTGGGCGTCGCTGCGCTCGCGCCCACCGCCCGCGTCGCATCCGACGCTGACCGTCGCCGGCGTGGACGGCACCTTCTCCCAGATCGGCGCGGTGTCCGGCAAAGGCGCGCAGGCCCGGCGCGCCGAGCTCGTCGCAAAACTGTTCGCCGCCGCCACCGACACCGAACAGACCTTCCTGCTGCGATTGCTCGGCGGCGAGCTGCGCCAGGGCGCGCTGGCCGGAATCATGACCGACGCGGTGGCCAAGGCCGCGGGCGTCCCGCCCGCCGCGGTGCAACGCGCCGCGATGCTCGGCGGGGATCTGCCGGCGGTCGCGGTGGCCGGTTTGACGGCCGGCCCGTCCGGCTCGGCCGCCGCGCTCGAAGCGTTCACCCTGCGGGTCGGCCGACCGGTCGGCCCGATGCTGGCCCAGACGGCCACCGGTGTGGCCGAGGCGCTCGAACGCCACGGCGGCACAGCCATTTTCGAGGCGAAGCTGGACGGCGCGCGCGTGCAGATCCACCGCGCCGACGACGAGGTGACGGTGTACACCCGAAGCCTCGACGACGTCACCGCCCGGCTGCCCGAGGTGGTGGAGGCGACGCTGGCGCTGCCGGTACGCGACCTGATCGCCGACGGCGAGGCCATCGCGCTGCGCCCCGACAACCGGCCGCACCGCTTCCAGGTCACCGCCTCGCGGTTCGGGCGATCCGTCGACGTTCCCGCCGCCCTTGCCGCCCAACGGCTTTCGGTGTTCTTCTTCGACATCCTGCATTACGACGGCGCCGACCTGCTCGACGCGCCCACCACCGAGCGACTGGCGGCCCTGGACGCGCTGGTGCCGCGGACGCAGCGCGTCGACCGGTTGACGACGTCGGACCCCGCGGCGGCCGCCGGCTTCCTGAACGCCACCCTGGCCGCCGGGCACGAAGGCGTGATGGCCAAGGCGCCGGACGCGGCCTACCTCGCGGGCCGCCGCGGGGCGGGGTGGCTGAAGGTCAAGCCGGTACACACGCTGGACCTGGTGGTGCTCGCCGTCGAGTGGGGCTCGGGCCGGCGCCGCGGCAAACTGTCCAACATCCACCTGGGCGCGCGCGACCCGGCCAGCGGCGAATTCGTCATGGTGGGAAAGACTTTCAAGGGCATGACCGACGCCATGCTGGACTGGCAGACCGCGCGGTTCACCGAACTCGCGGTCGGCGGCACGGACGGCTACGTCGTCCGCGTCAGGCCCGAGCAGGTCGTCGAGGTGGCCCTGGACGGCGTGCAGAAATCGTCGCGGTACCCCGGCGGGGTGGCGCTGCGGTTCGCCCGGGTGGTGCGCTACCGCGACGACAAAAGCCCCGCCGAAGCCGACACCATCGACGCCGTGCAAGCCCTGTATTAAAACGCGCGTTGTCAGCGGTGCGCGCGTAGGGTTTTCGCCGTGGCAATCCAAGAGCAGGACAAAGAAGTCAGCTTCATCCACACCGACACCCAGCTACCCCCCGTCGCGATCGTCGACCGCTCCCCCATCACCGCCCGCCACAAGATCGTCATCGCCGTGATCGCCGTCGTCGGCGCCGTCGCCTGGGCCGTCATCGCGTTCGCCCGCGGCGAGACGGTGAACGCGGTGTGGTTCGTGATCGCGGCGATCTGCACGTACATCATCGGGTTCCGGTTCTACGCCCGGTTGATCGAGATGAAGGTCGTGCGCCCGCGCGACGACCACGCCACCCCCGCCGAGGTGCTCGACGACGGCACCGACTACGTCCCCACCGACCGGCGGGTGCTGTTCGGCCACCACTTCGCCGCCATCGCCGGGGCCGGCCCGCTCGTCGGCCCGGTGCTGGCCACCCAGATGGGCTACCTGCCCTGCACCCTCTGGATCATCGTCGGCGCGGTGTTCGCCGGCGCCGTGCAGGACTACCTGGTGCTGTGGATCTCCACCCGCCGGCGCGGCCGCTCCCTGGGCCAGATGGCCCGCGACGAGCTCGGCACCACCGGCGGCGCCGCCGCCCTGCTGGGGGTGCTGGTCATCATGGTGATCCTGATCGCGGTGCTGGCGATGATCGTGGTCAAGGCGCTGGCCCAAAGCCCCTGGGGGGTGTTCTCGATCGCCATGACCATCCCCATCGCCCTGTTCATGGGCGCCTACCTGCGGTTCCTGCGCCCCGGCCGGGTGTCGGAGGTGTCGGTGATCGGTTTTGTGCTGCTGCTGATCGCCGTCGCCTCCGGCAACTGGGTGGCCGAAACGCCTTGGGGCGCACACTGGTTCACCCTGTCGCCGGTGGTGCTGAGCTGGTGTCTGATCGTCTACGGCCTCGCCGCCTCGGTGCTGCCGGTGTGGTTGCTGCTGGCGCCCCGCGACTATCTGTCCACCTTCATGAAGGTCGGCGCCGTCGCGCTGATCGCGATCGGCATCTGCGTCGCGCGACCGCTCATGCAGGCGCCCGCCGTCTCCCACTTCGCCACCCGGGGCGACGGCCCGGTGTTCGCCGGGTCGCTGTTTCCGTTCCTGTTCATCACCATCGCCTGCGGGGCGCTGTCCGGCTTTCACGCGCTGATCTCCTCCGGCACCACCCCCAAGCTGCTGGAGAAGGAAAGCCAGATGCGGCTCATCGGCTACGGCGGCATGCTCACCGAGTCCTTCGTCGCCGTGATGGCGCTCATCACCGCGTCGATCATCGACCAGCACCTGTATTTCACCCTCAACGCGCCGGCCGCCCAGACCGGTGGCACCGCGGCCACCGCCGCCGACTACGTCAACAGGCTCGGCCTGTCCGGCGCGCCCGCGACGGCCGACCAGATCAGCCGGGCGGCCACCAGCGTCGGGGAGAAGTCCATCGTGTCGCGCACCGGCGGCGCGCCGACGCTGGCCTGGGGCATGTCGGAGGTGCTGCAGCGCGTGTTCGGCGGCGCCGGCCTGCGGTCCTTCTGGTACCACTTCGCGATCATGTTCGAGGCGCTGTTCATCCTGACCACCGTCGACGCGGGCACCAGGGTCGCGCGCTTCATGCTCTCCGACATGCTCGGCAACCTCGGCGGTCCGCTGGCCAAGCTGCTCAACCCGAGCTGGCGCCCCGGCGTGTGGGTCTGCAGCCTGGCCGTGGTGGCCGCGTGGGGCAGCACGCTGCTGATGGGCGTGACCGATCCGCTGGGCGGGATCAACACGCTGTTCCCGCTGTTCGGCATCGCCAACCAGCTGCTCGCGGGGATCGCGCTGACCGTCATCACCGTGGTGGTCATCAAGAAGGGCCTGCTGAGGTGGGCGTGGATCCCCGGGGTTCCGTTGCTGTGGGACCTGGCGGTGACGCTGACGGCGTCGTGGCAGAAGATCTTCTCCGGCGATCCCGCGGTCGGCTATTGGACCCAGCACTCGCAATACCTGGCGGCCAAACACGCCGGCAAGGCCTCCTTCGGGTCGGCCAAGAACGCGCACCAGCTCGACGAGGTCATCAGGAACACCTTCATCCAGGGCACCCTGTCGATCCTGTTCGCGTTGGTCGTCGTCATCGTTTTGATCGTCGGAGTTGTGGTGTCGCTCAGGGCAATTGGGGGCAACGGCAGGCCGCTGACCGAGGAAGAGCCGGTGCCGTCGAAACGATTCGCTCCCTCGGGCCTGATTCCCACCGCCCGGGAGCGAGAGGTGCAGCGGCAGTGGGACGCGCCCGACAAGGTCGTGTCGAAGGCGCCCGCGCCGTCCTAAACTTGCGCGATGAGAGTCGGTATCGACTTCGGCACCACCCACACCGTCGTTGCCGCCGTCGACAGGGGCAACTATCCCGTCGTCTCCTTCGACGGGGTCGACACCTGGCCCTCGCTCGTCGCCGCCAACCCCGCCGGGGAGTTGCGCTTCGGCCCGGCCGCGGCGGCCGTGCGCCACGAGCCGGGGTGGTCGGTGCTGCGATCGTTCAAGCGGCTGCTCACCGAGGCCGGCCCGCAGACCGAGGTGACGCTGGCGGGCCGCAACCACCGGCTGGCCGACCTGCTCACCGGTTTTCTGGTCGAGCTGAAACGCGACCTGCAGCGCGGGTCCAACGCCAGCCTCGCACCGGGCGAGCCGATCGAGGCCGCGATCAGCGTCCCGGCCAACGCCACCAGCGCGCAGCGCCTGCTGACGCTGGATGCCTTCGTGGCGGCGGGTTTTCACGTCGCCGCGCTGCTGAACGAACCGTCGGCCGCCAGCCTCGAATACGCCCACCGCTACCGCTCCACCATCACGGCCAAGCGCGAGTACGTCCTCATCTACGACCTCGGCGGGGGCACCTTCGACGCGTCGCTGCTGAAGATGACCGGCCACGAGAACGAGGTGGTCGTCAGCGAGGGCATCCAGCGCCTCGGCGGTGACGACTTCGACGAGGCGATCGCGGACCTCGTCTTAAGCCGGCTGAACCTGGCAACCGTGGACGCCGCCACCCGCGAGCTGCTGCGCGAGGAGTGCGCCGCCCGCAAGGAGGCCGTCGGCCCGCAGACGCGCCGTTTCCTGGTCGACCTCGCCGGGGTCGACGAGGCCGACCGGCCGCCGTTCTCCTGCGCCGTCGACGACGTCTATGCGGTGTGCGCGCCGCTGGTCGACAAGACGATCGCGCTGCTGCGCCGCGTCCTGGGCGACTCGGGCGGCGGCCGCGCCGACGTGGCGTGGTCGGAGGTGGCGGGCATCTACGTGGTGGGCGGGGCCGGGGGCTTTCCGCTGGTGTCGCGGATGCTGCGCGCCGCCTTCGGCGAAAAGCGCGTCAAGCGCTCCCCGCACCCGTTCGCGGCGACGGCGATCGGCCTGGCGGTCTTTTTGGACAAGGAGGCGGGTTTCGAGCTGTCCGAACGGTTTTCGCGGCACTTCGGGGTGTTCCGGGAGGCGCATGCGGGCACCGACGTGGTGTTCGACCCGATCGTGCCCAAGGACGCCTCGCTCCCGCCCGACGGGCACACGCCGCTGGTGGTCAAGCGGACGTATCGCGCGGCGCACAACATCGGGCACTTCCGCTTCGTGGAGTGCAGCCGCCTGGTCAACGGCCGGCCCGACGGCGACGTGACGCCCTACGATCCGGTGCTGTTTCCGTTCGACCCGGCGCTATTTGACCGCGACGACCTGGGGCGCCAACCCGTCGGCCGGTGGAGCGAGGGCCCTGACGTCGAGGAGCGCTACGTCGTCGCCCCCGGAGGCGCGGTGGAGGTGACGCTGACCACCCAGCCGGCCGGCTTCAAACGCACGTACCGACTGGAACGGTGCGCGGCGGGTCTATGAGTCCGCGCCCCGCCGGGAATGCCCCCGGGCATGGCATAGATCGATTTGGACACCCTGTCGACCCCCGGCCGCGGCTACACCGTCATCGATCAGGACGACGACGACCCGGTCTTGCGTGATCGGGAGGGCAACGACGTCGAAACCTGGTGGGAGCGGTATCCGTACGACCACCGGATGCGCGCGACGAATAGGAGCCGCTGAAGCGACGCCTGCAAATCGAGCTGCTGAAGCCGCAAACCACGGCATGCGCATCGGCGCCCGGCACGTGATCGTGTTCGAGGGACGCGACGCGGCCGGCAAGGGCGGGACCATTCGGCGGTTCATGGAGCATTTCAACCCGTGCAGCGCGCGGGTGAGCAGGCGCAGTGGTATTTCCAGCGGGGAAATCGTGTTGTTCGACCGGTACAACCGCGCCGGCTTGGAGAAGGTGATGGGATTCTGCAGGCCCGAGCGGTACGACGAATTCTTGGATCAGGCACCGCTTTTGGAGCAGACGCTGGTGGCCGACGGGATAAGCCTGCCCAAGTCCTGGTTTTCGGTGTCGCCCGCCCAGCAGCGCACCCGGTTCGCTGTCCGGTTGGTCGACCCGGTCCGGCGGTGGAAGTTTTCGCCGATGGGCATCGAGTCGATCAACAGGTGGGACGACTACACCGCGGCCAAGGAGGCGATGTTCGCGGCCACCGACACCGACGCCGCTCCCTGGATCGTGGTGCGCAGCAACGACAAGAAGCGGGCCCGGATCAACGCCATGCGATACGTCCTCGCCAAGACCGACTACGACGACAAGGATCATCAGGTGGTGGGCAAGCCGGATCCGAATATCGTGGGCCGGGCGCCGACCGACTGAACGGCGCGCCGCGACCGGAAGGAACGCTCTATGTCCACCTGGCTCATCACCGGCTGCTCGACCGGCCTCGGTCGGGCCCTGGCCGACGCCGTGCTCGGCGCCGGCCACAACGCCGTCGTCACCGCCCGCGACGTCGAGAAGGTCGCCGACCTGGCCGACGCGGCGCCGGAGCGGGCGCTGGCCGCCGCACTCGACGTCACCAAGCCCGCCCAGGTCACCTCGGCGGTGCGACGGGCGGTCGAGCGGTTCGGCGGGATCGACGTGCTGGTCAACAACGCCGGCTACGGCTATCGCGCGGCCGTCGAGGAGGGTGACGACGCCGACGTGCGGGCGTTGTTCGAGACGCACTTCTTCGGCACGGTCGCGATGATCAAGGCCGTCCTGCCGGGGATGCGCGCCCGCCGCAGCGGCGCGATCGTGAACATCTCCTCGATCGGGGCAACCGTGACCCCGGTGGGATCGGGTTACTACTCGGCGGCCAAGGCCGCCATCGAGGGGATGAGCGGGTCGCTGCGCGGTGAGCTTGCGCCACTGGGCATTTCGGTCACGGTCGTCGAGCCGGGCGCGTTTCGCACCGACTTCGCGGGCCGCTCGCTCGCGCAGTCGGCCACCGTCATCGACGACTACGCCGCCACCGCCGGGCAGCGCCGCAAGGAAAACGACACGATGCACGGCACCCAGGCCGGCGACCCCGCCAAGGCGGCCGCCGCGATCATCGCGGCGGTCGAGTCCAGCGCGCCGCCCGCCTTCCTGCTGCTCGGTCCCGACGCCCTGGCCTACTACCGCCACGTCGCCGCACAACGCGCCGGCGAGATCGCGAAGTGGGAAGAGCTGACCACCAGTACCGACTTCGACTGAGGCTCAGCCGCGCAGCGCCGGCAGCACCTCGCGTTCCCACGTCGCGAAGAACCCGTCCAGGTCGGGGCCGATCTGCTGCACGTAGACCTCGTCCAGGAAATGGTCGCCGACTCCTGGATGGAGATCGAGGCCTTCCGCCTGCTCACCCTGCAAACCGCTTGCAAGATCGACCAATTCAACGATTACCAGGCGGTGCGCGCCGACATCTCGGCGGTGAAGGCCATGATGCAAAAGGTGCTGCACGACGTGTCGGCGCGGGCGCTTCAGCTGCACGGGTCGTTGGGCACCACGCACGAGATGCCCTTCGTGCAGTACCTGGCGGAGTCGTTTGTGCTCGGTCTCGCCGACGGTCCCACCGAGGTGCACAAGGTGACGCTGGCGCGCCTATTGCTGAAGGACCGAGCGCCCGCGCCGGATCTGTTTCCCTCCGAGCACCTGCTGCGGCTACGCGCGGCCGCGGAGGCGAAGTTCGCCGGCACGCTGGCCGGAATCCCGCGCGGCTAAACGGCTTTGGTGACGCCGACGTAGGACAGCACCACGTCGGACTGGTCGGTCACCCGGGTCAGCACCGCGTACGAGCGCACGAACGACTGGCCCACGCACCCATCGATCTTCACGTGGAAATTGCTGACCATGACCCAGGGATTGGGCCCCCTGAACTCCTTTTTGACCACCGGGACCACGATCACCAGGCCGGGCTTGAGCCCGACGTTGAGCACCCCCGCGACCGGAGCGACAACCAACGGCAGCACCTCGCCCGGCACCCCGGTGACCGGGCCGGTGACGCCCGGCGTGATGCCGGCGGTGCCCCCGATCGTGACGCCATCGGACGTGCTCATATCGATTCCGCAGCCGATCTCGTAACCCACCTCGAGGATGCCCCGAGGGGGTTCGGGGCCGATGAGCGAACCGACAAACGTTCCGCTGGCGAGGTATTCGCGCGACGACACGGCGGTGGTCAACGGTGGCACCGGGACTTGCGCCTCGTCCTTGGCGCCGAGGCCGAGGGTCCACCCGTCGGGCGTGTTCAGGGTCACGGGTGGGTTCGACGGCAACGCCCCCTCGGCCGGTGGCGCCGCGACCGCACCGGCCGGCTCGGCGTCGGGCTCGGCGCTCGTCGATGGCGCCGTCGATATACCCATCACCAGGCAAACCGCGGCGACCGCAGCGCGGCGAACGACCACGGTTATCGGCCTCACGCGCGCCACCGTAGGCACGCCGCGACGCGGCTCGTGGAATTTGCTGGCCGGCCGACCGCAGTTGTTGTGCGTTCGTAACTGTCGCGCGACATAAGTTTGCCACTGGCGGTGGACTCTGGGATGGCCGATAATCGCTAGCACGGGGCGACGAAGGGAGTGGCGGTGATAGTGCGCATGGCCGCCGGCGGGCTGCTGGCCGGTTCGATGGGCCTGCTCGCCCTCGCGGCCGGCACGGGCACCGCGCAGGCGCAACCGGACACCGCTGCGCCCCCCGCTCCCCCGATCGAGGAATTGCTGACGGAGTCTTTGGTGACGCAGACGCCGTCGCTGTTCACCATCCCGGCCGATCGGGGCCGCCCCTCGGAGGTGAACTGGGACGGCGTCGGGATGTACTGCCAGAACCTGTACATCAAATGCGGCTGAACACGGCGCGCTCTAACAATCGCGGCAGGCCGGGCGCCATGGCCTCCAGTTCGGCCCGCGGTGAGCGCCTTCGGCGGTTGTGCTTGACGATCAGCGCCCACGTCGCCGCGGACTTGAAACACGCCAAGGCGGTGAACCACACCAAATCCGGTACGGCGTCGCCCAGTTCACGTTGGTAGAGTTCGACGAGTTCGGCGGTCGACGGTGCCGTCCTGGCGCCGGGTGCGCAGCGCGTCGACCGAATGGCTCCCCCCGCCGGCGAAGACCAGCAGGAAGAAGCCGAAGCAAAACAGGATCGCCAAGGCCCCGCCGTTGCCCGCGGGCGGGTCGCCGATCGGCCAGAGCGACTTCGGCTGATGCATCCAGAAGTAGGCGACGGCCATGTGCCCCGAGGCGATGAACGCCGCGGCGCGGGTGAACAATCCGGCCGCGATCAATAGGCCCGCGACGAACTCGATCAGCCCGGCATACCAGGCGGGCCACGCGCCGACCGGAACCGGCGCCGCGGACGGAACGGGCCAACCGAACAGGATCCTCGAGCCGTACCCGGCGAACATCAGCCCGTAGACCAACCGGAACAGGCTTAGGACCGCGGGCCGATAGGGGGCGAGGCGATCGGTGAGGGGCGTCGTCACCCCGACAACGTTACGGTCGCGACCCAGGCGAGCAGCCGCCGCCACAACCGGTGCCGGCCCGACGCCATGTTGTGGCAGTGCGCGCTGTCGGGCACCACGACGGTGGTGATGTCGGGGCTGCGCCGGTACGCGGCCGCCTCGGCGCGCGGCTCCGGGGACACGTCAACGGCGCCGTAGCCGATGAACACCGGGACGTCGATCTGTGCGGCGTGCTCGGCGACGACGCCGGGGATCATCGCGGTGCCGAAGATCCGCGGTACCACCGACTTTGCGGTGACGCAGTCGGCGGCGACGACATCGGCGGGAACGTCGTCGAGGTGGAACCAGCTCTGCAAATACTCGCGCGGGCCTTCGAAGTACGGTTCCCGCAGGGCGGCGAGGAGCTGCTCGGCGAGCGCGGCGCGCCCCCGCGGGGTGGCGGCGCTCGCGATGAAGGCGGCATCCAGGTTCAGCGGCGCCACATGGTGATTGGTACAGCCGAGGACCGCCAGCCCGGCGTAGCTGGAGAACAGCGATTGCTGGGTGATCGCCAGGTACGCGCCCAGCGAGTGCGCCACGGCCACGGCCGGCGCCCGTTCGCCCGTCGCATCCGGCAACGCGGCGACGGCGCGCGCCAGGGCCGCGGCGATGTCGGCGAAGTCGAAATCCTTTGTCGGTTTTGAGCTTTCGCCGGTCCCCAGCGGATCGATGGTCACCACGCCGTAGCCGTTCTCGGCGGCGAACTCGGCGAAGCTGTAGTTGCGGTGGCCGGGGATCTGCAGGTCCCAGTAGTCGCGGTTGTACGTGCCGCCCGGCAAGCAGACGAGCACGCCGCCGGAGGGGGCGCCGCGCGGCGGGTAATAGGTCGCGGCCAGCGATGCCTGCTCCCCGAGGACGTCGCCGACATCGATGCGCAGCGGTCGCGCGGGAAACCTCATAGGACTGACTAGGCTTCCACGTCGCGATGCGATGTCAACCCCCGCGCTCGACCGGTGTGCCCGGTCGTGGCAGGGTCTTCGGGCAAGGAGGCGTGGTGACGTACCTGTTGTTGCTCGGTGCCATCTTCTCGGAGGTGGCGGCGACCAGCCTGCTCAAGAGCACCGAGGGGTTCACGCGGCTCTGGCCGACCGTGGTCTGCCTGATCGGTTACGCCGTCTCGTTCGCGCTGCTGGCGGTTTCGATCTCGCGCGGCATGCAGACCGACGTCGCCTACGCGCTGTGGTCGGCCATCGGGACGGCGGCGATCGTGTTGATCGCGGTGCTGTTGCTTGGCTCGCCGCTGTCGGTGGCGAAGGTCGTCGGCATCGCGCTGATCATCGCCGGCGTGGTGACGTTGAACCTGTCCGGCGCGCACTGATTGGTGCGGCGGCGCGGTCGGGCGCTGCGCGGCTAACTCCGTTGCGGCCCAACGGAAATGAGTCGGGCGCACGGGTCCTGGCAGGCGTGGTTGATCCCGGGTAGCACCTGGCGCGCGAAGTCGCCGCCGGTCCGGACGGTCAGCGCCGCGATGATTCCGCCGGCCACGCAGAAGCCGGCGGTGATGAGCATCGCGACCGAGAAGCCGCGGCCCAGCGGCTGCCCCGGCCCGGCGCTGATGCCGGCCGCGACCGGCAGCACGGC
Organism: Mycobacterium palustre; assembly: GCF_002101785.1. Taxonomy (GTDB): domain Bacteria; phylum Actinomycetota; class Actinomycetes; order Mycobacteriales; family Mycobacteriaceae; genus Mycobacterium; species Mycobacterium palustre. The sequence continues at coordinate 174,630 of NZ_LQPJ01000070.1, forward strand.
GATCGCCAGCAGCCCGGCCAGCGGCGCCACGGTGATCGCCAGGCCGACGCCGAACACCACGACGGCGGGCAGGACCGCCCCGACGTACGTCGCCCCGGGCACGACCCGCGACATCAGCGCCAACGGTAGCCGGGCTGGCTCCTTTGCCGCCGGCGTCGCTGACTCGCTCATGCCTGACGATTCTGCGCCTGCGCCGAAGCGCCGGTTTGTTGCCGGTGCTTGGGCTCCCGTTCATGTGGCAGACGCCAATTGCGCGCCCGCAGTGCAGACATCCCTGCCACACTGGCGCCCTGCCAACATCCGCTGCCGGCCGCCAGGGAGTAGGTACCCACATGACCGATGTCGAGCAGACGCCCTCCGACGGAGCCTCGCCCAGCCCCACCCGCGCCGACCTCGTCGAGCACTCCCGGACCGGGATGGGCGCGGCCGCGCTGCAGCGCGCGATCACCGACCACCTGCGCTACTCGATCGGTCGCCCGGCCGCGGCCCTGCGTCCCGAGCACTACTACCGGGCGCTGGCGCTCGCGGTGCGCGACCGCATGCAGGACCGCCGGGTCGCGTCGACGCAGACCTCGTTGGACCTCGGCCGCAAGGTGACCTGCTACCTGTCGGCCGAATTCCTGATGGGCCCGCAGCTGGGCAACAACCTGTTGAACCTGCGCATGGAGCGGGCGGCCAAGACGGCGCTGGCCGCGATGGGCCAGGACCTCGACGAGGTGCTGGCCTGCGAGGAGGAGCCGGGGCTGGGCAACGGCGGCCTCGGCCGGCTGGCCGCCTGCTACTTGGACTCGCTGGCCACCCTGGAGCGCCCCGCGATCGGTTACGGCATCCGCTACGAGTTCGGCATCTTCGACCAGGAGATCCGCGACGGCTGGCAGGTCGAGCAGACCGACAACTGGCTCAACAACGGAAACCCGTGGGAGATCGCCAAACCCGACGTCAACTACCTGGTCAAGTGGGGCGGCTACGCCGAGCACTACACCGACCCAGACGATCCGGCCGGGCGCGACCGGGTTCGGTGGGTGCCCGGGCGGCTCTTGAAGGGCGTCGCCTACGACACCCCCATCCAGGGCTACGGCGTCAACACCTGCAACGTGCTGACGCTGTGGAGCGCGCGGGCCGTGAAGTCGTTTGCGTTGGACGCCTTCAACACCGGCGACTACTACAAGGCGGTCGAGGACGAGGTGACGTCGGAGACGGTCACCAAGGTGCTCTACCCGAATGACGAGCCCGAGGCCGGCAAGCGGCTGCGCCTGCTGCAGCAGTACTTCTTCGTGTCCTGCTCGCTGCAGCACGTCCTGCACATCATGGACGACCTCGCCGACGCGGGCGTGCAAGAACTGCCCCAGCGTTTTGCGTTGCAGCTCAACGACACTCACCCGTCGATCGGGGTGGCCGAGCTGATGCGGCTGCTGGTCGACGAGCGCGAGCTGGGCTGGGACGAGGCGTGGGACATCACGGTCGCCACGTTCGGCTACACCAACCACACCCTGCTGCCCGAGGCTCTCGAGACCTGGCCGCTGGAGATGTTCGCCGAGTCGCTGCCCCGCCACCTCGAGATCATCTACGAGATCAACCGCCGCTTCCTCGACGAGGTGCGCGCCAGGTTCCCCGGCGACGAGGACCGGGTGCGCCGGATGTCGCTCATCGGCGAGGATGGCGCCAAGTTCGTCCGAATGGCGCACCTGGCGACCGTCGGCAGCCACGCCATCAACGGCGTCGCCGCGCTGCACTCCGAGCTGCTCAAAGACAGTGTGCTTAAAGACTTTTACGAAATGTGGCCGGAGCGGTTCAGCAACAAGACCAACGGCGTGACGCCGCGCCGCTTCCTCGCCCTGGCCAACCCCGGCCTGCGCGAGCTGTTGGACCGCACCGTCGGCGACGGCTGGCTGACCGACCTGGGTCGCCTGCGCGGGCTGGAGCCGTTTGTCGACGACGCGTCGTTCCGGCAGCAGTGGCGCGACATCAAACGCGCCAACAAGGCGCGCCTGTCCAAGTACATCCGCTCGGTGGCCGGTGTCGAGCTGAGCCCGGACTGGATGTTCGACGTGCAGGTCAAGCGCATCCACGAATACAAGCGCCAGCACCTCAACGTCCTGCACATCGTCGCGCTCTACCACCGGCTCAAGCAGAACCCCGGCCTGTCGATTCCCCAGCGCGCCTTCGTCTTCGGCGGCAAGGCCGCCCCGGGCTACTTTATGGCGAAGCGGATCATCAAGCTGATCAACGCCGTCGGCGAGACCGTCAACGCCGACCCGGACGTCAACCGGTTCCTCAAGGTGGCGTTCGTGCCGAACTTCAACGTGCAAAACGCGCACCTGATCTACCCGGCCGCCGACCTGTCCGAGCAGATCTCCACCGCGGGCAAGGAGGCGTCGGGCACCGGGAACATGAAGTTCATGATCAACGGCGCCCTGACCATCGGCACCCTCGACGGGGCCAACGTCGAGATGCGCGAGGAGGTCGGGCCCGAAAACTTCTTCCTGTTCGGCCTGACGGTGCAGGAGGTCGAGGCGCTCAAGGCGAACGGGTACCGGCCCGCCGACTACATCGACGGCAACGACGAGCTGCGCGCGGTGCTGGATCTCATTGCGGGCGGGGCATTCTCGCACGGGGACACCGAGGTGTTCCGGCCGCTGGTGGATAACCTGCGCCACGACGACCCGTTTTTGGTGTGCGCCGACTACGCGTCCTACATCGACTGCCAGGAGCGGGTGAGCGCGGCGTGGCAGGACCGGGACGCGTGGACGAAGATGTCCATCCTGAACACCGCACGCAGCGGCAAGTTCTCCTCCGACCGTGCCATCGCCGAGTACTGCGACGAGATCTGGAACGTCTGGCCGCTGACCGTGAAGTTGTGAGGCCGGCCGGCGTCGCCCAGCGTGCACTCATGGCGAAGATTTTCGAAAATCGCCGCCCTGACAGCACGTTCGGTGCGGCAAGGGGCCCGGCTTCAGCCGTAGCCGGGTAGCTCCGGCACGCCGTCGGCGGTCAACCAGCCGCCGCCGTCGACGACCAGCGTGGCGCCCGTGACGTAGGACGCCGCGTCGCTGGCCAGAAACAGCACCGCCTGCGCGACCTCGGTCGTCGAACCGGGGCGCCGCAACGGGTTTCGGGCGGTGCGGTGCTGGTCGTCGCCGGCGATCCGCCTGACCCCCTCGGTTCCCGACATCGCGCCCGGGGCAACGACATTCACCCGCACCCCGTCGGGTCCCCATTCGATCGCGCAGCTGCGGGTCAGCGCGTCGATGCCGGCCTTGGCCGAAACGACGTGCGCCTGCAGGGCCATGCCGCGGTACTGGATGGCGGCGCTGACGTTGACCACGGCGCCGCCGTGATCGCGCAGCCACAGCTCGTGGGCCGCCTTCGACACGTTGAACGTCCCCAACAGGTCGATGTCCACCACGGCCTTGAACCCGTTGGGGCTGAGGTCGGCGATCGGGACGGGGAAGTTCCCGGCGGCGTTGTTGACGACGACGTCGAGCCGCCCGAACGCTTGCAGCACCCGCTCGACGACCGCGGTCACCTCGTCGTGGCGGCGGACGTCGCAGACGCCGTACATGGCCTCGATCCCGGCTTCCCGCAGCGCCCCGACCGCCGCTTGCAGGTTGGCTTCCTTGCGGCTGCAGATGGCGACGCGGGCACCGTGGGCGCCGAGCACCCGCGCGATCTCCAAACCGAGCCCGGTGGCGCCACCGGTGACGAGCGCGACCCGACCTTCGAGCAGGTCGGCCCGGAACGGGCTCGGGCGGGACGTCGCGGTCACCGGCTCACTAGAACACGTTCGGAACTCGGTTGGCAACGACGGAGCCGCCCGGTCCTCGGCTCAGCCGACGTTGCGGGTCCTGTGTTTGTGCAAGACGGCCGACCACGACACGACCTCTGGGTGCTTTTTGAGCATGGCCCGACGCTGGCGCTCGGTCAACCCGCCCCAGACGCCGAACTCGACCTTGTTGTCCAGCGCTTCCACCGCGCACGGGAACATGACGGGGCACCGGCGGCAGATCGCCGCCGCCCTGCGCTGGTCGGCCCCTCGCACGAAAAGCTCGTCGGGGTCGAGCGTTTGGCATAGGGCCTGAGACACCCAGCCGCTCGGCTCTTGCGGGTTGGCGCTGCGGACAACGTCGTCCGACCGCCTAGTGTCCGTTTGGTTAACGGCGCGCACTAAACGTGACATGACCTGGTCCTTTTCTATGGCCACCGACATGCGACCCCAGCCGCGGGCCGCCGCTGCGACTTACCCGAACTCGCGGCGACGAAACGCAAAATACCTTCGCCGGCCGAATTTGGCGTGTTGATAACACGCCGGATACCTGGTCGTGACACGGTACGCAGGTGCACGCCCCACCCCCGGTCACCCGGTCACGCCCGGTCGACCGGTTCCACGACCTGTGCGAGGCCGTCGTCGGCCGACTCCCGTTCGGGCTCAAATCTCTTGTCGCGCCAACCTTTCTCGGCTTCTGCCTGATCAACGGGCTCACGTTCGGCGTCGACCTGGCCCTCCTCACCGGCCTGCACAGCGGCCTGAAGATCCCGGTGCCGTTCGCCGTCACCCCCGCCTACGCGACCGCCTTCGCGCTCAGCTACGCGCTGAACCGCACCTTCAACTTCCGGTCGCACACGTCGGTGGGGCCGCAGCTCGCGGTGTACGTGGTGGTGGTCGTCGTCAACTACCTGGTCTTCATCCTGGGCGTGTCCAGCGTGCTGGCGGCCGTGGGCGTGCAGTACCAGCTGGCGCGCCTGGTGGCGGGTTGTTGCGAAGCGGTGTACATGTACTGCGCGATGAGGTGGCTGGTCTTCCGCCGTTGACCTCCGGCAACACCCGCCGATACGTTCTGGGAATGACGGAGAGCCTATTTGCCCTTCTGACCGTGGCAGCCCTGGTGCTGGCGTTGGTATTCGTGTCGTTTGCCGCCGTATACATCAAACGGCTCGGCGACCGAGTGCCGCTGCCGATAAGCGAAGAAGTCGGGAGCGCCAAGGCGGTCGTGACCAAAGTTCGCAAACGCCAACCGATGTCGCGGGAGGAACTGGATTATGCCAAGCGGCTCCTGGCCGATCGTAGCTCTTTGATGACGCTCTGCATTCCCGGCGCTCTTTTCACGGTGGGCTGTTTTTATGTGTTCGGCAGCCTTTACCACTTGCACGGGGCGACGCCCTCCGAGCGGACATTTCTCGGGGTGTTTCCCATGCTCGCCTCCATGAACCTCACGACCCAGATTCTTCGCAGCGCGCGCCTGAAACGGCGGCTGCGGAAGATGTCCTGACGCGGCATTGCGGTCGCGTTCCCCCCGCGGTGCGGATAGGGTTTGCACCACCCATGTGCATTAAGTACATGACCGTCTACTATCTGCATGGTCCCGGCGGGACCCGGGGGGAGAAGACGATGTCCGGACCGAGCAGCGGGAGGTGATCGCGTGTGAGCCCTCGTTCAGTCGGCAGGACTGTCTTGGCGCGAATTTGGATGCCGCTGGTTGCTGTCGTGGCGGTCGGCGTGGGCGCGGTGGGTATGTGGAAGGTGCACCAGTTTTCTGCCCCACCGCCGGTCATCACCGTCAACGGCCCGGCGGCGCCCCCGGAATTCAACATCAAGCGGCTCACGTATGAGTTGTTCGGCTCGGTCGGACAGGGCGGGATGCTGGTCTACGTCGACATCGATGGGCATCCGCATCAGGTTGATCTGGCCACTTTGCCGTGGTCGCATACCGAGGCGACCACGCTCACTGTGGTGTCGGGCAGCATTTCGGCGCAGGTTCATGGTGGTCAGGTCGGTTGCCGCATGCTGGTGAATGGCGTTGTGCGCGCTGAGCAATCCGACGATCATCCGGACGCCCACGTCTTTTGCATAGTGAAGTCCGCATGAGCGAGCCGCCGGCCGGGCAGCGCGTGAAGCGGCCCTTGGTGCCCAGGATGGTCCGCGTTTTGGCGATACCGATCATCGCCTTTTGGGCCCTTTTGGCGGTGTCGACGAACACGTTCATGCCGCAGGTGGAGCGGGTCGCCGAAGAGCTCGCGGGGCCGGTGGTGCCGCACTACGCGCCGTCGCAGCGGTCGTTGCTGGCCATCGGCGCGAAGTTTCACGAGTCCGATTCGACGAGCTTGGCGATGCTGGTGTTCGAGGCCGACCGGCCGTTGGGCGACACCGACCATAGGTATTACGACGACCTGGTGCGCCGGCTCAAGCAGGACCCCAAGCACGTGCAGTACGTGATGGACCTGTGGGGCAAGCCGATCACCGCGGCCGGGGCGCAGAGCCTCGACGGCAAGTGCGCGTATGTGTTGTTGCGTCTTGCCGGCGATATCGGCCAGATGCAAGCCAACCAGTCCGTTGCGGCCGTGCGGGATATCGTCGCCAAGGACACGCCACCGCCCGGGTTGAAGGTTTATGTCAGCGGCGCGGCTCCGCTGGCTTCGGACACGGTGGGCATCGCGAATTCGAGCCTGAACAACATCACGATCGTCACGATCATCCTCATCCTGGTGATGTTGCTGCTGGTGTACCGCTCGATCGTCACCCTGTTCGTGCCGTTGGCCGGGGTGTTGTTCGAGATGCTGGTCGCCAAGGGGGTCATCTCGACGCTCGGGCATTTGGGCTATATCGAGCTGTCCTCGTTCGCGGTGAACATCGTGGTCGCGCTGACCCTGGGCGCCGGGACGGACTATGGCATCTTTTTGATGGGCCGCTATCACGAGGCGCGACAGGCCGGCGAGGGCCGGGAGGAGGCGTTTTACACCGCGTACAAAAGCGTCACGCCGGTCATCCTCGGCTCGGGCCTGACGATCGCGGGGGCGTGTTACTGCCTGACGTTCGCGCGCCTCAACTACTTCCACACCATGGGGCCGGCGGTGGCCATCTCCATGCTGTTCACCATCGCCGCGGCGCTGACGCTGGGCCCGGCGTTTTTGACCGTGGGCAGCCTGTTGGGGCTTTTCGACCCGCGGCGCGCCGCCAAGGCACAGCTGTACCGGCGGATCGGGACGAGCGTGGTCCGGTGGCCGGTGCCGATCTTGGTGGCCAGCGCCGCGGCCGTCGTCTTCGGGGCGGTCTTCGTGCCGACGTACCGGCAGAACTACGACGACCGCCAGTACCAGCCGCACAACGCGCCGGCCAACCAGGGTTTCGCCGCGGCGGATCGACACTTCCCGAAGAGCAAGCTGTTTTCTGAGATGCTGATGATCGAGACGGATCACGACATGCGGAATTCGGCGGACTTCATCTCATTGGACCGGGCGGCCAGGGCCCTGATTCGCCTCCCCGGCGTGGCGATGGTGCAAAGCATCACCAGGCCGCTGGGCCGGGCCTTGGAACACGCCACCATCCCCTACTTGTTCACCACCCAAGGCAGCGGTAGCGGCCAACAACTGCCGTTTAACAAACAGCAAAACGCCAATACGGCCGAGCAGGCCCAGATCACGCAGCACACCGTCGAGGTGTTGCGCAAAGAAATCGACTTCTTCCAAACGATGTCCGATGAGATGCACAAGACCGTCCTCACCATGGAAGACATGCAAAAGGTCACCGACGAGCTGAGGTCGAACCTTGCCAACCTCGAAGACTTCTTCCGGCCGATTCGCAGCTATTTCTATTGGGAGCGGCACTGTTTCGACATCCCCATCTGCTGGGCCTTCAGATCGCTGTTCGAGTCGATCGACGGCCTGGACAAGCTGGCCGACGACATCACAGACGCCGTATCGTATCTCGAGGTCATCGACAAGACCTTGCCGCAGATCATCACCCAGCTAAAGCTCACGGCCGACGACTCGGAGGCGTTGGTCTCCCTGTTAGTGAGCAGCTACGGCCAGTCGTCCCTGCAGTCCACCCAGACCGACCAGACATTCAACGACCAGGTCAACGTGGGGCTCGACTTCGACCAGTCTCGCAGCGACGACTTCTTCTACATCCCACACGAGGGTTTCGACAACGAAGACGTCAAGACCGGGATGGCGCTGTTGATGTCGCCGGACGGCAAAGCCGCGCGGATCATCGTCACCCACGAGGGCGACGCCAACGGCCCCGAAGGCGTCGAGCACGTCGAACAGTTCCCCACGGCGATAACCACGATCCTCAAAGAAACCTCGCTGGCCGGCGCGAAGGTATACATCGGCGGGTCGGGAGCAACCAACAAGGACATCAAGCAATACGCCGCGTCCGATCTGCTCATCGTGGCGATCGCCGCCTTCGTGCTGATCTTTTTGATCATGCTGTTTCTCACAAGAAGCCTGATGGCCGCCGTCGTCATCCCCGGCACCGCGGCGTTCTCCTACGCCGGGGCGTTCGGGCTGTCGATCCTGGTCTGGCAGCACCTCATCGGTCTGCCCCTGCACTGGCTGATATTGCCGCTGACGTTCATCATCCTGGTGGCGGTGGGTTCGGACTACAACCTGCTGCTGATCATCCGCGTCAAGGAGGAACTACACGCCGGTATCCACACCGGTCTGATCCGCGCGCTCGGCAGCACGGGTGGCGTGGTGACCTCGGCGGGTCTGGTGTTCGCGTTCACCATGCTGGCGATGCTCACCAGCGACCTGCGAACGATCGGTCAGGTGGGCTCCACCGTGTGCATCGGCCTGCTGCTCGACACGCTGATCGTGCGCTCGTTCGTGGTGCCCTGCATCATCAGAATCCTCGGCCCGTGGTTCTGGTGGCCCACACTGGTACGTCCCCGCCCGCTACGGCCGGCGTGACGCCTCTCTAGACGAAGGCGCGCAGGCGATTTCGTTCGTTACGAAGACCGTGACGTAACCGATCGGGATGCCGGTGCGGGCCGCGATGTACTTGCGCGCGGCCAGCTCCGCCGCGGCCCGGCTGGCCACGCGGACCAGGCCGCCGATCTCGGGGACCCGGACCGTCCACCCGTCGGCGTGGCGGGTGACCTCGATGTCGAAGCACTGGCCGACAGTTGGGCACTTGACGAGCTGCGTGGTACGTCGCGTACGGGTGCGGCGCAACGCCTTTGGACGCCGCAGAGTGGGCTGAACGGACATGGCTGCTTTCCTAGTCAGACACGGGCCGCGGGCAAGACTAATCCGATTCGCGCGGAAAACCTAATCGGCCGGTGCGCGAAACCCACGCGTCGGCCGCCGCTTGGTGGCAGAGTCGACCTGCGGCGAAGTGACGCGCTCGCACCCAAGGAGGGCACCGTGACGGTCGTTTTGGTGCATGGCAACCCCGAGAGCGACGCAATCTGGGGGCCGCTGGTCGACGCGCTGGGACGGGACGACGTGGTGCGGCTCTCTCCGCCAGGCTTCGGCGCGCCACTGCCGGAAGGCTTCCCGGCGACCTACCTGGCCTACCGCGACTGGCTCGAGGGCGAGCTGGACGACATCGGCGAGCCGGTCGACCTCGTCGGCCATGACTGGGGCGGAGGCCACGTCATTAACGTGGTGATGCATCGGCCCGAACTTGTCCGCAGCTGGGTCAGCGACATCCTTGGGTGCTTCGACCCCGAGTACGTCTGGCACGACCTGGCGCGGATCTGGCAAACCCCCGGCGAGGGCGAGCAGCACGTCGACACCTTCCTGGGCGGCACGGTCGAACAGCGGGCCGCCATGTGGTCCGCCGCCGGAATGCCGCCCGACATCGCGGCCTCGATCGCCGCGGCGCAGGGGCCTGAGATGGGCCGGGCGATCCTGCTGCTCTACCGATCCGCACGCCAGCCCGCGATGGCCGAGGCCGGCCGCGCCCTCGGTACCGCGGCGGCCCGGCCGGGTCTGTCCATTCTGGCCACGGAAGACACCTACGTCGGGTCGGAGGCGATGCGCCGTCAGGCGGCGCGACGGGCGGGGGCGAAGACCGAAGTGCTCGACGGGCTCGGGCATTGGTGGATGATGCAGGACCCGGCCCGCGGTGCGGCGGCCCTTGTGCGGTTCTGGGAGACGCTCGGTTGAGCCAGCCCCGGTCAGCCCGGGCGTCTCGCTGCGCCGCATCTGGCGCCGCCCCGCGATGTCGACCGGGACGTCGAGGCCGCCGAACTCGCGCACGCGCCGGTCAGGCCCACATCCGCGCGGCGCTTAGCCGGATGCGGCGTGCGGTCAGCGACACCAGTAGCGTAAGCGCCAGCCTGCCCACCGCGATCCGGCTCGTTCGCTTCTTCCAGCTTCGCCGCGTCGGGCGGTCGCGACGGCCGAAGTAGTAGCCGACGCAGGTCGCCATCGCGAGGGCGGCGATGGCCGCGAGCACCGTCACGATATGAGCGTGCTCGGTCACCGTCGCGGCGAGGTCACACTCGAGAAACGCCTCGGCCACGAGTCCAACGGTTCGGCGTCGCTGAGACAGCATCGTCGCCGCCGCTTCAGCGATTGACTCGGGCCGGTGAACCGCAAAGACCGATTTGATATCGACTGCCGCACACTACTTCTGTTCACAAAACCCGAAAATTTAGCATCACCACGATGCAGGACTTGTCGGTCGATGTGCCCCTCCAGCGATCACCCGCCATTCCCCGGCGCGACGTATTGCGTTACGGCGTCGCCATGTCCGCGCTGCCGGGACTGCTTTTGGCGACGGCGAGTGTCGCCGCTCCCGTGGCAGCGGCCACCCCGGTGCCGGCTGCCGCCCCCCGCAGACTGATCGACTTTGCGATGCGCCAGATTCCAGCCGAGCAGATTCGAGCTGCGGGCTACTCCGGGGTCATCAACTACGTGTCGCTGTCGCGGCCCGGCTCGTCCATGGGCGCCAAACCGATCACCCGGGCTTACGCCGAGCAGCTCACCGCTGCCGGGCTGATGATCGTCAGCAATTACCAATACGGAAAGCCCGGTGGGACAGCACCATCGGACTTCAGGCGCGGGTTCGAGGGCGGCGTCGCCGATGCTCGCACCGCCTGGCGACTGCATACCGCGGCGGGTGGCGGCCAGAGTGCGCCGATCTTCTTCAGCATCGACGAGGACATCAACCACGACACCTGGGAAAACTTGGCGCTCAAGTGGTTTCGCGGTATCAATTCGGTACTGGGAGTGCAGCGCACCGGCGTCTACGGCGGTATCGACGTGTGCCGATGGGCCGCCGCCGACGGCGTGATCGGGAATTCGCGCACCCCCGGCCACCGGTGGGCCTGGCAGACCAAGGCCTGGTCCCATGGGCAGATCGAGCCCACCGCGGTTCTGTACCAACGCGTGGTGAGCACCCCCTCGAATCCCGGCCCGGTGGTCGGGGGGCTCGAAGTCGACGTCAACGACGTCCTCGCCGAGGATTGCGGTCAGTGGAACCTGCATCCCTGAGCCGCTGACGAATCCGGGGACCAGCGACAACTACGGCGCCGGGGCCGGGCGCTGTCAGATGACGGGATTGCGTGCCGCGGAGAACCGTTCGAGCTGCATGGGCGGTCCGCCCGCGGGCGGCGGCGGTACCACGCTGGCGACCCCGTCCATCACGGCCACGACGGTCGAGGTTTGCCGGTTGAAGCTCAGGGTGCCGTGCTGGAAGTTCTGCACGATCCACTCCGGCTCCTGAATCTCGGCGCTGGTCGGCAGGCCCAGCGGGCCGCGCTCGTAGCCCAGCGTGGCCCAGGCCTCGTAGATCCTGCCGGTGAGGGGCTGAGCCCCGGTGGCCGGCGACCAATAGATCGCGCCCTTGGCGAAGACGACGTAGCGGATCGAATCGCCGCTGGGCGCTTCGGGTGATGTGGGTGCGCCGAGCCCGCCGGTCATGCCGCCCGTCGCCTGCCAGCGGTCGTAAATCGCTCCGCCGTTCAGCGATTGCGCGACATCTTCTGCGCTGGGCGGTTGCTTGTACCGGGCCGCGATGTCGCGGATGCGTTCCATGAACGCGTACCCGGCGTTGCCCGGGCAGGCGGTTTCGCCGACGTCGCGATGGGCGAAGATGCTCGGCAGGGTCGGCGTGGCACCTCGCGGGAAGCGCGTGTTGGGTCCGCCGGCGGAAGTCAGCGCGACGGTGCCCTCCGGGTTCACCGCGTCCATCGCCAGCCGCCATCCCAGCAGCTGGCCGGCCGCGCGCACTTGCTCGGGCGTGGGGGGCGCCTGGCTCAGATCGCCGATCATGCACACCGCCCAGGTGTCGGTGTTGAATCCGCCGGTGTGTACGCCCCGGACGGGTTTGGCGATGCCGCCGAACCGGCCCTCGAAGACCTGGCCGTACTTGTCGACCAGCGCGTTGTAGCCGATGTCGCCCCAGCCTTCATTCAACGCGTGGTGCTGGTAGATCGAGCGCACGATGGCCGCCGAGTCCGTCGGCGCGTAGTCGTTGCCGGTCGCGGAGTGGTGCACGATCCCGGCCCGAATTCCGTTGCCCCAGACGGGCCCTCCGCGGCGTATCGACTCATCGGCGCCCCACCCGGCGCGGCTGATGATGTTGATCGGCTGGCCCGGCGCCATCGCCACTGCCGACAAGTAGGGGTCCGCGGGTGCGCGCGCCGGGCCCACGAGCACGTCCGTGGCGATCCCCAAGCCGAGGACAATCGGCGCGGCCGCAGCGCATTTCAGCACATTGCGCCGGGAAGCCTGGCTGTGACAGCCTGATTTGGCCCCGGGTGGGCGGTCGAAAGTGGCCCCACCTGTGTGGTCGCGGGTGTGCTGTTG
>NZ_LQPJ01000071.1 GCF_002101785.1 Mycobacterium palustre
AACAGCACACCCGCGACCACACAGGTGGGGCCACTTTCGACCGCCCACCCGGGGCCAAATCAGGCTGTCACAGCCAGATATCGCCTCGACGACCGTGTTTGGCGCCAAATTTGTGCAGTTGCTAGACCCGGCCCAGCCGTCCTCCGAATCCATGCATGCAGGACAGATCCTCGATGCCACACACGTGACCGTCGAGATCAATACGCTCTTCCGCCAGCTCACGGAAACGTTGGCCAAGATCGATCCAGCGAAGCTCAACGAAACGTTGGGTGCGATCGCGTCAGCGTTCAACGGCCGTGGTAAAGAATTCGGCCAGGCTTTGGCTGACTTGGATACGGCTCTGGCGAAAGTTCAGCCCAGCCTTCCCGCCTTGAGTCACGACGTCGCAATCGCGCCTGGGGTGCTCAACGCCTACGCCGATGCGGCTCCAGACCTACTCAACATCGCCGCCAACACGACCCGGGTCAGCCAGACAGTCGTCGAGGAGCAGCACAACCTCGACGCTCTCCTGATCAGCACAATTGGTCTGGCCGACATCGCCAACCACGTCGTCGGAACCAACCGGCAGCCACTAACCGATGTGCTTCGCCTGCTCGCACCGACCACCGACCTGACCAACCAGTACAACGAGGCAATCAATTGCGGTCTCGCCGGAATCGATGTGCTGGCAAAGATTCCCCCGGCGGCTAATCCGGGCATCGACATATCCGCGAGCTTCATCCTGGGGGTCGAACGCTACCGATACCCGAAAAACCTACCCAAGGTCGCGGCGTCAGGAGGCCCACACTGCAAGGACATGAGCCTTCCGGTGGTGCCTTACGCCAAGCGCCCACCGTTTCTGGTCACCGATGTCGGTGCCAACCCTTGGCAGTACGGCAACCAGGGAATCTTGCTCAATTCAGATGCCCTCAAGCAGCTGCTGTACGGGCCGCTTGACGGGCCGCCCCGCAACACCGCCCAGATCGGACAACCCGGATGAGGGGCTCAACCACGGCGACCGTCAGATTCGCGGCATTTGCATTGGTAATGGTGCTGCTGTCGGCTTTCTTGTTCATGATCTTCGGGCAGTACCAAACCGGCTCCACAGCAAGCTATTCGGCGGTCTTTGCCGACGCATCGCGGTTGAGGTCTGGAGACTCGGTGCGGATCGCCGGTATCCGGGTGGGCACCGTTGAGGACGTTTCGCTGCAATCGGACGGCCACGTCGTAGTGACGTTCAACGCCGACCGTGGCGTCGCTTTTACCACCGGCGTTCGCGCCGCGATTCGCTATCTCAATCTGGTGGGCGATCGCTATCTGGAAATCCTGAACTCGCCAGGATCAACCCAGTTGATGCCACCCGGATCGCAGATCCCGCTGCAGCGCACCGCGCCAGCCCTCGACCTGGACTTGCTACTCGGAGGCCTGAAACCCGTCATCCAGGGTCTCAACCCGCAAGACGTCAATGCGCTCACGTCATCGCTGCTGGCGGTTTTGCAGGGCCAAGGCGGCACTCTGGAGTCGCTGCTGTCGAAAACCTCGTCGTTCAGCAACGCATTAGCTGATAACCACGAGGCGGTCGAGCAGTTGATCGATCACCTGAACACGGTCCTGAAAACGCTTGGCCAGCACGGTGATCAGTTCTCGGGTGCCATCGACAGTCTCGAGAACCTCGTCAGCGGACTGGCCGCCGACCGCGATCCCATCGGCACGGCCATAAAGTCGTTGGACAACGGAACCGCGTCGATCGCCGACCTGCTGACCAATGCGCGAGCGCCGCTGGCCCAGGCGGTGAACCAACTGACCCGGCTGGCACCGTTGCTCGACGACGACAAGACACGTATCGACGCCGCGTTGGGCAGGGCGCCGGAGAATTACCGCAAACTCGTACGGCTTGGGGCTTATGGCAGTTTCGTCAACTATTACATCTGCGCGCTCACCGTCCGGGCGACCGACCTGCAGGGCCGCACTGTCGTAGCCCCCGTGTTCAAGCAAACGAATGGGAGGTGCGCTGAACCCTGATGCTCAAATATCGCGGGTCTCATCTCATCCGAACAGGACTCATCGGAGTCATCCTGATCGTGCTCGTCATCGCCGTCGGACTGCAGCCCCAAAGGCTGTTAACGTGGGCGACCGAGCTCCGGTACCAGGCACTGTTCGCCGAAGCAGGAGGCCTCGCTGCGGGCAACGACGTGACGCGGTCCGGCGTCAAGGTCGGAACGGTGGCAAATGTCTCCCTGCGCGGCAACGCCGTTTTGGTCACCTTCACCGTCGATTCGAAGGTCAGACTGGGATCGCAGAGCAGCGCCCATATCCGAACAGGATCTCTACTTGGCCAGCGCGTGATGACCTTGGAATCCGCGGGCAGCGGCGTCCTGCATCCGCTCGATATCATCCCGATCTCGCGAACGTCCTCGCCTTACTCGCTGACCGAGTCGATCAGTGATCTCACTACCAACGCCGCCGGGACCGACACCGACACGCTCAACCAGTCGTTGGACACGCTGTCGGCGACGATCGATCAGATCGCACCGCAGCTGGGTCCCACATTTGAGGGCCTAACCCGGCTGTCACGATCCATCAACAGCCGCAACGAGACCTTGCGCGATCTGTTCAGGCACGCAAGCGATGTCACCGAGATCTTGTCCACCCGCAGCCAAAGGGTCAACACCCTCATCCTCAATGCCGATGAGCTGCTGGGCGTACTGGTGGAGCGGCGGCGAGCAATCGTCGACTTGTTGGCCAACACGTCGGTGGTGGCCAAGCAACTGTCCGGGCTGGTCGCCGATAACGAGCGACAGCTCGCACCCACACTAGAGAAGCTAAATTCGGTGACGGCGATCCTGGAGAAAAACCGCGACAACATCGCCAAAGCGTTGCCCGGTCTGGCGAAATTCCAACTCACCCAAGCAGAGACGGTGTCCAACGGCTTCTACTACTCCGCCTTCGTACCCAACCTGCTGTCCCCGCAATTCCTGGAGCCGTTTATGGACTACGCCTTCGGTTTCCGCACCTTTGACACCGCACCCGGTCGCGGTCCTGGCTTCCCGTCGCCCATGCCACGGGCGCTGTTCCCCTGGCCATACAACGGCATCCCAGGAGGTTCGCGATGACGGCCCGCAACCGGCTCACCGCGGCCACAGCAGTCCTGCTGGTAAGTCTGATCGTTGCCGGCGCGGCGGTGATCGTCGGACGGACGTTTTTCGGCTCCAAAACGATCATTGCGACTTTCGTGGCCGCCAGGGGGATCTACCCCGGCGACGACGTCCGGGTCCTCGGCGTCAAAGTCGGCACCATCAAGGCGATCCAGGCGGAGCCAACCCAGGCCAAACTGACGCTCAGCATCGACCGCGATGTGCTTATCCCTGCCGACGCGAAGGCGATAATCGTCGCCCAGAATTTGGTCGCGGCCCGCTACGTGCAACTCACCCCGGCATACGCGGGGGGCCCGGCAATGGCTGATGCCGCAGTGATCCCGGTGGAACGGACAAAAGTCCCCGTCGAGTGGGATGAGGTCAAAACCCAATTGATGCGGCTGGCAACAGACCTCGGGCCAAGCAGCACCACATCCACCACCTCGGTGGCCCGATTCATCGATACCACCGCAAACGCACTGGGCGGCAACGGCGACAAGTTGCGCCAAACGATTGCGCAGCTGTCCCAGCTGGGACGAATCATCGCCGATGGTGGCGGCAACATCGTGGACATCATCAAAAATCTGCAAACCTTCGTGTCGGCCCTGCGGGACACCGCACCACAGATCACGTCATTGCAAAACCGGCTCGCCGCCCTCACCGACGTGCTCAATGGCAGCAGGTCCGATTTGGACGCGGCGCTAGCCAACTTGTCGACCGCAGTCGGCGAGGTGCAGCGGTTCATTAAGGGAGTGCGTGACCCAGCCGCCGAGCAGATAGCACGGCTGGCCGATGTCACCCAGAACCTGGTCGATCACAAGCTCGATATCGAAAACATCCTGCATGTCGCGCCGAACGCGTTCGCTAACGGCTACAACATCTACAACCCCGACACCGGCAGCGCCATCGGGTCATTCGTGTTCAACAACTTCTCGAATCCCGTGCACTTGTTCTGCGATGCGATCGGTGCCCTGGAAAACGTCACCGCAACCGAAACGGGGAAACTGTGCGCGGAGTATCTCGGTCCGGCGTTGCGGCTGTTCAACTTCGGATACCTGCCGGTTCCGCTCAACCCTTATCTGGCGAAATCGGCCAGCCCCGAAAACATCCGCTACTCCGAGCCGAGACTGGCACCCGGTGGCGCGGGACCAAAGCCCGGACCACCGGAGATGCCGCCCGCTATTTCGGCGTACACCGGTGAAAACGGCGATGTGCCTCCGCCGGCCGGCTACGGCCAGCCCCCCGCAGTCGGGCCCGGTCCGTCCGCTCCTGATCATCTCCCAGCGGCTCCCTCACCCGCGCTGTATCCGGGAGCACCGATACCGCCGGCACCGCAGAGCTGGCAGAACATGGTGCTGCCCGCCGGGCCACCACCGGCGCCTCCCGGCCCGCAGGCCACACCACCGTTGCCTGGCGCAGGGACACCCGGATCATGAGCGGGCGAGTCAGTGCCCTGCGCCGTCTCCTCGCCGTAGGCACCTGTGTCACGGTGACCGTGACGGGGTGTGCGTTCCACGGTCTGAATTCGCTGCCACTGCCCGGCGCCGTGGGCCGCGGCCCGGGCGCGGCAATCTACCATCTCCAAATCGCCAATGTCGCTACGCTGGAACCGAATTCACCAGTGATGATCGGCGACGTGGTGGTTGGCAGCGTCGGCAGGATGACCGTCAAAGACTGGCATGCCGACGTCGAACTTTCCGTGCGGCCAGGCACGGTGGTACCCGCCAACGCGGTAGCCAGTATCGGGCAAACAAGCCTGCTGGGATCCATGCATGTGGAACTCAATCCACCGCTGGGCCAGCGGGCGAATGGACGGCTCACCCCAGGTGCCACCATCCCGCTGAGCAAGTCGTCGCCCTACCCGTCGACCGAGCAGACCCTGTCCTCCCTGTCGGTCGTCCTCAACGCGGGGGGGCTGGGACAAATCGGGGACATCATTCACAATTTCAACGCCGCCTTGTCCGGGCACGAACGCCAGTTGCGCGATCTGCTCACCCGCCTGGACACGTTCGCGGGCACATTCGATAACCAGCGCGACGACATCATCGCCACTATTGAGGCGTTGGATAGGTTCGCCAGCCCGCTCGCCGCGCAAAGCAACGTCATCACCTCAGCGCTGCACAATATCCCGCCCGCCCTGGATGTGCTTGCCCGCGAACGCCCTCGCATCACCACCGCGCTGACCAAGCTCGGGGCCTTCAGCGACATCGCCACCAGGTTCGTCAACGATTCGCAGGGCGACCTGGTGAAGAACCTGCGTAACCTCGCCCCGACGATTCGCGCGCTCGCCGACCTTGGCCCCGACCTCGACACCGTCCTGGCGTACGCGACGACGTTTCCGTTCAGTCAGAACTTTATCGACCGCGGCGTTAGAGGCGATTACGTGAACGTATTCGCGGTCGTTGACTTGACCATTCCCCGGCTCAAGCGAACGTTGCTGCTCGGCACCCGTTGGGGGGAGGAGGGCGCGCAGCTGGTGCCCGCGCCGGGCGACCCCTGGTATCAGCGCTACACGCTGGATCCCCTCGGTGCCGGCGTCGCGCCGCCACCGCCGCCACCGGGCGTGGTGCCGACGCCGGCCGAAGAGCCGCCATCCGCTACCGACGGGAAGCCAAGCCAGGCGCCGGACACACCGGCTACCAGTGCGCCGCCGGCCGAGGCCACACCACCACCCGCGAGCCGATGATGCTGACACGTCTCGTCCGAATCCAGCTGATTATCTTCACGATTGCGTCGATTATCGGTATGACCATGATGGTCATCACCTACATGCAGGCACCGACACTGCTCGGATTGGGCCGGATCACCGTGAAACTGGAGTTGCGCAACTCCGGGGGGCTATACCGGTTTGCCAACGTGACCCTTCGGGGCGTGCAGGTGGGCAAAGTGACCGGCGTCGACTTCACGCGTGCCGGCGCGGAAGCCACCCTGTCCCTTGACAACTCGCCGAGAATTCCGGCGAACCTGCGAGCCGAGGTGCGCAGCGTCTCAGCGGTAGGCGAACAGTACGTGGACCTGCTCCCGCGTGCCGCCTCGCCGCCCTATTTGCACGACGGGTCGGTCATCGCAGCGAAAGACACCACCGTCCCTCAGGCCGTGGGGCCCATGCTGGACCAGGTCAGCGCTCTGGTCGAGAGCATTCCCAAAGACAAGCTGAGTGCCTTGCTCGACGAATCGTTCAAGGGCCTCAACGGTGCCGGCTACGACTTTGGCTCGCTAATTGATTCGACGGCCACGATCGCCGGCGACCTCAACGGCGTCGCCGATCGCGCACGGACCCTGATCGACGACAGCGGGCCAGTGCTGGACGCGCAGGCCCAAACCACCGACGCGATCCGGATCTGGGCGCACAGTCTGGCTGGGGTCTCGCGGCAGGTGGCAAGGGACGACCCACAGATACGGAAGTTGCTCAAAACGGGCCCCGGCTTTGCGGAAGAGGTTGCCCGCCTGCTGGAACAGGTCAAACCCACACTGCCAGTGCTGCTCGCCAACCTCACCACCATCGGCCAGATCGGCGTGACGTATAACCCTTCACTCCAGCAGGTACTGGTGTTGCTCCCGCCCTACGTTGCCGCCCTCCAGTCCTACGGTTCGCCGCACAACAACGCGACCGGCTCCCCCGTGGCCGAGTTCTCGGCGATCAACGGCGACCCGTTAGGCTGCACGGTCGGCTTCCTACCGCCGTCGCAGTGGCGTTCACCGGCTGACACCACAACCATCGACACCCCTGACAACCTCTATTGCAAACTCCCTCAGGATTCCCCGATCGCGGTGCGCGGTGCCCGCAACTATCCCTGCATGGGGCATCCCGGAAAACGCGCACCAACCGTTCAGATATGCGACAGCGACAAACCCTACGAACCGATAGCCATGCGCCAGCACTTCGCCGGCCCCTACCCACTGGACCCCAATCTGATCTCCCAGGGCATCCCGCCCGACGACCGGATCACTTTCAGCGACCACGAATACGGCCCGGTCCAGGGAACGCCACCACCGCCCGGATCACCTGGAGCTGCACCGCTACCGGCGGCGCCGATGGCGCCACAGTCGGGTGACATCCCATCTATTGCGCCGCTGGATCTTCCATCAACTCCTCCCCAAGCTGAACCGCCGCCCGCTGCTGAGGGCACAGGCCCGACGGCGGCGCCGAGTTCATCGCGGGACAGCGCATCTGGGGTCAAGCCCGTGGTCGCTGTTGCCGAGTACGACCCCGGCAGCGGTAAATACCTCGACGCGAACGGTCCCTACCCGAACTCGATATCGCACGCGTGCAACAGTGGTGCGCGGCCAGAGTGCCCGAACACGCGCGTCACCAAGTCCGCGTCGAATGCGACGTCGCTGCCCGGCACCTCACCATCGTCGAACGACGAGCGCCGTGGCGCGAAGACTACGGTCCAGACTGGACCAGTTTCCCGATCGCACGACTGCGCTACACCGCCACCACCAACACCTGGACCCTGTACTGGCGAGACCGACACCTCAAATTTCACCGCTACGACACGATCGACCCCACACCGCACATCCACGATGTGCTCACCGAAATCGATCACAACCCCTCAGGCATCTTCTGGGGCTAGCCACCTCAACGCCAGAAAATCCCAACGCACCGCGAAGGGGGGGCCAAAACTAGCCGTCACACTGGGGCCACTTCAAGTTGACATTGCCATGAATCCGAGTTGTACTGCAAAGTCTCGGCTTAGGCTGCGATACGGAGGGCCTTGCGCACCAATGCGGACGTCGTTACTACCGGAGAATCGAACCACTCCAGTGCATCACTAACCAGGCGGTGGACTTGAACGCTTACAGGGTCATCAGCCACGCGGCCAGTATTGCCGACTGGCCCGACAAACGAATGTCATGCGCCGTGGAGTGGCAGCACAACCACGCCCCGACCATGGCTGTGGGCACCCCGGTCCTCTCACCCGCCGCGCGGAAAATCCTTTTCGCCGCCCGGTTGCAGGGACTGTTCGGCTGCGCCATGCGCACTGATCACGTCAACGCTTCGCACGATGGACAGATCCAGCCTGATGGCGCACCGCAGCAGGTCGAGGTCCATGATTCACCGGTCTTGCTCCAAAACGCTGATCGGCGCGCCTGCACTCGACTGTCTTGCCGTCTGCCAGGCGCAGCGTGCCGGTCAACAGCGGCGTTTAATTGTCACCGTCCAAGCCGCGTGCCGTTACGGTGACCTTGCCGAAGGTGCCGTCATACCACCGGTCAATTATCACCGATGCGGTGCTACGAATCTCGTAAGTCGGGTCGGTGTCCGCCTTCCGCGCGGGAACGTGACAAGCGTTGGGACGTTGGCCGTTGCAGGTGCGGAAGCGGCGCCAGGTGACAGGAGCGCCTGGGTAGCGTCGACCGAGCTGTGCGGTCGGCGATTGATCTGCCGCACCGCAGGATTGCTGCGCCGAGCTTGTTCCATAACCGTCGATGCCGGCGAGACTGACTTCGAGTACGGCTGGTTTTATGCGGACTCCTGGGTTAGCTAACGTCCGACGATTGGTTGGCCCAATTCCAGACTATTGAGGCTGGCGCCTTGCGCGGGGGGCAATTAGACCTCACATCGGTGATCGTTCGTCCCAAACAACTGACCCTGACGGTTTCGATGCCAACCGGCCTCAGCCGCAGCGGGTTACGTCGGAGGGCTCCGCAGATAGTGCGAACAACTTCTCCACATCCGCTCGATTGCAGACCGCGGTACCAGGCGTCATCAGCATGGCTGTGCCGGCCGCGATGCCAAGCTGAACCGATTTGAGGAGCGGCCATCCGCGACTGAGGCCTACCGTGATAGCGGCAACCATTGCGTCGCCAGCTCCAACGCCGCTGCCCCCGCGCATCGAAATCGCCGAAAATCGGTGGCTCGCGCGCTGTGTCGCAAGCAGCGCACCGTCCCGTCCCAAAGACACCAAAACAACTTGGGCACAATCGTTTTCAATTAGCTCATGTGCAGCCGCGAATTGTTCGGACTCGGTGGCCAGCGGAAGCCCGACGCATTCCCGAAGTTCCCGAACGCTTGCTTTAAGCAGATACACCCCGGAACAGGGGTGCTGCAAGCCACCGCCAGACGTGTCCAGAATAAGGCGCGCGCCCAGACGCAGGCAGATGTCGGCAACGCGCTGATAATAATCGGGGAGTACGCCCGTCGGCAGGCTGCCGCTGGCTACAACGAATTCGGCCGACTCTGCCGTCATCCGCAGTTGGTCGAGGCAGCGTGCTTGCTCTGTGAACGTCAGTCGTGGCCCCGGAAGGACGAAGCGGTACTGCTGGCCGGTGCTCTTCTCGTTGACAGTCAGACTCTCTCGCGTGGCTTCCGTGATATCAACGTGCCGAAATGGCACTCTTGCGTCGTTGAGCAACGACATAACAAGATCGCCGGTTGGCCCGCCGACGGGAAACACGGCCGAAACCGACCCGCCCAGCACGTGCGCAACCCGAGCGACGTTGATGCCACCGCCGCCGGGATCGTAACGCGTTGTCTCACAGCGCAATTTCGGTGGCCGCACGGTGCCGACACTCGTCGTGATGTCGAGCGCTGGATTCATGGTCAACGTGACGATCTGCGCTCGGCTACGAGCCGGCCGGGCTGGTATCTCCATATTCGTTGACTCCGCTCGCTGTCGTTATAGTCCGGACGGATACGTTTCCGGCGTTTCGCCGGCGATCCATAGACTCGTCGGCTCGAGGGGTTCGAGCGCCCGCGTCCTATCGATGTGAATCATCGCGTCGAATTGGTCAGCGGGCCGGACATGGAAGTAGTGGCTTTGCCGTTCGGTCGCCGGCAGGTAGATCACGCCGATGGCGCGACCCAATCGAACGACACTGAGCGGATCCGCGGCTTCCGGGCTGATGAGCGCTGACACGAGAAAGGAGTTCTTGCCGGTCTCGTGCAGGAGTTCCTCGATACTGCCGGTAAGCGCCGGCCGAACGGCCTTTCGTTCGGCAACTCCGCCCCATTCGCCGGCGGCGGTCACTGTGCCGCTGTAGGTAGTGAACCCGACGAGACGAGACTGATCCCCATATCGCTGGCGGACGAGTTGACCGAGCGTGAGCTGCCCGTCGGCCGCCACTTCGGTGGCCCGCGCGTCGCCGACATGAGAGTTGTGGGCCCACACCACTATTCGCGCCAATGGCATATCGCCATGGCGGTCCAAATGTTTCAGTAGCGCGTCAAGCGTTTCCGCCATATGCTTGTCGCGCAAATTCCATGAGGTGACACGACTGCTGAACATCGCACGGTAGTAGACCTCTGCGTTGCGTACCGTCTGCGCATTTTGCTGGGCATAGAACAGTTCGTCCTCGGCGAGCAGTCCGTCCCTGCGCGCATAAGCCAACGCATTGCGCTGGATGTCGACCAGCTGCTCGATCGCTTGACTTTCGCACGATGGGCCGGCGCCGAACGCCGCCGAAAAGCCGTACGCTTGACCATCGTCGGCCGACGTGTGGTCGAAGCACGCATAACGCTCCCGCGCCCGTGCCGCTGCCCTTTGGTCAACCTTGTCGAGATAGGTGATCACTTCGTGTATCGACCGATGCAGGCTATACAGATCCAGACCGTAGAAGCCAGCCTGTCGCTGACCGTTCGACTGGTGCCGTCGGTTCCGTGTGCGCAGCCAATCGACAAAGTCACGTACGACGGTGTTGCGCCACATCCACGCCGGAAAGCGCTCAAATCCGCTCAAAGCCTCGTCGGCGCTCCGGTCGTCGCCCAGGCCGCGCACGTACCGATTCACCCGGTAGGCGTCGGGCCAATCCGCCTCCGCGGCGACAGCGCTGAAACCCTTTTCCTCTATCAGCCATTTCGTGATCGCGGCCCGGGCCTCGTAAAACTCGTGCGTGCCGTGCGAGCATTCGCCGATCAGGACGATCCGGGCGTCACCAATTAGCCGCTCTAAGGTCTCGCGAGGCGAGACGCCCCCCGGTGCATCGATGGCGACGCTGCTGATCACTTCGGCCGATGTCGGCTCCGCCCCTCTTTGTGTTGTCGGGGGTTCTGTTGTCGGCGTGGCGAGCAGCGTACGAACCTCGTCGTCGGAAACTTGGCGGAAATCCCAGAACGACTCGCCGACAGCGAAAAACGGGCTCGGCATGGTGGCGCATACCACCTCGTCGACAAGACCGTCGAATTCCCGGCAGGTAGATTCGGGGGCCGCCGGTACGGCGATCAGGATGTGTGCAGGCTCGGCCTCGCGCAAAGCCTGCACCGCCGCGAACATGCTTGCACCAGTGGCCAAACCGTCGTCGACGAGAATGACCGTCTTGCCGGTCACGTCGAGCGGTGGATGTCCACCGCGATACGCTGCCTCGCGCCGGACCAATTCGCGGCCTTCGCGCTCGGCGATGGCGCGCAGTTGCTGCGGTGTAACCCGCAAGCCCCGCACGACATCGTCGTTGACCACGACGCGGCCCCCGCTCGCCAATGCTCCGAGTGCAAACTCTTCATGGCCGGGCGCGCCCAGCTTGCGCACGATGAACGCATCCAGTGGGGCGCGCAGTGCGGCTGCCACCTCCCACGCAACGGGTAAGCCGCCCCTCGCCAAGCCCAGGACGACCACATCCGGTCGGTCGCGGTAGGCGCTGAGCAGGTTTGCCAGCACCCTGCCGGCCTCGCGGCGGTCGCGGAATACCCGCCGCGGCGAGCGCCGGGTGATATCAGCTGTTTTGGTCATCGTGCACGGTTTTTGTCAGTTGGCCGACTGAACCTGAACCTGCCGCTCGGCCGCTTTCGGCCCCGAAATCGCCACCGACACAGTGAGGATGCCTTGATCGTAGGTGGCTTCGATGTCGTCTTCGTCAGCGCCCGCGGGAAGTGACACCGTACGCAGGAATGAGCCGTACGAGAATTCTGAGCGCCCGTCGAAGTCTTTCTTCTCGCTGCGCTCGGCCTTGATGCTGAGTTGTCCGTCGCGCACCGTGATATCGATGTCCTTGCCAGGGTCAACACCCGGTATTTCCGCGCGCACGACGTAGCGGCCGTCTTTCATCTCGTCCTCGAGCCGCATCACGCACGCGTCGAAAGCGGGGCGGAGCCCAACGAAAGCGGGCAGGCCGGCGAACAACTCTGAAAGCTCCGGGAAGAGCGACCTCGGCTGACGCCGAACGGCAAGAGTACTCATCGGTATCTCCTAGATATCGAGATTTGCGTTACTGGCGATGTCTATCCGACCAATTAGCCGGAACCGCCGAAAGGGACTGAAGTCCCACGGTTCTGGGTCGTTCGTCAGCTCTGTCATCCACGGTCCTTAGAGTGGTTCGGACATCGACGGACGCCCTATCGGGCTTTCGAAGCGGGCGGAACACCGCGCCCGATGTAGGCCATAACACGGCCGAGCAGGAGGTCATACGCATCTCCGTCTTCCGCGATGCGGGCCAGTCCCTGCCGATGGAGAAAGCCGTCGAGGCGTCGGTCGAGGGGCCAATCAGCGTACGTGTCCTCGGCGTAGGCCGAGTGCAAGAATTGCCAAGCGATCGAGTCAACGTCGGCGTCGGTCAGCAACATCGGACCGCCTGGCGGAGAAGCCATTTCACTTTCCTTTGTGTGCGCACGCAGCTCTAGAGAGTCGTCAGCTCGTCCCATTCTTCGATGGTCAGCAGCGGGCGCATAGGGCCAGAAGTCACCTGGTGACGTCTCCGCCGCCGAACTGAGTTTGTCATCCCACGTTTGCCGAACAGCGAGTTCGCCGAACAACGCTCAACTGCCAGTGTCGGATTTCTCAGGTACCGACCGCATTCCGGTGCAGCCAAACGCAGCTATATTGGGCCCAGCGATGGACTGACGACACACTAAGAGACCGAGGTATCAGCGGCCCGGCTCGGCCGTTCAACACCGACAACGAGCAGCGAGAAATCGCTATTACGCCGCGCCAGAAGACCGCGCTCTCCGAGGCCATGCGGAACGCTACGGATTACGCCGCTGGCTGATCGGAGGCCTTGGGTCATTATCCCCCCCGAACCCTTATTGCATCTCGTGGGTTCGAGGGCAAGGGCGGCGCAGGCCTTTTCGGCGCGAACTTTTGGGGACGTCGTACCCTACCCGCGAGCCTGACGAGTTGATCGAATTGCAACGTGCATTGACAGGCCGCGATCGCAGTAGATCGCTGCGAGTGTGCTGCACCGCAGTCAGTTTCGCGCACAATCGCTCGATCTTTGAATGGGAGCCCTTGGGGGCAAAGTGGCGGTTCTTTATAACGTTCCAGTGTTCGACAAGCGTCTGCTCAATCCGCTGATGTTGCCCAGTCGACGCCACTCCCGCAGGGATCGAGCACACCCGGCGACACTCTGTTGACGGCCGGCCCGAGGTCCTCCCGGTGAACGATGTCGTCCAGCGTCGAACGATCCTGTTCCGCACCGCGGAGGGCACCAAATTGGTCAGCGCCGCGATAAACAACCACGTCGTGTTCGAGGTTGATGACCATAACGTCGCCGGGGGCTGGGGTGTGATCGTCAGGGGCACTGCACGCTCGCTTCGTACCGATGAAGACATCGAGGATGCCGAGCGCGCCCAGGTCTTGTCGTGGACGACGGTTGACAAGACGCACTATGCGCGGGTGATTCCGGAGATGGTCACGGGTCGCCGAATCTAATCCGGCTGGCAGCCGATGGAAAAGCCCAATCGTATATATGACCGGGCCATGTCGCCGGCGGCGGTTTTCGTGGCGGACGCCTGCGTCACGTAGCGCTGCGCTCGGTCAGCCGCAAGTGGCGCGGCCGAGGCATGAACTCCAGTGACAACAACACCACCACGGCAGCCGGGATGTGACGGGCACATAACACCACGTAACGTCGTTGGTCCAGCGAGTGGAACTTGTCGAGGTAGCGGTAGAGGGATTCAAGCCGGATAAGCGGGTTCAACAAATGGGTCAACCGATATGCGACACGCTTAAGCGGACCCGGATGGAGGGCATCGAAAATTTCCGGAAACGCCGCGAATGCCAACGAGAGCCGCTGCACATTGTGGTTTTTCGCGTAGGCAATCATGTCGGCTGTGAGGCGCTCATCGACGCCGTTGGGGGCTCCTGGACGGCGGAACGGCACATCGAGGCTCAGCTCTGAACCTTTTCCCGCGGTTGCGTATCGGTGAAAGGCCACCACCAGTCCGCGGCGGTCACGCGCGATAGCCAGCTTGATTCCGGGGATGCGGCCTTCCAGGACCCTGTCAAGACACATGCAAAACCCACGTTCAGTGCGCACGGCACGATGCGCGGCGTACAACACCTCGGTGAGCTCGGTGATCAGCGGGCCGCTGAGTTCTCGCTCGTCAACGATTTCAGTAGTGACGCCGCGGTTGTGAGTGCGCTGCACCGCCTGGCGCAAGTTGCGAAAACGGCGCCCAGTCAGAGTGAAGTCGTCGACATCGACGACGACGTCGCGTCCAATCGGCACCGCCAGCATTTGCCGTCCGATCCGCTTGTCGCGCCAAAGCGCCAGATGTCGTTCGCCGCCCGCCAATACGATGATCCGCCAGCCATAGCTACGGCACATCCGGACGAAATCTGCTGCCAGACTGTCGAATTGGCTGATATCGCCAATCGGGTCGCCGCTGACCACCGCAAACCCCAGCCGGGTGCGGTATGCGATCGCGGCGCTCTTGTCGGGATTGAAGTGGTAGCTCTTAGTGGAATGCATGGCAAATGGCGCCAACGGATCGTCGAACGTCGCGTTAACCAGCGCCCACACTTGCTGCAGCGTATCCGGTTGCGGCCGCGCCTTGGTGGGCAGCATCAGCACGAGCCCACTGCCGCCGACCAGAATGTTCCCAAGCACTCCAACCGACAAAAAGTGGGCGTATATTCCCGTCCCCGCCGCTGCAGCCGCGGCCATCGCATGCCCAGTGGTAACCGGCCGGCCGAGAAGAATCCCACGCACAATCAGCACCACCGCGGCAAGCAGCGCGATTGACCAGCCGAACCGGCCTGGTGAAACCCTTTCGTAGTCAAGGTGTTCGCGCAGGGCCAACACCGCCAACCAGATCACGACGCACAGCAACATCAGTACGCCGACGAAGCGGGCTGCCGCGATATCGGCGCTGACTAAGACTCGTTCGCGGCCCCGCACCGTAGCGGTGCCTTCGCTTCGGTGACTAATTGTCATGACGAGCTTCGCTTCCTGAGCACATACCTGAGAAGTTCGTCTGCACCGCAAACGATCACGGCCTCCACTGCACGGTCCTCGCTCCCGTCCCTACCCTTCCCAAAACTCCGCAGAACTAGCGGTCGGTGCCGATCCGAGTGTCAATCACCCAGCGTTGGAATAGTCATGCGCATCGTGAGGATGCCCCGCCGCCCCCGGTGCCGGCTGAGCGAGCCGGTAGACGTCGATCAACCGAGCCAGATCGCTTGGCGTGACGATGCCGACCACTTTTTCTCCATCGATG
Organism: Mycobacterium palustre; assembly: GCF_002101785.1. Lineage (GTDB taxonomy): Bacteria > Actinomycetota > Actinomycetes > Mycobacteriales > Mycobacteriaceae > Mycobacterium > Mycobacterium palustre. The sequence goes on from NZ_LQPJ01000071.1 coordinate 15,487, forward strand.
ACTAGGGCACGGCTGCCATGGCCGGCGATTGCCAATCGCTCAATCAGCGCGCTCAGCGGCTCAAGGGGCGCCGCTGTCGGCACACTGCGCAGCGGCAGAGCAATTTGGCCGACGCTCGTCGTTGCGCGTCGGCTAGACGCGACATCGCGCACCTGTCTTAGCGTGACCAGTCCCATGATGTTTCCGTCGCGGTCGGCAACCGGGTATGCGGAGTGACGGTCGCCGAGCAGATAGCGCTCGATGAATTCCTCCACGGTAAGCCAGCCCGGAGCAGCATGCGGGTTGGCCGTCATGGCGTCGGCAACACGCAGCGCGGCGAGGGCCTCCCGGGTCGTCGCCTGGATTTCCTCTTCGCGAGCGGCAGCGAAGATAAACCAGCCGATGAACGCCAACCAGACGCCCCCGACTAGGCCGCCCGCCAGAAACTCGGCCAGCCCCAAAGTGATCAAGATAATTGCGAGCACTCGCCCGGCATGTGCCGCACCGACCGCGGCGCGCACGCTGTCACCGTGGCGACGCCATAGATAGGCACGCACCAGCCGGCCACCATCCAATGGCGCACCCGGCAGTAGGTTGAACAAGCCCAGGAGCAAGTTGATGGTGGCCAACCACCAAGCAACGCTAACGGCGATGGTCGCGGCGTGCGCAGGGACGAGGGCTAACGCCAGCCCGGCGAATGCAGCAGATAAGACAAGACTGGTTGCCGGACCCGCGAATGCGATCCTGAAGGCGGCCTTCGGTGTTTTCGCCTCTCCGTGGAGGGTCGTGACACCGCCGAACAGCCATAACGTCACGTCCCCCACGCTTACCCCCATACGTCGGGCGACGACCGCGTGTGCGAGCTCGTGTGCCAACAGCGACGCCAACAGCACCACCGCACCACACGCCCCGACCAGCCAATAGACCGGACGGGAATAGCCCGCAACCGCACTAGGCAACGCGGTTGCCAGGCTCCACGTGAACAACCACAGGATCACGACCACGCTCCAGTGGACCTTCACCTCGAACCCGCCAATCCTCCCTAGCGGAATCGCATCAGGCATCTTAAAGACCTCCAAAATGGTTGGTGGGCAGCGACTTCAACCATCGGTGTCCAAACCGCAGACTGAATGTGCCGGCCTACCGAGGGCTACTAACCGGCGATCGCCGCGGGCGCGCAGATCGCTTTGACGAACTGCACAGCGGTGTGCTCGGGCAGGTGCCGGGCGATATCGGCTTCGGTGACAATGCCGACGAGGCGATGCTCTTCTATGACCGGAAGGCGGCGGACCTGATGCACCTCCATGACATTGAGCATCTCCGGAACGCTCGCGTTCACGTCAACGTAGTAGATACTGTCTCGGGCGAGCTGCCCAGCGGTCGTGGTATTTGGGTCTAGCCCCGCCGCAAGGCCCTTGATCACAATGTCGCGGTCGGTGAGCATTCCATGCAACCGATCATCGTCCCCGCAGATCGGCAACGCACCGATGTCGTGTTCGCGCATGTGTTGGGCGGCAGCTGTTAGCGTCTCGCGCTCACCAACACAGGTGACCCCGGCGCTCATAATCTCGCGTACGGTGGTCATGGCATCCTCCTCGGGACCGGCTCGACTATGCCTGTCCCGAAAGTAGGGTGGCGCCATACCAGATACTAGGGTCGTTGGGCCTTGGGCAGGCGGCCAATAGGCCTGCGTCCGCAGATCGCGTCGATGGGCGCGAAGCCCGAAAATGCAAATTATCAAGCACTTTTGGAGGTGCGTGGCTGCGCCAGCGTAGGATGCCGCTCGGCTCGGTGCTTGATTGCAAGCAGCAACCCCCTGGTGGTGAGAGCGATGACCGGCCTCGCCAGTTCCAGAGCAAACACTTCGCCCGGGTAGCGCAAGGCAATTCTGACGCGGGTGAGGAGTCGGACACGGTCCTCCCAGTGCGGCTGGAGATGAACTGACCACACGGCATTCCAGCGCAGACCCGGTCGCACGAGATGCAGCACCAGATACTTTTCCGGCACGATCTCGGCAACGCTCAGTGTTGCCCCGGCGGCTAGCCGCATCCACGCTCCGGGCGCCAGTGGCACGGTATCCGCTAGCGATACGCTGTGCCGTTTAGGGTGTACTCGACCGGCATCCGGGTGACCAAGTCCCACTTCATTGTTCAGTCCCTCGACGCCATTGAAGCCAGCGTGCTCCTGAGCCATCTGCAGCAGCCAGGACCACACCGTAGATGACGACGCGTCGATGTAGACCGCCTCGGTTGTCTGAATAGCCGGATCAGCTACCAAGCGGTCACCGGGCAACCGCATCTGACACTCCGCCTTGGTTGCACCCCAATTTCGGTAGTACCGTCGTGCAGCGTAAAGCGTCACGAACAGCGCAGCGGCCTCGGTAATCCGTTTTGTCGCGTTGGCCATGGAGCAAGTCTGCCTAGGCGGTGCGCCCGCCCGCCAGGGTCAATCGTCCTCGGTGGCCGGCGCAGTCCGGCGCATCAGCGCATGTGCTCATCACTCAACACACGCGCGAAATGCCTTCTCGTCCAGTCGCATTCCCGCGGTGATCTGGCTGGGCGAATTGCCCGCCACAATCAAGCGCAACAGCTCACTTTCCTGTCCGGTCAATATGTCGCCAGCCGTGCCGGGTCCATATCGCAATCCCAAGCTAGGGACGATGGATACCGTGTTAATAGGGCCTTTCGACCTCATTACGCGTCCGAGTCGGGGCCGCGTCCAAACGGTGGAGTCCGCAAGCTCGCTAAAGAATCCTTAGGTCCGGCGGCAGCCGGACCCCGTGAGCCAGGTTGGGCGCACGTCAGCAGCAGATTGGTGTGCCACCAGCTGGAAGTGGGGAAAGTGACTTAGAGAGTAGACGCTACGAGGCCGGTCAGGTCGGCGAGGCGATGGGAGCATTCACCGCGACGATCTCGATCTCGGCGGTGCCTGCCGGCCGCTGTACGTCGACCGCACGGAAGAAATTGCGGCCCACACGCCCAAAGCCATTCACGCCTACCCTAATAGCCGTAGCGATCTCCTCGCGGTTCTGTGGTCCGGGCACTTTGATCGGCTATCCGCCACCCCGAGTCTGGCCGCGACGCGGGGTCGGCCCCGGTCGGCCGCTGGGGCCTCGCTGGCAACACCTGCGCGCGGTGCAGATCGCTGGCAAATTGCTTCAGCCGATCGGGCGTGGGCCAGCAGAACCAGGACATAAACCATGGGCGGGCATGTCACACAGTTGCCTCGTCTTCGATTGATTGGTTATTCAGCAAGCGTTTGAGCACCTTTCCGCCGGCGTTCCGGGGCAATGCATCAACAAATAGCACGTCTCGAGGAACCTTGAAGCGAGCCAATCGGTTTCGCACGTACTCTCTGACGTCACGCTCGGTCAATGCCGCGCCAGGTCGAACCACGATGTAGCTGCGCAGGCGCTGCCCGAACTCCTCGTCGCTTACGCCGACGACCGCGACGTCGAGGATGTCGGGATGATGGGCGAGCGCTTCTTCGACCTCACCCGGGTACACGTTCTCCCCGCCGGAGACGATCATCTCGTCGTCACGCCCGTCGATGAACAGCCTGCCGGCCCGATCGAAATGACCGACGTCGCCGGTGGACATCAGGCCCTGGATCGACTCCTTCGTGCCGCCGCCGCTGTATCCCTCGAAGGCCAGCACGTTGCCGACGAAAATCCGCCCCACAGTCCCCGGTGGAGCCTCGTGTCGGTCGTCAGTGAAAACCTTGACGACCGATCCAGGCACGACTCCTCCGACGCATCCCGGCTCGGCGGCCAGATCGGCGGGCGTGGCGATGGTGGCGTAGGCAACCTCGGTGGACCCGTACATGTTGTACACAACGGGCCCCAGCGCCTCGAGCGCGCGGGTGGCCAGCGCGGCGCCCAGCTGGGATCCACCAACGAACACGATGCGCAATGCCGACAAATCGGCCTCGGCGAGGGCGTGGGAACCCAAATCGAGCATGCGCCGCAGCATGATCGGCACGACGATCATGGCGCTAGCCCGATGAGTGGTCAGGCTAGCCAAGGTCTGCTGGGGATCGAACTCGCGGCGTAGCACCAGCGTCGAACCCAGTACCATCGCCATCATCGCGTGGCTGAAGCCCAGCGAATGAAACAGTGGCACACAGCATTCCGTGACTTCTCGCCCGCGAAACGGCACCTTGCCGAGTAAGCCGCCGACCGGTATTAGCGAGTAAGGCTCCGAGCGCACCGCTCCCTTCGGGACTCCGGTCGTCCCGCTGGTCAAAATGACGATCTTGGGCCGACCACCGGATCTGGGCGGCGGGCTGGTATCGCCATGCTCAATCAGCGTATCCAGGGTGTCAGACCCGGCCGTTTGCGTCCATGCCCGAATCCGACCCAACCTCGGGTGAACGTCTACGACAGCGGCGCCGTACTCCTCGTCATAGACAAGGAGGTCAGCGCGTTCGCGGGTCACCATGTCGGCGAGTTGCACGCTGCCGAAGCCGGTATTGAGCAGGACCACACCTGCGCCGCACTTACCGGCCGCGTATACAGCTTCCAGGAAGCCCCTATGGTTACCGACCAGGATGGCCACATTGGCACCCGGGCCAAGCCCGCGCTGGCGCCACTCGTTAGCCAACGCGTTAGTCCGGTTGTCCAGATCGCCAAAACTCAGCGCACCACGCTCGTCGATCAGTGCCAACCCGTTGTGGTCTCGAGCAGCAGTAATTGCCGTCGCCGCTCCCAAGAGGCCGTAGCGGTCGAGCGCGCGCAGCACCGCGAAGAGCTGAGCGGATGGAACTAAGCGCAATCCCCCGGATCGCGCAAACAGCAGCAGCGACCAGGCTTCCAATCCGAGACGCCTGACCATTTTCGCCGCCATCGCCTGCAATGCTCTCCCCTCACCCTGATTCGGTGTCGCCAGTAATGCCGACACGTCGATGCTGCGCCGGTGCCCCGCCACCGATAAGGGCGTAACGCCATCATCGCCAAAGGCCTTTGGTCACCATGTCCGCCTGCCTGGCGGGCGTTTTGACGCGCGAGCCTCAGGATGGAGGCGGACTGCATCGACACCAAGCGACCATTCACCAGGCCGCAGTCGATGTGGACACCGTCGGTGCGAGCGTCCTTCAACTCGACGAGCTCGAACCGCCCCCGGCCTAAGCCTTGGCGGCTACATCCGAGCTCCTGAGGATGCCAGACGCCCCCAGCACGCGGCGTTGGCGGTCAGCTTGTGCAAAGCGATCGTCACCTACCGGCCATCACCCTCCCCGATAAGCTTGTTCCAGCCATGCCCGAGGCGGGCGTCCAGGCGCCGAATTGAGCGCACCGGCGCCAGCACCAGGGTTGCACGAACCGTCGAATTGGCCTGCGGCGGAAGCCTATCGTGGATGAAGTGGTGCGACCGCTTCGACAGCGGTCTCGGGCAGCCGATGGTCGTCGATGTAGTCCCAATGAATCGTGTAGCCCAAGCCGGGTGCAGAGGGGATGGCGACGTATCCATCGACGTCTAGTGGGTCACACGCTGCCTTCAGGTAGGGCGGCGGCGAGTCATAGTCAATGCCAGGACCGACGAGACCGCGTTCGTAGTACTCGCACACGTCTTCGCTCGTTGCACCAAGAACCTGGAGGTTCCCGAAACCGCTCATGTGCAACTCGCAGCGCAGCCCAAACGCCTCGCATGTGGCGGCCATCTTCATGGCGCCGGTGATGCCGCCGCGCAGCACGTCGATCCGGCTGATGTCCGACGCATGTCGCGCGATCCAGTTCGCGCGTGTGTAGATGCCGCCCTCGGCGATCTCGGGCAAACAGATCGGGATGTCAAGTGCGGCCGCCAGACGCACGTACAGCTCCGTCTGGTACTCGTTCATGGGGTGCTCGTACCAGTAGAAGCCAAGGCGTTCGAGCTCACGTCCGACGCGCAGGGCCTCGGCGTAGTTGTAGGCGCCCCACGGGTCGAACATCAAGACCATGTCGTCGCCGACCGCGTCGCGGACGGCCCGGCAGACGTCGAGATCCGCGTCGACGGCCGCGGGCTTTGGCAACGTCGGCTGGCGCGTCACGGGGTTCCAGGCGAAGTAGGGATGGATCTTATACGCGCGGTATCCTGCACGCTGACAGGCGACGGCGTGGATGGCGTAATCGTCTGGCGTGCCGAGGTTGTTGAAGCTGCTCGCGTAGGCCTTGACTCGCTCACGTGCACCGCCGAGCAGCTTGTGCACCGGGAGTTTCAACACCCGCCCGGCGAGATCCCACAATGCGAGATCGATAACGCTGCAGATGTTCTCGGGTAGCTTAGCCGCCCACAGCTGTTGCCAAATCCTTTCGCGGTCGAATGGATCGTTTCCGGCAAGGATCGGTCCGAGCAACTCGGCGATGAGAGCTCGGTCGCCCGGCACGAGGCCGTCTTGATCACCATGGAAGTGACCGCCGAAGTAATAGCCCTCGACCTCCTCATCGGTGCTGATTCGGGTGACGGTCTGGACGATGTCGTAATCAGCCAGAGGCTCGCCAAACGAAATCCGCGGCACCGAAACCTTGAACGGGACAACCTCGACGCTGGTGATCTTCATCCCCGTCCCTTCGTCGTTAATGGCCGGTCGCCCCCAACGATCATCGCGACCGCCAAGGCGCGTTAGGGCCGAAAGTCCGAATTTCTGGTCACTTCCGAGGAATTCCAGCTTGGTCGTCGAGTCATGCAGACTGTTCGACGGCTTGCGATGCCGGCACCGCTGATGGGGACCCGTTTGGTGGTCCAGTCACTATGCGACTTGGGGTTGGTGGGTCGTGGTCCACTGTAGAGCGAACGC
>NZ_LQPJ01000072.1 GCF_002101785.1 Mycobacterium palustre
CCGGAGCAGCTCCGCCACCGGCGGGGGTAGCTCCACCGGAGGCGGAGCTGCTCCGGTGGCCGGTGGCGGCCCGGCGGGCGGGGGAAACGCGGGCGTGGCCGGTATCGGCCGCGGCATCGGCAAAAGCCCTTGCGGCGCAGCGCCGATGATCGCGCCCACCACGGTGCCGTGCGCGTCGCAGTCGGAGAGGCCATCCTCGCCCATGATGTAGTCCCCGCCGGGAACGGTGGGCAGTCGCGGATTGGGGGAGATGCCGGTGTCGATGACGGCCACGGACACCCCGTTGCCCGTGCTGTATTGCCAGGCATGGCTGATGTTGAGCAGATCGAAGCCCGGTGCCATCTGCGACACGTCGGGGGTCTTGACCGTGATCGGCACCGAGCAACTGTTGGCCCGCCGCATCGGCTGATCCGGCTTCGGCGGCCCGTCCGGGGGCACCGCGGCCGGGTCCACCTTTGGTGGTGAGATCGCCTGGGCCGCAGGAATATTGCCGGTGAATGCGATCAGCATCAGGGCCGCCAGGACCGCGGCGGCCCGGGTGCAGGCCGGTTTCAGTGGCGAAGCCACGCGAACAGCCCTCCCAGCGCCGCGGCCGCCGGCAGCAGCACGATCATGGCCAACACCTCGAGCCATTCCACCGTCAACCGGATCAACGGCCTGAACCGCGTTGCAGGCACCAAAAGCGCAGCGGCCAAGCCCAATCCGGCGAACGCGACGACGCTCGCGGCCGGCCAGATCAACGCGGCCTCGAGGCTTCTCGACCCGGCCAGCGCGTACTTGACGACGCCCGCGCACACCGCGGCGCATGCCCCACACACCAGCGCGACCGCCTGGTACTTGGCGGCAAACCCGCGCCCCTGGGTGATGAAGATGCCGACCACCAGCCCGGCCACCAGCAGCGCCAGCCACGACCAATGGCGCCCCGGCGCCAACACGCCCCACACCGCGACCGGCAGCAGTGCCGACACGCCGACACACAATCCCACCTGCACCGCGTTGACCAACCGCGCGGACGCCGCGATCGCCGCGCCGCGGGCCGTGATGTCGGTGAGTTCGTCGTCCTCGTCCTCGGTTTCGCTCGCGCCGACCGGAGAAACCGTGTCGACGGGCATGCCCTCACGGCGCGCGAAGAGGTCGCGGCCCGTGATCGAGCCGAAGTGCGGTGGGCGGACCCGCGCCACCCAGAGCGCGATCGTCGGCGCCATCCGCACCAGCACCAGCAGCCCGACCAACACGCAGGTCGACAGCACCTGCACCGACACCGGCCGAAACATCCGGGCGGCGGCTACCGCTGCGGCGATCCCGCACACGGTCACCACCGCCGTCGCCACCGCGGTCTGCCAACGTTTCTGTGTCGCGACGCTGATCGCGATCGCACCCAGGATCACCACCACGAGCGCGATCAGCCCGTGTGGGGCGCCCAGCTTTCCGGGCGGCGCGCAGGCTCCCGCCACGGCCAGCAAAAGCACTGTCAGCCAGGCGAAGCCGCTGAACATGTCGCGCCGCTGCGGCCAGCCCCAGAACACCACGGCCGTCGCGACCGCCAAGAGCACGCCAACGCCGCCGGCAACGACGGCCGGGATCGGGCTGTCGGTGAAAGTGCGTTCCCGAAGCGTCAACGCCACCACCACACCGGCGGCCATGGCGAGGATCGCGATCGCGGTGTGGGCGGCCGTCAGGGCGGTCACCGGCGCGAACATCCGGTCACCGCCGTCGCGCCCGAGCCATTTCCCCATCGCGGCCAACGCCGTGGACAGCGATTCGTACTGCGGCTCAAAGGATTCCCCGTCGACCCGGGGCACCAGCACCAGGGTGTCGCCGTCCTGGACGCCGAGCTCGTCGAGGCTCTTGTTGATGTCCAGCCGAACGCCGTTGACCTTGTGAAGCTCATAGCTGCCGGGCGGCAGCGCGACCCCGTCGAAACCCTTGCGCTTCAGGTCGTCGCTGAGCAGCTCGACCATGCCTTCAAAGAAGCCCTCCACCGGCGTACCCGCCGGGAACACCTGTGAGCAGAGGTGCTTGTCGTAGGAGATGTTGACAGCACAGCGCGCCGGGAAAGCGACCTTGTGGGGCGCTGTCACTGCTGCGCCCTCTCGGCACCGGCGTCCGGAACGTACTTGTCGGCCAGCGCGGCGGTGATTTCGAACAGCCGCAGCCGCGACTTTTTGTTCAGCTCGTGAACGGTGTCGATGATGCCGCCCTTCGCCAGGTGCGGGTCATACGGCATGACTTCGACGGTGGCGCCGACCTTGGTGAACCGCTCGGTCAGATACGCCAGGGCGTCCTTGTCGGACGCGTCGTCGGTGTGGTTGATGATCACCGTGCTGTGCGAGACCAGCTCGTGGTAGCCCTGCGCGCTGAGGAAGTCGATGGCGCGCAGCACCGGGCGGGACCGGTCCGCCGTGATCCCCGAGACGAACACCAGGGTGTCGGTGTTGTCCAGCACCGTCTTCATGACGGGGTGTTCCAGGTCGGGCGCGGTGTCGACGACCATGACGTTGTGGGTGCGGCGCAGTCGCGCCAGCACGCCGGCGAACATGGCGGGCACCAGCGGCCTGGGCTGGTCCGAGGTGCGGTTACCCGCCAGCACGTCGAGCCCGACCGCGTTCTGGCCAAGATGTTCGCGGATGTCCGCGTACCCCTGGACGTCGGTGTCGTTGATGATCGCCGTGTAGTCGCCGGGCGGCGACTCGTCGATCCGGTCGGCAAGGGTGCCGAATCCCGGGACCGCGTCGATCGCAATCACGTTGGTAGGCCGGCATTCCCGAAACACCCCGCCGATGCAAGCGGCCAGCGTCGATACACCCACCCCGCCCTTGCCGGAGACCAGCGTAACCACATATTGCCGGCGGATGTGCCGCCGAATACGTTCGCGTAATTCGCGATAATGCCTCTCGCGCGGCGATTCGCCGAGGTTTATCTTGCGAAATGAAATGTTGTAAATGGCTTTTCGCCAACCCGAACCCGGAGGAATTTTTCGGGGCGCAGCTAAATCGGTGATACGCATCGTGTCCGATACCGAATCCCGGTGGCGCACCGCTGGCGGATCCCCCCGCCCAAGCCTGTCTTCGTCAAACATATTCGGGTCATTCCAAGGGGTGGTCACGATTTCGATGCTAACACGATTGGGGATAGGTGGTTTGCGCGATCTCTAACTCGCGCAGCGCATTACAAGTGCCCCGGCTTTGTTATTCCGAAGATTGGCCGTAACAGCCGGTTTAACGGCGGGCGTCAGACCACCCGCCGATACGAGTGCCACTCCTCGCCCGCGGGCAGGTTTCGGATCAGCCGCCGGATCGCCGCGGCGATGTCGCTGCGCGACCCCGGCGAGATCACCTGGTAGCGATGCCCGCCCGACAGCATGCCTTCGACGCACAACCGGCCGGCCGGAGTGTCGACGATGGCGACCGAGGAATCACCGATCGCGAAGCGTGCCGTCTTTTCGGGGCCGACCCCGGCCTGCACCGCCACGATCGACGCCGAGGCCGAGCGCGCGGGGTCGGCGGCCGTTGTCAGGATGTGCAGCTGGTCAACGTCCAAGCGCTGCTTGAGCAGAAACGCTTTCAGGCCGTCGGCGTCGCGCACAGATTCGAGCAGCTGCTCGCCGTCGAGGGTGACCGGCCGCAGCGGCGCCGCTTCGGCCACGCCGCACAGCCGCTCGACCTGACCGACCACGAGTTCGGACGCCGCGGCTTCGTCCCGAGCGGTGCCGGCAGGATACAGCCGCACCAGCCCACCATGGCGCTCCAAAACCACCCACCAATCGGCGAACCGGCAAATCGCCGCGCGCGTCGGATCCCGGCCGGGCACCGCGATGTTGAGCACCAAGCCGAGGTCACGGCGCAGAAGGACCGTGAGCCATTCGCGGACCATGGGGTCGACGTTGCCGGCTTGGTCGAGAGCTCCGCAGGCCGTGAGTTCGGCGGCGACCGGGTGCCGAAGCGCGCGCTCCGGCGTATCGAGCCGCGGCAACAGCGGGCGCAGCCCGAGCTCCGGGCACGTCTGCTCCACCCCCGCCACCGCCTGCAAGACCCAGAGGCCGTCGACCGTCGTTGTCAGCATGCAGCTTTCACCTCAACCGGCCGCGGGATGACTTGGCCCCAGGGAGCACGTGAGTGTCCCTGGGGCCGCGGGCATTTCAGAGGAACAGTTGTGCCATCTGGTTGTCGGTGGCGAGCGCGCCGTCGAGCACGTGGCTGGTGGTCACGCCGTGCTGGCGAACCGTGTCGATGAGGCCCTGCAGTCCCGACAGCATCTGGTTCTGGGCATCGAAAAAGCCCGCCGCGCCGTGGCCGGCGAAGAACTCCTGCAGCGCGTTGGTCAACTGCGCGGTGTCGGCGTGAATCGCCTCGAGCTGGCCGGCGCGCGCGCCCACGTCCGTGGCGAAATCGGCCACCGCGGCGGGGTTGTAAGCAATTAGCGGGTTCGTCATGGTCTGAATTCCTTTCGAGAAAAGTCTTAAACGTGCTTAAACGTTGTGAGTGCCGCCGCCGAACAGAGCCTGAAATGCGGACTGCGAGTCGGCTTCGTGGTTTTCCATGAGGGCCGCGGCCTGCTTGAGCCCCTCGGCCAGGCGGGTCCCGCCGGTCAGGACCTTGTTCAAGTCGTTGGCGACCTCGGTGGCGGTCGCGTGCGAGGCGATAACGCCGGCGCCCGACCACGTCGCGGGGCTCATCACGTTTTCCTGGTTCGCAAGGTAGCCCTTCGCGATCGCGATCGCCTGCTCCATGTGTTCTTGAATCTTGTCGCTCGTAGCGCGTAAAACGCTCGCGTCTACGACAATTGAATTGGGCACTTCAATTTCTCCTTCTCCGGCTGGCCGTCCCCCACCTTGATCATCCGGGGTATGGGTTGCAGTGTATGGGGCCTATTCAAATGTGTCGATTCACCCTTTGACCAGGGCAATCACTACCCGCGATCGTCGATAACTCGCACTGTCGCGGGGAGCTCGGATTTTTCGTGGGAGCCGCGGTGAGCGCCCGCAGCACGGCCCACCGGCATGCCGCCGATGGTGTTGCCACCGGCGGTCGTCGTCGTCGGGGGGCGAACGGCTTCGGCGCCCAACGCCCCGCTGGGCCGCAGCCCCACCGGCCGACCGCTGGTGGTCGGCTCGAAGGCGCTAACCGGTCGGGTGAAGGTGGTCGCGGGCACGCCGCCGCCGCCCAGGGAGGCGCCGCCACCGCCAGCCGACGCCCCCGCCTCGGCCGCGGAAAGTCCGCTGGTCGCCGAGGCCGCCGAGATGCCAGGCGCCGCGCCGCCCATCCCCATGGCGCCCGGGTTGGCGAACATGCCCATCATCGACTGCAACGGCTGCATCGCGCTCATCGGCGTCTGCATCAGCTGCGACGGCGCCTGCAGCGCTTGTGGAATCGCGCCCATCATCGACTGGACCGGCCCCATGAGCGTGCTGACCTGGCTACCCATGTCTTGGCCGCCCGACGCCGCCTGACCGGCGCCCTGCGTTCCGGCCTGCGCGCCCTGGAAAGCGGAGCGCATCCCGTCACCGGCCGCGGTTTGGGCGGCCGATTCGCCGATCGCCGCCGCCGCCTGGGCTGGAGCCGCCGGCGAAGCGCCCATGGTGGCGATCGGTGGTGGGATTGCCAGACTTTCGGCCAGCGAGGTGAGAATCGCTCCGTAACTGGCGCCCATGGCGGAGTTGTTCGGCCACATCACGCCGTAGTACTCGAACTCCAGCGAGGCAATCCGCGGGGTCAACATAAACAGAACCCACGGGTTGATTTCGTAGTCCGCGTGACACTCGACGCGGTTGCCGATGCACTCCGCAGCCGGACGCATGCCGGCGTTGGCCGTCTCGTAGGCCGTGCCCGCGGCGGCCACCACGGCCGGCTTGACGTCGACCCAGCCGGCCAACCCGTTGAGCGAGGCGTTGAGCATCGTGACGTTCGCCGCCGACGCCGCCGACCCCGCGCCCATCCAGCTGGCCGTCGTCGCGACGGTGTTGATCGCCGACGCGACGCCGGAAGCGTGGTGGCTGGCCCCCAGGGCGGTCCAGGCGGCCTGGTTGGCGACATGGCTCGCCACCCCGGCCCCGGCCTTGAGGAGCAGATCGTTGTCTTCCGGCGTACGCGCAGCCCACCCCGGATCTGCCATACGCTGGTTCCCCCTTTAGAGGGTTTGCGCCGCCGCGCGCGCGGCCTCGGTAGCGACGTAGACGCCGGATGCGATGCCCTGCGCTCCCGCGAACAGCCCCCGCTGGGTAGCGTGCTCGGCGACGGCACCGAGGTAGGCGCCGCCGCAGGCGTTGAGCGCCGCGGAGAACATGGCCGAGTCAGGGTCACCGCCCATCGGCGTCGTGCCGAGCAGGGCCGGCGCCGCGGCCGACGCCGCCGCCGCTGTTTCCGCGCTGATCGCCGATTCAGCGCCCGACGAGGCCAAGACGGCCTCGGGCTGTACAAACCACGACATGTTTCCCTCCGAATGTCACTCGCAGTCCGGTCCACTGCGAATAATGGATGAGTCTAGTGGGTGCCGGGACATCGCGTGTTCACATGATTTATTCGGGCGCTCTTGGGCGGTGTCGAATTGGATACCGGCGCCTTCCGGGCGGCTCACCGCCATTCTTTCGCCACAGCTGTAACGCGTGTCACGTCCTTTAACCGGTTCAGAGGCCTTGGGAACCGCATTTTCGCTTCAGTTCCGCGGCGACAAATTCAGGTCAATATGGCCATAATGCGCGGACTACTGGCCGGGAACGGTGGATGGCAATCCGACCAGGATTCCTTCGACGTCGCCGTCGACACCAACCATCAGACCGCGGCCCGGGGGAAGTGCTTGGGCGCGGACGAACCGGTTGATTTTGTTCTCCGGGTCGTTGTCCATAAACAGCTGGCCGACTTTCGCCGCGGTCTGGAACCGCATCCAGGGATCCATGGTCAGCGTCGCCCAGTTTGCGCTGTTGCGGGTGGTGAACACGTGCAATCCGATTTGCCGCGCGCGTTCCATCAGCTTCCACAGCGCGGCCCCCACGGGGGGCTTGGGCGGGTAGCCCTGATCGGGACGCAGGTCCTGGACGTCGTCGATGAGGACGAAGTGCCGGCAGCCTTCCCACGGCTTGAGCGCACGCAACTCCTCCTGGCTCAAGCCCTTGGGGGGCAGTCGTGGCAGCAAGACCTGTTGGGCCAGCTCGGTGATCACCTCGTCGATCTCGTCCTGGTCGTAGGCGTACGCACGCACATAGCCCGGGGCGTGCAGGTCTCGGAGCCCGTGCGGCGCGGTCTTGGGGTCGATCAGCGTCAGCTGCGCTTCCTCGGGGCTGAACCGGCTCATGACGGCTTCGCCGATGGCCGCCAGCGCCGTGGTCTTTCCGCAGCCCTGCCTACCCAGGATCGCCAGGCCCGGGCTTTCGCGCAGCTTGAGCGGAACCGGCCCCAGCTCGTGGCGCTCCCCAATGGCGAATGCGATGGACAGATCGTCGCCGCTGGGGTGCGCGGCCTCGTATTCGAGAATCGACCTCAAGGCCACCCGCTGCGGCAGCCGCTGCAGGCTCGCGTGCTTGGTCACCCCGGCGACCTCGGCGATGCGCGCGCCGACCTCCGTGATACCCACGATCGCGCCGGTGGCCCGGTCGGCCAGCGCCGGTATGCCCACGAGCAGCTCGTGCAAGCTGTTCGTCAAACCGAAGCCTGGGCGATTGAGCGTCCGCCGCGCCGCTTCCCGCGCCTCGATCGACGAATGCCCCATCTGGCTTTCACTCGGATCCGCCAGCCTCAATTGGATTCGCGCGGTGGCGTTTTGGAGGAGGCTCTGCCGCTGCCCGTGAATCCAACCGCCGGCGCTGCACATCACGTGCACGCCGTACTCGGGGCCCCGGCTGCTCAGCGCGATGATGCGGTCGCCCAGGACGCTGTCCTTGGAATAGAGGTCGTCGTAGTCGTCGACCACGACGTAGACGTCGCCGAACGGGTCGTTGGGGTCGGTGCCGCCCAGGCCGTCGCTGCCGACGCCGAACCGGCGCTCGCGGAAGCCGTCGAGGTCGATCTTGAGTCGCCGGAACGAATCCTCGCGGGCGTCGATCAAGGCGTCCATGGTGCTCAGGATCCGTTCGACGCCCTCGTAGTCCTTGGGGGAGACGATGTCGGTGACGTGTGGCAACGACGCCACCTGCGCGAGGGTGGCACCGCCGATGCAAAAGAAGGTCACCCGCGCCGGGGTGTACATCGTTGCCGCAGAACACATCAGCGTCATCAGGGTCGTCGTCTTGCCGCGCTGCTTGGCGCCGACCACGATGATGTTGCTGCGCAGGGCGTCGATCGCGTGCACGATCTGCCTGGATTCTTCGGGGATGTCCATGACTCCGACCGGGAACATCAACCCCGGATTGCGGCCGTAGTCGACATGCCATGGCTTGCCCCGGTACCCGGCGACCAGGGCGTCGACCGTTTCGGGGACCTCCAGTGGTTCTAGCCACGGCCGGCGCGGCGCGCGGTGCGGCACGCTCTGCAGCGACTCCCGCAGCACGTCCACGATCTTCTTTTTCTTGAAACCGTCTTCGTGATAAAGGAATTCGTCGGGCTCCGCGTCCGCGGCCGACGCGGCCTCCAGCGCCAACGAGTCGGCTTCGTCCAGCGGCTGGTACTGCCAGTTGTAGAGCCGCGGCTGGGTCAAGGTCATGTCGACGGTCTTGACCGCTTGGGTCCGCTTCGGCACCACGAACGGCGCCGACAGGTAGAAGCAACGGAACGGCTCGAGGTCGCGCGGCCCGACTTTGAGCAGCGCGAAACCGTTTTCCTTGGACGGCAGGTGGTAGGCGGCATCCGAACCGATCACCTCGCGGCTGTCGTCGCCGGATTCGGCGCGCAGCGCGATGCGGAATGCGATGTTGGACTTGACTTTCTGCAGCGACGACAGGTCCAGGCGCTGACCGCCGAGCATGAAGAAGACGTTGGCGCCGCGGCCTTCCTGACCGATGTGGATGATCAGGTTGATCCACTTCTCGTGGTTGGCGAACAGTTCCAAGTACTCGTCGACGATGACGAGCAGCACCGGCACCGGCGGCAAGTCGCGCCCGGCCAGCCGGATCTCCTCGTAGTCGTTGGCGTCGCGGGCGCCGACCGAGGTGAACAGCTCGTAGCGCTGTTTGATCTCACCGTCGATCACCCTGCGCATCCGCTCGGCCAGGTGTCGTTCGTCCTTGCCGAGGTTGGACAACGCGGCCACGACGTGGGGGATGCCCATGATGTCCTGGGCCGCCGACTCGAACTTCATGTCGACGAAGATGACGTTGAAGGTCTCCGGCGAGTGCGTCAGCGCGATGCCGTAAACCAGCGACAAGAAGAACTCCGACTTGCCCGATCCGCTGGTGCCGATGACCACGGAGTGGAATCCGAAGCCGCCGAAATCTTTTGCGCGGATGATGACGTTTTGCAGCTCGCCGTTGGGTTTGGCGCCGACCGGGATCTCGCACCACCGCTCGTCGCCGCGGCCGCGCCGCTCGGCCCACAACCGGTCGACGTCCAGTTCGCGGGGATCGCTGATTCCGAGTGCCCGCAGCAGCTCGGCGGCTCCGCTCGTGGAGTCGGCGATCTCGCTGCTGCTCGTCGGCGACCACCGCGCCATCGCGCGCGCATACCGGTAAGCCCGGTGGATCGACAGCTGGTCGGCGTGGGCGAAAAATTTTCCGCCGGTGCGCAGCAGCGGGGCGGGACGATCGTCGCCGTCGTCGGGATCGTCGCCATTGCGGCTTGGTTTGCGCGATCCGTTGGGCGCACCGTTGCCTGCCGCGGTGTTGCGCTCGCTCATCTCGTAGAGCTGGTCCCTGTCGAATCCCACTCCGATGCCGACCCGGGAGGCGATGCGCAGCACCGTGATTCCCGCCTTGCCGACCTGGCCGACGACGCTCTCCCACGCCTCCGGGCTGCCGGTGTTGTCATCAACGATCACCCAGTGCGGGCCCAAGTCCGCGGCGGGATCGGGTTGCGCCGCCTCGAGCGCCGACCCCATCGTCGTCGGAGTCGCTGCGGCGGGCGGCGTCCACTGCCCGCGCTTGCCCTTCATGTGCAGCTCGCCGCCCAAGGTCTGCTCTAACTCCTCGGGTGTGGCGAAGACCAGCCGTCGCCACCCGCAGGCGTCGAACAGCTCGTCGTGCAAATTGTGGGGCAGCCAAACCATCCACGACCACAGCTCGGGGTTGCGCGTGACCACCATGAGCTTCAGGTCGCGGGGGTTGTGGAACACCGCTAGCGCGCAGAGCACCGCGCGCATCAGCGACCGGACCCGGCCGAGGTCCTCCCCGACGAAGCTGAACCCCGGTGCGGAGCGCAGGTTCACCACCTTGGCTATGTCGCGAATCTTGCGCTGTTCCAATATGAAGTCGCGCAGGGCCTGGCCCGTGACCGGCTCCAGCTCCTCGTCGGAGGAAATATCGGGCCAGGTGACCGACAGCACCGAGTCCGGGGCGTGCTGCACCCCGGTGCCCAGCCGTACTTCCAGGAAATCGACGTCGCTGCGCGAGCGCTCCCACATTCGCGGGCCGCCGATTATGGCGCCCAGGCCGCGCGGATCGGAATGCAGCGCCTGCTGCCACTTGCGTTGCGCGCATACCGCGGTCTGGATCTCGTCGCGGGTGACGTCGAGGTCGCGAAGGTAGCGGCGGCGGCCCTTTTCCAGCTCACCCCAGGTGATCTTGCGGGCACGGCCCAGCCGCCCGGAGAACGCCAACATGCTGAACGCGCCGATCCCCATCAACGGGAAGAAGCCCGTCGAAAGGCTGCGCACGCCAGAGACATACAGCATCACAATGGTGCCGATCAGCGCGACGATGAGCGCCGGCACCCCGATCATCACCCAGATGTTGCGCGGCTCGCGTTCCGGCAGGGCGATCGGCGCGCTCGGCGCCACCCGGACGGGTTTGGGCGGCTGAATCTTGACCCGATTGATGGGAAACGCCCGTTTAGACATTCTGTAGTCCTCCGCCAATGACCACCGGTTAACCCCCCGCCTTGGTCGACGTCGTCAGCACGGCCGCCTGCCCGAGGACCGGAACCGTGTCGCGCGCCACCAGCGCCGCTTGTTGCGACAACGCCGGGCCGGCGGCAAACGTGCGCAGCAACGGCCAGGGTGCCTGAACCGCCGTCGCGGCCTCAAGCCCAAGCGCACGCAGCGTCGAATCGTCGGAGGCGATGCCGAACCGCACCCCGTTGTCGGACACCCAGAACAACGATTCCCTTGAGTCGCTGGTGATTACGCCGCTCGTAGAGGCCACGAAGTTCGCCGCACCGGGCAACACCAGCACCTGGTCAGCCACCACGGAAGCCGGGTCGCGGTCGTCGCGGACGAGGTGCACGATCCGGTTGTCCATGGAGGACGGCACCGGCAGCCCGCGGCCGTTGTAGACGGTGACCCGGGCCTGCGGGTCGGTGGACGCCTTCTCCCAACCCACGCACGTCGTCGGATTTGCCGCCGAGTCAACAAAATTCAGATGACCGGTCGGGTAGTAGTCGACGGGCAGCGAATTGACTTCAGGGATGTTGACGAGCACGTCGGGAGTGACCGTACGCGGCGTTGTCGACCCGTACGAGTTGGCGCTGCGCAACAGGTCGGCCACGAAGCCGCCGACCTTTTGCACGCCGTCCGGCAGCAACACGTAGAACTGGCTGCCCCCACCGGCCGTCTGCGCTTGCAGCACCGCGCCCACCTGCGAGCCGGGCAGCCACCTCGACGGCGTCCCCGCGTCGGGCACTTTGGGCACGCGCAGCGGCTCGGTCGCGGGCATGGCGTCGAAGAGCGCGCGCGAGATTTCAACGGGGACAGTGACTCCCGGGTCGAGGCCTAGGCTCAACGTCACCGCCCGATCGGCGGGATCAACCTGCGAACGCTTGCCTCCCCAGATCACATAGCTGGCGCCTTGGAAGGTCACCAGTTGCGCCGCATCCCTGGCCATCGGCATCGCCCGGTCGCCGACCAATTGTCCCGCGATCGACGTCACGACCGGCTTGTCGGCGGTGCGGGGGCGGCCCGCCGTGTCGCACACCGCCCACGCCGACACCGCGCCCCGGTTTACCGGCATCGCCGACGGCGCACCCGGGATGCCGACCAGGGGGCCCGTCGGGTACTTGGCGATCTCGGCCGGCTTCACCCAGGTCGGCTGCCCCGCGGTGCCCGTGGCCAGCCGCGCGGAGGTCAGGTTCAGCGCCGGATACAGCCGGCCGTCGATGCGGGCGTAGATCGCACCGGATTCGCGGTCGCCGATGATCGCCGAATCCCCCACCACCCCACTCGGTTTGAGCACGTTGAGCAGGACCATCCAGCCGGCCGCGATGGCCACCAGCACCACCGACAGCGCCAGGGCCGCGGTCTGCTTGCGGTCGTCGTGTTTCATACGGACCGAAAAACGGGTCGTCGCTGCGCGGAGGCGCCGGTTGTAAAACAGGTGGCCCGAATTCTGGTCGCGATTGGACAAACTCAGTGGCATTGCTCAATAACCTCTGGGTGCTCGGCGGGGGTCCGCCTGCTGAATCCGGACGGCCAGGTTCGACGCGTCGGCGGCGACGCCGTAATGGCCGCGCGCGTAGTTGATGAAGGCGCACGCCTGCGCCACCAAATCGTGGATGCTGTGTGAGGTCCCGGGCTCGTGGTAGGCCGCGAAGGTCGGGGCGATGAACTGCCATGCTCCCCTGCTCGGCGTGCCCCTCGCCGCATTGACGTCCCACCCGTTTACCGCGTTGGCGTCGTAGTTCGACTCGCGGCGAGCCACCAAGTCCATGCCGCGCTCCCACCGGGCGCGTGCGGCCGGATCGTGAATACCCTTGATGTCCAACGCTTTCCGGATCGCGGCCACCACCGCGGCATGCCCCGTGCCGGCGTACCCGCGCCGTCGCGGGTACCGCAGGTGCCGCAGCCGTTCGGTCAAGACCCGGGCGCTTGCCCGGGAGCGCACGATGTGGCCGTGTTGTGCGCGCAGCCGGCCGGCCATGCGGGCCATCGCGTCCCGACGGCCGATAGGCGTATCGGTCGCCGGCATCGCATCGGCCAACGCGGCGTCCAGTGTGTGGCGGGTGGCCACTCGCCCACGCGCGCGTTCCGCCCGGGCTCGCGCTAGTAGGGCGGCCAGGGTGTCATCGGTGTCGGCCAGCCGTCGCAGCCGCTCGGCCGAGGCCTGCGAATGGGCCGCCACGTACCTGGGCAATGGGCCGGTGGCTCGACGCATCCCGTCGGCGCGGCCGTACGTCTGCGCAGGTGTGTCACCGAGGCCAGCGCCACCGTCGTGGCCGACGAACAAGCTGTGACCGCGCGATAAGGCGGCCACCGCCTGCGCCATCGAAGGATTAGTCAACGACGCCCCCGCCGTAGTTGCGATCGAAATCGGCCTGCGCTTCCTCGCGCAGTGCCTCGAAAACCATATTGAGCCGATCCATCAGCTCGCGGCATGTGTAGGAGGTCGTCACGTGCGGCGCCAGCGACAGCCCGGTCAGACGCCCGTCGGAATTGCACACCGCGTAGATGTCCCCCACGTCGGCGGTGAAAGTGACCGACTGCTGTGCGGCCAGCACCGCTTCCCACTTCTCGAAATTCTCCTTTAAGTCGGCCAGGACCTGGTCGACCAACTCCTTGTCCGTTGCGGGGACCGGCCGCGTCTCATGCGTCTCAGCCATAACTGGCGCGCCTTCTGGCTCCCGAAGTCTCTGGGCTGCATAGGGTTCGGACGCATGTGCTGTCCGCACCGGTCGGCTTGCCTCCACCGAGCCGACCGCGTTTGTGTACCGGCCACACGGCTATGACATTACTGCCGCCAGCGGGGGGCCACTACTCACCTTTTTTCGGTGGTGGCAAGCCGCGAAGTGCAATTTTGGCTAATTGCAAATCGGTGTTTTCAGCGGCTGGCGGTGTGGTTATTCCTGCGCCTCTTCGTCTGATGGGACGATCACGATCCGCCGATTGGGCCTCGTGACGACGGGCGGTTTGCCTTCTGCGGACTTTGTGACCGGGACGCTCGGCGGGACCGTCAAGCGGCCCTTGACCGGTTGACCGTTGGGGACACCGGGGACGGTCAGCCGCTTTTCCGCCGGCTTGTCCTTGCTTCCGCTCTCGGCTCCGGCGCCCATCGCTCCTGCCGGCATCATCGGCATCCCGGTCATGCCCATCGGCCCAGTCTGTGTCGGTGTTCCGCCGGTTGGGGTGGCCATCGTCGGCCGCGCTGCCGAAGCGGGCGTCGTGGGCGGTGACGACGTCGGCACGGGCGGCGGGCCCATGAAGCCGGTTGGGGTGGTGCCGCCACCGGCGCCGATGCCCCCGCCGCCGCCACCGGCCAGGCCAGCCCCGCCACCGGTGCCGGCTCCGCTCAGCGCGGACGCTTCTCCCGACATGTCGGTCAGAGCGGCCCCGGCCGCCTCGCCGCCCTTGGCGGCGCTCATCAGCGGCTGGATCGCGCTCTGCGCTGCCTGCATCGCCTGCTGGGGCATCTGGGTGAGGGGCCCCATGACGCCGCCGATTGCGCCGGTAAACGCGCCGGCCATACCCGAGACCATTTGCGGGATCATCTGGGCGAGCTGCTGGAATTGTTGCGTCGCGTTTTGCTCGTTAGCCGGGAACTTCTCTGCGGCGTCGGCGGCGCGTGCGCGGCGGTCGGCATCGGCTTGGGCGCTGGCTGCTTGGTCGCCTGGGACGCCGAGGTTGCCGGCGGCCGCCAGGCCCGCTGCAGCGCCATCAGCAGGCGATGTGCCCCCCGGAGGAAGCGCAGTCGGCACTATCGGTGGTGGTGGTTTCCCCCATGATGCCGCGTGATAGGACCATGTATCTGCGGCGATTTGATTTCCGCTTCCGCCCGTGCCCACGATTGCACCTCAAGCCCTTAATAGATACCGCACCGAAAAGCGCATTCTGCCTGCCCCCAAAGCTAACTTCCGCGCGCCTACATGAGAAATGTCTATTGAGTCGGATGGTAGGGCGAGAGGCGTCTGGACGGTAGTCACCGCAGCCCTGCCGAGGCCGCTTCGTACCACGCCACGTGGTACTGCGCGAGCCACTCGTGACCTTGAAGCAAAGCATCGATCGCCGCTAGGAGCATCCAGTCGACCACGCGTGACGGGTCGTGCGGGTCCTCAAGCACTTTCTGGTGGGAAGATCGCTTTGCGGCCTGCAGCAAATCAATCTCGTTTTCCGTGACCCCTGTTCCCCGGGTAGCGGCCAACGCCAGAGTTTGGGCAATTCGTGGCAAGCCGTCGCGACGCCGCACCGCCTCGACGAGGGTCGGTCCGAGCTCTTCCACTTCCGGCCCGGTCCGCGCAACACGATCGCCCGTGAGCGGCGGGTCGTCTGGCCCAGGGTTCGCGATGAACCCGTGAGGCTTATGCACCGCAGCAGCAGTAACGGCGCCGAGCAGATCAAGTGGGCTAGCGTCGGTTCGGCGTACTGCCGGCTCTAGGAGTCGATTCACGCCGACCGGAATCTTCACATTCGGAGGGATCCATCCACACCCGATACCGCAGGCCAAGAGCGTCGTGCCGTCGTCGCGCAGGCCGGCCGCCCACGATAGTTCTGGCGCCTGGCGAGCGACCGCGTCCACGATGCGCTGCAGCCTCTGCTGCTCGACGGTTCGGCTTGACACGTCACCGGCCACGGCACCGGCCGTCGCGGACAACGCCGCGGTACCGGCGGGTGCTGCCGGGGTAGTTGTGGCTTGCCCCGGCGAGCTCCGCTGGACAGTGGACATCAGTGGACTTCCGGCGGACGGCGAGGTCGACGACGCGGGCGCTACCGGCGCCCCCGACACCGGAGCTGTCGGTGCCGATGCTGCGGGCGCGGCGACGGCCGGTGGACGGAGATCGGAACCGTAGGCGGGCAAGGGACCGGCAGGGCTAGCCACAGGCGTCATTGGGGCAGACGCCGGCGCCGCCGCTACGGGCGCGGCTATTGGCATGCTTGCGCCACCGGTCGATGCAACCGGAACAGCAGATCCAGCGGAGGCCGCCGCGCCCGACCCGTGATCCGCGGGAGCCGATTCGACCCCACCGGTGATGGCCGGAGCGGATACCGGCGGAACGATTGGCGGCTGGGGCGGCGGAGCTGACGTGGCGCCCGTCGCGTTCATCAACCCCTCGGACAAGTTATGCGCACCGGCGGCCGCAGGCTGGCCAGTCATCATTCCCTGAGCGAATGAATTGGCTAGCTGATTCGGCGAAGCCCCGCCCAAGGCAGCGGCTGGTGAGAGGCCACCGCCGGCTGGTAGCGGCGAACCCACCCCTGGGGCGCCTGGGATGTGTCCCGTACTGGGAAGAGGCATGTTAGTGGAACTGTCCCCGACGATCCCAGCGCCCGGAGCGTGCGCACCAGCACCACTTATGTGGCCGGTGCTACCTATGGGCTGCGCACCGCCACTGTCACCCCCCGTCCCGCCTATGTGACCGGTGGAACCCACGGGCTGCGACCCGACAGTCCCATCCCCGGCCACCTGTGCGCCGGCGTTCCCTATGTGGCCGCCCGCGCCGCCGGGCGCATGTCCAGCGACGCTTCCAGGCCCTGTGGCGTTTGCCGGGCCTTCGGTGCTTAAGCCCTGACTTTTAAGGAATTCCTGCGGCGACATCGCTACGCCCTCAATCGTGAGAACTTTCTGGGTAGCATCCATGATAGAAGCGACAGCAGCACCAGACTTATGTGCAGAAAAGCCGTTCGCCTCAGCGACAACTTTTGCTATTTCCACCGCCTTCACGGGCGCTGGTTCTTTGGAGTTTTCGATATTCGCGATCCTTTGGTTGTAATCATCAGCGATTCCTCTCAGCCCCGCGCGCAAGCCATCTATTGTGTCTGCCCCCTTTTCGAGTGCGTTAGCTTTAATTTGAAATTTTTCCGCCAAATCAAGATGATGTTTCTCGCCCTGCTGGAAGCGGGAGATCAAGTCGTCAGCGGTGTGCCCTTGATTTTGCGACGCCAGTAGTGTCCATTGGTTGTGGAGTTCCTGGGCATACTGTTCCTGCTGTAGCTGTTGTGTACGCCAGTGCGCGGCACCAGCTTTCAAGGTCGTTGATGGCTGCGGCCACCAGGCGCCAACGAGGGCCGCCGTGTACTTTCCCGGCGGCAGGTCGCCTGCCATGAGCACCTCCTCTGAGAATCCTGTCCCTATTCCCAAAGCTTGTTGAAATAATAATTGCTTCATCCGGACAGGGAATTAACCCGCCCATATCGCGCACTTCTAGTCTGCAGAACTATCGGCATATCGCTGCCATGGCGTCGTCCAAGCGATTTACGTCATCGATCGTTCTTTGGTACTCGGGCGATGCCGCATCCGTAACACTACTAACGGCATTTGATGTGCGGTAAGCCGAGGCCAATTCCCTTGCAGCGTCGCGTTCGTTTGGACTCAACGCCGGATTGGCCGCTGCTGCTTCGAGCATCGCTGCGCCATTGACCAGCGAAACACGCGCGAGGGCCGTATTTGAGGAATGTGTGTCTGCGTTGACGGAACGTGCCGCAAGCCGATACGCCGAGCAGAGCTCCTTTTCAGCGTTTGCAACCTGGTCGGGCGTAAAAGTTGGCGAAGGGCTGGCGTTCGTCGGAAGCTTGCCAACGTCGTTTGAAGTTGGTCGAGTCAAGTTGACGATGCCAACGACTAGCGCGGCCACCGCGATCAAGCCGACCGCGCCCAGCGCAATGATGAGGCCTGCATTCGACGCGCGCCCGCCCACGACAGGGGTCGGTGCCCACTGAGCCGCAGGAGGCGGGTAGGGATTCGTCACTTCATCAAGGCTAATCGCACGAATTCCGATGTCACTTCAGGCGATGGCCTGGATCTACGATGTTGACTCTCCGCTACTCGTGCTCGACGATGAAGAGCTCGATGTCGGCGGCGCCTGAAAACCGACCCCGGCGCGGCAGGTGAGTTCTAAGGCTTGTCGCAACACCTCTGCTATTTGAAGGGGTGTGGAGATGACTCGACGGGGCCGTAAGCGGCGCCTTGTGTTGGAGGACGAGTACTGAAAGCTGGCCCTTGACGGGGTGCCCACGGTCGAGGCGTGCCGGCAAATCGGGATCGGGCGCAAGACTGGCTATCGGTGGCGAGCCGAAGCCGGGGGCTGCCGCCGGGTCGGGTCGCTGAGGAGACGCGCTCGTCGCTCTATCTGACATTGTGGGAGCGCCAGCGCATCGCGACGTTGCGCGAACGAGGCCATGGTGTCCGCGAGATCGCTAGACGAATTTGCCGGGCAGCCTCAACGATGTCCCGGGAGCTGCACCGTCACCTAAAGCCACACGACAAAGGCGTCTGTGACGCCGACCTCGCGCATGCCCGCGCTCGCGACAACGCTCGACGCCAACGAGCGGGCACCTTGGTCCTTGACCCCGAACTGTGGAAGCTGGTGGCCGACAGGCTGGAAGAAACTTGGAGTCCGCAGTAGATCAGCACCTGGCTGCGTACGGACTATCCCGACCGCCCGGAATGGCACATCTGCCACAAAACGATCTATCAGGCACTGTATCTCGGCCGCAAGGGCGAGCTGAGCAGGGCGTTGACGGCGAAGCTGCGTACCGGTCGGCCACTGCGCAAGCGCCGCCGCAAAGCAACCGAACGCACACCGCGCTACATCGTTCCGGCGGTGCTGATCCATCGCCGGCCACCGATCGTCGAAACGCGCACCCGCATCGGTGACTGGGAGGGCGAGTTGATCGTCGGTAAGCACAGCCGCTCGGCGATCGGCACCCTTGTCGACCGGACCAGCCGCGCGGTACGGCTGATCCATCTGCCGTGCGGTCATGGCGCCGAGGCATCCATCGACGCATTCGGCCACGTCCTGGATGCTTTGCCCGAGGCTGCTAGACGCACCCTGACATGGGACCAGGGATCGGATGGCTCGCCACGATCTTCTCGCTGAGCACTTCAAGGAAGGGGTGTTTTTCGCCGATCCGGGAAGCCCGTGGCAGCGGGGCACCAATGAGAACACCAACGGGCTTCTGCGCCAGTTCTTTCCAAAGGGCAAAGATCTATCGATCTACACACCCGAGGATCTGGCCCGCGCCGAGAAGCTCCTCAACAGCCGCCCGCGCAAGATTCTCAGCTGGCGTACGCCCGACCGAGTCTTCGCTCACGGACTACTGTGACTCCATCTGTGTTGCGAGGACCGGACGAATTCACCGAACCCATTACCGAGCCGGACAAGCAACACCACGCTCGGGTAGGTGGGCGCGGCCTCCCCTGGGCGTTGAACCACCATAAGCACCCTGACCTTCACCAGTCCGCTTTTAGCTATCGCCTCGCGAATCACCGAGCCGCTCCCCGCATACAGGCGGAAAGCGATGCATCCTAGTGACGCTCCGAATTTCCCAGGGCGGATCCGCCGCACCATGCCGCTGGCCAGCTTCGCCGTTCGAGCCGCCGGCGGGCGGTTGATCGCGGGATCGGAAGCGCACTAGCGATTGCGATCCGGGCGAGCCCCGCTGGGTAGTCGACATCAATGGACTTCCCACGGACGGCCAAGTCTACGACGAAAGCCCTACCGGCGCTTGGTATTTCTCAACCAGATCAACATGCTGTTTTCCGCTTTTATGGAAGCGCAGCACGAGGTCGTCTGCTGTATACCCTGTATTTGCCGCCGCCAGTTGTATCCATTGCCTATGCAAATCTTGTGCGTGCGGCTCTTGCAACTGTTGTTGCATGTTCCAGCGCTGAACACCAGCTCGAAGCGCTGATGACGGCTGTGGCCACCACGCGCCAACGAGGACCGCACTGTATTTGCCCGCTGGTAGGTCTCCCGCCACGGATACCCTCCTTCGCGCAGAATCGCCGGTTACAGTGGATGGTCGAGAAAATAGTCCGCTCGTGACATCGCCACAGCGACACTGCGTTTACTCATCTTCTACGGACAGATCTTCGCCATGACTCCGTTCGCTCGAGTTATCTCGTCAATTGTGGATTGATACAGTGGCGACGAGACGTCCGTATCGCTACTTACAGCGTTGGAGGTGCGATAGGCTGATGCCAATGCATGTGCGGCATCTCGATCCTCGGCACTTAGAGCAGGATTAGTGGCTGCTGCATCAAGCATCCCCGCCCCGTTAACTAACGAGATTCGCGCTAACGCCGTTTCCGATACATGTGTATCGACATTGACCGAGTGCGCAGCCAGGTGATACGCCGAACAAAGTTCTTTCTTAGCGGCTGCGATCTGGTCGGGCGTGAAAGTTGGCGAAGGATTCGTAGCACTCGATGGCGCGCTTTTGGCATTCCCTGTCGGTCGAGTCATGTCAATGATGCCGACAACTAGCGCGGCCACGGCGACCAGCCCGACCACACCGAGCGCAACAATAAGGCCTCCATTCGACGTACGCCGGCCCGTTACGGGCGGCGGTGTCCACTGTGCTGCAGGAGGCGGGTAGGGATTCGTCACTTCATAAAGGCTAATCGCCAACATCCCGATGTCACTTCACGCCAGGCTCAAGCCTGTCTCGCACGGGGCAGGCAGGCGCGGGGCGAACCGTCCACGCAAGGAGGTTGAACCGCACCTCAGCTGCAACCGGCGTCGTTGTCGCTTGGCGGCTGCCTGCTCGCGGGTTCCTGGCCGTCGCTCTACGGCCAATGGATGCGAGCGCACGGTCGGTCGCTAGTTTGCGGCTCGTCATCCTGATTGCGGCTGGTTCTTGTTGGCCAGCGGGCTTTGATCGCAAGGTCATTACGAGACCCAATTTCCGTGCACGATGACCATCTAGTTCGTGGGTACGATTCGCCCGTGTCGCTGACAATCGGGGGAACATTCGCGGGCTACACCATCGTGCGGATGTTGGGTTCTGGCGGGATGGCCGAGGTCTACCTTGCGCAGCATCCGCGGCTGCCGCGGCGCGACGCGCTCAAAGTCATGCCGGAGGCGATGACGGCCGACAACGACTTCCGTGAGAGGTTCCACCGGGAAGCCGACCTGGCCGCGACGCTATGGCATCCCCACATCGTCGGCGTACACGATCGCGGTGAGTTCGATGGACGCCTTTGGATCGCAATGGACTACGTCGAGGGCACCGACGCCGGCCAATTGGTGAAAGACCGCTACCGGACCGGCATGCCGATACAGGAGGTGTGTGCCGTCGTTGCCGCGGTCGGCGACGCGCTTGACTACGCCCACAAGCGGGGGCTCTTGCACCGCGATGTCAAGCCCGCCAACATCTTGCTCACCGAGCCAGAGGACGGCGTGCGACGAATCCTTCTGGGCGACTTCGGCATTGCACGACCACTGGGCGACGTTAGCGGGCTTACGGCGACCAATTTCACCATCGGCACCCTTTCCTATGCCGCGCCCGAACAGTTGATGGGTGCACAGCTCGACGGCCGTGCGGACCAATATGCCTTGGCGGCCACCGCATTTCACCTTCTTACCGGTGCGCCCCCATTTCAACAAGACAATCCGGTGGCCGTTATCAGCCAACATCTCAATGCACCGCCGCCGAAACTGGCCGACCGGCGTCCCGAATTGGCATACCTCGACCAGGTGCTGTTGAAGGCCTTGGCCAAAGACCCCGCCTACCGATTCGAGCGGTGCAAAGACTTCGCCGCCGCCCTAAGTGAACAGGCAGGTGCGGGCCAGCACATGGTCGATCACTGCCCCGAACCGGACCTCGCGGTTTTAAAACCTGTCGGGGCGCCCGATACGCGAGTCCCGAGCCAGCAACCGTGGTCTGCCGCAAATAAGAAGCGGCGCAAGCGGTCTCGGGTCCTCCTTGCGGCTGCGATAGCGGCGGTACTGCTCACCGGCATCGGCATCATCGGCTACCTGAGCAAGCCGACGCGGCACACAACCTCTGCTCCCACAGGCACCACCCCGCCCCCAGGCCGGCCAGCTGTCATGCTCGACGGCACCTATCGACTGGACTTCGACAACCCGAAGGGGACTATCAACGGCGCCCCGTCGGGCGACACGAAAGGTCATAGCAACTGGTCGGCGTTTCGTTCGTCGTGCACGCCTACCGGATGCATTGCGACGGCGACTGAGCTCGACGACAACAACCACCAAGTGGCATCCACGGAAGGAGGGGGCGATAGAGCCGCCTTCCGTTTTGTCGACGGTCGTTGGCGAGAGACTCCTGATAGAACCTCCAGCCCATGCGAAGCAGACACGGCGAAAAGGGGCGCCGTGATTGTTGTGTTGTCGGTGGAACCGCAGGCTGACGGCACGCTGAAAGGCGAACAAACCCAGACCGTTCTCGGCGATGAATGCGGGCCCTCACAAGGTCAGGTCTACGTCACGCCCGTCACGTTGGTACGGGAAGGCGACGTGCCGCCCGGCGTCACCGTAGCCGATCCGGCGGCAGCCGCGGCGACCGCGGCGACCAGCAGCCCGCCCCCAGCCGTGGCGGGTCCGCGACTCGACGGCACCTATCGCCTTGACCTCGACGCGGGGGCGCAGACGGTCAACGGCGTGGCACCATCCTCCACCGTCAACGCGACCCGCACGGCTTGGATGGCCTTTCGTTCTGAGTGCACTTCGTCTGGCTGCATCGCCACAGCGGTGAGTGTGGCAAGCGAACAGCGGCAAGTGGCCGCGGGTGGTGCACAGGTCTTCCGCTTTGTGGACGGTCACTGGCAGCAATTCACGCCCACTAACGAGCCGCCAAGCCCGTGTCCCGGAACGAAAGGACCGGTCACCGAGACGCTGACGGTGGATGTGTCTTGGGAGCCTCAAAGCGACGGCACACTTCGTGGAGCCCTGACCAGAACCGCGTCCACCAGTGAATGCGGTTTGAAAGGAACCGTCTGGCGGATACCGACGACACTGACACGCATCGGCGACACGCCGCCCACCGTTGTCCTCGCCGACCCAGCGTTCTTCCTCGACTCACCGGCACCGACCGCGCCGGTCCGGCCCGGTGGATGATCACCGACCGGCCGGCCCGCGATGACGGTGCCCAGTCGTCGCAGGACGCACGGCTTCCGGATCAAGCCATCCGCCAATGCCATATTCGCCCCGGTGGCGCGCCGTCATACCGTCATGCCGCAACGCATCGCCATGACCCGACACGACGTCGCCGATGCTGAACAATGACTCCGACCCGTCGTCGAAGTAGTGCAGGTGGTCACCGACCGGGTCCATGCCCGGCCCCTCCGCTTTGAAGCGCGTGGAACCGTAACCGTCGACGGACGGGTCGTCGCCCAGCCCTCCAAAGCTGGGACCGAACAGACCGGGCCCGGTCAACTGACCCGGCGTCCAGGTGACCACATCGCCCGAGGCCGCCCCGACATAGAGGTGCCCTCCGGACGAAAGGTGAAAGTCGGCCGCCGAGTGGGCCAGGTCGGTTCCCGGTGAGCCGACCAGAACGACGTCGTTGGCGCGCATGCCGAACCCCGCGGCGGCGTCGGAGACGACGGTCGATCCATACGAGTGGCCGACGACTGTGACGTGGGTCGGGGCGCCTTGGTGCGTGACGGCCAAGGCGTTGACGTCGGCGGCCAGCGCCTGCGCGCCTACCCGGGCCGGACCGGGTTCCCGCAAGCCCCGGTCGTACCAACCGTCCGGGACGTCGTAGCCCAGCCATAGCACCACCGCGGTTTCCTTGCTCCAATCGGCGTGGGAGGACTCCTGATACAGACGGACACCCTCCGGCTTGGCCAGCGATCCCTCGCGCACACCGGTGCCCGCGCCCTTCACCAACACCGCGATGTTGGCCGCGGTGTCCGGATTGCCGATCGCGATGGCCGCGGCGCCTTCGCCGGCAAAGGCTTCGGGCTGGTACTTCAGCAAAAACGCGGCCGCGTGCGCCGCCCCTGCCGCCTCTAACCCCCGCTGCGCGCGGCACGCGTTGGCGTAGCGCGTGACGGCGATTGCGGTCAGGCCGTATTTTCCCGGATCGCCGAGCACCTCGTCGACGGACGCGCCCCTGGCGGCGGCGAGGTCCTGCATGCGCCGAAGGTCGTCGTTCATCACCGCCTGATTGACCCGGTCGCGGACGGTGACGGGAACACCGTTGAGGTTTCCCAGCGCCGGTGGGTGGTCAGCGACCAACCGGTTCTGTTGCTCCGGGCTTAGTGTCTTCCACCATCGGTTGACGTCGACGGCGATGGTCCCCGCTGTTGGAAGCGCCACAAGCTCTTCGGCCTCCGCCGCGTCCACCGCCCCCAGAACCGTCGGGTCGTACCCGTCGGTGCGCAAAGCGGTCAAGGACCGCCGCAAGAACTCCGAGTAGCCGCGCCGCTGCGCCCGCAGCTGGCCCAGAGCTGACACGGTGTCGTCGATGGCTTGTTGCTCCAACGCGTGGATCAGTGCCTCATCGTCAAGATGCAGCGCGGGCCCGACTATGGAGTCGACCTGCTGCAGCTGACTCTCAAGAGTCGAGATCGAATCCGCGCCACTGCGCTGCGCCTCAGCCAACGCGGCCGCGATGTTCTCCAATGCGACCGCGATCTTGGGCAGCTGCAACGACTGAATACCGAGCGACGCGATCGTGCGCCGCAGCTCGGCCAAGTCATTGATGGGGTGCTCACCGTCCACCCGATCCCAGGACGCCTCGAACCGGCGGCGCGCCTCGGCGAATGCGGCCGCGGACTCCGCCGTGCACCGGCCGGCGTCATGAAACGCCTGCGCCAAATCGGAGATCTGCGCCGGACGCCCGGCTTGCAGGCTTTGGTAAACCGCCCAGGGGTCGCCGCCGGCTTCGGCTATCAGGTGCGGGGTGCTGATGTAGTGGAGTTGCATCGCACCGCCCGCATTTCTGCGGCGTTGCGGTTGTCCATCTCCACGAACCCGGCCGCGGCGTAGTGCCCCTTGTGGCCGACTTCGGTCAGCGTCTCCTGGTGGCCCCGAAGGGTTTTGACGTGCTGAGCGTGCGCGGTGGTCACCGCATTGTGAAACGCCTCGGCCGCGGGAAACCCGCCGAACATTCCCGACGACAGCGGTCCCCGCGCGAGCTGGTCGGCTCCGTCGCGTGCGTGTCCGCCCGCGCGGTGCGACTCGTTGGCCCCCGAGCGCAGCAAGTCAGCGTCGACGAACATCGCTGCCCCCTTTTCGGCTCGACCGCACTGAGCTGCCGCCGACGCTAATCATCGTGTGGTTGCTCTTCAATTCAGTGTTCCTCATAAACTGCTGGCCCCGTCCGCCAATCCGTCGCGGTTGGTATCGGTCAGCTTGACGTTCCAACGCCCGTCGCCGTCGGTGTCGACGTACCCGGTGACACCCGAGTCGCCGTCGCAGAGCACCCGGTCGGCCTGCCCGTCGCCGTCGGTGTCCAGCAACCGGTCGTCGGCTTGCCCCACACCGTCGAAATCGACCAACGGTCCCCCGGAGTGCTCGACGCCGTCGAGCCCGAACCAGCGCAGTTGACCACCCCGGTCGACGGCCACGGCCCACGTCCCGGATCCGTCGTCGGTGAAGTAGGCCTCTGGGGTGCCGTCGTTGTCCACATCGAGCACCGCGTGATCGGCCAACCCGTCCCCGTCGAAATCCGCCAGCGCGTCGTCTTGCATGCCGTCACCGTCGACGTCCAGTCCGATGGCGTCGAGCCGGCCGTCACCGTCGAGATCCAAACTGGGCTGGCCATGCCAGATAGCCGCCGCTCCACCGTCGCTAGCCATGCAATAGTCCACGACCGTTCCGACGCAACACCTCCGCTAGCGGTTCCCCCGCGACCGCCACCAGGCCAGCAATTCCTCGGTGGCCTCCTCGGTGGTCAGCGGCCCGCGATCCAGCCGCAGCTCCTTTAGATAGCGCCAGGCCTCGCCGACCTCGGGCCCTGCCGGGATGCCGAGGATCTGCATGATCTGGTTGCCGTCGAGGTCGGGGCGTACACGCGCCAGGTCCTCCTGGGCGGCCAGCTCGTCGATGCGCGCTTCGAGCCGGTCGTAGTTGGCCTGCAGGCGGGCCGCCCGGCGCTTGTTGCGGGTCGTGCAGTCGGCGCGCACCAGCTTGTGCAGTCGCGGCAGCAGCGGTCCGGCGTCGGTGACGTAGCGGCGCACGGCGGAATCGGTCCACTTGCCGTCGCCGTAGCCGTGGAACCGCAGGTGCAGATACACGAGCTGCGAGACGTCGTCGACCATCTGCTTGGAATACTTCAAGGCCCGCAAGCGCTTTCGGGCCATCTTGGCGCCGACCACCTCATGGTGGTGAAAGCTCACACCGCCGTTGGGCTCGTGCCGGCGGGTGGCCGGCTTGCCGATGTCGTGCAGCAGCGCGGCCCAGCGCAGCACCAGATCGGGTTCCTCGCCTTCCAGCGCGATGGCCTGGCGCAACACCGTCAGCGAATGCTGGTAGACGTCTTTGTGCTGATGGTGTTCGTCGATGGCCATCCGCATGCCGCCGACCTCGGGCAGCACCACCTCCCCCATCCCGGTCTCGACCAGCAGATCGATGCCGGCCACCGGGTCGTCGCCGAGGAGCAACTTGTCCAGCTCGGCGGCCACCCGCTCGGCGCTGATCCGTTCCAGCTGCGGGGCCATCTCTTCGATCGCCTCCCGCACCCGCGGGGCGACGGTGAAGCCGAGTTGCGACACGAACCGCGCCGCGCGCAGCATCCGTAACGGGTCGTCGCCGAAAGAGATCGACGGCGCCGCCGGGGTGTCCAGCATCCGAGCGCGCAGCGCCGCCAACCCACCGAGCGGGTCGAGGAATTCACCCGGGCCGTTGGGCGTGATGCGCACGGCCATCGCGTTGACGGTGAAGTCGCGGCGCACCAGATCGTCGTCGAGGCGCTCACCGAAACGCACCTCGGGTTTCCGCGACACCTGGTCGTAGGCGTCGGCGCGGAAGGTGGTGATCTCCAGGCGGTAGTCGCCCTTGCCGACGCCGACGGTGCCGAATTCGATGCCGGTGTCCCACAGCGCGTCGGCCCAGCGCCGCAGCATTTCTTGGACCTGCTCGGGGCGGGCGTCCGTGGTGAAGTCGAGGTCGGGACTCAGCCTGCCCAGCAGGGCGTCTCGCACCGAACCGCCGACCAGGTACAGCTCGTGCCCCGCGGTGTCGAACGCCGCGCCCAGCTCCCGCAAAACAGCGGCGTGCCGATTCAGGGCTACCGCGGCGGCGGCAAGCACTTCGGCGTCGGCGTCAGGCACGTTCGATGAGCCTAGCTGTACTCGGCCAGGACGTTGGTAGCAGGCGTGTCGGCTTGATGTGAGGAGAACCCCCGGGTGGGGTGTGGCGTGTCG
>NZ_LQPJ01000073.1 GCF_002101785.1 Mycobacterium palustre
TACCTGCCTCACCAGCACCGGCTGATCATCCCGCACTCCTGGCCCGAACCATCAACCGACAGTCCGAAAGGTAGGGCCGAGATGACTGCCATTGCAACCAGATCCGCCGATCCGCTCGGACCCGACTCGCTGACCTGGAAGTATTTCGGGGATCTGCGGACCGGAATGATGGGCATCTGGATCGGTGCCATCCAGAACATGTATCCCGAGCTCGGCGCGGCCGTCGAGGAGCATTCGATCCTGTTGCGCGAACCCCTGCAGCGGGTGGCGCGGTCGGTGTACCCGATCATGGGCGTCGTCTACGACGGCGCCCGCGCCTCCCAGACCGGCGAGCAGATCAAGGGCTACCACCGCACCATCAAGGGCGTCGACGCCGCGGGGCGGCGCTACCACGCGCTGAATCCGGAAACCTTCTACTGGGCGCACGCCACGTTTTTCATGCTGGTGATCAAGGTGGCCGAATACTTTTGCGGCGGGCTGACCGAGGCCGAGAAACGCCAGCTGTTCGACGAGCACGTGCAGTGGTACCGGATGTACGGGATGAGCATGCGGCCGGTACCCAAGTCGTGGGAGGAATTCCAGGAGTACTGGGACCGGGTGTGCCGCGAGGAGCTTGAGATCAACCAGGCCACGCTGGACATCTTCCAGATCAGGATTCCCAAGCCGAAATTCGTGCTGCTGCCAACGCCGATCTGGGACCAGATGCTCAAGCCGCTGGTGGCCGGCCAGCGCTGGATCGCGGCGGGGCTGTTCGAGCCCGCGGTCCGCGAGAAGGCCGGGCTGCGCTGGACGCCCGGCGACGAGGTGCTGCTGCGCCTGTTCGGCAAGGCGGTCGAGTTGGCGTTCCTGGCGGTGCCCGACGAGATCCGGCTGCACCCGCGCGCGCTGGCCGCCTACCGGCGCGCCGAGGGACGCCTGCCCGATGACGCGCCACTGGTCGAGGCGCCGGCGTTCATGGCGCCGCCGCGCGACCGGCGCGGGCTGCCGATGCATTACTTCCCGCCACGACCCCGCTCCGCCCTTCGCTCGCCGCTGGACCCGGCGAGGTTTTTGATGGAGCGCGCCGGTTCGCTGGTGCACGGCACGCTCTCGCTCACCGGATTGCGGCCGGCGAGGGGCCGCGGCAAAAGGGCGGCCTGAGGTCGTCGGGCCTGCGCTCAGCGCGCGGTCCAAGGTGGGGCACGATGCCGCTCTGGACGCAGGCTCGATGAGAGCGGCGGCTCAGCGAAGGCAGCCCAGGGCCCGCGCGCTCTGGTAGAGGCAGATGGCGGCGGCGGCGGCCACGTTCAGGCTCTCGGCCCCGCCGGCCATCGGGATGCGCACGCGATGATCCGCCGCCCGCGCGAGCCCCGCGGACAGCCCGTGCGCTTCGGCCCCGAACAGCCAGGCCGTCGGCGATGAGAGGTCGGTCTCGTCGAGGCGCGTGGCGCCGTCGACCGTCGTGGCCAGCACCTGAAGCCCGGCGTCGCGCAGCGCGGTGACCGCGGCGTCGGCGTCGGGCGCGGCGACGACCGGAATCGAGAACATGCTGCCGGCCGAGGCGCGCAGGCACTTGCCGTTGTACGGGTCGACGCTGTGCCCGGCGAGGATCACGGCCCCGGCGCCCATCGCGTGCGCGACGCGGATCAACGTCCCGGCGTTGCCGGGCTCACCGATCTCGACGGCGACCGCGACCAGCGCGGGCGAGGCGGCCAGCGCGTCGTCCAGCCGGGCCTCCGGCATGTCGCAGACCGCCACCAACCCGGCCGGCGTGACGGTGTCGGACAACGCTTTCGCGGCCCGCTCG
The DNA here is from genome assembly GCF_002101785.1 of Mycobacterium palustre. Classification (GTDB taxonomy): domain Bacteria; phylum Actinomycetota; class Actinomycetes; order Mycobacteriales; family Mycobacteriaceae; genus Mycobacterium; species Mycobacterium palustre. The sequence goes on from NZ_LQPJ01000073.1 coordinate 1,787, forward strand.
GTGACCAGGTGCGCCGGGGCCCCGAGCCCGGCCAACAGTGACGCGTGTCGTCGCGCCGCCGCTTCGGTGACGAACAGGTCGCGAACCAACCCGCGCGCCGATGCCGCCTCGACCAGATTGGGCCCCTCGGCGAGAAATCGTCCGGCGCGCCGGCGGCCGACATGCCGGTGCAGTTTGACCGCCGCGGCCACCCGGGCCGAGCGTTCGGTGAGCGCGGCCGGCATGGCGCCGGGCCCCTGCTGATTGCCCGGCTCCTCCTCGCTCCGCCCTGCGGACCGCATCGTCGCCGGGCTAAGCGGCCTCCCCGGAATCCGACGGGGCGTTGACGTCGTCGGGCAGCGCCGCGCGCGCGACCTCGACCAGCGCGGTGAACGCGGCCGGGTCGGTGATCGCGATGTCGGACAGGTTCTTGCGGTCCACCTCCACGCCGGCGGCCTTCAGGCCCTGGATCAGCCGGTTGTAGGTGATGTCGTTGGCGCGGGCGGCCGCGTTGATCCGCGAGATCCACAGCTTGCGGAACTCGCCCTTGCGCGCGCGGCGGTCGCGGTAGGCGTACTGCAGCGAATGCAGTTGCTGCTCTTTGGCTTTGCGATAGAGCCGGGACCGCTGGCCGCGATAGCCCTTCGAGGCCTTGAGGACGCTGCGCCTCTTCTTGTGGGCGTTGACCGCCCGCTTCACGCGTGCCATGGATGTTCCTACTCTCGTTCAGGCAGTAAATGGTGGTAACTGGTCTGGCGCCGGCGGGCCGGCGCACTTTCTCGAGCTCAGCCGTTCAGCAGCGCGTTGACCCGCTTGGTGTCGTTGGCCGACACCGACGTGCGGCCTTCCAGCCGACGGGTGCGGGTCGACGGCTTGTGCTCGAACAAGTGCCGCCGGTTGGCTTTCTGGCGGACGATCTTGCCGGTTCCGGTGCGCCGGAACCGCTTTGAGGCCCCGCTATGGGTCTTGGCCTTGGGCATGATGCTCCCGTTCTTGTGGTGATCTGCTGTTCTTCTGTCAGGTCAGTTGGACGACGGTGTCGTGTCCGGCTGCGCGCCGGACTCCGGTGCCGCGCCGCCCAGTCCTTCGGGGTGCCGCGCCCTGGCCCGGGTCTTCGCGCCGCGGTGCGGTGCCAGCACCATCGTCATGTTGCGGCCGTCCTGCTTGGCGGACGTCTCGACGAATCCGTAGTCGGCGACATCGGCGCCCAGCCGCTGCAGCAGCCGGTAGCCCAGTTCGGGCCGCGACTGCTCACGTCCGCGAAACATGATGGTGACTTTGACCTTCGACCCCGCCTCCAGGAAGCGGATCACGTGACCCTTTTTGGTCTCGTAGTCGTGATCGTCGATTTTCGGTCGCAGCTTCTGCTCTTTGACGACGGTCTGCTGCTGGTTCCGGCGGGATTCGCGCGCCTTTTGCGCCGCCTCGTACTTGAACTTGCCGTAGTCCATGATCTTGCAGACCGGCGGCCTGGCGTTGGGGGCAACTTCGACGAGGTCGAGGTCGGCGTCTGCGGCGACGCGCAGTGCGTCTTCGATGCGCACTATGCCTACCTGCTCGCCTCCCGGACCGATCAATCGGACTTCAGGTACGCGGATGCGCTCGTTGACGCGGGTCTCAGTGCTGATGGGGCCTCCCTTGGTGGGCTTGTGCTTTCCGTCGCGGCCAGCGCCCGAACCGATCCGGAGGCAGCGGTAAAAACACCACACCATCAGCGAAAAGGCCCTGCTAGAAGCAGGGCCCAATGCCGACCGATCGCGGCTCGAGGATGCTCGGACCGCCCGCGCTGGGCGCGGAACAGGCGGGTGCCTGTGACCGGACCGCTGTGCCTGGCAAATCCGCTCGGCCAGCGGTGGGAGTGGGACTCCACTTACTGTCCCCGGCCTTCGCCGGGATGGTCGCAAGCGATAGTTTAGCAGCCATGGGGCGTCTTCCAGCACTTCCGCGGGCGGATGGGCGGTCGGCGCGCGCAATCCTCGGCCGGCAAACCCGGCTAACCGCCCCGCGTGGCTCTTGGCGCTTCGCCAGGATTTTCACGGTTTGAGCGCATATCCTCGCGGTCTGTGACAGTCGCTACGTCCCGCTTTGGCCCGCTCTCGGGCAGCCAGCCGAGCTCGAGGTATCGGTGGGTACCGGCGGCGGCGGGCTGGACGGTCGGCGTCATCGCCACCGTCTCATTGGTCGCCAGCGTCTCGCCTTTGATCCGCTGGCTGATCAAGGTCCCGCGGGAATTCATCAACAGCTACCTGTTCAACTTCCCTGACACCAGCATCGCGTGGTCGTTCGTGCTGGCCCTGCTGGCCGCGGCGCTGACGGCACGCAAACGGATCGCCTGGCTGCTGCTGCTCGGCAACATGGTGCTGGCGGCCGTGCTCAACGCCGCCGACATCGCCGCCGGCGACAACACCGCGGCCGAGTCGTTCGGCGAGAACCTCGGGTTCGCCTTCCACATCGTGGCGATCGTGCTGCTCCTCTTGTCCTATCGGCAGTTCTGGGCGAAGGTCCGCAAGGGGGCGTTGTTCAAGGCGGCCGCCGTGCTGGTCGCCGGCGACGTGATCGGCATCCTGGCGTCCTGGGGCCTGGTCGAGATGTGGCCGGGCACCCTGGCCCCGGATTCACGGTTCTGGTACGTGGTGAACCGGGTGGTCGGGTTCTCCCTCGTCGATCCCGACGCGTTCACCGGCCGCCCGCACGTTTTGCTCAACGCGATCATGGGGCTGTTCGGAGCGCTCGCCCTGATCGCCGCGACGATCGTGTTGTTCCAATCTCAGCGCGCCGACAACGCGCTGACGGGCGAGGACGAGTCGGCCATCCGCGGGCTGCTGGAGCTCTGGGGCAAGAACGACTCCTTGGGGTACTTCGCCACCCGCCGCGACAAGTCGGTGGTCTTCGCCCACAGCGGCCGCGCCGCCATCACCTACCGCGTCGAGGTCGGCGTCTGCCTGGCCAGCGGCGACCCCGTCGGCGACCCGAGGGCGTGGCCGCAGGCCATCGACGCCTGGCTGGGGTTGTGCCAGACCTACGGCTGGGCGCCCGGCGTCATGGGCGCCAGTTCGCAAGGCGCCCAGGCCTTTCGGGAGGCCGGCCTGAATGCCCTCGAGCTGGGCGACGAGGCGATCCTGCGGACCTCTGAGTTCAAGCTGTCCGGACCGGACATGCGGGGCGTGCGGCAGGCCGTGACCCGCGCCCGCCGGGCCGGCCTCACCGTGCGCATCCGGCGGCACCGCGACATCTCCGACGACGAAATGGCCGACACCATCACGCGCGCCGACGCCTGGCGCGACACCCAGACCGAGCGCGGCTTCTCGATGGCACTGGGCCGGCTCGGCGATCCGGCCGACGGGGATTGCCTGCTGGTCGAGGCGATCGACCCCGACGGCCGGGTGGTGGCGATGCTGTCGCTGGTGCCGTGGGGGAACACCGGTGTCTCCCTGGATTTGATGCGCCGGTCCCCCCAGTCCCCCAACGGCACCATCGAACTGATGGTCAGCGAGCTCGCGCTGAACGGGGAAACGCTTGGCATCACCCGGATTTCGCTGAACTTCGCGATGTTCCGCTCCGCGTTCGAGCAGGGTGCCCAGCTGGGCGCCGGCCCGATCGCGCGGTTGTGGCGGGGTTTTTTGTTGTTCTTCTCGCGATGGTGGCAGCTGGAGACGCTGTATCGCTCCAACATGAAATACCAACCCGACTGGGTCCCCCGCTACGCCTGCTACGAGGACGCCCGGCTGATCCCGCGCGTAGGCGTCGCCTCGGCCCTCGCCGAGGGATTTTTGGTGTTTCCGTTCAGCCGGCGCAAGACGCACACCGGCCATCACCCCGCAGTGCCCGCCCGGCTGGCCGAATCAGGGCTGCTGCACCATGACGGGTCGGCGCCCGACATGAGCGGGCTGCAAGCCGGGGCCGGCGGCGCCGAATCCGAAGACACTAGGTCGCGGCTGCCCGAGCAGGTGCGCGTGCGGTTGACCAAGCTGAAGACCTTGCAGCACAGCGGGATTGACGCCTACCCGGTCGGTTCGCCGCCCAGCCACACGGTCGCCCGCGCGATCGACGCCGACGACCAGGAAACGGTGTCGGTGTCCGGGCGGATCCTGCGCATCCGCGACTACGGCGGCGTCCTGTTCGCCCAATTGCGCGACTGGTCGGGCGAAATGCAAGTGCTGCTGGACAATTCGCATCTCGGGCGCGGGCGCACCGCCGACTTCACCGCCGCCATCGACCTCGGCGACCTGGTCGAGGTGACCGGAAACATGGGCTTTTCCAAGAACGGGACGCGGTCGTTGATCGTGCGCGACTGGCGGATGATCGGTAAGTGCCTGCGGCCGTTGCCGAACAAGTGGAAGGGGCTGACCGACCCCGAGGCGCGGGTGCGCACCCGCTACGTCGACCTGGCGGTCAATCCCGAGTCGCGCGAGCTGATCAAGGCCCGCAGCAGCGTGCTGCGCTCGGTCCGGGAGACGTTGTACGCCAAGGGCTTCATCGAGGTCGAAACGCCGATCCTGCAACAGGTTCACGGCGGGGCCACCGCCCGGCCGTTCGTCACGCACATCAACACCTACGACATGGATCTGTTCTTGCGGATCGCGCCGGAGCTCTACCTGAAGCGGCTGTGCGTGGGCGGCGTGGAGCGGGTGTTCGAGCTGGGCCGGGCCTTCCGCAACGAGGGCGTCGACTTCAGCCACAACCCCGAGTTCACCCTGCTGGAGGCCTACCAGGCGCACGCCGACTACAAGGTGTGGATCGACGGGTGCCGCGAGCTGATCCAGAACGCCGCCCAGGCCGCCAACGGCGAGCAAACCGTGCTGCGGCCGCGCGGCGACGCCGACGGCCGCCTCGAACCGGTCGACATCTCCGGCGTGTGGCCGGTGAAGACGGTTCACGACGCGGTGTCCGAAGCCCTCGGAGAGCGCATCGACCCCGACACCCCGCTGGAGACGCTGCGCAAGCTGTCCGACGCCGCGCACATCCCGTATCGGCGACAGTGGGACGCCGGGGCGGTGGTGCTCGAGCTCTACGAGCATCTCGTCGAGGACCGGACCGAGCGGCCGACGTTTTACATCGACTTCCCGACCTCGGTGTCGCCGCTGACCCGGCCGCACCGCAGCCGGCCCGGCGTCGCGGAGCGCTGGGACCTGGTGGCGTGGGGCGTCGAGCTGGGAACCGCCTACAGCGAGCTCACCGACCCCGTCGAGCAGCGGCGCCGGCTCCAGGAGCAGTCGCTGCTGGCAGCCGGCGGCGACCCCGAAGCGATGGAGCTGGACGAGGACTTCCTGCAGGCCATGGAGTACGCCATGCCGCCGACCGGCGGACTGGGCATGGGCATCGATCGGCTCGTCATGCTCATAACTGGCCGCAGCATCCGCGAGACGCTGCCGTTTCCGCTGGCCAAGCCGCACTAGCGCCATCCGCAACACCCGTCGGCGCCGAGCCCAACTTTCGGTGAACGTGTTCCGGGGCGGTTACGAATAGATCACAATGAATACCGTGACAGCGTCTCCGCCCCTCGCCGCGGCGCAGTTGCTGGCAAGCGCCCACACGTCCCTGATGCATGGCTGGCTTCCCGCAACGACCCAGGCACTGGCCGGGGTCGTGCTCGCGCTGGCCGTCGGCTGGCGTTCGCGGCGCTGGCGAACGGTCTGGCTGCCGGCGGCCGCGGCGGTCGGCCTCGCCACGGCCTACCTGACGCACTGGTACATCGTCGACCGGGGCCTGTCAGAGGAGCCGGCGCCGGCGGCGCTGTGGCTGTGGGTCGGGTTGACGGGCATGGCCGGCGCGGTGCTGGTAGTCGGCTGGCGCGGTGCGCGCCCGTGGCGGCGTGGCGCAACCGTGGCGGCGGTGCCGCTGTGTTTGCTCTGCGCGGCGCTGGCGCTCAACCTCTGGGTCGGCTACTTCCCCACCGTGCAGGCGGCGTGGAGCCAGGTCACCTCCGGCCCGCTGCCCGACCAGACCGATCAGGCCACCGTCACCGCGATGGCGGCCAAGCGGGCCCGCCCGCCGCACGGCAGCGTCGTACCGGTGGCGATCCCCTCGGACGCATCGCATTTCAAGCACCGCGGCGAGCTGGTGTACCTGCCGCCCGAATGGTTTACCAGCAGCCCACCGCCGGCGTTGCCGACGGTCATGATGATCGGCGGCCAGTTCAACACGCCCGCCGATTGGACGCGGGCCGGCAACGCGGTCAAGACGATCGACGACTTCGCCGCCGCCCACGACGGCAAGGCCCCGGTGCTGGTGTTCGTCGACTCCGGCGGCGCGTTCAACAACGACACCGAATGCGTCAACGGCGTCCGCGGCAACGCCGCCGACCACCTCACCAAAGACGTTGTCCCGTTCATGGTTTCGCATTTCGGCGTCAGCCCGGATCGGTCCAATTGGGGAGTCGCCGGCTGGTCGATGGGCGGCACCTGCGCCGTGGACCTGACCGTCATGCACCCCGAGATGTTCAGTGCCTTCGTCGACGTCGCCGGGGACTTCTTCCCCAACGCCGGCACCAAGGCGCAAAGCATCGCCCGGCTGTTCGGCGGCAATGCCGACGCCTGGTCGGCGTTCGACCCGACCACGGTGATCAACCGGCACGGCCCCTACCGCGACGTGGCGGGCTGGTTCGCCATCTCGTCGGACGGTCCGCCGGCGCCGCCCCGCGATCTGGCGGTAACCGACGCCGGCGCAATGCGTCTGGTGAGTCGTGACGCGGCGGCCAACCCCGGCAACCAGACCGCGGCGGCCTATTCGCTGTGCGGGCTGGGCCGCGCCAACGGGATCGAGTGCGCGGTGGTCGCGCAGCCCGGCAAGCACGACTGGCCCTTCGCGGACCGGGCCTTCGCGGCCGCGTTGCCGTGGCTGGCCGGCCGGCTCGGCACGCCGGGGGTGCCACGAATTGCGTTGCCCGCCACGTCACCTCAGGCGGGGCCGACGGCACCCGTCGTGCACGCCGAGCGCTCCCGGCCCGCCGGCAGGTAGCCGCCGGGACTGGCCAGAGTCGGGCGAGACCGGCGGGCGGTATACCGATGTGGCACGCCGATATTGTCATATGGTGCGGCGATACCGGTGTATTGTCCGGCCGTGGCACGCCGACTGTTTCCCTATGACCCGCCGCCTCCGGCCGGACCCTCGCCCAAGGAGCGAATTCGGGATGCAGCTCTTAGCTGTTTCGCCATTCGCGGCATCGCCGCCACGCCGCTGCGCACGGTCGCCGAAGCCGCCGAGGTGTCAGTCGGGCTCGTACAGCATCACTTCCGCACCAAGGCCGCGCTGAGCGCCGCCGTCGATCAATACGTGCTGCAGGTGGTGAGTGAGGCGTTGGAGCCCGCAACGCTGCCCGACCCGCCCTGCGACGGTCTCCACGAAGCGGGGCGCCGATTGACCGCGCTCATGGTCGAACGCCCCGACGTGATGACCTACCTGGGACGCGCGCTCGCCGAGGGGGGCGCACTCGGCTCAGTCATCTTCTCCGGCCTGGTGGGTATCAGTACGGGGCAAGGCGACCAGTTCGGTCAGCAGGGCAACCTCCGGCCCGACCTCGACCCTGACTGGGGGGTACTCAACCCGCTCATCCTGCGCGTCGGCGCCATCATTCTGCATCCATACATCGAGCTCTACTTGGGGAGGTCATTTTTCACCGAGCCGGAGCTACGACGCTGGGACGCTGCGGTCACCAGCCTCATACGGCACGGCCAATTCCTTGACCAGGCGGACCCCGGGCAACCCCGACCTCACCGCCGCGGGACCCGATCGGCCGTCGACGGCGACGACCGAAAGCACGGCGTTTGAGCAGCCCGCCGACAGGCCGGGTGCTATACACAAAACACCATGGACGCCCCCGACGTAACTGCTTACACCGCCCAGATTCTCGCACCCGACAATGCCGACGACAGTTTGGTGTTACGGCGGCTGCAAGCCGATCCCACCGTCGCGGTGATCGACCACCGCAACACCCAACTCTCATGTCTGCGCGAGCTTCGCCCGGTGCCCGAGGGCGACGTCCTGGCCGAGCCGGGTCGGTGGGTGTACTACCCGTGGCGGCGTGCCGTCGTTGCGGTGCTGGGGCCCCACGGGTTTCGAGCGTTGCGGCTCGACCGCAACAGGAACCTCATCACCACGCAAGAACAGGCTCGGTTCGACTCCCTGACCATCGGCGTCGCCGGTCTCAGCGTCGGCCATGTCATCGCTCACACGTTGGCAATGCAGGGACTGTGTGGCCGCCTTCGTCTGGCTGATTTCGATCATTTGGAACTATCGAATTTAAACCGGGTGCCGGCCACTGTGTTTGATCTTGGCGTGAACAAGGCGCACATCGCGGCACGCAGGATCGCCGAAATCGATCCGTACCTGCCGGTGGACGTGTTCGACGCAGGGCTCACCCCCGACACCCTCGATGCGTTTTTGGATGGACTCGACATCGTCATCGAAGAATGCGATTCCCTCGACATGAAGGTCGGCGTGCGCTTAAAAGCCCGCGACCGTCGTATCCCGGTGTTGATGGCAACCAGCGACCGCGGAAGGGTCGACGTCGAACGCTTCGATCGAGAGCCTGAACGTCCGATCCTTCACGGACTACTGGGCTCGCTAGACGTCGAGCAACTCGCAGGCATGAGCAGTCGGGACAAGATCCCGTACATGCTGCGCTACGACGAAGCGGAACGGGTATCGCCGCGTACTGCCGCGTCACTCATTGAGATCGACCGATCGCTGTCAACCTGGCCTCAGTTGGCCTCCGATGTCATTGCGGGCGCGTCCGCGTTGGCCGAAGCTGTACGCAGAATCGGTCTCGGCGAAAACTTGCGATCCGGCCGGTGCCGCATCGACATCGGCCCGGCGCTGGACCAACTCGACGAAGTCCAGGCGGCGCGGCAACGTTTAACTCCCGAAATCCGGAATAGGACCGACCCTCCCACTTCCGGCATCGACGACACCATTCTCGCTGCCGCTATGCGTGCCCCCTCCGGGGGCAACAGCCAGCCATGGTATATCGAGGCGGAGCCCGACAAAATCACAATAAGCCTTGCGCCAGAACATACTTCAACGATGGACGTGGGCTTCCGCGGTAGCGCTGTCGCGCTGGGCGCGGCCCTACACAACGTCAGAATCGCTGCCGCCGCCCGCGGCATGCTTGGACCGGTGACCGTCTCGGAGGCCGTAGACGGGTCTCCGCTGCGCGCCACGATGCAGTTCGCGAACGGTTATGACCCCGCCCTCGCCGAACTCTACGAACCGATGCTTGCGCGCGAGACCAACCGACATCGCGGAACGCCTCAGTCACTCAACGCCGAGACGATCAAGTTGCTCACGGCCACGGCTGAGCGCGAGGGCGCGCGTCTGCGCCTCCTGACCAAGCCGGAAGCCCTTGCGCGGGCCGCAACGATTTTCGGAGCGGCCGACCGCATTCGGTATCTCACACCGAAGCTACACAAAGAGATGGTCTCGGAACTGCGCTGGCCCGGAGACCCGGACCCTGATACCGGTATCGACGTGCACACGCTGGAACTCGACCCTAGCGACTTGGCATTACTTGACGTCGTGCGCCGGCCCGACGTCATGTCGTACCTCGCGGAATGGAACGCCGGTAGCGCGCTGGGCGACGCCATGCGCAACCACGTCGGCGCCAGCTCCGCGCTGGCGGTGATCACCGTGGCCGGCGACCGTTTGAGCGACTACGCAAAAGGAGGGTCAGCCGTTGAGGCGGTATGGATCCTCGCCCAACGGGAAGGCCTCGCTGTCCGTCCGCTGTCACCGGTCTTTTTGCACGCTCGAAACTCAGCTGACCTCAACGAGCTGTCGGCCCGATTTGCCGGCGAATTAGAGAAGTTGCAAGGCGATTTCGTGCGCCTCATCGGAACGGATCCCGCGGAAGCAGTCGTACTGGTCTTGAGGTTCGCCACCGCGCCGCCGACTTCGGCGCGGAGTGCCCGCAGCCTCGACCGAGTCCAGCTTCGGCGGCGCTGATCCCGCCCGCCGCGGCGTAGTCGCACTCGTGCATTCCGCCGTGCGACAGCGACGTCAAAAAGGCCTTCCAGTGAATCCCCAACGCAGCAAAGCCGCCTCGCGGCGGGCCCGCCCCTGCAACTGGGCGTCACGCTTGGCGCTCGAAGCGTGTGCTTTGCCGCGCGCACCGAACATCCAATGCGCCTGCAAATAGGGTAACGGTGTCGAATGGCCCGAGTGCATTTCCTGTAGCCCGGCGGCGGCAAGCTCCTTCGAGAGCTCCGCGATGGTGAATGCCGCCGCTTCGCTGGCAATCGCATCCTGGCGCAGCACAGCTGGCGACGCAGGATCGACGATCATCAGCATGTTGGGGGCGGCGGTCGGGTCCCGGAGGCGCTGAAAGTCTGAGATCCATACCGCGGCCTCGTTGCGGCGTTGGATCTCAGCGATCTGACTGAGGGCACCCCGCAGGGTAACGAAATCCGGTAACTGATGCAGGGTCCACATGCAGGAGATCGCATCCCACGGAGCGGTTAAGACCTGCTCTGGCAGCGCTGTGATGTCGGCCCGCATCAGTTCGACACGCTCGCTCAGGCTTTCAGCATCGAATAGCTCTTGGGCCGTGGACAACATGTTGGGGGCGAGGTCGATGGCGGTGGCCCGAACGTCGGGCCGTCGGCGCAGGACGGCGCTGAGCGCACGACCTGAGCCCACGCCTAGATCCAGCAGCCGGCCGCCGTGCGGCAACAGCGCATCGAGCGCACGAGCGCAGAAGTCATAGACCGCTACGATCCCCGGGTTGGACGCCCCGCCCGTATGGAACTGGGCGACGGACTCCGGGTCGTCCACCACCATCGGCTCAGGAACCCGCTGCCGCCCCGCAGGGTGGGAGCGCTCACGCAAAACGATCCCAGGCACCCGCCACAGCGGCCGGATTCTTTTCACCCACAACCCCTCAAGGATTCGGCGATCAGGCAGATCGCGAGCCAATTGCCATATGATTATCGACCTGACGCAAAGTCTCCACTGGCCGGCCGACGGTTTGCGATGTCCCCGAATAGATGTGAGGAAACTTGCCTGGTCAGCGGCGATCGGTAAGCTTTGGCTTCGCCGCACCGGAGCGGCGTGAGCAGTTGTCCCCGCGGGAGGTAGGCGTGGTTCAGGCCCTTGCGAGTGACGGACTCACGTCCTTACCCCTGCCGCCGGTCAACCCGATGCCTTATCGGCAGCGCCTGGCGGCGGTGCGAGAATTCAGCACCGGAACTGAGCGGCTGCGTGATGCCGGCGGACGGGTGAGCTATTTCAAGCTGGGGCCGCGGTGGCTGATGCCTCCGATGGTGTTGGCAACGTCGCCGGAAGCTATTCGCGACATCCTCAGCACTAAGGATGCTTCCGTCGACAAGACAACCCCCGTCTTCGACCAGGTTCGCCGCGTCATCGGCGCCAGCCTTACCGATCTGCCCTTCGAGCAGTGGAAGCCGCGACGGCGCACGCTACAGCCGGTGTTCACCAAACAGCGCGTCAGCGAGTTCGGCGGTCACATGGAGCAGGCGGCGCAGTCGGTGAGCGAAGGGTGGCGTGCAGATTCCGTAATCGATCTGGACGCCGAATGCCGCACGATCACGCTCCGTGCGCTGGGCCGCTCGGTGCTCGGGCTTGACCTGGAACAGCGCGCCGACGAGGTCGTCGAGCCGCTGCGGACCGCGCTGGCCTACGCGGTCGGCCGCGCGACTCGCCCGCTACGGGCACCTCGCTGGTTGCCCACACCGGCGCGTCAACGCGCGCGAGCGGCGAGCGCCAAACTCCATGCTCTGACGCAGGAGATTCTGCGGGACTGTCGCGCCGATCCGACACGAGTCGCGCCGCTGGTCCACGCCCTGCTCGCCGCCAAAGATCCAGAGACCGGAAAAGGGTTGTCGGATGAGGAGATTTGCGACGAGCTGGTCATGTTCCTCTTCGCCGGCCACGACACCACGGCGACGGCGTTGACCTACGCATTGTGGTCTCTAGGACACCACCGGGACTGCCAGGACCGCGTCGCCGCAGAAGTGGCAGCCCTTCCGGATCGGCCGCTGACATCCGACGACATGCCCCGGCTCGGCTATACGGTCCAGGTAATACGGGAATCGCTTCGGCTGTGCCCACCGGCGCCGACGGGGACCCGCATGGCGTGCCGGGATGTCGAGGTTGGTGGCTATCTTGTGCCGAAAGGCACCATGCTCATCGTCGGCAGGATGGCCGTACACCGCGACCCGCAACTTTGGGACGATCCACTTCGGTTCGACCCGGAGCGGTTCAGCCCCGACAACTTCAAGGCGCTCGATCGGTGGCAATACCTGCCCTTCGGTGGCGGACCGCGCTCGTGCATCGGCGATCATTTCGCCATGCTCGAGGTGACGCTCGCGCTCGCGACGCTCATTCGTCGAGTCGAGATCCGCTCGATCGACGACGAATTTCCGGTTGCCTTGCACTTCACCATGATTGCCGGCGGTCCGATCCCCGCCCGCGTTCGACCGCGTCGCTAGCAGCATCGACCAGAAAACCCGATCCGGGCGCTGGCTCGGCGGGTAGTGATCATTGACGCGCTATGCAATACGCACGTCCAGCACTCGTTGCCGCTACGGTAATGGCAATGTCGGGCAGCTTGGATTATCTGGTCACCGCAGCCGCCGCCGAGTTGATGGCGGCCACAGCGGCTGACTCTGCTGTGGTCAGTCAACGCGTGCTCGGCGACTTGGTTCGCGACCTGGGCGTGGACTTCAGCTTCTTGCGCCACAACGACCACACCATCCGCGCGACGATCCTGATCGCCGAATTCCCGCCGCGAAACGCGGACCCCGACCCGATCGGTGTCGTCTATTTCGACGATGCGGACTCCGTCTTCGCCCGAACCGAACACCTCAAGGTGCCCGAGGTGGTGCGCCCGCATCCGGCGAACGCCGACTATCAGCGCCACATCGAAGAGGGCACCGGCACGCCCGCCGTCTCCCTCGCGGCCGTGCCGCTGCTGTCCGGCGACGTCACCACCGGCACGCTGGCCTTCGGCAAGCTCGGTGACCGCGAATGGCTACCAGAAGAGCTCAATGCGCTGCAGGCGATCGCCGCCCTCTTCGCCCAGCTGCAGGCCCGAATCGTCGCCGAAGAGCGACTCCACTACCGCGCCGAGCATGATGACCTCACCGGGTTGCTGAACCGCGGGGCGCTTATCGGATACCTCGACAAGCGGCTGGCCGACCGAGAGCCGGGTCCCGTTTCCGTGGTGTTCCTCGCCATCGACCGTTTCAAGGTCATCAACGACCGCTTGGGCCAGAAGGCCGGCGACCGGTTCATCGAAGCCTTCGCGACACTGCTGCGCGAAGCCATCGAAGTCCCCTCCGTCATCGCCCGCTTCGGAGGTGACGAATTCGTCGTCGTGCCAAGAGCGGCGGTGGACGTTGAAGCCGCCGAGGCGTTCGCTCTCACACTGCACGGTCGGGTTCAGCGGCAGGTCATGATCGACGGTGAGCTGCTCAGCCGCACCGTGAGTATCGGTGTCGCGGAGGGGGTACCAGGGATCGACACCACGTCGGACCTGCTGCGCCGGGTCGATCAGGCCACCCGGTCGGCGAAGAGCGCCGGCGGCAGTAGGGTCATCACCTTCAGCCCTGAGATGTCGACCACCGACATGATCCGCAACGACATCGAATTGCAGCTGGAAGGAATGATCGACAGCGCCAGCGGCGCACTGGTGCTCCACTACCTCCCGGAGTTCGACATGCGAACGGGGAAGGTTCTGGGTACCGAGGCGCTAATCCGTTGGCAGCACCCGACTCTTGGGCTACTGATGCCCGATTCGTTCATCTCGGTGGTGGAATCGATCAACCTCGGTGCCAAGCTCGGCCGTCTCGTCATGCGGTCGGCCTGTGCGCAGTTTGGGCTCTGGCAATCGCGCGGTCTTGGACGCGGTGCGTTGCTGCGTATCAATGTCTCGCCCGTGCAGCTCGTCACCGACGGGATTATCGAAACCGTCGCGGCAACGCTGCACGAGTTCCGTCTCGATCCCAGCACGATATGTCTCGAGATCACCGAAAGCGTCGTGGTGCAAGACATCGACGCCACGCGCAAAACGTTGTTCGGGCTGAAGGACATCGGTGTCCGGATCGCCATCGACGACTTCGGCACGGGCTACAGCGTGCTGACGTATCTGAAATCGCTTCCCGTCGATGCGCTCAAGATCGACAAGGGGTTTGTCCGCAATCTGGACACGAACGCCGGTGATCTGGCGATCGTGCGCTCGACCATGGCCCTGGCCGACGCCTTCGGGCTCGACGTCGTCGCCGAAGGCGTCGAATCCGTGGCCGCGGCCGAGACGCTGCTGAGGCTGGGATGCAATCGCGCACAGGGCTTTCTGCTGTCCCGCCCCCTGGACGGCGCGGCGATGCAGTCGCTACTCGCCCAACGCGTCATACCGATGGAGTTCTCAGACCCTGGGCTCGCCCCGAGCGACAAAGGAGCCGGGCGAAAGGACGCCGTTTAGGTCCGCGCGACGCGCGGCGGTTGTCGCAACGGGTTATAAGCGGCGTTGCAAAAGGTAGTAGTACGTCGGGGTCTTGTCGTCGAGTTCGCGTTCGTCGCCGGTGGATAGCAGCGTCCAGCCGGTTGCAAACCGCCGCTCGATCTCGGCGCGATCGATACCCGGGACCCCGAACCTGCCGCCTGGTGGGAACGCCGTGATAAAAAGCCGCGCGTCGGGCGCGGCTACGGTGCTGACCTCCCGCACGTACGCCTCGCGGTCGCCGCCGCTCATGTTATGGATGCACCCGTTATCCACGATCAGCCCGAAGTCGGCACCGATCCCCTCGTGGCTCAGCCGCGTGACATCGGCACGGACAAACCTGATCGAAGCGTCGGCGGCACGGGCCTTGGCGCGCGCCGTGCCGAGCGGCCGCGCCACATAATCGACTCCCGTGACATTCCAGCCGTGTTGAGCAAGATAAATCGAGCAGTCGCCGGTGCCGCATCCGACCTCAAGGGCCGAACCGGTTGGCAGCGGCGGCGTCTCAGCGGTTCCCTCGACCACATCCCGCAGGCTCTGCGGGACCGGATGGCCTTCCCACGGCGTGAAACCGACCCGATAAAAGAACCGAAACCGCGCGCGCCGAGAAGACATAGCCGCAATAATGGCATCCACCGAGCTACGCCCGTCCCCCACCCCGCCAGGTCTTCCGAGCGCTAGTCGTCGGCGCTCGCAACGCCTACTGCCGGAGTAGCATTCGCAGTCTACTGGGTTCGGGGTGGCGCGGCTGGCACGGTCAGGTGCGGGCAGAAAGGTTCGCTGACAAATGTCACGGCTGAAAGGGTGGCGGAAACAGCCTGACCATTACGACTGGGTTACCAGTTTCCTGCGTCAGCGCGGAATGCTGCGTTCGGTGCGCATGATTTTGGCGGGAGTCACAGGATCCTCGGTGTTAGTGCCGCTGACCCTACTGCCGAGCCAATCCCACGTTAGCAGAGGCGAATTGATCGCCAGCGCCGTCGCCGCAGCGTTGACTCTGGGCGTGACGGTGCTGTGGCTGACGCGATGGCCCACCCGCCTGCAGTCGCAGATCGCCGTGGTGCTGGGCGCGTTGTGTGTTGGCGGGTGGAGTCTGGCTCAGCCGTCGGCGGCCCTGGCCGCCCTTGCGTGCACTGCCCTGGCTATTCCCAGCTGTTACATCGCCTTTTTTCATAGCCTAAAGCTTCTGATATTCAACGGCGTCATCGCCATCGCCATCACCACCACGGTGGTGTTGCGACTGGCGCAGGAGGTCAACCTGTCCGCCGCAGCCTTCGTTTTCTGGCTCAGCATTTTCCTGAATTTCTGGCTTGCCCTAGGCATTTGGGGCATGTCACGGGCAATGGGTACGTACGCGGTTCGCTCCGAAGAGGATGCGCTCACCGGCCTGCTGAACCGACGGGCGTTCACCGGCGCCCTCAGCAACCTGCTGGCGCATCAGCCGCCGACGCACACTCACCTGGCGGTGGTGATGGTGGATCTCGACAACTTCAAACGCATCAACGACACCCACGGCCATTCGGCCGGCGACCGGGCGCTGCGGGCGGTGGCGAATCTGCTGCGCGAGCACATCCCCGATGACGCGGTCCTCTGCCGCGTCGGCGGCGAAGAATTCCTCGTCGCACTCACCTCGGAGACGGGGGATGTGGAACCACTGGCCATGAAGTTTTGCGCCGCCCTTGAAGAGCTGTCTCCTGAAGTGACAGCCAGCGTCGGCACCGCCAGCGCTCGACTGCCTCCGGTGAAGGAGGCCGATATCGCACAGCTGATCGACGAACTCGTCACCGTCGCCGACACCGCGATGTATGCGGCCAAACGCCGAGGCGGAAACCAGGTCCACCAAAGCGTGCTGAGCTAGCGGCGTCAGCGCACGACTAGCCAGGCTGCCCTAAGCCGAGACGCGGCGCAGGATTTCGGAGTCCTCGGCGCACATCAGCCTGAATTGTTCGGGTTCGGCGTGCGTGGCGATGGTGCGGCGGTCCCACCACATCACCTTTGTCCGATAATTCTCGTTCGGGTACGCGGCGGCGGGCACCCGGTTGGCGACCACGCCGCCCGACGATCGCCACTGCTCCAAGACGTGAGCCGCCGCGGTGGCCATGACGAACTGCACCCCCAGCAGCGTCATCGTCGGCAGCGCGGTGCGAGCCAACACCCTCGACAGCGCCCGGCTGCCGTAGTCTTGCGAGTTGGCCCAGGCGCTCTTGACCTCCGCGATCCCGAACGGGAGCCGGTTGGCGATCATGTAACGCAGCACGGGCAGGCCCGGGTTGCCGTTCCATTCCTCGAGTGCGTGCGAGTCCTCGGGCGAGCGCAACGGGCCCACGACGCGCGTGCCCCCGACCACCCGGCCGTGGGGGTCGACCGCCGCGAAGAACAGCGCGGTGTCGGTGCCATCGCGAATCGCTTCGAGGTTGAGGACCCATTCGAGTCCGTGCTTGCGATAACTGCGCAACGCGCCTTCCAGGTATTGGCCCCACAGATCGGGCTCGGCCTCCGGAGTGGACACCGCGACGCGGCATCCCGTGGCCTCGTCCCACCACCCCCACCCCTTCTCCGGGCGAAGGGCATTGGTCATTCTGCGCGCGAGCTGAGCCGCTTCCATGGGTGGTGTTCCTTCTTTCGGATCCGCGTTGATGGACTTTTGCGCTGGGGCTTCTCGAAGTATTTCGTTAGATCAGCCAAACAAATTACCGACACAATTTAACTGTGACAGATCGATTGTTGCGAAGACACGGTAACTTTGCGAGCGGGGCGCGCACCCATTGATCAACCCAAGGAAATTTGCCCGCAACTGCGCCGCCGCGTTTCCTTGTCGGTGGGGCCGGCGCTCGCGGCGGCAACCCCATTTCGGTTAACCATGCGGGCAGTGGCCCGCGTGACATGGTCTGGACATAGCGATTAGGCCTGCTCGAGGCGCCTACGCCCCTGCTCACTTAGGTGATTTAACCGGACGGAGCTGGCGGGTTCTACCTTGGATTTGTCGAGCCGCCGGCCGCCCAGCGGCCTTAAGTTAGCTGACACCGCCCGCTCGCCGCGTTTTCGATCGAATACGGCCACGCCTGGGTGGGCAGATGAATTGCCGCGGCCGGCCCGACCGCGGCCACTAGGTGTACTCGGCCAGGACGTTGGTAGCAGGCGTGTCGGCTTGATGTGAGGAGAACCCCCGGGTGGGGTGTGGCGTGTCG
>NZ_LQPJ01000074.1 GCF_002101785.1 Mycobacterium palustre
GTCAGCCTACCCGGTGGCTGTCAGCAGCATAGAAACCGCGACCAAACAGCTAACCAGCGAAGGTCTTATGGAATTCATAAACGGTTCGCCTGATGGGTGTTCAGAGCCGCCGCACTATTTACGCATGAGTAACGGTGGAGGAAGAAAGCTTCCACAAAATTGGGAAAACGCAATTTCTGGATGGACGATCTGGCTCCGGATCTCCGGTAAACGAGAAGGGACGATCGGGCTACGAAGCGACCATCTCCGGTCGATCGCGAGACGGTCGAGAACCGACGGGCCGGCCGACATCACGCTCAGCATGCTGGTGGCGCTGTGCAGCGAGCGGGACTGGTCCAACGAGCACCGAAAGGCGGTCCGCTGTTCGCTGATCGGGTTTTTCGACTGGTGCGTACGGGAAGGTCTGGTCGGGCTGAACCCGGCCGCGAACCTGCCGCGCGTCAAACCTCCGGCGCCGGCCCCGCGGCCCGTGCCTGACGACATCTGGGACGAGCTCATCGCGGCGGCCCAGCCGCGGGAGCGACTGATGGCGCGGCTGGCCGGCGAGGCCGGTCTGCGGCGCGCGGAGGTCGCCGTCGTGCACTCCGACGACATCGTCCGCGACCTGCAGGGCTGGTCGCTGATCGTGCACGGCAAGGGCGGCAGACAACGCCTGGTCCCGCTGACCGCCGAGCTGACCGCCGAGCTGCGCACCTTCTGCAGCCGCCGCGGCTACCTGTTCCCCGGCCAGGTCGACGGCCACATCAGCGCGGAATGGGTGGGCACCATGATCTCGCGGCTGATGCCGCCGGGCTGGTCGATGCACAAGTTGCGGCACCGGTTCGCCACGCTGGGCTATTCGGGCACCCACAACCTGCGGGCGGTGCAAGAGGCGCTCGGGCACGCGTCGGTCGCGACGACGCAACGCTACACGGCGGTCACGACGATCGAGGTGCGTTCCGTGGCAGAAGCGGCCGCGCACCGCGTTCCCACCAGCGGCGTTGCCGTGGGCGATTTTTGGAAGAACGGTAGTGCCCAGATTTTCAGTCGCGCGCCTCGTGGAGCGCTACCATGACCGCCATGAAGCGCCTCTCGCTGATGCTTCTGCTGGTGGTGGTATCCGTCGGCGCCGCGATCTTCTCCGCCGAGGTAGCCCACGCGCTGACCGATCAACAGAACAAGTTCGCCGCCGACGTCGCGTCCCACGGCGGTCCCGCCGCCGACCAGATGATCACCCCGGCGGTCATGGAGACCGGCCAGACGCTCGGCGATGCGGTGTGCGCCGATCTGCGAAAAGGCGCTACGGCGAACGAGGTCATCGGCGTCAGCAGCGATATCCACATGCCGATGTCGCAGGCTGAGGTGGTGGTCTATTGGGCGATCACCGATCTGTGCCCGGGTCAGCTCGGGCAGCGCCAGGACAGCTGGCGCGACGGGGGCTAGGGACCATGGGCGCCGCAGGCACCTCTGCCGACGACACCGCTCCGGGCCCGTGCGCCGATGAGACTGTGATCGTGCCGCCGCCTGTCGCGACGGAGCCCGGCCTGGCGTGGTCGCAGGACGATGAGCTCGATGACGCCGTTTTCCGTGAACCGTGGCGCGCCGCGCTCGTCGCCGCGGCCGCGATTCTGGTCATCACCGGCAGCATCGCGTTCGTCATTTCGACCTGGCAGCGTCACCGCCCGGCCGAGCATGTCGTTCAGGGCGGCATCATGGAGCCGGCGACGATGCCGGCCGCTGAGCTTCCGCCGATCACGGCGCCGGCACCGATCGCCGCGCCGGCACCGCCGCCTCCCGGGCCGAGCATGGCGCCCCCGACCGTGACCGTAGCCGCGCCCGTGCCGACGATCACCGTGACGCAGACGCCGTCCCCGACGCCGATCGCAGTAGCTCCTCCGGCGCCCCGCGGCGACCAGGTGTTCCTGTCTGAAGCCCGCGCCGGCGGCCTGGTGATCCTCGACGAGTCGGTGGCCACCGCCGACGCGCGCCAGGGCTGCGCATACATGGCGGCCGGGCACACTCCGGCGCAGGCCGAGCAGCTCGCGCTCGAGCACAACCCGTCGCTGACACTGCAGCAGGCGCAGGCGTATGTGCGGGCGACGATCGATGCGTACTGCCCGCAGTACTGAAAATGCCAAAATAAGCCCCCGACGGCGCGTGGCCATCGGGGGCTAATGCTTCTTGACGTGCTCCCCGCCATGAATGGCGGGGATTCCCGTGCGGCTATGCCGCTGTAGGAGTGCTTCCTGCATCATCGCCCACTGCCGCAACGAGTTGCGGACTTACATGGGCTCCACAGGCGTTTAGTCTCTCTGCCCGCCCGGCAGCGAGAATGACCTTGGCGGCGTTGTAGTCGCGGTCGTGAGTGGCCTGGCACGACGGGCACACCCATGTGCGGACCTGCAGCGGCAGTTCGTCGAGCTGATGCCCACACCCAGGTGTTGAGCAGGTTTTGCTCGACGCCAACCACCGCGACACCGTGTGTACAGTGCGCCCGTAGCGGTCGGCTTTCTCCCCGATGATCTTCACGAACTGCCCCCACCCCGCGTCCGAGATCGCACGAGCCAGGCGACGATTGCGGACCATCCTAGCGATGTTGAGGTCCTCGACGTGGATCACTTGATTCTCGCGAACCAACGCCAAAGCCTGCTTGTGGTGATAGTCCCGCCGAGCACGGGCAACCTCTTTATGCGCGATAGCGACCTTACGCCTGGTCTTGTCCCTGTTGGCTGATCCTTTCTGCCGGCGGGACTTCTCCCGCTCCAACCGACGCAACTTCCGCAGCTTGCGACCCAAATACGTCGGATTCTCGATACCGAACCGCCCACCATCGGTGGTGGCAGTCGTAGCCAGCCGGGCGATCCCCAGATCCACCCCGACCTCCCGGTCGACTACCGGCAGCGGTGTGGCCGCGACGTCGACGACGAAGCTGGCGTAGAAGTGCCCGTCGGGTTCCCGGATGATCGTGACCGACGAGGGTGCGCTGGGCAGCTCGCGTGACCAGCGCACCCGCACTTCGCCGACCTTGGCCACAAACAACCGGCCGTTGCCGCGGATCGAGAAGCCGTTGCGGGTGAGCCGGAACGACTGCCGGTGATCCTTGCGGGATTTGAACCGCGGCCGCCCAACCCGCCGGCCCTTACGCTTCCCGGCCGCAGAGTCGAAGAAATTGCGCCACGCACGCCGGGAATCGTTGACCGACTGCACCAACGCCACACTGGGCACCTCAGCCAGCCAGCCCCGTTCCTCGGTCCTCTTGGCGGCGGTGATCACCCGACGCTGAATCTCGCTGTCGGACAGCTTCACCCCGGCCCGATACGCCTCATCCCGCACACGCAACGCGTCGTTGAACACCACCCGAGTGCATCCGAACACCCGCGCCAACATCTGCTGCTGGCCAGGTGTCGGTTCAATGCGATACCGATAACGCATCTGCACACCCACGACCCTAAAGGCCACCTATGACAACACAGGCCTACCGACGCCCTCGTGTATCTCCTACGCGGCGGCGAGGTTTCACGAATGAGCGTCGTATGAGCGCGCTTCAACTTCTGCCGCAACTGAAGCGTCGCTACCCGATTGACCGGATTCTTGGGCGCGTGGAGCAAGGAAACGCTGTGGCGGGCGGTAGGTTGTTGAGTCTGTCTGCGAGGGGCATTGCGATTTTTCCTCCTCGAGCCTTCTCGGCGACGCAGGGATCATTTACCTCGCTGGGTGGGGCTTTGTTTCTCCTTTGTTCGCTGCCAAAATCGTTGCGCCATCACGTCGTAACGCTCCGGGATGACATTGGCCAGGTGCCCGGCGATGACGGCGGCGCCACCGATGATCAGCACGCGACCGAGGATCGGCCGGCGTTCAACGAGCCGGTCGCATTCCTGGCTGAGCAGCAGCCCGTCGGTCAGGTGGTTGAGCTCGAAGTCGAGGACGTCGACGACGATGCCCAGCATCTTGCGTTGCGCAGCGTTCACAGCCCAGCCCGCGAGTACTGGTCCAGCAGCGTGTCGAAGCGCATCTGCCAGGCGAACTCCGCTTCGGTGTCGCCGGCCGCGCGGGCGATGCGCAGCTGGTCGAGCGCGATGACGATCCTGTCGGTCAACGGCAGCGGCGACGTGTCGGAGTTGCCGGGTAGCATGTCACGTCCCGGACCGCCGTCCGCGTTCGATGCGCGCCACGTCTTCGATGCGTGCGGCGCGTTCGGCGCGCAGTTCGCCGCGCAGGCCGCCGATGTCCTTGCGCAGGCCGCGGATGTCGAGGCCCTGCTCGGTGACCATCGCGGCGATGCGGCCGACGGTGTCGGCGAGGTTGGAGCCGCCGTTGGTGACTTGGGCTTCGACGCCGCCGACCCGGTTACGGGTCTTGCTGTTCTGCCAGACTGTGACGATCACGGTGACGGAGGGGCCCAGCACGAACATGACGATCAGGCTGACCAGGCCCCACCAGTTCGTGGCGAGCTGATCGACCGCGACCAGGTGCTCGTTGACTGCGGCCGGCAACTGGCGGATCATTCGGCCAGGTTGTCGAGCTCGTCGATCAGCGGCTTCTCGCGCTGGATGAACCCGGCGATCGCGGCGATGACGGTCAGGGCCGAGGCCACGTATTTCGACCAGCCGTCGGGCAGCACCCCGGGCGCTAGGAGATCGGCGCCGATGGCGCCGAGGGCCGCGGCGATAGCGACGATGGCCTGGGCGACCTTGGAGGGTTTGAAGGGCAGTTTGATGCTCATCGCGATGTGCCTTTCGTTAGGCCCGTGCGGGCGTGATGGTGGCGATGTTGTGCAGGAAGCCGACTGCGTCGGCGACGAGGTTGGAGTAGCCGGGGATCTCGCCGAGGTAGCTGATGTGCGGCCCGGTCGGGCCCCCCGGTGCAGCGAGGAATTGCAGCCCAAGGACAGCCGCGGCGACCGCGGCGTCGGCGCCGGTGGCGTTGATGTCGACGCCGCCGACCAGGTCGACGAGAAACGCGACCGCCGCGCCGGCGCCCATCGCCAGCAGGCCGGCCGCGCCGCCCTTCAGCCCGGACAGCAACCCGGAGTCCTCGACGAGCTTCAGCATCCCGGCGACCATCGCCTGCAGGAAGGCGGTCGGATTGTTGAGTTGCGCCTGTGTGGCGATGGTGTAGACGTCGGTCATGATCGCGCCGACCGCGGTGTCGGGCACCTGGGCGTACATGTCGTTGCCGGCGTCGCCGTTCGCGGTGTTGTGCGCGTAGTCGGCCCACACGACCTGGCCGTTGACAGTCGGCAGTGATGTCATGCGGATCGGCGAGATGCCGCGCCACCGCGAGCCCAGCCCGGTAACGCCGGGCGCGCTGGCACCGGGCATACGGCACGGGTTGCCGAAGGTGATGCCGCCGACGAAATTCCGCTCGTATTGGCTTCCCGCGACGAGTTCCATGTAGACGCGGGAGGCCGCCTCTGCGCCCTGGCTGTAGCCGAGCACCGCGAACGTCTTCTGCGGGTTTTCCGCCAGCCACGCCGCGGTCCAGTCGATCGCGTCCTGGATTGACTGCTGGTAGCTGGGCGCTGTGGCCGGGCCCCCGAGTGGCCCGAAGCTGGCCGGGTACGGGCACGGCACCTCGTAGCACAGGCCGTCGTCGACGAACTGATTGAGGCCGTTGACAACGTCGGAGGGGTATTGGACGAGCCCGGCGCCCCAGGTGCCGTTGTAGGTGAGGGCGGCATGCCGGAGCTTGGTGACGCCGCTGATATTGGCCTGCAAATCGGCCCAGCCGGTCACGATGCGGGGAACGCGGTCGTCGGCTGGCCGGCGGCGTTACGGCGCGCGATCAGGTCTTCCATCAGCTCCATGAGCACGAATCCGAGGTCGCGTTCGATGCCGTCGCTGAAGGTATGCACCCACGAGATCTGCTCGCCGATCGGCACGATCTGCTCAAACGCATCGAAATGCCCTTGGTATCCGATGCCGTTGTGGGTTGAGTTCCATGGGCCGCGGGCCGGGTCGTCGACCACGTCGCGGGCGCCGCGCTCATGGCGCGACAGCACGTTGCGGTACGAGTTTGGTGTGCCGTCGATTTTCACTCCGGAGATGTCGGCCTGCAGGCTGTTGGGGTCGCTCACGATGCCGAACCTTTCTCGATGTCGTTCTTGATCGCCGCGATCGCGTCGACCGGCGTGAGGTTTTCGCCCTGGGCGTTTTGGCCAAGCTGCGGCCAGCCTTGGCCGCCGGGCCCACGCATCTGGTCCCAGATGTCGCGGACCTTGGCCAGCAGTTCTGCTTGTTCGTCGCCGGTGAGTGCCATCAATACTCCTGTCTGAGTTGGGGTTTCGGCGCCGGGGTCAGGCGTCGTGATGCCGCACAGCGCGGCGAGATCGTCGGCGCTCAGGCCGTCGGCGGAGTTCATGTCGCAGTCGCCGAACGGTGGGCAGCCTTCGGGCAGGCCGCCGCCGTAGCCTTGGCCGTCGGTGTATTGGTGGGCGATTTTGCCGGGGTAGTCGGGGTTGGCGCCGTATGCGGCGATGATCAGCCGCAGCCCTCGTGGCTTGATGGGCCACATGGTGTTGAGGTCGTAGGTGTTGCCGTAGCCGATGATTCGCGCCGGGTTGCCCGCGTAGTCGGCGAGGTTCCAGTAGAGCGCGTTGATGGCCGCTGATTGGTCGCCGCCGGGGTTGTCGCCGGATTCGACGTCAAGCATCAGCGCGACGCGCGGGTGCAGGCCGCCGTTCTCGTCGATCATGGACTTGACGGTGTCGGCGTTGGGCTGCCAGGTCTGCGGCCGCACGTAGGTGTAGACGATGCCCATCTTGAGCCGCCCGGAGTCGAGGGCTTGGCGCATCCACGCGTAGTTCTGGGCGAAGTTGTGGTCGCGGTAGTCGCCGTCGCTGACGCGGATGGACAGCACCTGGTAGGGGTAGGAATCGTCGACGGGGCACTGAAATTCGGAGACGTCGGCGAAAAGTGTGTCTGTCACGTTGGCTCCTGGTAGTGGGCTTGGTTGGGTGGGGATAGGTGTGCCGTCTTCGACGATTGGGCCGGGCAGGTACCACCAGTCGTTGGCGTACGGGTCGTCGATGGCCCGCGCCTGGTCGCCGAGCACGGTGCCGTTCTTGCCGTTGGTTTCGATGCGCAGCTGGTCGACTTGGCACCACATGTGGCTGTTGGCGCCGCCGCCTGGCCCGTGGTGCAGCGCGATCTTCACCGCGGCGTCGTTGGGGATGTCGCGCGGTCCTCGGGCTTGGATCGTGCCGAACGGGCCGTTGAACGGGTCGGCATCGCCGCCCATACTGGGAGCCCGCCAGTTCTCGGTGGACAGCCCGTGACGCGACCACGCCATGGCGGTGCCGTTGACGGTGGCGTCGAGTTCGTCGACAACACAGCCGGAGCAGTCGCATCCGGCTGAGCGATCGAACGGGTCCCAGTTGCCGCCGTAGACGTAGGGATTGCCTTCGCGGTCGATCGCGATCTGCTGGGCGAAGCTGAGGTTCTTGCGGGTGACCATTACCGGCACCGGCCTTTCGCAGTGGTGGTGCGGGTGTGCGGCCGGTCGTAGTCGTTGACGGCCAGGGGTGGTATGCGGCGGCGCATCTCGGCGAAGATGGCGGCCAGTTTGGCTTTGGCTTCGGGGGCAAGTTCGTCGTTGAGCGGGTTGGGCATGTCGGGTCTCGCTTTCATGGGCATTGGTTGAGAATGGTTGTCATGGCCCGCTTTTCGGCCACCGTGATCCAGAGGTGGTAGGCGGTTTTGACGAGGATTTGGTCAGCGACGTAGGTGCACCGGAAGCTGGTGTTAGGCGGCAGCCATTGGGATGCGTCTTTATCGCGCTTGGCGTTGTTCGCTTGCCCGTCGACGGCCAGCAGGTTGTGAGGGTCATTAGCGAGGTCGATGCGGCGCTGCGCCGGCAGTTGTTGCGCGCCGGTGATCCACGCGTTGCCGAGAGCCACGATGTGGTCGATCTGTACGGCCGAGCTGTCGGGTCCGCGTTGGAAGTGGATAACTCTTGCGGTGTAGGGGTCGATGAGGGTTCCAGAGATGACGGTGCAGTTGCCTTGGCGGACAACGCCGGTCAGGTCGCGGGCGAGGATGTCGTCGCGAGTGTCGCAGTGGTTGCGGCCGAGCTCGTCATCGTTGTTGTCGGTCCAGGCGGCCCCGAATTGGTCACGGCTGTAGCCGGTCATCGGGGCCGGGTCGTGGACGGGTAGGGCGTCGAGGATGCGCAGCGCGACAGGGTCCGGGGCGGCGTGCGCGGGGGCAGCGGTGATCCCCGCCGCGACGATCAGGGCGGCGGAAAGGCGGCGGAGCATCAGTAGCGGCGCGCCTGGTTGTAGGGGCCGGCGGCATCGATGGGTACTTCGACGACGGGCCGGCCGGGCGTGCTGGCGTGGATGACCATGCCGTCACCGCTGTAGAGGCCGACATGCGTCGCGGCCCGGTAGTACACGACCACGTCACCGGGTTCGAGGTTTGCGCGCGCAATGGGTTGGCCGCCGCGCGCAAGGGCTTGACTGGAATGCGGGAGCGCGGTCCCGATCTGGGCGTAGGCCCACACGACCA
This sequence comes from Mycobacterium palustre, assembly GCF_002101785.1. GTDB lineage: Bacteria > Actinomycetota > Actinomycetes > Mycobacteriales > Mycobacteriaceae > Mycobacterium > Mycobacterium palustre. Next base: position 8,487 of record NZ_LQPJ01000074.1, read on the forward strand.
GCCCGGAGCAGTCGAACGCGTCGGGGCCCGCCGCGCCCCAGCGGTA
>NZ_LQPJ01000075.1 GCF_002101785.1 Mycobacterium palustre
TCGAACGGGCGACAGGCGCCCTCGGGGTCGTCGTTCTTGGTCGACATCACGATGCGCATCTGGGCGAACGCCGCGATCGGCACGGCTTCGATCTTGGTCTCCACCCCACCGCAGATCGCGATGTCGGCCTCACCGAACACGATGTTGCGCCACGCCTGGGCGATGCCCTCCGAACCCGACGCACATGCCGAAACCGGCGTGATCACACCGGCTTTGGCGTGCCGCTCGAGGCCCACGGCCGCGGCCGCGCCGTTGGGCATGTACTTCTGCACACCCAGTGGGGAGACGGCCTTGATGCCACGGGCGCGCATGTCGTCGTAGCTGAAGACCATCTCTTCCGACGAGCCCATCCCGGTGCCGATGGAGACCATCAGCCGGTCGGTGTCGACCTCGGGCGAGCCGGCGTTCTCCCAGACCCGCCGGCTCAACACGGTGGACATCCGTTGCAGATATCCCATCCGGCGCAACTCGACGCGCGTCAGCTGGCTGTCGAATTCCTCCAACAGGTGCCCACCGATACGAACCGGGAGGTCGAACTCGTCGACGAACGGGTCGTCGAGCTTGCGAATGCCACTGTGGGCGTCCAGCAACAACTTCCAGGTGTTTTCGGCGTCGGTCGCCACTGCGGTCGTCATGGCGATGCCGGTGACGACGACATTCGGGAGCGTTTTCCCGGTAACCAGCTCTGTCATGGGTGTTGCCAAGGTTCCTTCCGTGCTGTGCGGCTCTAGTAGCGCCCGAATGCGAGCGCCACGTTGTGGCCGCCAAAGCCGAACGAGTTGTTGATCGCGTAACGGAATTCGCCGTAGCGAGGCTCGCCCGCGACAACATCCAGGTTGATCTGCGGATCAGGTGTCTCGTAGTTCAAGGTTGGCGGTATGACGCCGTCCCGAAGGGTCAATACCGTGAGGACAGATTCCAGCGCGCCGACCGCGCCGATGGAGTGGCCCAGCGCCGACTTGGGCGCATAGACCGCGGCCTTGTCGCAACCGGCCACCCGGATGGCGTTGGCCTCGGCGGTGTCACCGATCGGCGTCGCCGTGCCGTGCGCGTTGACGTGGTCAATGTCCTTGGGAGACAAGCCCGCAAGCTCCAGCGCCCGCGTCATCGCGCGGCCGGCGCGCACGCCGTCCGCCGCGGGGGCCACCATGTGGAAGGCGTCCGAGGTGATGCCGGCGCCCAGCAGCCGAGCCAGCGGCTTGGCACCGCGGGCCTTGGCGTGCTCCTCGGTCTCGATGAGCATGAGCGCCCCGGCCTCGCCGAAAACGAAGCCGTCGCGGTCCTTATCGAACGGGCGCGAGGCCCGCTCGGGCTCGTCGTTGCGGGTCGACATGGCGCGCATCATCGAGAACGCCGCGATGGGCAGTGCCTCGATGGGGCCCTCCACGCCGCCGCAGACGGCGACCTCGGCGTCGCCCATCACGATCTGGCGCCACGCGTGCGCGATGGCCTCCGAGCCCGACGAGCAGGCCGACACCGGGGTCATCACGCCGGCGCGGGCGCCGAGCTGCAGCCCGACGGTCGCCGCGGCGCCGTTGGGCATGATCATCTGAACGGCGAGCGGCGACACCTTGCGGGGGCCGCCCTCGTTCATCAGGTCATAGCTCTCCACGATCCGCTCGGCGCCACCCAGGCCGGTGCCGACCACGACCGAGAAGCGGTCGGGGTCGACCTCGGGGGTGCCCGCCGCCTCCCAGAGCTGACCCGACAGCAGCTTGGCCATCCGCTGGACGTAGGACATGCGCCGCAAATCGAGCCTGCCCATGTGGTTGTCGACGGGCTCCTTGAGGTGGCCACCGATCTTGACGGGCAGGTCCCACTTGGTGACGAACTCGTCTTCGAGGACGCGGATGCCGCTCTCGCCGGCCAACAAACCCTTCCACGTGCTCTCGACGTCCGGCGCGATCGACGTCGTCGCCGTGACGGCGGTTACCACAACGCTGGGGTAACCGCCATTGGCAGTGGAAGGCTTGGTCACTTGCTGTCCGCTTCCATCCTCGCCTTGACGTTGGCCACGGCCTCGGGGTTCTCGGACTCGATCTTGGCGCGCAGCGCCTCGGCGGCCTCGGGGTTCTCTTCCTCGAGTTTCTGGATGTAGGCGACGACGTCACCGACGGTACGCAGGCCGGCGAGGTCCTCGTCGGGGATCTTGACGCCGTACTTGTCCTCGGTCTGCACCGCGATCTCGACCATCGACAGCGAGTCGATGTCCAGGTCGTCGACGAACGACTTCTCCGGGGTGACCTCGGACGGCTCGATACCGGTCACCTCTTCGATGATCTCGGCGATACCGGCGATGATTTCTTCCTGAGTAACGGCCACGGCCTATTCCCTTCGTAATGTGTTGTGTGCAAATCGGATTGACGTTTGCAGTTGTGATTGTTCCTGGCAGAAGCGGGCGGTCTAAATGTTGGCCAACTCGTCCAGATCTGCGGGCGACTTGACGGCACGCGCCGTAACCCCCCGAAGTTCGCGCTTGGCGATACCGGTCAGAGTGCCCGCGGGCGGGAACTCCACGATCGCCGTCAGGTCGTGCTCACGCATGGTTTCCGTGCACAGGTCCCAGCGCACCGGCTGGGTCAGCTGAGCGACGAGCGTGTCCATCGCGGCCGCCGCCGACTTGACCGGCTTTCCGTCGCGGTTGGACAGCAGCGTGGCGGTGGGCTCGGCGGTGGCGATCGCGGCCGCCGCAGCGGCGTAGCCGTCCAAAGCCGGAGCCATGTACTTGGTGTGGAACGCCCCGGCCACGCCCAGGGCGCGCACCCGCGCCCTGGGCGGCGGGTCCTCGGCGAGCTTCTCCAGCGCCCCGAGCGGGCCCGCGGCGACGATCTGGCCCGCGGCGTTGCGGTTGGCGGGGAACAGCTCGAGCTGCTCGAGGCGGCTCAGCACCTCGGCCTCGTCGCCGCCGAGCACCGCGGACATGCCGGTGGGCTCGAGGGCGCAGGCCTTGGCCATCTCGGCGCCGCGGGTGGCGGCCAGCGAGACGGCGTCGTCGGCGCCGATGACGCCGGCGATCGCGTAGGCCGCGATCTCACCGACCGAGTGGCCGGCCACGATCAGGTCGGAGTCGGCGAGCAGGCCGCGGCGGGTCATCTCCTGGTGGGCGAGCAGCGTGGTCGCCACGACCAGGGGCTGCGTGACGGCGGTGTCGGTGATCTCCTCCGTCGACGCCGTGGTGCCCAGGCGCACCAGGTCGAGGCCACTGGCCTTCGACCACAGGGCCAACTGGTCGGCTGCGCCCGGCAGCTCCAGCCATGGCGACAGCATCCCCTCCGTCTGCGCACCCTGTCCGGGCGCAAGCAATGCGATCACGTGTCTAAGAGAACACTGTGGAAACGGTTTTGGCGGGTGTAACAGATTATGAACCTCGTCTTAGGTTTTTGTATACACCTTACAAAATCGCTCTTGAAGCTACCCGTTTGATATCGTGCCGCGACCTGTGCGCTGGGTCACTCGCGCTAGGCCGAGCCGGCGATACCCCCTCTGACCGGCGGCGGAACCGGTGCCACCGTGGTGCTGGCGGCGCTGGGAGGCTGCGTCGGGTAGTTGAGCTGGCCCACCGTCGAGGCCACTCGCAGGACATATGCGTCGCGGGGCTGGGTCGGATCGCGCCCCGTGAAGTCGGTGATGCGCTTGAGTCGGTAGCGCACGGTGTTTGGATGAACGAACAACTTCCTGGCGCAAGCTTCAATCGCGCCGCCAGAATCTAAGAAAGCGTCAAGGGTTTCGACCAGCGTGGGGCCCGCTTCGGCCAGCGGCCCCATCACGTCGGTGTGCAGCGCGACGATCGCCGACGCATCGCCCATCAAGGCCCGCTCGGGCAGCAGTTCCCGCGCCAGCACGGGCCGCGGCGCGCCGCGCCAGCCCGCCACGGCGTTCATCCCGGAGATCGCCTCGCTGGCGCTGTGGTAGGCCGCGGTGAGCATCGGCGCCGTGGGCCCGATGACCACCGGGCCGTCGGAGAACGCATTCAGTAGGTCCCCCAGGAATTTATCGGTCGGTGACAAATGACCCGACACGATCGCCACCAGCCAGGTGCCGTGCACGTCGGTGAGCGCCGCGCGGCCATGCTTGGCGGCGATGTCGCGGACGTCCTGGCTGGCGCGCTGGGTGCCGCCCGCGCCGTCCGAACCGTCGTGGCCGGGCACCGGGATGCCGACCACCACCGTCGCCGGCGCCGTCGTGTCCCAATTCAGCGCCGCAGCCCGCGACAACAGTTCGGGCCCGGTGTCGCCGCGGACGACGGCGTCGACGACGCTGGCCTCCATCCGGCTGTCCCAGGTGCCGCGCGCCTCGGCGGCGTCGGCGTACTCGCCGGCGAAGGTGAAGGCCAAATCGCGGCTGTACTTTAAGATCCCGACGGTCAGCGCCGTCAGCTGCTCCTCGGAGCGGGCGACCAGCGGCACGACCTCCTCGAAGAACTCCATGGTGACCCGCACCATGTCCACGCTGTGGCGCAGCGCGATCCGGCGGGTCACGTCCTGGGGCACCAGCTCGAAGGCCTGCGCGGTGTAGCTGACGTTGCTGTGCGGGTCGTGCATCCACTCGACGAAGTTGACGACGGCCGTCTGCACCACCAGCGCCACGCTGGCCCGCTGGGAGGCCTCCAGGTCGGCGAAGAACGGCAGCCGCTCGTGCATCGCCGAGACCGCCTCGGTGGCCAGCCGTCCCGAGTACTGCTTGAGCCGGCGCAGCAGCGATTCGGGCACCGTGTTGAGCAGCTCCAGCGGCGACCGCGGCCGGTTGGAGGCGAACGGGCCGGCGAAGGGATTGTCGTTCACCCCTAAAACCTACGCCAGTTTTCTGGCAGATTCCGCCAAGGCGTGGCCGGGTCGGCGGGGGGACGTTGGGCCGTCAGGTCGCGGTGCCGGCGTCGCCGGACTGCCCCGCCGCGGCCTGCACGTCGTCGATCCGGTACTGGCGGGCGGCCGCGACGGGCACCGACGGGTCGATCTCGCCGTCGCGCGCCAGCGCCTCGAGCACCGCGACGACCTGCGATTCGGCGTCGGTGTTGAAGAAGCGCCGCGCGGCCGGGCGGGTATCGGAGAACCCGAAGCCGTCGGTGCCCAGCGTGACGAAGGTGCCCGGCACCCACGGCCGGATCTGCTCGGGCACGGCGCGCATCCAGTCCGAAACGGCGATCACCGGGCCGCCGGCGTCCTGCAGGGCCTGCGTCACGTAGGGGGTGCCGGCCGGCCGGTCCGGGTGGCGCAGCTTGGCTTTCTCGACGGCCACGCCGTCGCGGTTCAGCTCGCTCCAGCTGGTCACCGACCACACGTCGGCGGCGACGTCCCATTCGGCGGCCAGCAGCTCGGCCGCCTTCAGCGCGGCGGGCATGGCGACTCCGGAGGCCAGCAGCTGCGCCTTGCTGGACCGCTGCTCGGTGGCGGCCCGGTAGCGGTAGAGGCCGCGCAGCAGGCCCTCGGGATCGAAGTTCTCCGGCTCGGGCGGCTGCACGTAGGGCTCGTTGTAGACGGTGATGTAGAAGAACACGTCCTCGGGGTTCTCGCCGAACATGCGCGCCAGGCCGCTCTCCACGATGTAGGCGATCTCGAAGGCGAACGCCGGGTCGTAGGCGACCACCGCCGGGTTGGTGGCCGCCAGCAACAGCGAGTGGCCGTCGTTGTGTTGCAGGCCCTCACCGGTCAGCGTGGTGCGGCCCGCGGTGGCCCCGAGCAGAAAGCCGCGCGCCATCTGGTCGGCGGCGGCCCACAGCCCGTCGCCGGTGCGCTGGAACCCGAACATGGAATAGAAGATGTAGATCGGGATCATCGGCTCGTTGTGCGTGGCGTAGGAGGTGCCGGCCGCGATGAACGAGCCCACCGAACCGGCCTCGTTGATGCCCTCGTGCAGGATCTGGCCGACCTCGCTTTCCTTGTAGGCCAGCATCAGGTCGGCGTCCACGGCGGTGTACAGCTGACCCAGCCGGTTGTAGATCTTCAGCGACGGGAACCACGAGTCCATCCCGAAGGTGCGCGCCTCGTCGGGGATGATCGGCACGATGCGCGGCCCAATTTCCTTGTCGCGCATCACTTCTTTGAACGTCCGCACGGTCGCCATGGTGGTGGCGACCTCCTGGTTGCCCGAGCCCTTCTTCAGGGCCTTGTAGGTGTCGCGGCCGGGAAGCCGCAGCGCCTTGGCCTTGGTGCGGCGCTCGGGCACGAAGCCGCCCAGCGTGCGGCGCCGGTCGAGCATGTAGCGGATCTCCGGGGCGTCCGGGCCGGGGTGATAGTAGGGCGGAAGGTAGGGATCCTCCTCGAGCTGGGCGTCGCTGATCGGGATGCGCATCGAGTCGCGGAAGGCTTTAAGGTCTTCCAGCGCAAGCTTTTTCATCTGGTGCGTGGCGTTGCGGCCCTGGAAGTGCGCGCCCAGTGAGTAGCCCTTGATCGTCTTGGCCAAAATCACCGTCGGCTGGCCCTTGTGGTCGACGGCCGCGCGGTAGGCGGCGTAGACCTTGCGGTAGTCGTGGCCGCCGCGCTTGAGGTTCCAGATCTCCGAATCGGTCATGTGCTCGACGAGCGCCTTGGTGCGCGGGTCGCGGCCGAAGAAGTGGTCTCGCACGTAGCCGCCGTCGTTGGCCTTGTATGTCTGGTAGTCCCCGTCGGGGGTGGTGTTCATCAGGTTCACCAGTGCGCCGTCGCGGTCGGCGTGCAGCAGGGCGTCCCACTCGCGGCCCCATACCACCTTGATGACGTTCCAGCCGGCGCCGCGGAAGAACGACTCGAGCTCCTGGATGATCTTGCCGTTGCCACGCACCGGGCCGTCGAGGCGCTGCAGGTTGCAGTTGATCACGAAGGTGAGGTTGTCCAGGCCTTCCAGCGCGCCGACGTGCGCGAGCCCGCGGCTCTCGGGTTCGTCCATTTCGCCGTCGCCCAAAAAGCACCACACGTGCTGATCGGAGGTGTCCTTGATGCCGCGGTCGTGCAGGTAGTGGTTGAACCGCGCCTGGTAGATGGCGTTGAGCGGGCCGAGCCCCATCGACACGGTGGGAAACTCCCAGAAGTCGGGCATCAGCCGTGGGTGCGGGTAGGACGGCAACCCGCCGCCGGGATGGCTGTGCTCCTGGCGGAAACCGTCGAGCTGGTCGGCGCTGAGCCGGCCTTCCAAGAAGGCGCGCGCGTAAATGCCGGGGGAGGCGTGGCCCTGGATGAACACTTGGTCGCCGCCGCCGGGGTGCGACTTGCCGCGGAAGAAGTGGTTGAAGCCGACCTCGTACAGCGCCGCCGACGAGGCGTAGGTCGAAATGTGGCCGCCCACGCCGATTCCCGGGCGCTGGGCGCGGTGCACCATGATGGCGGCGTTCCAGCGGATCCAGGTGCGGTAGCGGCGTTCGACGTCCTCGTCGCCGGGGAACCACGGTTCCAGCTCGGTGGGGATGGTGTTGACGTAGTCGGTCGACGTGAGCGACGGGATCGCCACCCGCTGCTCGCCTGCCCGCTCCAGCAGCCGCAGCATCAGGTAGCGCGCCCGCGCCGGGCCCGAGCGCGCCAGCAATTCGTCGAAGGATTCGAGCCACTCCGAGGTTTCCTCGGGGTCGATGTCGGGCAGGTAGGACGCCACACCTTCGCGGATCACCCGAACGCGGTCGGGTTCGCTTGCGCTGCTTGGGTTTTTGGCTAGATCGTGGCGGGCGAACTCGGTGGTCAACTTCCGCTCCTGTAGTCGGCGATTTCGCTGTGTGCGTGCTCTCCCCCTATCGTGCCGCACCGGCGTGATCGGTGGGTAGCCGAGACCGACACGGTGTCTATGGGGGCGGTCCGGATCGCCACCCGGTAACGTCAGCAACCGTGCTCATCGGATGGCGTGCCGTCCCTCGCGCGCAGGTGGGGGATCTTCGCAAGCGAGGTGCCTTGGCGCTCGGCTGTGTCGCGGCGGTGGTGATGGGCATCGTCGGCTGTACGACCGTGACGAAAGGCACGGCGACCCCCGATACGAACGTCGCCCCGGCGTACCGGCAGTCGGTGTCGGCGTCGGTGTCGGCCTCATCGGCGACGTCGAGGATCCGGGAGTCGCAGCGGCAGCAATCGCTGACCACCAGGGCGGTGCACAGCTCGTGCGACTCGCTGGCCACCACCAGCAAAGACGCGATCGACAAGGTGAACGCCTACGTCTCGGCGTTCAACGCGGGCCACAACACCGGTCCGACCGAAGGCCCGGCCATCGGCGCGCTCAACGACAGCGCGACCACCGTCTCCAACAGCTTCAGCGACGCGCTGTCCCAGCAGCTGAAGGACGCGTTCAACGCCTACATCGACGCCGCGCGCGGGGTGGCCAACGCCATCGGCACCCACGCGTCGATACCGGAGTTCAACAAGCGCGTCGACCAGCTCAACGACACCAAGACCAAGGCGCTGAAACTCTGCCTGGCGTCGTTCTGATGCGCGCGGCGAGCCAAGGGTATGGACCGCGTTCTGGCTGTGCGACGATAATTCGAATCGCACGTGCGCGGATGGTTTAAGGAGGCTTCACGGTGGTCGCGGCGGATCACGCCCCGAGCTACGCTCGCAAGCTGGGCATCCAACGAGACCAAGTCGTCCAGGAATGGGGCTGGGACGAAGACACCGACGACGAGATCCGCGCTGCGGTCGAGGAAGCCTGCGGCAGTGAGTTGCTCGACGAGGACAGTGACGAGGTCACCGACGTCGTGCTGCTGTGGTGGCGCGAGGGCGACGGCGACCTGGTGGACACCCTGATGGACGCGATCAGCCCGCTGGCCGAGGACGGCGTGATCTGGGTGCTGACGCCCAAGACCGGAAAGCCGGGGCACGTGCCGCCCGCCGAGATCGCCGAGGCGGCCCCCACCGCCGGCCTGATGCCGACGTCGTCGGTCAACCTCGGGGACTGGAGCGCCAGCCGGCTGGTGCAGCCGAAGTCCCGGGCCGGGAAGCGTTGATGCTGCCCGTCGGCGCCACCGCCCCCGACTTCACATTGCGCGACCAAAATCACCAGCCCGTCACCCTGAGTTCGTTCCGCGATGCCCGCAACGTGTTGTTGGTGTTCTTCCCGCTGGCGTTCACCGGCATCTGCCAGGGCGAGCTGGACCGGTTGCGCGACCACCTGCCGGACTTCGAGAACGACGACACCGTGGTCCTGGCGATCTCGGTGGGGCCACCCCCCACGCACAAGATCTGGGCCCTGGAGAGCGGCTACACCTTCCCGGTGCTGTCGGATTTCTGGCCGCACGGCGCCGTCAGCCAGGCCTACGGCGTGTTCAACCCCGACGCCGGCTATCCCAATCGCGGTACCTTCGTCGTCGACCGTTCGGGGATAATCCGGTTTGCCGAGATGAAGCAGCCCGGTGAGTCCCGCGACCAGCGGCTGTGGACCGAGGCGCTGGCGGCGTTGCGAACCTGAGTTTTGGGGCTTGGGTTCCCGGCGGGTAGCCTGCGGCGGACCCGTTTCCCCGGGTTCAGGGCGCGTAGCTCAGTGGTAGAGCTCTGGTTTTACACACCAGCGGTCGGCGGTTCGATACCGTCCGCGCCCACCAGTAAAAATCCCAGCTAGACAGCAATTTCAACGCGATGGCAGCCTACCGCGGTCGACTGATCGACGCGCCGAGTTTCCGAGAAGTTGCCAATGGGGCCGACTAAGAGGGGTCATGCGTGAGAACGGTTGCCTATCAGGCTCCGCTGTTGTGATCGATCTATCCCTTTGCCGCACCGACAGAAATCACCAATGTCGCAGCAGCAGTAAAAGCTATGGCAGCAACCAGGAAACGGCCGGACGGGTTGATTTTTTCGAGGGCCTCGGCAAGTTTGGCAATCGCTTCAATGGGCAGCCCGCCAGCTTGAGGTTGCAGTGGGTTCTGCGTCCCGGCGGTCGAGGTTGGCGCGACCGCATTTTTGGCGAAATCTCGTACCCTTGCCGCTGCTTTCCAGTCGGTGATGCCAAAGAAAATCGCTAGTCCGAGGCTGGCTGCTGCTGCGATGACACAAAATACGAGGAATGAATTGGCAACGCCTGTGTTCATCGTTGGGCGGTACTACTACCCAACGGAACAGGCCGGGGCAGCCGTTTGATCTTCGTCCGCACCCCAGCGATCTGGGTGGGGAACGCGACAACCTCGATGTCGTCGGGAACGTAGAAGGTTGTCACACCCGCTTCGTCGTCATACTTCCAGGTCAGAAGCTCGCCTCGCGCCATTCGGCGGCGGGCAAAGGTCTCGATCGCTCGTCTCACTCTTGCCGTCATCGCAAGACGGCCCCCGTTGCTCGTAGTAAGTATTCGATGTCTTGTATCACCGTGTAGACGCCAGGATAACCAGCGACGACCTGGCCGACAACTTGGCCGGAGCGGTTCAGTACAGCTGCACCAGAGTCCCCACCTGCGGATATGGCGTGTTGGGTTAACATGGCCTCACCCCAGTTTCCGCAATCGGGGCTGACACTCGCCATAGAACACCCAACTGCTTGAAGATGAGAGCTTAGACCGCTGGTCACTGAGCCGTGCGCGGTTACGACATCCCATTCCTTAGCCGGAGCCGCCGTCAGCGAGTGCGCCGGTTCGCTCTGGTCACTGAGTTGGATGAACGCCACGTCGGCGACGTCAGTACCGGCCGGAATCTTATTTCCGTTGGTGTCGTACTGATAGCACATGCGCTGCGTCACGATGCCGACCTCGACACCGGATGGCTCGTAAGCGCGAACCGGTTGACCCTTAAGCAGAGGACAGACATGCCCGGCGGTGAGAACCCCCTTCGTCCCGCTTCTATCAACATGCACCCCAAACGTGCCAGGTCCTAGTGGACCGCCGCAGTGGGCGGCTGTACCGAGGGCGACTTGCGGCAGAGGTCGAGGCAGGGCGATCAAACGAACGGGTTGGAGTTGGGAAAGAAGCTCTCGGACAAATGATTCAGACAGAAGGCGGTCAAATGAGTCTGACTGCTTAATCATCGAGCCTGCACTGTCGGTTTCGTGAAATTCATTGTCCTCAAAGGTCATATGCCCGACAAGCGGCAGCCGCCATTCCAGAAGCAACAGGGGCATAGGCATTTTGCCTGCACCGATCCCAAACCCGAGGAGCCCGCTGCCGACCATGTGGCTCATTTCCTTTGACAGGATTGTCCGTCGGTAGGCAACGTCTGGGTCGGACTCAGCTAACAATTCGGAAGCAAGGACCACAAGGCGACACGGTACCGAATAATCGTCGCGCCATCGTGTAATCCGGCGCGTTATTTGAGTAACGTCTGTGAAACACCCTTAGCTGGTATTACGCCAGATAGGCCCGCCGCAGCTCCGCCGGAGTCGGAGCAGCATTGCAGTGTCACCCGAACAGCGATGCGCCGACCGTGCGCAGCTCGTCGGCTTTCACGTCCGCAGCGGCGCTGCGCGAGGACGCCGGGCTGCGAGGTCATGGAGTCGGTAAACAACGGAGCCATGCGCCCGCACTGTTCGCACTCCGCGCAGCCGCGGAAGTCGACCTTGCCGAGTTCGTAGAGCGTCGCCACGCGGGGCGGTAGGTGTGCTAGCACAGCGTCGGCTTCGTCATCGGACATCGGACGCTCAACGCCGGTGCAACGGCGGCAGCCGCAGCCGTGACCGTCGCTGTCGGCTGGCTCGGGCTCGGCGATCAGGAACGCGCGCAGCGCATCTCGGCCACCACGCGCGAGGCGTCCCTCGGAGTCGGCGTAGGTGCAGATAGCGGCGTGATGGCATACCGCCACGTCGTCGGGGTCGGCGCTGCATGGCAGCTTGTCGTCGTGGTTGCCCATGTCCGTCACATTTACCCGCCGCCTATCCGCCGGGTCATCCAGGCTGGGGGCTCGGAGAACATGCCCCGGCGCGCACGGTCAATCGGGCTGACAAAGCTCACCTGACCGCCGTTGGTCAGTACATCGTGCGCGATAACCGCTGCCGCAATACAGTCGGGTTGATGCTGCGTCGCCTGCCACCGTGTGGCTTGCCCCTCAAAGCTGGGTAAATGCCCGACCAGGCGCACCGTGCCGGTTTCGAGCCCTTGAATCAGCTTGGCGCTGTGGGCCATCGCATCATCCCGCCCGCGACCGCTACGGTTGTTGCGCGGCGGCCACGGCGTGGCGCGGATCGGGTGAGGCAGACGGTAGCGGCGCATCGTCGTGTTGAGCACCGACAGGTATCCCTCGCGCGCGATATACGTCTCGACCGCTATCTCACTCGCGCCGGTGTCGATGGCGAGTTCCACCGCGGCTCTTGCCCACTGTTCAGGTGTCAGCGGTTTGCTAATGTCACGATGCACAACCACCACGCCCTCGGTGGTCAGGCTGGCCGCGATGATGCCCGCCGCGTCGCCCTGGCCGCTATCGCTGGGGTCGATGGCGACCACGGTGCGAACCGGGTTGCCGGGCATCACGGACAACCGCCAGGAGTCCAGCTCTGGACCGCCAAAGCGGCCGGGTTTGATCCCACGCAGCACCGAGAGGCTGCGTAGAGGCGATTCAACCCGGGCCGTTCGCTACGGTGCATCGGTGGGCGATGAACGCCATTCCGAGAGGTATCTGCGCGGGGTCATCGAACTCCTGCACGGAGTCGAGCTAGAACAATTCGACCGGGACGGACGCCCGCGGGCGGTCGATTACGTGTTCACATCGCCCGACGGGACGACCGGAGCCGTCGAAATGACCACCTATCGCGACGGCCGGGCAGCCGCACTGCAATCCAAGTTGAACCGCGACGGCAAGACGATCACCTGCGACAGCCCGCGCGGCTGGGCCGTCACGGTCGAACTCGGCACGAAACTCGATCATCTGCGGAGACGACTGCCGCCCGTCATCGCAGCGTGTGATCGTCACGGCGTCGATGACCCCATGCGGCTACCAACGAGCGAATTCGGCGCGGATGTCCAGTGGTTCGTGTTGGGGGAGCTGCGCTTGTCGCCCAGCCCGTTGTCTGCGCCCGGCACGGTGGAGGTGCGACTGCCGCCGAGAGTGAGCTTTCCCCGCAATGAGAATCTGGACCACGACCTAGACCGGATGCTGGCCGACGAGGGGATCATGTCGAAGCTGGCCAAGCTGCGGGACCACCAGGGCGTCAGCGAGCGGCACCTTGCGGTCGGGGTGCACCTCTACGGCTCCGGCTTCGATCTGTTCGACCAGCTGCTGACAGAGCGCGGGTACGTGCCCCGCTACGCCCTACCCGACGACTTCGCCGCAACGCACGTATGGATCACCGGCGGCTACCGGCCGGTGCTGACGTGGACTCGCCCCGGCGGGTGGGTGTGGCGGTCACTCCCTACCGTTTAGTGGCACACCGCTCGGTTGTGCTGGCCAAAGTCGCCCGAACGCCCGTTCGTCAGATTGCCGCCAAGTTGCCAAGAAAGTCCGAAACGAGGCAGACACAGCGCACACCATGTACATGCAAAACGGCGCTGAACTGCACATAGTGGACACCGTAGAACGCCTGTTCACTTTCTCTGGTCCCTTTACACACCAGCGGTCGGCGGTTCGATACCGTCCGCGCCCACTTTCGCGTGGTGTTCCTTCGCGCGTGGCCCCGCGCCGCTGAGTAGTGCGTTACTTGTGCTCTGCGCACTTCGCTCGCGCAGGTGAGGGCCCGCACGCCCAACTCATCGCGCGTTGACGCCAAGTGGGAGAGGCAATTTCGCGCGAAGGTGGACGGCGGGCATGCCCTTGTCGCGACTACGCGAGGCCGTGCACGGAATCGGGGTTTCGTTTGATCTTCTGGTCCAACGGCACCACGACGCCCGGCTCCCCCGCATTGTTTCGTTCTTCGTATGCCGACTCAAGGGCGGCCGGAACGGCTTCCAGGTCGCGGTATACCCGCATCAGTTGCTCGAGGATCCTGATCCGCTGCTGATGCGCCTCGTCCACCACCCGGCGTGCCTCCTCGCGGCAACGCTCGGCTTCCCGCTTCGCGTCGGCGAGCAGCAGGTCGCGCTCCTGCTGGGCGTCCTGCCACGCCTTCTCGATCGTCGACCGGGTTTCGGCGCGCATCCTGGCCAGTTCGGCTTCGAGCTTTTTCTTGGCGTCCGCGTACTCGGCTTCCAGCGCTTTGCGCTCCTCGGCCATGTCTGTCAGCCGCTCCTGGTGTTCTCGCCGGGCGTCTTCGGCCCCGGCCGTGGCTGCCGCCATCATCGCCTCCGCCTCGGCCCGCGCCTCGGCGTGCATCTCGGAAATCTCGTCGACCGCCCGCTGCACCATCTTGGCCATGCGACGCTGCATCGCCTGGGGGGAAGGCGAAGACTCGGTGAGGACGGCGACCTCGTCGGTGAGGACGGCGACCTCGATCCGCAGCCCCGCCGCTTCGTCGCAGGCTTCCTTGAGTCTCGCCCGGAGGTTCTCGATGTCGTCGAGCAGCACCTGCTGCTTGGTGATGAGGTTCCCGATGTACGCGTCAACCTGGGTCGGATCGTAGCCCCTGAAGATGAGGGGGAATGTTTTTGGCGTTTCGGTAATCATCGCAGTCCCATTCTGGAAATGCCTGGTAGACCGATAAGACCTATCGAGCCGATTATCTCACGGTTACGCATAACGGGGCCAATGCCTCCGACGCTAATTTCACGGGCATTCGCGTGGAGCGTCTTGCGTTGTTGGCGATCTGCCGAATATGGCAAGGTCTGACGAGTGGGCGAGCGACCCGCGATCACGGACGACCACGAATGGTGAACCCCATGAAGCCCTTTCGCATCGACGTCCCCGACGATGTCTTGCAGGATTTGCGATCGCGGTTGGCCCGCACCCGCTGGCCCGAGGCCGAATGCGTCGACGACTGGAGCCAGGGCATCCCGCTGGCCTACACCCGCGAGCTGGCCGGCTATTGGGCCAACGACTACGACTGGCGCTCTCGGGAGGCCGCGCTGAACCGCTTCGACCAGTTCGTCACCGACATCGACGGGCTGGACATCCATTTCATCCACCAGCGCTCGCCGCACGACAATGCCTTCCCGCTGGTGATCACCCACGGGTGGCCGGGCTCGATCGTGGAGTTCCACAAGGTGATCGAGCCGCTGACCAATCCGGCGTCGGGACGGGCCGAGGACGCTTTCCACGTGGTGTGCCCGTCGCTTCCGGGCTACGGCTTTTCCGGCAAGCCGACCCGCACCGGCTGGGGCGTCGAAAAGATCGCCTCGGCGTGGGAGACGCTCATGCTGCGCCTCGGCTACGAGCGCTACGGCGCGCAGGGCGGCGACTGGGGTGCCGCGGTCACCACCCAGATGGGCCGCAACGGCGGCCACTGCGCGGCCATCCACGTCAACATGCCGATCGGGCGACCCACGCCCGAAGCCTTGAAGGACCCCACCGCGGAGGAGCAGCGAGCCCTGGCCGCGCTGGCCGACCACCGCAAGTGGGGCACCGGCTACTCCAAGCAGCAGTCCACCCGGCCCCAGACGCTGGGGTACGGGCTGGTCGATTCGCCGGTGGGGCAGCTGGCTTGGATCGTCGAAAAGTTCTGGGCCTGGGCGGATTGCGACGGCCATCCCGAGAACGCGTTCAGCCGCGACGAGCTGCTCGACAACGTGATGGTGTACTGGGTCACCGGCACCGGCGCCTCATCGGCCCGCTTGTACTGGGAGAGTTTCAATGTGTGGGGGCAGCTGGACCGGGTCGACTTGCCCACGGGCGTCGCCGCTTTCCCCAAGGAGCTGCTCAAGGCGCCGCGGCGCTGGTGCGAGCCGGTCTACAACATCACACACTGGACGGACATGCCGCGCGGCGGGCATTTTGCCGCGTTCGAGCAGCCGGAGCTGTTCGTCGACGACGTTCGCGCGTTCTTCGCGACGATTCGCTGAGACCCCGTCGGCCGCAAGGGATATGCGTCAGGTTCGGCGGCGCGAAGAATTCCAGGGCGATGCCGTCGGGGTCGCGGAAGCTCAGCCCCGAACCGTACGGCGCGTCCATGATGCCGCCGTGCTCGATGCCCAATTCATCCAGGCGCGTGGCCCACTTTTCCAGCTCCCCGCCGTCGGCGCCGCCGAAGCCGACATGGTCCGGGCCGACGCGCAGCTCGCCGAAGGCCTCGTCGGGGGCGGCCGGTCGTGCTGGTGGATGCCGAACACCGTCCGGCCATTGAGCATCCAGATGTCGGAAGCCGGCGTCGGTGCGCTCGTCGAGTATGGGCTCGGCGCCGAAAGGCGCCGATGCCATTGTCCGCTGACCTCGAGGTCACGCACCGTGACCGCCACGTGGTTGAGCGCGGGGAAAGCCATTCGACCGACTCTAGCCCTAGACGATGCGCTGGCCACGTCGGGCCCGAGACCGCATGTCCCACAAGTAAAGCCGGTAACCGAAGAGCCACGCCCGATGGGGGATCACCCGATCCGCCAGCCGCAGCGCGGCCAGCAGCCACTCGAAGCGCCGTTGCTGGCCCGGCGACCACCCGAGGCGCATCATCGCGCGGAACTCGGGCGCCAGGAACCCCGTCGTCGCGAACAGGTTGAACGGCCCCGCCAGCACCCGCAGCGGCCACGGCAGAAACGCCAGCGACGCGACCCCACGCAAGTGTTCGCGCACTGGCGGGTCGATGCGTAGCTCGTCGAGGGAGTGCTTCCAGTATTCGTCGAACGCGCTGCGGTCGGATGGCCACATGCGCTCGGGCACCTGCAGCGTGGTGCCCAACCGTTTGGCGTCGCGATAGACGGCGTCGGCGCTGGCCGGGTCCTCGAGGTCCAGCGGGCCGTACAAGAAATCGTGCTGGTCGACGTAATAGCGGTACAGGCAGGCGGCCACCCACAGCTGCAGTTTGGGGTCAAAGGCGTTGTAGGACACCGGGCTCGACGACGTCGAGCGAACCTGCCGGTGGGCGACGTCCACGGCGCCGCGAATCAGCGCCCGGTCCGACTCGGTGCCGATGCTTGCGACGGCCAGGTAGGTCCCGGTGGTGCGGGCCCGCTTGAACGGGTGCTTGAACACGTTGCCGCTGTCCACCGGGCTTTCCAGCACGCCGTAACCGACACCCGGGAGCGAGAGCTGCATGACCACGTTTGCCGCCGGCAACAGCATCGCCGCCGGGTTGAGCAGGTCGGCAATGCGGGTCGCGGGCATGCAACCGAGTAGACCACGTGTGAGACGCTGCGGGAATGGTTGCGACGAGGCGGCGGGCCCGCATCGCCGGAGTGCTGGTCGGCTACCTTGCCGACCTCGCCGTGGGCGATCCGCAACGCGGTCACCCCGTGGCGTTGTTCGGCCGGGCGGCCTCGCGGTTGGAGCGCTTCACCTACCGCGACAGCAAGCTCGCCGGCGCGCTGCACGTGGTCCTGCTGGTCGGCGTGGTAGCCGTCCTGGGCGCGGCGGCCACGCCGCGGGGGCGGTTGCGGTCCGTCGTGGCCATGGCCGCGGCCACCTGGGTCTCGCTGGGCGGCACGTCGTTGGCGCGCACCGGCCTGGAGATGTGTCGGCTGCTGGAGCGCGGCGACGTCGCGGCCGCCCGGGGGCTGCTGCCGTCGCTGTGTGGGCGCGACCCCGCCCGCCTCGACGGCGCGGGCCTGGCCCGGGCGGCGCTGGAGTCCGTCGCGGAGAACACCTCCGACGCGCAGGTGGCGCCGCTGCTGTGGGCGGCCGCGGGCGGGGTGCCCGCGGTGCTGGCCTACCGCGGCATCAACACGCTCGATTCGATGGTCGGTTATCGCTCGCCTCGTTACGCCCGATTCGGTTGGGCTGCAGCACGATTGGACGACCTGGCCAATTATGCCGCGGCCCGGGTGACCGCGGCGCTCGTCGTCGTGTGCGCGCCGCTGGTGTCCGGGTCGTCGTCGGCCGCCGTGCGCGCCTGGTGGCGCGACGCCGCCCGCCACCCCAGCCCCAACGCCGGTGTGGTGGAGGCGGCCTTCGCCGGGGCGCTGGGCGTCCGGCTCGGCGGTCCCACCCACTACCACCACGAACTGCAGATCCGGCCCACCCTCGGTGACGGCCTGCCGCCCACGGTGGCCGACCTGCGCCGCGCGGTCGCGCTGTCGCGGGCGGTGCAGGCGGCGGCCGCGCTGCTGGTCGGGTTGGGTGTGTTGGTGGGGCGCTGAGTGTGGGTGGGGCGGTTCACTCAACGCCAGAGACCAGCCGCCGACTGAAATTGTCCACATTAAGTAGTTCTCCGGGCTCGCCGGGGCGGTGGGTGTGTTGGTGGGGCGCTGAGTGTGTATGTACGGCGCTGAGTGTGTATGTACGGCGCTGAGTGTGCATCTACGGCCTTGAGTGTGCATGTGGGGCGGGAGAATCGCGTTCTCCGCGCCCTCAGTTCACACGGAAAGCCCTCAGTTCACACCGAAGGCCCTCAGTTCACACCGAAGGCCCTCAGTTCACACCGAAGGCCCTCAGTTCACACGGAAGGCCCTCAGTTCACACCGAAGGCCCTCAGTTCACATGGAAGGCCCTCAGTTCACACGGAGAGCCCTCAGTTCACACCGAAGGCCCCTCACTTCACACCGAAAGGCCCTGAACTACCGGCGGCGGCCGTAGCGGTCGGCGAGCTTGTCCTTGACGGTCGCAGGGGCTGCCGGAGCGCCAGCGGCGCGTTGCTTTTCCTCGCGGCGGACACGCATCTCCGAGTACACGAAGTAGCCCAACCCGATCGGCGCGAGGATGCCGAACGAAATCCATTGGATCCCGTAGGAAAGGAACGGCCCGGCGTCCAGATGCGGCACGCCGATCACGCCGAGCCCGCCGGGTTGGTTCTCCACCAATTGCAGGTACGACCCGGCTAGCGGGACCTTCATCAACCTCGAAACCTGCTGGGTGTTGATCGAATACACCTGCTGCACACCGTCACCGATAAACGGATCCTTGCCCGCCACGCTCGGCTCGGAGTCCCGCAACCGCGCGGTGATGGTCACCGTCTCGGCCGGCGGCCTCGGAATCGCGGGAACGCGCGAACCCTGTTCGGGTCGGACATAGCCGCGGTCGACCAGCACGGTGGGCCCGTCGTCGACGACGAACGGGGCCAGCACCTCGAACGCCGGATCGCCCTCGACCACCCGCAGCCGGGCCAGCACCTGTGCGTCGGGCAGGTAGTGCCCGGTCGCCGTCACCCGCCGCCACTGCGCGCCGGGTGCCGACGACTCCTGGCGCGGCAGCAGCGTTTTCAGCGCGACGGGCGGGGTGTTGAGAGACGTCTCGATCTGGTGGTTCTCCCGCGACGTCCTGGTGTTTTTTCCCAGCTGCCAGGGCGCGAGCACCATGAAGCACAGATAGGTGAAAGCGATGACCACCAGCGCCAGCGCTATCCAGCCCGGGCGCCGCAGGAAAGCCAGGCGGCGCATCAGCGCTGTCCGTCGCCCGCGAGCCGCTCGTCGACCCAGGCGTGCAGCCCGGGCAGGGCGGCCTCGATGACGGCGAGGACAGCCTCGAAGTCTTCGGCGTCGCCGTAGTACGGGTCGTCGACGTCAAGGGGGTGCGAACCCGAGCGCGGGTCGAACGACCGCAGCATCCGGATCCGGTCGGCATCGACGCCCAGCTGCCGCAACATCCGAACGTGGTTGCGGCCCAACGCCACCACCAGGTCGGCCGAGAGGTGGTCGTCGTCGAGCTGGGCGGCGCAATGGTCGGTGGAATAGCCGTGGGCGCGCAGCACCCGGGTGGCCCTGTCGTCGGCGCAGTCCCCGACGTGCCAGTTGCCGATGCCGGCGCTGGTCACCCGCACCGCGTCGCCCAGACCACGGCGGCGCAGCTGGTCGGCGAACATCTTCTCGGCCATCGGCGAGCGGCAGATGTTGCCCGTGCAGACGAACGTGATGTGGAGCTTTTCAGACACCGAGCGCGCTCCGCAGCTCGTCGACCGTCGCGGCGTGCGTCACGCCGGTCAGGTGGTACCCGCCCGCGAAGTCGTCGCGGCCGTAGCCCCAGCCGACCACCACGGTGTCGATGCCGTGGGCCGCCGCGCCGTGCACGTCGTGGCTGCGGTCGCCGACCATCAGCACCCGCTCGGGCAGCGGCCGCAGCTGTTCCAGCGCGTGGGCGAGCACCTCCTCCTTGCTCTTGCGCGAGCCGTCCGGGGTGGCCCCGGCGACAACCCTCGAAGTGCTGATCGACGCCGAAGTGGGCGAGCACGCGCCGCGCGGTGGTCTCCAGCTTGGAGGTGGCCACGGCGAGCCGCACGCCGGCGGCGCGCAGGTCTTCCAGCAGCGGCTGGATGCCGTCGAACAGCGTGTTCATCGCCCAGCCACGGGTGGCGTACTCGGCGCGGAACGCCGCGATCGCCTCCTCGGCGGATTCGCCGAACATCGACCGGAAGGTGTCGTCCATCGGCGGCCCGACGATCCGCGCGGCCAGGTCACCCTCGGGCACCGGGGCGCCGACGTGGGCGAGCGCGTGCCGGAAACTGGCGACGATGCCTTCCGCCGAGTCGGTCAGGGTGCCGTCGAGGTCGAAGATCACCAGTTCGGCGGCCGGGTCCGGCAGGCTATGGCTATTGGGCGACATCGCGCTTGTCACCTCCCCATTGTCCTCGACGGACTTCCCGCCACACGCGCGAGGCGGCGCACTAGTGTTTCACGGATGGCGACTCTGAACCCGAGCCCGCCTGCGGCGGCCCGCTATCACGGCGATCAGGCGGTCGCGCCCGGGATGCTGGACTTCGCCGTCAACGTCCGCCACGCGCGACCGCCGCAGTGGCTGATCGAGCGGCTGGCCGCGCGGCTGCCGGACCTGGCGCGCTACCCGAGCCACGACGACGCGCGCCTGGCGCAGGACGCGGCCGCCGCCCGGCATGGCCGGGCCCGCGAGGAGGTGCTGCCGCTGGCCGGCGCGGCGGAAGGGTTCGCGTTGCTGGGAAACCTGCGCCCGTCGAAGGCGGTGATCGTCGCGCCGTCGTTCACCGAGCCGGCGGTAGCGCTGGCCGCCGCCGGGGTGCCCGTCGAGCACGTCGTCCTCGAGCCGCCGTTCGGGCTGGACGGCGTGAGCGTCCCCGACGATGCCGACCTGGTCGTGGTGGGCAACCCGACCAACCCCACCTCGGTGCTGCACGCCCGCGAGCGGCTGCTGGCGTGGCGCCGACCCGGCCGGGTCCTGGTGGTGGACGAGGCGTTCGCCGATTCGCTTCCCGGCGAGCCGGAGTCGCTGGCCGCCGACTCGCTGCCCGATGTGCTGGTGCTGCGCAGCCTCACCAAGACCTGGGCGCTGGCCGGGCTGCGCGTCGGATACGCCCTGGGCGCACCAGAGGTGTTGGCGCGGTTGAGCACCCAGCGCGCGCACTGGCCGGTGGGGACGCTGCAGCTGACCGCCATCGCCGCGTGCTGCGCGCCCGGGGCGGTCGCAGAAGCGGCGGCCGGGGCGGTGCGGCTGGCCGAGTTGCGCGCCGAGATGGTGGCCGGCCTGGCCTCGGTGGGCGCCGACCCGGTCGACGGCCGGGGCCCGTTCGTCTTGTTCCGCATGCCGGACGCCGCGCGCGTCCGAAGCGCTCTGGCGCGAAACGGGATCGCGGTGCGCCGCTGTGACACGTTCGTCGGCCTCGACGAGACCTACCTGCGGGCCGCGGTCCGCCCCGAATGGCCGTTGCTGGTGCGGGCGATCTCGGAGGTGTCGCGGTGAGCGTGCGGCTTTCCGACGTCATCGAGGTGCTGGACGAGGCGTACCCGCCGCGGCTCGCGGAGTCGTGGGATTCGGTGGGTCTGGTCTGCGGCGATCCCGACGAAGCGGTCGGCTCTGTGACCGTGGCCGTCGATGCGACGCCAGCAGTGGTCGAGGAGGTTCCCGAGGGCGGCCTGCTGCTGGCGCATCACCCGTTGTTGTTGCGGGGGGTCGACACCGTAGCGGCCGACACGCCCAAGGGTGCGCTCGTGCATCGGCTGATCCGAACGGGCCGTTCGTTGTTCACCGCGCACACCAACGCCGACTCGGCGTCGCCGGGCGTGTCCGATGCGCTCGCCGACGCGCTCGGCCTCGCCGTCGAAGGTGTCGTCGAGCCTGCGCGGGTCGCGGGTGATCTGGAGAAGTGGGTCGTCTACGTGCCGCGCGAGAACGCGGAAGCGGTGCAGGAGGTCATGTTCGAGGCCGGCGCCGGCCACATCGGTGACTATTCGCATTGCAGCTGGACCGTTGCCGGCATCGGGCAGTTCCTGCCGCACGAAGGAGCCTCGCCCGCGGTGGGCCGCGTCGGCAGCGTCGAGCGGGTGGCCGAGGACCGGTTCGAGGTCGTCGCGCCGGCGCGGGCCCGCGGGGCCGTCCTGGCGGCGATGCGGGCCGCCCATCCCTACGAGGAACCCGCCTTCGACATCTTCGCCCTGGTTCCGCCGCCCGGCGACGCCGGACTGGGCCGCATCGCCACGTTGCCGCGGCCGGAACCGTTGCGCGACTTCGTCTCCCGCGTCGACGCGGCCCTGCCGCGGACGTCGTGGGGAATCCGCGCGGCGGGGAACCCCGACGCGCCGGTGTCGCGGGTCGCGGTGTGCGGCGGCGCCGGGGACTCGCTGCTGGCCGCCGTGGCCGGCGCGGGCGTGCAGGCCTACGTCACGGCCGACCTGCGGCACCATCCGGCCGACGAACATCGCCGGGCCTCGGAGGTCGCCCTGGTCGACGTGGCGCACTGGGCAAGCGAATTCCCGTGGTGCGAACAGGCCGCCGGCGTGCTGCGGTCGCATTTCGGGGAGGCGCTGAGCGTGCGGGTGTGCGCGCTTCGCACCGACCCGTGGAACATTGGGGGAAGTCAGTCATGAAAGCAGAAGTGGCGCAGCAGCTCTCGTTGCTGGAGTTGTCGAAGCTCGATGCCGAGCTGTCGCGCATCGCGCACCGGTCGACCCATCTGCCGCAGCAAGAGGCCTATCAGCGGCTGCAGGCCGAGCACAACGCCGCCGCCGACCGGCTGGGTGCGCTCCGAATCGCGCTGGAAGACCTGGACGCCCAGGTGTCCCGGCTGGAGTCGGAGATCGACGCGGTGCGCCAGCGCGAAGAGCGCGACAAGGCGCTGCTGAAATCGGGTGCCACCGACGCCAAGCAGCTGTCGGATCTGCAGCACGAGCTGGATACCCTGGTTCGCCGCCAGGCCAGCCTGGAGGATTCCCTGCTCGAGATCATGGAGCGCCGCGAGGAGCTGCAGGCCCAGGCGAGCGCCAAGCAGGCGGCCGTCGAGGCGTTGCAGGCCGAGCTGCGCGCCGCCAAGGAGGCCCTCGACGCCGCCCTGGCCGAGATAGACCGGGCCCGCCAGGAGCATTCGTCGCGGCGCGACACCCTCTCGGCGGCGCTGGACCCGGCCCTGGCCGCGCTTTACGAGCGGCAGCGGGCCGGGGGAGGCCCGGGCGCCGGGCCGCTGCTCGGACACCGCTGCGGCGCCTGCCGGATCGAGATCGGCCGCGGTGAGCTGTCGCGGATTTCGGCCGCCGCCGAGGACGAGCTGGTGCGATGCCCCGAGTGCGGCGCGATCCTGTTGCGCGTCAAGGGTTTCGAGCAGTGAAGGTCGTCATCGAGGCCGACGGCGGGTCGCGCGGAAATCCCGGTCCGGCCGGGTACGGCGCGGTGGTGCGCAGCGCCGACCGCTCGACCGTGCTCGCCGAGTCCAAGCAGGCCATCGGCGTGGCGACCAACAACGTCGCCGAATACCGGGCCCTGATAGCGGGTTTGGAAGACGCTCTGCGAATGGACGCCACCGAGGCGGACGTCTTCATGGATTCCAAGCTGGTGGTCGAGCAGATGTCGGGGCGGTGGAAGGTCAAGCACCCCGATCTGATCGAGCTGAACGCCCAGGCGCGCAAGCTGGCGTCGCGGTTCGACCGAATCAGGTACGCGTGGGTGCCGCGGGCCCAAAACTCGCACGCCGACCGGCTGGCCAACGAGGCCATGGACGCCGCGGCCGGGATGGCGGAGGCGGCCGCGGCGCCGGTTGCCGATGCCTCGGAATCCGTTGCCGCCGAAGCCAAGACGTCACCCGGATGGACCGGTGCGCGCGGCACGCCGACCCGGTTGTTGTTGTTGCGGCACGGGCAGACCGAACTGTCGGCGCAGCGGCGCTATTCCGGCCGCGGCAACCCCGCGCTTACAGACGCGGGTCGGCAGCAGGCGGCGGCCGCCGCGCGGTACGTGGCGGACCGCGGCGGGATCGCCGCGGTGTACTCCTCGCCGCTGCAGCGCGCTTATGACACCGCGGCGGCGGCCGCCAAGGCCCTCGGCCTGGACGTCACCGTCGACGACGACCTGATCGAGACCGACTTCGGCGCATGGGAGGGGTTGACGTTCGCCGAAGCGGCCGAACGCGATCCGGAGCTGCACCGGCGCTGGCTACGGGACACCAGCGCCACCCCGCCGGGCGGCGAGAGCTTCGACGCGGTGCTCGACCGGGTGCTGCGGGTGCGCGAGCGGATCGTCGCGGCACACCGGGGCGCGACCGTCCTGGTGGTGTCGCACGTGACGCCGATCAAGATGCTGTTGCGGCTGGCGCTGGACGCGGGACCGGGCATCCTCTACCGGCTGCACCTCGACCTGGCGTCGCTGAGCATCGCCGAGTTCTTCAGCGACGGGCAATCATCGGTACGTTTGGTGAACCAGACGGGCTATCTTTAGGCGGTACGAGGGGGACACCGATGCAGCCGTCTCACACTCCCGACAACCCCATCCCCGCGGATGTCCGGGCGCGGGTGATGCCGGCGGCGCTCGACGAGTTAGCCCGTTGGGGCGTCGAGCGGTTCAGCATCGAGGCCCTGGCGGAGCGCCACCACCTCGATCCCGCGATGATCCACCGCTATTGGGGCAGCCCACAACGACTCATCGTCGATGCGGCCCTCGCCGATGCCGAAATCATCAGTACGGCCACCGACACCGGCTCGCTGCGCGGCGACCTGCTGGCGCTGGCGCGGAACTTGACCGGGCGGCTCAACACCGACGAGGGGCGCACTTTCGTGCGGGCGGTGGTGATGAACCGCGGTGGGCATCACGACGAGGCGACGCGAATGATGTTGTGGCGAGCGCGGTTTGCCGCGGTGCGCGGTGTCGTCGATCGGGCCAGGGAGCGCGGCGAATTGCGTGAGGGCGTCAACACCTTGGTCGCCTTGCAGATCGTCATGGCACCGTTGAACATCCGCGTGCTCTACTCCGACGCCCCCGTCGACGACCGCTACTGCGAGGCGGTCGCCGACATGGCCTGGCACGCGCTGGCCCGCAAGTAGACGCTAGGCGGGAGTGAACTCGACCGGCAGCGCCGCCGGCGAGCGGAACGCCACCCCCACCACGCGCGGCGCCGGCGTCGCCGGATCCAGCCGCAGTTCCGGCAGCCGGTCCAGCAGCGCGTCGATGGCCACCGCCGCCTCCATCCGCGCCAGGTGCATGCCCAGGCACAGGTGCGGGCCGCCGCCGAAGGTCAGGTGCGCGATGTTTTTGCGGGTGGGATCGAAGCGGTCGGGGTCGGGGTAGCGCGCCGGGTCCCGATTGGCGGCCGCGACGCTGACGCTGACGTGGGTGCCCGCGGGAATCGCGACCCCGCCCAGCTCGCAGTCGCGGGCCGCCTTGCGCACCACCGTCGTGATCGGCGGCTCCCAGCGCAGCGCCTCCTCGAAGGCGCCGCGCAGGCCGGCGCGATCGGCGCGCAGCGCGTCCAGCAGCGGCGGCTCGGTGAGCAGGGCGACCAGCAGGTTCCCCGTGGCGCGGTAGGTCGTTTCGACGCCGGCGGGCAGGATCAGCAGCAGGAATGCGAAGACCTCGTCGTCGGTCAGCCGCGCGCCGTCGATCTCCGATTCCGCCAGCATGCTGATCAGGTCGTCCTGCGGGTGGTGGCGCCGCTCGGCTAGCACCTCGCCGAAGTACTCCTTCAACGCCCGGGATGCGGCAAGCCCGCGGTCCCAGTCGTAGACCACGTTGAGCAGCTCGATGGACAGCCGCTGAAAGCGCGGGTAGTCCCGCCGCGGCAGGCCCATGATCCGCGCGATGACCTGCACCGGGAACGCGAAGGTGAATTCGCGGGCCAGCTCGGCCCGCCCGCGCGGCGCGAACCGGTCGATGAGTTCGTGGACCACCACCTCCACCAGCTCGACGCGCCACCGCTCGAGCAGCGTGGTGCGAAACGACGGGGACACCAGCGCGCGGCTGGCCCGATGCTCGGCGCCCTCGAGCTCGAGCAGCGTGCGGCCCATCACCGGGCCCATGATCTGGTCGTAGATCGACGAGGAGAAGGTGTCGGGGTGGGTGAGCACCGTCTGGCATTCGTCGTACCCCAGGACCGTCACGCCGGCGTCGCCGACCCGCCCGGAGCTGGTCTCGGCGAACAGGGTTCCCGCCATCACCCGGTGCCGCTCCCGGGCGTCGCGCAACCGCTCGTGCACGTTTTCAACCTGCATCAGCAGGCCGCCCTGCATTTCCGCGGGGTCGAATTCGTCGACGGTCACGACGCCGAAACCGTCACGGTGTCGCGGCCCGATCGAAGCACGGTGCCGGGCAGGGCGCCGGTGGCGACGCCGTCGTGGCAGACCTCGACGCCGCCCACCCACACCGAGGTGATCCCGCAGGCGTCGGCGACCAGCCGCGGGGCCCCGGCGGGCAGGTCGTAGCGCGTGCGCTCCGGTCCGTGGTCGACGGTCGCCGGGTCGAACAGCACCAGGTCGGCGTGCCAGCCGGGCGCGATCCTGCCGCGCTCGGTGAGCCCGTAGAACCGGGCGGGCACGTCGGTGATCAGCCGGACGGCTTCCTCGAGCGTCACCACCCGGTGCTCGCGGACGCCCTTGCCGAGTAGCGACGTCGTATAGATGGCGCCGCACATCATGTCGAGGTGGGCGCCGGCGTCCGACCCGCCGATCACCGCACCCGGGTGCCGCCACACCTCGGCGCGCGCCCGCCAGTCGTCCTTGTCGTCGCCGGTCAAGGGCGGGGTGAGCCCGGTGCGCAGCCCGTCGGCGATCACGATGTCCAGCAGCGTGTCGAAGGGCTCGCCGCCGCGGGCCCTGGCGACCTCGCCGACGGTGCGGCCCGTGGCGTCGGCGTTGGCCGGCGCGAACGTCTCGGCGATGACCAGCCGGTCCCACTGCGCCAGGCCGCGCAGCATGCCGGCCTCCTTCGAGGAGGCCCCCTCGGCCAGCCGGCGACGCACGTCGGGATCGGCGAGCGCCGCGAGCCGTTCGGGCACCGGCAGGTGCATGGTGTCGCGCCAGCCCGGCAGCCCGTCGAGCACGAAGCCGGACAGGAACGACAGCCGGATCTTCATGGCCTGCGGCAGGGTGAGCGCGACGACGCGGCCGCCGCGCCCGGCGGCGATTTCGGAGGCCCGCAATTGCTTGCGGTGTCCGTCCGGGTTGGCCGCCGAGACGCCCAGCAGGTTCCAGTTCAGCGGGCGGTCGGCGGCTTTCGACATGTCGGTGAGCAGCGCGATGTCGTCGTCGGTGAAGCCGGACAAGCAACCGGCGATGATGGCTTCGAGGGTGGTGCCGGGGTGCTCGCGCAGGCCGCCCGCCAGCGTGACCAGTTCGTCGCGGGACGCGCTGCGCGACGGCACCGGTTGGCCGGCGCCGTCGTTGTGGGTCGGCGACTGCGAGTCGACAGGCCGAGCGCACCGGCGTCCAACGCGTCGTGCAGTACGGCGAGCATCGTGTCGATGTGCCGTGGCGTGGCCTCGCCGCCCACGGCGTCGCCGCCCATCGCGGCCAGCCGCAGCGCCGAATGGCCAACCAGGAAGCCGGCATTGACGGCGATGCGGCCCTCCAGGCGGTCGAGCCAGTCGCCGAAGGAGGCCCATTCCCAGTCGAGCCCGGCCCGCAGCGCGTCCAGCGGCATGCCCTCCACGCGGGCGAGCATCCGGGTGAGGTAGTCGTGCTGGTCGGGCCCCGCCGGTGCGAGCGTGAAGCCGCAGTTGCCGCCGAAGACCGTGGTGACCCCGTGCTGCACCGACGGGCTGGCCGTCGGGTCCCAGAACAGCTGCGCGTCGTAGTGGGTGTGCAGGTCGACGAATCCCGGTGCCAGGGTCCGCCCTTGGGCGTCAACGGTTTTCGCCGCGATGTCATCGACCTCGCCGACGGCCGCGATGCGCCCGTCTTTGATGCCGACGGCGCCGCGCCGGGCCGGCGCTGCGGTGCCGTCGACGATCTGGGCGTCGCGGATGAGCAGATCTAACATGCGAGCCAACTCTCGTCGGGCAGCGGGTGGCGGAACAGCTGGGCCGCGTTGCGGTGGGTGATGCGCGCCGCGTCCTCGGCCGAGAGGCCGGCGACGTTGCGCGCCACCACGTGTTGGGTGTCGGGCCACGTCGAATCGGCGTGCGGGTAGTCGCTTTCGACCAGGATGCGCTCTGGGCCGACCGCGTCCAGCGCGCCGAACGCGTGCGGGTCGTCGATCGAGCAGAACCAGAAGTTGCGTCGCAGCACCTCGCTGGGCAGCAGGTCACCCCGCCACGCCCCGCCCTCGAGGCCCGACGCCGAGTGCGCCAGCACGTAGTCGGCGCGGTCACCGAGCATCGCCGCCCACC
>NZ_LQPJ01000076.1 GCF_002101785.1 Mycobacterium palustre
CGGTGAGCCGGGTCATGCGCTCGGCGATCAGGTGCGCGAGGAGATCTTCGCGAGTGGGGAAGTGGGAGTAAACGGTTGCGATAACCACCGCTTCGCGGCCATCGCGACAGTCGTCGTCGTCGATCGCGAACGTCACGACCTGATGGATCGTTTTGCCGCCGAGAATCCGGGCTGGTCCCAATACCGTGCAATGACCTCGCGTGAGATCCCTGTTATTGCACTGACCCCGTGCCACCAGCAGTGAGCGCTCCGAAACCGGCGCCGGGGCGGAGTGGGCCGGGCGCTCAGGCGAGGTGGGAGCAGGCGGAAAGCACTGCACAGCAACCAAAAACGATGGAAGGAGCAGTAGCCGGCAAGAAGGCGGCTGATCGCCCGGCCAGTACACCCGCAGCTTGTTGGCCATGCGCCGACACCTGCTGCATGCTTAATCACCACCATCGGTAACCGGGGGCCGTCCACGTCGTGTCGAGCGGGGATTGGGCTCAATCGTCATCGCTGATGACCCGGGCACGCCGTGGTCGCACCCACTTGTTGAGTTCGACGACGTTGGGCGCCGGCGGGGTCGTGCCCGAGGCGGTCTTGCGCCGGCAGACGTCGGTGGCGGTCACGATGACCAGGTCTTCGACGCCGCAGCCCAGGATGTCGCACAACGCTGCCATCAGTTGCAGTGAGACCCGTTCGGGCCGTTGATGAACCACGCGATACACCTGGGGCCGCGACAGCTGTATCCCGCGTTCGGCAAGCCGGGGAATCAGGTCAGTGCTGTCGTGCATGCCGTGAGCGGCCATGAGCTCGGCCAGGTCGCAAGGATGATCGACGCGATCGTCGACGCCGCGGAGGACTGGCCGGACAAGTGCGGGGAAATCGGCTTCGACGATCGCCAAACTACGCTGCTCGCGCAGATGCTGCGTCGGCGGATCGACAGCTTGAGGTAACCCGGACGGGCCTAATCTCGCCCCTGCAGGCCCCATCCCGGCTGTAGCGGCGGCAGGTCGCTGAATCCCGGGTCGGGCGGCTCGGCGCTTCCGCCGTCGTCGTCGATCCAGCGGCGGCCGTACTGGTCGGGGATTACGCCCCAGCCCCAATACGGAAGCGGAGATCGCGGCACGATTCCGAGTTCGGCTTCGGGATCGATGCGTTCGGATGCCACCTCGCAGAGGTGTGTCCAGCCGTCGCCGAAATCGAATTCGTAGACGAACCGCTCGCCGAGCGACAACGTCGACAACTTGGTCGTCTCGCCGTCGAGGATCCCCGTGTCGAAGTCGTCGAACTCGGGCTGGCCGATCGCCCGGCCGTCGGCGAACTCGAACTTGTGAAGGTGCGCGCGGTCCCAGCGGGCGAACGCGGTGTCGATCGCCTCGGCGAGCTGGCTGAAGCGGTGTGACCTCGACGCGGCGAAGACGCGTCCCGGCCGGGGCCAGTAATGCTCGCCGCGTCCGCTGACCAGATCGACTCGGATCGACAACCAGGTTCGGGCCATGGCTACCGATACTGCCCTTCCCGGGCGGCGATCACCAAGGGCGCGGCGTGCCCCGGCTTCCTGCGGGGGTGAAGGTGATCGGCAGCGTGCCCAGCCCCGTCATGCTGGGGTTGCCCAGGTATTGGTGGACGTTGTCGACGTCGACCTGGTAGTCGGGGATGCGGTCGAGCACCGCCTTGACCATCACCTGCGACATCAGCCGCGCCAGGTGCGAGCCGACGCAGCGATGCGGCCCGAGCCCGAATGCCAAGTGGCGGTTGGGGGTTCGATCCAGGACGATCTTGTCGGGGTTTTGGAATTCCTTCTCGTCGTGGTTGGCGGACAGCCAGCTGATGACGACTTTGTCGTTCTTTCTTAGGCGTTGGCCGTCGAGGTCGACGTCTCTGGTGACGGTGCGGCTCAGGGTCTGGTTGACCGAGAAGTAGCGCAGGAATTCGTCGGTGGCGGTGCGATGCAGCTCGGGGTGGTCGATGAGTTGTTGTCTTAGCTCCGGGTGGGTGCCGAGGTGCTCGAGGGTGAGCGCGGTTTGGGACGTGGTGGTGTCGACGCCGCCGGCGATGAGGTTCCACAGGATGTTGAGCAGCTGTTCGTCGGTGAGGCGCTGGCCGTCGAATTCGAATTGGAGGAGGAAGCTGGTCAGGTCGTCTTTCGGGTCGGCCTTTCGGGCGGCCGCGAAGTCGAGGACGCCCTGCATCATGGCGGGGACTTCGGCGATGGCGCTCGCGTATTCGGTGCTATCTACCGGCAGGGCCATGACGGAGTGAAAGAGGTTGGCGTAGAGGTGCCAGTTGTCGTAGGGCAGGCCCATCAGCTTCATGGTGAGGATGGCCGGGACCGGGCTGGCGTAGTCGAGCACGAGGTCCATGTGCCCGTGGGTGGCTTTTTGGTCGAGGAACCAGTGCGCCGATTGCTCCATGAACGGTTTCATCTGCTGGACGGCGCCGGGGGAGAAGAACGGCGCCAGCGCGTGCCGGAGGGCTTGGTGGTAGGGGCCGTCGATCTCGCCGATGCCCAGGGCCGGTTGGCCTTCCGGGCGTGGGACGCCCATCTCGCCTTGGTAGTCGACGCCGTCTGCGGAGTCGGGCTCGTATTTGTGGGCGAAGGTGTCGCCGTCGCGTGCGGCCTGGCTCACCGCGGCGTAGCTGCTGAGGTACCAAAACCCGCCGTAGTTCGTGTTCCAGGCGACGGGGCATTTGTGTCTGAGGTCGGCGTTGACGGCCAGCTCGTTGAGGTTGAATTCATCTGAGTGATGGTCGAAGTCGGCGGTGACGTCGTGACGGGTTGTCATCTGAGAAGTCCTCCACGACGCGAGCTCGGCTATCTGCACTATCTTTGCATTATTACGCTCGTGGGTTCCGCCGAGAAAGGCCGCGATGAGTAGTCACCGGACGACCTTCAACCATGTCGGATTGTGCGTCTCCGACCGGGAGCGGTCGCGGCGGTTCTACGAGAACGTGCTGGGGTTTCGGTTCTGGTGGGAGCTTGATCCGCCCGACGGCCCCACCGCCAAGCTGGTGCAGCTTCCCGAGCCGCTCGGGGTGCATGCGACCTACTTGGTGCGCGACGGGTTTGTGCTCGAACTCATGGACTACTCGAAGCGTCAGGTTCACTCCGGGTCGGAACGCGTCATGGATCAGATTGGGCTGACGCACATTTCGCTGTCGGTGTCCGACCTCCCCGGGGCATTGGAGAAGGTCACGGAGTTCGGGGGAGCGGTGGTCGAAGAGACGGTGACCGACGCGATGGCGATGATCCGCGATCCGGACGGGCAACTCCTGGAACTGCTTTCGGACGGCTGGCTGGCGGCATTGCCGCCTCGGCCTTAAAGGGCCCGGCGACTTGCGTCGACGCCGCCGGCTGTTCTCGTGCGCACGTGCCGAGGTCACGAGCGTTTCCGCGGCGGCACCCGTTCCCACCAGTTGATGGTTTCGCCGTCGGTGGTCGGACTGCGGCCATCGCAACAGCCGAGGTTGTGGTCCGGGCCGCGCCCGGCGTACCGGGCTTGGAGAGCGAGCCACCGACCGGCTCCGGATGGTGAACGTCGTAGACGTGGTACGGCGCGGGGCATGATGGGCGCATGGCCGAGCGTGACCGGGATGAATTGGGTCGACCCCGAAGTGCTCGCCCGCGTGATTCGTTGGGCCGGCCGCTGCCCTACGGCAGTGAGGGCGTGGCACGGATCCCCGATCACCTTGAGCTGGCACCGGCCGAAACCCTTGCCTATGCCCAGGATCTCCTGGACCGGGGCCTAGCGTTCAGTGCGCACGAGGTCCTCGAGGCGGCCTGGAAGAACGGTCCCGACGAGGAACGGATGCTGTGGCAGGGTCTGGCGCAGCTCGCGGTGGGCCTCACCCATGTCCAGCGCGGCAACGTCCCGGGGGCGACCAGTCTGCTGCGCCGCGCGTCGGCCCGTCTTTCCCGCGCCGACCGTCCGGCTCGCCACGGGATCGACGTCGCCGGTTTGGTGGGCTATGCCGATGCGCTAATCGACGACCTGGCGGGAGGTGTCGAAATCGCGCCGCAGCGCCTGCGGCCACGCCTAGTGGTAGTCGAACCCGGTGGCGGATAGCGACTTTTGAAGCGTGCGGCCCGCGCGTCGAGTATGCGAAATGGCACCGGCCCCGCCATGCCCAACCATGCCGATTGTGCGTCTCCGATCGGGAGGCGGTCGCGGCGGTTCTACGAGAACGTGCTGGGGTTTCGGTTCTGGTGAGAGCTTGATCCGCCCGACGGCCCCGCCGCCAAGCTGATGCAGCTTCCCGAGCCGCTCGGGGTGCACGCGATCTACTTGGTGCGACGGGTTTGTGCTCGAACTCATGGACTGCTCGAAGCGTCAGGTGCATGCCGGGTCGGGACGCGTCATGGATCAGATTGGGCTAACGCACATTTCGTTGTCGGTGTGCGATCTCCCTGGGGCTTCGGAGAAGGTCACGGAGTTCGGGGGAGCGGTGGTGGAGGGGACGGTGACGGAGGCGATGGCGATGGTCCGCGATCCGGATGGGCAACTGCTGGAACTGCTTTCGGATGGGTCGCGCGGCGTTGCCGCCTCGGCCCTATCGGGACGGCCAGGTGCGCCACATTGTCGGTCTCCGCTGAGATGATGCCGCTCGTGCAGACGACGAGGCGGGAGAACACGATGGTCATTTCGAAGTCGATAACTGCGGCGGTGCTGGCGGCCGCTGCGCTGGGCGTCCTAAGCAGCAGCCCCGCACACGCCGATCCTCCGTGCGCGGCTTTCAATACCTGCCAATACATGCCAAACCCCTACAACCCCGGCCCGTTGATGCCGACGTGGGATGTGCCTGGCACCTACGGCGGCTGGACAAACCTTCCGGTGATCTGCGACCCGGCCAGTTACCGGTGCCAGCAGTACGTGCCGGCGCCCTAACAGGGTGGAATGGCTGTTGGGCAACGTCCTCCGGACGTACAGCGCGATGCTACACAAATGCTACAATTGTAGCATGTCTGAGGTGGCGTCTCGCGAGCTGCGCAATGACACCGCGGCGGTGCTTCGGCGCGTGCGGGAGGGGGAGGACGTCACCATCACTGTCAACGGCCGACCGGTCGCCGTGCTTACCGCTGTTCGGCCGCGGCGTCGGCGCTGGCTGACCAAATCAGAGTTCCTTTCGCGATTGCGCCGCAGTCAAGCCGATGCCGGCTTGCGACAGGACCTCGCAATGCTCGCCGGCGACACCACCGACGATCTCGGGCCAATCCGGTGAGCAAGCCGCCGGTGGCCGGCGTGCTCGACACCTCGGTGTTCATCGCCACGGAAAGCAGTCGGCCGCTCGACGAGGCGCTGATCCCCGACGAAGTCGCCACGACGGTCGTCACCCTCGCCGAGCTCCACGCCGGCGTGCTGGTCGCGACGACTTCCGACATCAGGGCGCAACGCCTCGCGACGCTGGAATCCATCGCTGACATGGAAACGCTGCCGGTCGATGACGACGCGGCCCGAATGTGGGCGCGGTTGCGGATTCATCTCGCCGAAACTGGTCGACGGGTTCGCGTCAACGATCTATGGATTGCGGCCATCGCGGCTTCGCGAGGACTTCCCGTCGTCACCCAGGATGACGACTTCGCCGTTCTGGATGGTGCGCCTAAGGTGGCGATCATTCGGGTATAGCGCTGCGGCGCAGCACAGGTGGCAAAGGAACCGCGTACGTAACCCTTAAGCGTCCTTCTACGGAAACAAGTAGCCTTGGCCAGACCTCACTACCGCGCATGCCTAGGGCATGTCACTCCGTGCCGTCCATGGCAACCGAGAGTTTCGACGCGACCAAATCCTCGGAACCAAAGCTGATTCGACCCGACTGTCGGACCAGTCCGCTACGCTGCCGGCGTGCAAGAGGGCCTCTACGAATCGCTGCTGACGGAACGGTTGCATCGTGAGCTGGCGGAGCGGTCGAACCTGCGCCCCGAAATTGGTTCGGTCGACCTCGGCGAACAGCCGCTGACGATCGCGCGGCACCTCACGCCGCTCATCGAGCGTGCGCTTCACAACACACCGACGCCGCAGGCGCGCGCAGACCTTGTGCACAAGATATTGGCCGCGTTGCCTGAACCCGACGCGATTCAAGACGCGCTGCACCAACGCGAACCTGGGAAAATCGAGCGACTCGACGCGGTGACGGAGGCGAACCGGCTCGGGGTCGCTCGTTTGCCTCGACCCGCCACTCCGTTGTCGGACACGGCGCTGATGACCAATGCGCACAACGAGCCGACGTTGGCCGCGGAGTTGCGCGCCGAACTGGCCAGCGCCGATCAAGTGGACTTGCTATGTGCATTCGTCAAGTGGCAGGGCCTGCGGCTGCTCGAAGACGAACTCAACGAGCTTCGCCGGCGCCGCGTGCCGTTGCGGGTCATCACAACTACCTACCTCGGTGCCACCGACGCACGCGCTCTTGACGCTTTAGTTGAGGAATTCGGCGCGCAGGTGCGGGTCAACTACGAAACTCAGCGCACCCGGTTGCACGCTAAAGCATGGCTATTGCGGCGTAACACCGGCTTTCATACCGGATATGTGGGGTCAAGCAATCTGTCGCACGCCGCGCTCGTCGACGGGCTGGAGTGGAATGTGCGGCTGTCGGCGGTGTCGACACCGCATCTGCTGGAGAAGTTTCGTGCGACCTTCGACTCCTACTGGGAGAACCGTGAGTTCGAGGCTTACCAGCCATCGTCGGACGGGGCGAAGCTGCGGACGGCGCTCGAAATCGCTGCCGGTGGAGGCCAACGCGACCGGGTGACGGTGACATTGTCGGGCCTGGAGGTGTGTCCCAAGCCCTTCCAGGCCGAAATGCTCGAGGAACTCGACGCGGAACGGGTGTTGCACGATCGGCATCGCAACCTGATCGTGGCGGCAACCGGGACAGGCAAGACGGTGGTTGCCGCGCTGGATTATCGCCGCCTCGTGCGCGACACCCACGGACGGGACTTGTCGCTTTTGTTCGTGGCGCACCGCAAGGAGATCTTGACGCAGGCAAGGCGCATTTATCAGGAGGTGTTGACCGAGCCGACGTTCGGTGAGCTCCTGATTGCCGGCGACCAGCCCACCAGGTGGCGACATGTTTTTGCAAGTATCCAGTCACTGTCGGCTGATCGACTTGCGACCATCGAGCCCAACCACTTCGACGTGGTGGTGATTGACGAGTTCCACCATGCTGAAGCGGCGTCCTATCGGCGGTTGCTCCATCATGTACGGCCGATCGAACTGCTCGGACTGACCGCAACGCCCGAGCGAGGCGACGGCGTGGATGTCCGGGAATTTTTCGACTGGCGAGTGGCCGCCGAACTTCGGCTATGGGAAGCGCTGGAACAGCACCTGCTGTGCCCGTTTCATTACTTCGGAGTCTATGACGGGGTTGATCTCGGTGATTTGCAGTGGAGGCGCGGCGGATACGACCTCGCGGCACTCAGCAACCTCTACACCGGAAACGACGCCCGCGTGCGGATTATCCTCAAGGAACTCCGCGATAAGGTGGCCGACGTGTCGGCGATGCGGGCCCTTGGCTTTTGCGTTAGCATCGACCACGCTCGCTACATGGCCGATCGCTTTGTCGCTGCGGGGATTCCGGCCCGCGCCGTGTCAGCGGATACACAACCGGCCGAACGACATGAAGCACTGAAAGCCCTGCGGGACAGGGAAATTAACATCTTGTTTGCCGTCGACCTGTTCAACGAGGGCCTCGACGTTCCCGAGATCGACACCGTGCTGTTTCTGCGCCCGACTGAGAGTGCCACGGTGTTCTTGCAGCAACTTGGCCGAGGTCTGCGGTTGACCGAGGGCAAGACCGTGCTCACCGCCTTGGATTTTGTTGGGCACCAACGTCGTGAGTTCCGCTTCGACCAAAGGTTTCGCGCCCTGACGGGGCTTGGCCGCAAACAGCTGATGCGGCAAGTGGAGCAAGGCTTTCCGTTCCTGCCATCCGGAAGCCAGATCGTGCTGGACGCTGTATCACGCAACATGGTGCTGCAGAACATCCGACAGCAGTTGGCGCCTCGCTGGGCGGCATTGGTATCGGAGGTGCGCGCCCATCCCGGCACTTGTCTCAGCTCGTATCTCGATGCTTCTGGCCGCGGTCTAGAAGACATTTTGCGCACCGGCCGGTCGTGGACGGTGTTGTGCCGCGATGCCGGCAAGATCGTGGCCGACGCTGGACCACGCGAACATGACCTCATCAAACGTGTTCGCGCGCTGGCCCATGTCGACGACCGGCGACGCCACACCGCTTATCTCGGCATCTTGAGTGGGAGCGCACAATTGGTGGACCCAACCGAGAAGCGGCTTGCCGAGATGCTCTTCTTCTCGCTGTTTCCGAACGGCGGCGGATTTGACAGCGTGGCAGCAGGACTCGCGGCGATACTCGACGAGCCTGTCGTCGAAGAACTCCGACAGGTTATCGACATCGCCTTCGACAACGCACGGCGCACCACGTACGCGCTGGACCAGCTCGTTCCTGATCTAGCCGAAGTGCCGCTGGCAGTGCATGCCAGCTACTCGCGCGAGGAGATTCTGGCAGCTCTTGGGTTCGCGTCCTTCCGGCGTACCCCGAGCACCATGCGCGAAGGCGTTGCTTGGTGTGAGTCGGTCAACGCCGACGCTTTCCTGATCACTCTCAAGAAGACGGAAACGGATTACTCGCCGACCACAATGTACCGCGACTTTGCGCTGAGCCCAGAGTTATTCCACTGGGAATCTCAATCGACGACATCCTCAGCATCACCCACCGGGCAGCGCTATATACATCACCGGGAGCGCGGATCCCACATCCTGCTGTTCGTGCGCGAGGCGAAGAGCACTGCGCTGGGTGCGTCGCCGTACACATTTCTGGGGCCGGCTGACTACGTGTCGCATGAAGGGGATCGTCCGATGGCGATCACCTGGCGGACGCGGCATCCGATGCCGATGGATGTCTTCATGGCATCCAGAGCAGCAGTCGCGTGAATGGCGACTGCACATCCCGGGCACTCCAGACAACAAGTTTGAGAGCGGCTACGGCATCTCGGGTGCCAAGCGCAAGCAGCTTCTATGGGAACGTGCCGTTGAGTATGCCGCCGCCCACGAGGACCGCCGCGTAATCATCATGGGCGACTTCAATACTGGGTTTCGCATCGACACCGAGGGCGAAATGTTCAGGCTCTCGCGCTACATGACGAGCCTGATCGACATTGGCTTTGTCGACACATGGCGGTACCTGCACCGCAATGTCCGCGACTACACCTGGTACTCAAAGCGCAAAAACAAGGGCACAGCAAATTCTGAAGACCTCAACGGGTTTCGGTTGGACTACATCTTCGTCTCGCCGGCCCTGCGCCACTCGATCGCGAAAGCCACGATACTTCACCAGCCCCGAACGGCTGGGGTGTCGGACCACGCCAGCGTCCTAGCGGAGATCAACATGTCGGAAGAAAGCCGTGATCAAACGGGACTCAGCACTCTAAGCGAGACGACCCCTCAGCTAGAGCCCAATGGCAACCAACTCGGCGAGACATGCGACTCGTCCGGCAGCCCCGTCGGGAACGTCGTCGGGGATCGGCGCATCCGCATACGTTTCGATCTGGCGCTCGGCGCTCTTGAGGACATGATCTGTGCCCTTAATGGCGAAAACGCCGTCCAGCCATTCCGTCCCACGCACGTAACTGCCGAGTGGGTTGCCGGCGTGCTCAAGCAAGTTCAGATTTGGGGCCCGTTCCTCCGGAAGGACGGTTCACTTGGTAAGCGCATGCTCGATCATCAATGGAAAAGACCCATTGCCGCCGGCGGGGTACGTTACAGCGACTTGCCGCCGATAGTGGCGGCGCGACTCGAGTCGTACCGCGCTTTGAAGCACTTTGCGCCTCCACCTCAATAGCTCAACGGCTGCACTCACAAGGCCGAACGGCGTGATTGATCTTGAGCGTGACAAGCACGTGCCTTGCACCTCAGTTGTACGCCGTAATACCCGCGACGGGATGGGTCGTGCCGATCAGGCGCCTGATTTCGTACTTGCCGAAGGCCCCGTCGACCGGCGACTTCACTGCACGCCTCCTTCATATCTCGGTCAGGGGCCCGGGCTACGCGGCCGTTTGACCGGAAAATCCGGGGGAGCGTAGCGCATCGTTGCATACGCAGGCCCATGGATGTATACGTGCGGTATGGCCACAAAGACGATATCGATCGATCTCGAGGCATACGAGCGCCTGCGGGCCGCTCGGCGTACTCCCAACGAATCGTTCTCTCAGGTCATCATGCGCGCGCACTGGCGCAACGAATCCGCAACGGCGGCAGCGCTTCTGGATGCGCTCGCCGAATTGCCGACGGTGAGCGCCGACGTGCTCGAACGCCTCGATGAGGCGCAGCGGGCGGACGCACCGCCCGCGGACCAATGGCGCCCCGGCCCAGCATCGACACCACGTTCCTCATCGACTTAGAGCGCGAACGCGCCGGGGGTGACGACGAGGGAGCTGCGCACCGAGTTCTCGGACGCTCGCCGGATGCCGAGTTGTTCCTTTCGACGATGGCGCTCGGTGCCGGGCTGGCCGCTAATCCACCAGCGCTAGACCGACGGCCGGAGCTGCATGAAGTCGGGCAAAGCGGCCTGCGGGTTGGACGGGATCGTCGACTCCGGCAGCCCCCGTAGCTGGCGAACGGTCGTACCGCCGTCAACGACGAGCGTCTAACCGGTGGTGCGTGCGGCAAGCTCGGAGGGCAGGAACAACGCGGCGGTGGCGACGTCATGCGCGCGGGGCGTCCTCGTTGCCCGAGCCCACATTGCCCGGCGCGACCGCGTTGGCGCGAATGCCGTTGCGCCCCGGCTCGCCGGCGAAGGTCTTGACCAGCGAGATGACGCCGGCCTTGGCGGCGCCGTAGGCGGCGTGGCAGGTGGCCGCCGCGATGCCGTCGACCGAGGCGATGGCCACCAGCGATCCGCCGCTGCGCTGGGCGATCATGTACCCGCCCGCGGCTTGGAAAAGGTAGAACACCTGGGTCAGGTTGTAGTGGATCGTCGCGTCCCACAACTGGGTGGTGAAGTCCTCGACCTTCGACCAGGTAGCGGCGCCGATGATGTCGACGCACACGTCGAGCCCGCGCAGCGCCGCGACGGCGTGGTCGATCGCGCGGCCGACCTGCACGGGGTCGGTCATGTCGGCGACGATCGGCACGGCGTTGCCGCCCCGGCCGGCGATCTCGTCGACGATGCGATGCGCGCGCCGCTCGTCGATGTCGATGCAGGCCACCATGGCGCTGGCGTCGGCCAGGGCCAGCGACGTGAACCGGCCGCGGCCCGCGCGCTGCGGGATGTAGCCCGCACCCGACACCACCGCGCGTTTACCGGGTAGCCCCAAATCGATCACGACCGACCTCCGTTGCGCCCCAACCAGTCAGCCGTGGCCGAACGATGGCCGACGGTCTTCGTGGAGTATCGAGACCCCGGCAACCGCTGTCAATGATCGCCTGCAAATCGAGGGCTACCCCGCTAACTGCGGATATGGAACCATGTGGCAAATGAAGGACGACGATCCCGAAAAGCGGATCCGCGAGTTGGAACAAGAGCTCGCCGACATGAACCGGCGCGCCCAAAGTCCACCCCAGTACACCGATGCCCCGACCTACTCGGGCGGCGCCTCTTATACGAGCGGCCCGCCCTCCGCGGGCAGCACCCCTGACGCCGGCGGCGCTCCCTACCCGGGCGCTCCGTACCCGCGGGCCTCGCCCTACGGCTTCGGCGCCCCGTCGCCGCGACGCAGATTCCCCTGGACCCTCGTCCTCATCCTGGTCGTGTTCGTCGTGCCGACCATCTTCAGCCTCGTGGCGCACTTCGCCCGCTCCACCTCGGGCGGTTCGGCCCCGAGACCCAAGACCCCCAGGATGACGACGACCAGCGCCGGCCCGACGGCGGTGCCGCAAGGCGGCGAGCTGCGCGTCGGCGGCAGCGGGGACGCCAGAACGATCGCGTGCAACGACGGCAACCTCACGTTGTATGGCACCAACACCATGTACACGGTCACCGGCCACTGCGCCGGCCTCACCGTCGGCGGCTACGACAACAACGTCACCGTCGACAGCGCCGACACCGTCGAGTCCACCGGCTACGGCAACACCGTCACCGACCACGCCTGCAACAACGGCACTTTGAAGCTGTCCAGCTACGGGATCACGTTCAACGTCACCGGCCACTGCGCAACCCTGGCGATCTCCAGCTACCAGAACAACGTCACCGTCGACAGCGTCGACAACGTCGTCGTATCGGGCTACGAGAATAACGTCACCTACCATTCCGGCAAGCCGAACGTCACCGATTCGGGCTACTCCAACAACATTCGCCAGGGCTGACGGCCCGCCAAGCATAACAGAGCGCGCGCTCTGTTATGCTGCGACGGTGCCCCGCCCCCGTCTTTACAACCAGGACCAGATCCTGGACGCCGTCGAACGCCTGGCGGCGCAACACGGGCCCGCGGCGGTCACCATCCGCGCGATCAGCGAATCGACCGGCGTGTCCAACGGCGCGGTCTATCACACCTTCGGCTCCCGCGCGGGCCTGGTGGGCCGCGCATGGCTGCGCGCCGGGCACCGATTCCTCGACGCCCAAACCGAATTGATCGACGCCGCACCCGCCAACGACGCCGCTGCGGCGGTGGTGGCCGCCGCCGAGGCGCCCGCGGTGTTCGCCGACGCGCATCCGCACTCTTCGCAACTCATCCTGACGGTCCGCCGCGACGACCTGCTGGGCCCCGACACGCCCCCCGACATCGCCGCCGAGCTGCGCGACCTGGACCGCCTGCTGATCCAAACCATGATCCGCCTCGCCCGCGCCCTGTGGGACCGCAAGGACGCCGCCGCCGTCGACGTCGTCACAGCTTGCATCGTCGACCTACCGACCGCAATCCTGCTCAGCCGCAACCGAATCCACGACCACGACGCGCGGCAACGGCTGCGCGCGGCGGTGCGCGCCGTGCTGGCCGTCGGCCCGCCGCCGCCCAGACGCAAAACCAAGGAAGGAAACACCCGATGACACCGACACTGACCTGGGACGACACGATCGCCGTCGTCGACCTGGGCGAGGACGAAAACCGTTTCTCCCCAAAGTTTCTCGACGCGATTAACGCGCACCTCGACGACGCCGAAAAGGCCGGCGCGCAGGGCCTGGTCACCACCGCGCGCGGCAAGTTCTACACCAACGGCCTCGACCTGGACTGGCTGGCCGCCCACGCCGAGCAGGCCCAGTCCTACGTCGCCGGCGTGCAGGCGCTGCTGGCCCGCGTGCTGACCTTCCCGGCGCCGACCGCGGCCGCGGTCACCGGGCACGCCTTCGGCGCCGGCGCCATGCTCGCCATGGCCCACGACGTTCGGGTGATGCGCGCCGACCGCGGCTACTTCTGCTTCCCCGAGGTCGACATCCGGATCCCGTTTACCGACGGCATGGCCGCGCTGATCCAGGCCAAGCTCACGCCGCAGGCCGCGGTCGCGTCGATGACCACCGGGCGACGCTTCGGCGGGGAAGAGGCGGCCGAGTTCGGCATCGTCGACGCCACCGCCGCCGAGGGGAAGGTGGCACAAGCTGCCACCGACCTGCTGCGCCCTTTGGCCGGCAAGGACCCGGGCACGCTCGGCGCGATCAAACAAACCATGTTCCGCGCCGCGGTCCAGGCGTTGACCGACGCCTGAAGCACTTCAGCCCAGGTCGTAGGAATCCCGCGACACCCGAAAGAAGTGCCCGGAATTTGTGTGCGCGCGGTGGCCGGCAGCCCGATTGCCGCCGCGGCCGCCGACGCGGCAAACGCGAGCGTGGCGGCCTTCGAAACGCCCTGAACCAAACCGCACCGCGATCCGTCTGCATGGTGACGCAGTCCGTCGGCGTTTGGAGATCCGGTGCGCGAAGGCAACCCGCAGGACCGCTCGGCAACGACGCTCATCCGCCCACTTGGCGCGGTGGAACGGCTGTTCTACCGCTTCGCCGAACGCCATCCCGACCACTTCCTGATGGCGGCGGAGTTCGACGAGGTGCTGACCGCACGCCGGCTGAAACGGGCCCTGGCCGCCGTGCAGCGACGCCACCCCCTGCTCTCGGCCCACGTCGAGGACCGCCCGGACACCCGCCTGGCTTTCTGTCGCGCGCCAACGGTCGCGCCCATCACCCTGACCGTCTACCGCAGCCCCGAAGCGTCGTGGGAGGCCACCGCCGCCGAGGAGCTCGGCCGGCCGTTCGACCGCTCGCGCGCACCGCTGATGCGCGCGTCGCTGGTGCAGGGACCCACGTCCAGTGCGCTGGTGCTGACCTTCGACCACGCGATCGCCGACGGCATATCGGCCGTCCTGGTGCTCGACGACCTGGTCGCCGCGCTCAACGGCGCGACGCTGCTGGATCTCCCGACACCGCCGACTCAGGAACAGCTCGTCGCCGACACGCTGGGCCGACTCGACCCGTTCGACTCCGCCGATCTCCCCAGCGACCCACGGATGACCGAGCCCAGCACCCTCCGCCCCTTCGACGGCACGTTGACCAACGTCCACGCCATGGCCATGGCGGAGCTGGACGCCGCGAGGCTGGTGGCGCGGTGCCGCGCGGAACGCGCGACGGTGCACGCGGCGATCGTGACCGCGGCGTGCCGGGTGCGCGCCGCCGACACCGGGGAAGACTTTGTGCGCGTGCTCAATCCGATGAACATCCGGGCGCTGATCGGGCTGCGGCGGGACTGCGGGTTGTACATCCAGTCGACCTCCACGGGGTTGGCGCCGTGGGACGGGACGGCGTTCTGGGAGCAGGCGCGCGCGATGACCGCACAC
Source organism: Mycobacterium palustre (assembly GCF_002101785.1). GTDB lineage: Bacteria > Actinomycetota > Actinomycetes > Mycobacteriales > Mycobacteriaceae > Mycobacterium > Mycobacterium palustre. The sequence goes on from NZ_LQPJ01000076.1 coordinate 14,745, forward strand.
CTCGAGGTGGCGAGGTCGGCGCGCGGCATCCGCACCGCCTCGCTCGCCATCGAGCACGCCATGCCGGTCGACGCCGCAGCCGACGAGGCGGTGAATGTTTTCACCCGCCTGGTCCCGTGGGAGATGATCGCCAGCAACGTCGGCGTGCAGAACCTCGCCGACGCCTGCCCGTTGCGCCCCACCGCGATCTGGGGGCCGCTCCTCCAAACCCAAACCGACGGCGAATATTTCATCGGCATCACCACCTACCAGGGCCAGCTGCGGATGGCCACCTGCGGCTACAGCGTGCCCAGCACGTTCTTGAAAGGCGTCGGTGCGGCGCTGGTCGCCGCCGTCGACGAGAGGACAGAGGTTGCTACCATCGCGCGATGACTGATCGGCGCACCGTCCTGAAGCTCGCCGGTGTCGCACCGGTGCTGCTCGGTGCGGGCGCGTTGTTCGTCCCGCGCGCCGGCGCAAGCCTTTCCGGGGCGGCCGTCTTCCTCGACCCGGGCCACAACGCAGTCAACGACGCCTCCATCAACCAGCAGGTGACCAACGGCCGGGGCGGCACCAAGGCCTGCCAAACCTCGGGCGCCGCCGCCAACGACGGCTACACCGAGCACGCCTTCACCTGGGCGGTCGTTGGGTTGATCAACGGCTCGCTCACCCAGGTGGGCGTGCACACCCAGCTGTCGCGCGGCGACGACAGCTCCGTCGGGCCCTGCGTGGATCAGCGTGCGGCACAGGCGAATGCGATGCACCCCGACGCGATCGTGAGCATCCACGCCGACGGCGGACCCCCGTCTGGCTCGGGCTTCCACGTCAACTACTCCAGCCCGCCGCTCAACGACGTGCAGGCCGGCCCCGCCGTCCAGCTGGCGCGCACCATGCGGGATGCGTTGGTACAGGCGGGATTTCAGCCTTCCAACTATGTCGGGTCGGACGGCCTGTATGGCCGCGACGACCTCGCCGGGCTCAACCTGGCCCAGTACCCGGCGATCCTCGTCGAGCTGGGCAACATGAAAAACCCCGAGGACGCCGCGCGCATGGAAAGCCCCGACGGCCGGGCAAAATACGCCGACGCCGTCACCCAGGGGATCGTCACGTACTTGAATGCCCGCTGAGATCCGCCTTGGCCTTCGCGGAACCGATTGGGGCGCATTGCTGTTGGGCGGCGTAAAGAATCATGCCGGCGGTCAGGAACGCGGGCTTGGCCTGGTCGGCGGCGTCGATGGGCAGGTTCGCGGCGCGCCGCAGCACCATCAGCGCGAGCGCGGTGTACGTCGCGTAGGGAACGATCAGCAGGTTGACGTGGGCGTCGCGGCCGGCGATGGTCATCACGTGCTGACGCTTGCCCTCCCATCCGGGCCAGTTGTATTCGGGCGGTCGTTGCAGCGGCGGCCAATTGACGTTGATCGACGTGACCTCGCCGAGCAACGGCCTGAGCACGGCGATCAGCTCGGGCAGTTCGTTGGTGATGCGGTCGTTGCGCGGCCACCACGCACCGTCGATGTCGTGACCAAGCTCGCGCGCCACGGAGAGCCGGATGGGGTCGTGTCGGCGTCGGGCCGCCCGCGGATAGGTCACCGTCGGCATTCGGATCGGCGGGCTGCGGGGCTCACGGGCGTTCCTTCACCTCGGCGTCGACCGCCCCGCCGGTGCGGGGCGACGGAGGAATCACATTGCCCGTGGATATCGTCCCGTCGGGTGGACCACCGCTGACAACGAAAAAGCTCGTCTCCGACTTTACGCTCCTGCCGCATCGTTAATTCGACGGGCCGCCGCAACGGCTGGCTAGAACACTTGGCCGATCATGGTCGCGACGATGAGCACCAGCACGGAGATCCCCAGGACGTACACCTGCCGGCGGGGCGTGATGCGGGCGGGGTGGGGGTCGCACTGCAGGTTGTGCTGGCGCTGCAGGGCCATCAGGTAGGTGCCCACCGCGACGGCGGCGGCCAGGACAGCCGGTATCACCTCCGTCGCCCGGAGCGGCCCGTGCAGGTTTCTGATGGTCAGCAGCGCGCCATTGCCCAGGAACGCGAACGACGTCCGGGTCCAGGCCAGCGTCGTCCGGTCGGCCGGGTCGTTCGCCCGGTCGCTCACCCCATGACCGCCTTGGCGACCACCAACCCGAGCGCCACCAAGCCCACCACGCTCAGCCCCACCGCCAGGTAGGCCGGCGTGGGATGGCGGGGCAGCGGCTCGCCGCGGCGCATCGCGTGGTCGGCCTGCCGCCACCGCAGCAGGCCCATCCCGCTGGTGAGGATCGCCAGCACCGCCAAACCCACGCCCAGCGTGCGCCGCGCGCCGGGCACCGTCAGCTCGGGAACCAGCTGCACCAGCGCGACGGCCGCCGCGAGCAGCCCGAGCGCGGTGCGCTGCCACGCCAGAAAGGTGCGCTCGTTGGCCAGAGTGAAGCGGTAGTCGGGCTCGCGCTCTTCGGGCCCGGCCCCGGCGTTGTCGGCCACGAACCACCTCGTAGGTCAAGGGTTTCGACGCCGCCGATCTTAACCACCCGCACGGCCCGGCAAGATGGGGCTGTGGTCAAGGCGTTGTTGTTCGACGTGCAGGGCACGGCGACGGACTTCTACTCGACGGTGTGCGAGGAGGCGGCGCGCATCAGCGCCGGGCGGCACCCCGACGCCGACTGGGGTGAGTTCGTGAAGCGCTGGCGCGCAGGCTATTTCGTCGCTTTGGAGGCAGCGCAGGGGAGTGGTTGGGTTTCGGTGCGCTCGGTGTATCGCCGCGCGCTGGACACCGTCCTCGCCGACTGCGGCATCACCGGATTCTCCGACGCCGAGCGCGAGGAGCTGACGCTGGCCTGGCAGCGGCTGCGGCCGTGGCCCGACGTGGTGCCCGGGCTGACCCGGCTGAAGGGTGCCTACACGCTGGCCACCCTGTCGAACGCCGACGTGTCGGCGGTGGTCAACATCTCCAAGCGCGCCGGCCTGCCCTGGGACGCGATCTTTGCCGCCGAGATGGCCGGGGTGTTCAAACCCGACCCCGCGATCTATCGCCTGGCCGCCCGCTACCTCGGCCTCGACCCCGCCGACATCATGATGGTGGCCAGCCACAAGTACGACGTCCGCGCCGCGGGCCGGTTCGGGTTTGCGACCGCCTTCGTCGCGCGCCCGCTGGAATTCGGGCCCGACGGCGACGCCGACGTCGCCTACTCGGACGAGTTCGACGTCAACGCCGCCGACTTCCTGGACCTGGCGGCGCAGCTCGGCTGCTAGTGGCGCGCGGACCCGGTCAGCGGCTGACCGTCGGCGGCCTGCAGCAGGCAGATGACGGTGCTGGGCGTGGGGTCGGCGCCGGTGCGGTCCTGGTTGGAGTCGATCGGGTCGTCGGCGGCCACCGGGGCGCCACGATACACCTCGGCCAAATGCGGTGTGCCGCAGTCGACCTCAGCCACCCACTGGCCCGCCCGAGGGTCGATCCACTCGACGGTGCGCGGGCCGGGCGCCGCGGCCGCATCGCCGCAGCTTACGCGGAAGTCAGTGCCGGGTCGGGCTTTTCCGACGACATCGCCAGAAAACCGCGCACGCAGCGGGCGGCCAGCCACCAGTTCGCCGGCCTCTTCATGTCCAGCCCACCCAGCAGCTGCTTGATCATGGTCAGCGTGTCGAAGTAGATGCGTTCGCAGACAAGGGTTTCGGTCTCGTCGAACACGAAGTAGGCGGTCATGCGGACCCGGAAGCGGCTGCCGGTCGGCGGAACCTTGCCCAGATAGCCGCGGTGGGTGCCCATCAGCCAGAACTCGACGATCACCGCGTCGGCGCTGTGGCGCAGCGCGATGATCTCGTGGTCCTGGTCGGGAAACGCGGTGCGCGTGTAGACGTAGTAGCCGCGCACCGCCTGCTCGCCGTCGTGGACGACCATCTGCGGGATCAGCTCGTAGCGCGGGTGCGGGAACGTCGCCAACACGTCGTCCCAGTCCTGGCGGACCTCGTCGCGGAAGTGGTCGAGGACGAGCTTCTCGCGGGCGGCCAGCACCTCGGGAGCGGGAAAGGCGGTAATGGTCACCGGGTCAGCGTAGACCGCGGAAGTTACCGCGGGACTTAACGTGGGGGAGTCCAGGCGACCGGCAGCCTCTTGATCCCGTGAATGAACTGCGACAGCAACCGCGAGGGCTCCTCGACCGCGACGACGTCCGGCATCTCGCGGCGCAATTCGTCGAACACCACCCGGATCTCGCGGCGCGCCAAATTGGCGCCCAGGCAGAAATGCGCGCCGCCGCCGCCGAAGCCCAGATGCGGATTGGGGTTGCGCGCCAGGTCAAACAGCCACGGGTTGGCGAACTTTGACTCGTCGCGGTTGGCCGAGTTGTACCACAGCGCGACCTTGTCGCCGGCGGCCATCTTTACGCCGCTCAGCTCTACGTCGCGGGTCAGCGTGCGGCGCATGTAGACCACCGGCGAGGCCCACCGCACGATCTCCTCGACCGCGGTGGGCGCCAGGGCGTCGTAGTCGGCCCACCACTTCTCGCGCTCGGCGGGATACCGCGACAGCGCCAGCACCCCATGGCTGATCGCGTTGCGCGTCGTCTCGTTGCCGGCCACCACCAGCAGGATGAAAAACGACGCGATCTCCGACGACGACAGCCGGTCGCCGTCGACCTCGGCCTCCACCAGGGCCGTGGTCAGGTCGTCGCGGTGATTGACGCGGCGGTCCTCGGCCAGCGCGGTCGCGTAGGCGCCGATGTCCATCGAAATCTGAATGAACTCCTCGAAGTTCGTCGTCAGGTCGGGGTCGCCGAACCCGAGAATCACGTTGGTCCAATGGAATACCCGCTGATGGTCCTCCTCGGGAATGCCCATCATGTCGCAGATGATCTGCAGCGGCAGCGGCCCGGCCAGCTCGCCGACCAGGTCGGCCGAGCCGTCGGGATGGTTGGCGATCAAATCGGCGACCAGCCGGCGGGCCCGCTCCCGCACCGACGCCTCGATGCGGGCCACCACCTTCGGGGTGAACGCCCGGCTGACGATCGAGCGCAGCCGTTGATGCCGCGGATCGTCGAGCACGATCATCGAGCCGAAGTATTCGGCGATCTCCGGCGCGTTGTCGTTGATCGTGATGTTGGGGCTGGAGCTGAAGATCTCGGGGTGCCGGCTGGCGAAGTGGACGTCGTCGAGCCTGGTCAGCGCCCAATACCCGTTGCCCGCCTGGAACCCTTCCAGCTGGATCGCGGGCCAGAACGAGATCGGCGCCTCACGGCGCAGGGTGGCGAACGCCGCGTCGCGGTGGTCGTCGTCGAGCGCCCAGAAGTCCAGCGACTCGAGATGGATGTCGGCAAGCGGAATCTTCGGCGGCGGTGCGCCGTTCACCCGCGGCGCGATCCCGGTCCTCTGTGGCACGGGCGAACCTAGTGCGAACAGATGGTGCGGGCGGGCGTGCCCGTCGTCGCGGTCGCGTTACTGACGACGTTGCCGTCGAGCAGGATCTTGCAGGTGATCGGGCCCGCGCCCTGGGCGCTGATGACGAACGCCTGCCCGCCGAACGAGGTGAACTCCGTCGACCACGGCAGCGGCGCATTCACCGCGCGCCGCTGGCCGTTGTCGGATTGGTACGAGATGTATTCGGCGACGGCGGGGCCGCTCACCTCGTAGCGGACCATGGGGAACTGGGGCAGGGCGTTGGCGACACCGGACGCGTTCGCGAAACCGACGCCGACCGCCAACAGGATCGCCGGCCCGCGCAGATGACTGGTCATGGTTTCTCATCGTGTCACCCGGTGGGGCGGCAGGGAAGGAATTTCGTCGGCGCCGGGCGCGCGGTGCACCGATTCCACGGTGTAGAGGTGCGGGTCGAAGCTCGTCGCGAGCGCCGCGCAGCGGTCCATGTGTTCGCGCGCGCCCGGGTCCTGCAGCATCGCGTAAAACGCCTCGGCGCTTTCCCACTGCGCGTAGTTGACGACGCGGGTGCCGTCGGTGCTGAGGTGGATGTTGGCCGAGACGAAGCCGGGGACGAACCGCATCGTCTCCTCGGTGGCGGCGCGCAGCATGTCGGCGAGTTCCGCCGCCCGCTCGGGCGCCACGGTGAAGACGTTGATCAGGGTGGCCAGCGGGGCGTGCTCGTGGATCGTGGTCATCTTCGGACCTTCCCATCTATGTCAGGAACCTCACACCACACCATAGCGCGATGTAAGGTTCTTGTCATGAGGAGAGCTCAGATCGAGCGTGGCCCGGGGTATCTGGTGAAGCGGGTGCAGCAGAACCTGCGCCGCCGCTGCGACGCCGCGCTGAAGCCGATCGGGCTGTCGATGTCCCAGTACGCGGTGCTGCGTGCGCTGCACGATCACCCGGACGCGTCGGCCTCCGAACTGGCGCGGCTGTGCTTCGTGACCCGCCAGTCGGTGCGCGACGTTTTGGGCGGACTGACCGCCGCCGGGCTGGTCGCCTTGTCCGACCACCAGGCGCGGGGCCGCGCCCAGGCGCTGCAGCTGACCCCGCTCGGGCTGCGGCGACTCAAGAGCAGCCACGCCGCGGTCGAGGCCGTCGAAGCCGAGATGCTGCACGGCATCCCGGCCTCGGCGCGCAAGCAACTCGCCGGCCTGCTGGAACGCTGCGCGGAAAACCTCGAAGCCGCGCCGGACGAGGTCTAGAGCCCCGCGGCGCGCGGGCTTAGGGTGAACGCCATGTCGGAACACGGCTCAAAGCGTGTGGTGGTCTGGGGCACGGGGTTCGTCGGCAAGATGGTGATCTCCGAGATCGTCAAGCATCCGCTGTTCGAGCTGGTCGGCGTGGGCGTCAGCAACCCCGACAAGGTCGGCCGCGACGTCGGCGACATCTGCGGGCTGCCCGAACCGGTCGGCATCACCGCCACCGACGACGTCGACTCCCTGATCGCGCTCAAACCCGACGCGCTGGTGCACTACGGCCCGACGGCGATGCACGCCAAGGACAACATCGCGCTGATCACGCGCTTTTTGCGGGCCGGCATCGACGTGTGCTCGACGGCGATGACGCCGTGGGTGTGGCCGAGCATGCACCTGAACCCGCCGAACTGGATCGAGCCCATCACCGAGGCCTGCGAGCTGGGCGAGTCGTCGTGCTTCACCACCGGCATCGACCCCGGGTTCGCCAACGACCTGTTCCCGATGACGCTGATGGGCCTGTGCTCGGAGGTGCGCCGGGTCCGGGCGTCCGAGCTGCTGGACTACACCAACTACGAGGGCGACTACGAGGTCGAGATGGGCATCGGCCGCGAGCCCGAATACAGCCCGCTGCTCGAAGACTCCAACATGCTGATCTTCGCGTGGGGCGCGACGGTCCCGATGATCGCCCACGCCGCCGGCATCATGCTCGACGAGATCACCACGACATGGGACAAATGGGTCACCCCGACCGAGCGCACCACCGCCAAGGGCGTCATCAAGCCCGGCCACGTCGCGGCCGTCCGATTCACCATCAACGGTGTCTATCAGGGCGAGACCCGCATCCAGCTCGAACACGTCAACCGCATCGGGCTCGATGCCGCGCCCGACTGGCCGTCGGGCCACGACAACGACGTCTACCGCGTCGACATCGAAGGCACGCCGAGCATCTTCCAGGAAACGGCGTTCCGGTTCACCGACGGCTCGGGCCGCGACGCGGCGACGGCGGGCTGCCTGGCGACGGGGATGCGGGCGCTCAACGCGGTGCCCGCCGTCAACGACCTGCGGCCGGGCTGGGTGACTCCGCTGGACCTGCCGCTGATCGCCGGCGCCGGCAACATCCGCTGACCAGGGCCGCACAGCTGCGGGCAGGCGGGCACACAGCTGAGGCATAGCCGATACTTTGAAAGGCTATAGGTATTGGCGGCAGAATGAATGTGCTTGGCTGCATGCCGCTCAATACGGGGATGGGACAGATGGCCGACGAAGCTAGGCCCGCGCTGGGCTTGTCGATTGGTTCCACGAACCTCGCGGCCGTGACCGCGAACCTGGCGATCACCCGCAAGCCGGTCCTCACGCTGTACCGGCAACGCCCGCCGGAAGTGGGCGTGCCCTCCGAAAACCCCCGGCTCGACGAGCCTGGCCTGGTCGTCAGCGACTTCGTCGACCGCGTCGGCGATCCGGTCGGCATCGTCGCGGCCGACGGCTCGGTGCACCGCAGCGAGGCACTGGTCGCCGACGCGCTGCGGGCCCTGGCCTACGCCGCCACCGGCGGGCGGCCGCTGCCCGAAAGCGTCGCCGTCACTTATCCCGCGCACTGGTCGGCCAAGTCCGTGGACGCCACGGGCGCCGCCCTGGGCCGGGTGGTCGAATGGTCGCACAACGCCCGGCCGCCCCTGCTCATCCCCGACGCCGCCGCCGCGCTGGTCGCCGCCCGGACCAACCCCGGCATCCCGGCCCGCGGCACCGTCGCGGTCTGCGACTTCGGCGGCAGCGGCACCAGCATCACGCTGATGGACACCGCCGGTGACTGCCAGCCCCTCGCGCCGACCGTGCGGCACCACGACTTCTCCGGCGACATGATCGACCAGGCGCTGCTGACCGCCGTTTTGGCCGACGCGCCCGGCGGGGGTTCGTTCGACACCTCGGCCATCGGGGCGCTGAGCCGGCTGCGGGCGGCGTGCCGCACGGCCAAGGAGCAACTCTCGTCGAACACGGTGACCAGCCTCGCCGACGACATCCGGCTCACCCGCAACGAGCTCGACGAGGTGATCCGCGAGCCGCTGAACAACTTCGTGGCCGTGCTGGACGAGGCGTTGCGGCGCAACGGGATTCGCGACCTCGTCGCGGTGGTGTCGGTGGGTGGCGGGGCGAACATCCCGTCGGTCACCACGACGCTGTCGGGACACCTTCGGGTTCCGGTCGTCACCGCGCCGCGTCCCCAACTGACGCCCGCGATCGGCGGGGCGCTGCGGGCGGCGCGCCCCGAGGACACCAGCGCGACGAGAGCGGCCCCGGCCGCCCCGGTGCCGGTGTTGGCGACGGCGGCCGCTCCGGTCGCGCGGGCCGCGCAGCCGTGGCCGGGGTCGACCGCCACGGCCGAGGCGCCGGCGTCGAGTGCGATGCCCGCGATGGCCTGGTCGGAAGCGCCGGCCGGCGAGTCGCGGGCCATGCCCGCCGCCGGGGGCTCGGGCTACACCTCGGCCCGCCCGGCGATCAAGTTCGACCAACCCGAACGCCCGGCCCCGGAACCCAAAAAGCCGGTCATCCCGTGGTACCGGCTGCCGGGGGTGATCATCATCAGCACCGTGGTGGCGCTGGCGCTGGTCGGCACCGCGTTGGCGATCGCGTTGGGCGGCGACGACAAGCCGGCGAGCACGCCGCCAGTCACGAGCACCCCGACCTCCCCGGCACCCGCACCGTCCACGACGCCACAGCCACCGCCGTCACCCGGCGACGAGGTCGCGAATCCCGTTGCGCCGCAACGCCTCGTCCAGCACGGCCACGAAG
>NZ_LQPJ01000077.1 GCF_002101785.1 Mycobacterium palustre
GTCCCGATCTGGGCGTAGGCCCACACGACCAGCCCGGAGCAGTCGAACGCGTCGGGGCCCGCCGCGCCCCAGCGGTAGGGCCTGCCGATGGCGGTACGGACGATGGGCACGACGTCGGGGTTGGCGTGGGCGACCGGCGCTGTCGCGATGCTGGCGGCGGCGAGGATGGCGGCGGCGAGCGGTTTGCCAGTCATCGGCGTCGCATCGCAGGTTCGTCGAGGTTGAGCATTTTCGCCCTCCTCTGCATGACAGGCGTGGTTGGATATAGACGGTATTGACAATTCCGGAATAGGCGGTATCGGGTCTTAGCTGCTGGGCTGGTCGAACGCGGTGATGGTGTTCGACGCCACCGAGGTCGCTGTGACGCCCGGATACTGGGTGTTGACGGTGATGGTCCAGGAGCATTCGGCGCCGTCGGCAAGCCCGGTGACTTGCGCGGTGACGGTCCCGTCTGGGGCGGTGACGAATTCACCGATTGTGCCGGGCCCGTCGGCGGTGTAGGTGAAGGGCCGGTTCGCCGAGGTTGGTTGCGGGAACGTCAAAGTCGCTGTCAGCCCCGCCCCGGCGACGGCCTGGGGTGGGGTGGTGGTGGCGGCCCATTCGATGGGCACGTTCTGGGTGAATTGTGCGGCGTAGGCGTCGTTGGTCATGCCTTTGACGCCGGTGGTGTCGGCGCACAGCCAGTCGCCGGGGTTGGCGATGGTGTTGGCGACCCCGTCCAGGGCGGTGGGGGTGATGCGGCACATGGTGGTGGGTGTGCCGCCGGGTGGGTTGTGGCGCAGGACTTCGACTTTGATGTTGGGGGCTAGCCCGTTGTCGACGGCGTCCCAGAGCGCTTCGAGGATGGTGGCGGCCTGGGCGATGGCGTCGGTTTTGTTGGTGGGGACGCGCAGGGATTGCGGTGGCACGACGGCGAGGGGGGTGACGGGGGTGAAGCCGGACAGCTCGGTCACGTTGTTCTCCTGATTTTATACGGGGCCGAATGAGCGGCAGCGCACGAATGCCTGTGTGGATCCGCGTTGTTCGCCGCCCCAGCCGATCGCGGTTGCGGTGAGGAACGTGGTGCGCGACACGGCGTAGAGGGGTTGCCAGTCGACGCCGTTGAGGCTGAATTCGAAGTATTTGTTGGCGCCGTCGTCGCGGATGCGTAGCCAGTTCGGCATGGTGGCGATGTTGGTTCCGAGGGTTTGGCTTGCGGCCACGGTTGTTGACCCGTTGACGGCGCTGTAGTTGAGGACGGCGAGTTCGACTATGTTTGTGCTGGAAACGAATTGGCCGAACACAGTGTATTTTGTGCCGTCGGTGAGGACCATGCCGGTCATGATCCGGTCGAGGTAGGTGGGTTCGATGTAGGCTTTCCACGCGTAGCCGCTGGCCGGGGACAGGGTCGAGTATTCGGCGCGGATCCCGGCGCCGACGGTGCCGGGGAGTGTGAGCAGCCGGGCGTCTTTGTCGGGGCTGATCGTGGCGGTGCCGAGGTTGGTGGTGGTCCAGCCCGTTGAGGGTGGCGGGGTGAATGCCGTCAACGGCCCACCCATGACGCGGTCCCAGCTGGTTCCGTCGTCGCGCAATATGAGCCCGGTGTCGGACGGGATGTATAGGCCGCCGGGGGTTAGCGGATTGTTGGGTGGGAGTTGCGCGAACGGCCGCGCGCCCGCGCTGGGCGCGTTGTCGTAGTAACGGACCTTCTCGATACCGGGCGGGAACTTGCCAGAAACCGCGCAGAACATGCACAAACCGACGTATCTCTGACCCGCACCGAGAATCGAAAAATGGGAGGCGTCCGTCACCGGGCCCAGCACGACCTGGCCGTTGTAGAGCACCTCGTAAACATAGGGATTGCCGGCCACCGGATCACCCATGATGACCTTCAAAACCCCGCCCGGCGCAACAGAACTGAGATTTATAAACTTGATGTAATGCAGGACACCACTAACGTCAGCAGCCATTGCTATCTGAATAGCGCTGCCAGTGTTGCCAAGAAATAGGCCCGTGAAGGTGTTCCTGGCCGAATCACAGCGACCGATGATAAAGATATCCGCCGAAGGCGTTTTGGCCAGGTCGAACAATTGCCCAAGCGTGGCTTCAATGACCACATAGTCGCTGGTGCACTGGGTTGGGAACACTTGAATATCACCGATATTCGATGTTCCCTGCACCGCCTGACCGCCGCTGATGCTGATCGCACCATTACCCGGCAGCATCACGCCCGACATGTCCGGTTGATCCGGCATTTGCGTGAAATCAACCGTCACATCCGTGCCAGACGGGGACGGTGTCGCGTTCAACGCCGACGCCACACTCGCCGCCAGCGCCTGCGTCGCAGTCGTATTCGCTTTATGCGCACCCAACGCCGCCGCGAAATCCGCCACACCAAACACCCCGACAAAACCCTGCAGCTGTTGCGGCGCGGACGAAAGCCACGACACCAGTTGGGCTTTCGCCGCATCAACAGTCTGATTGATCAGCGACTCATCGTTCTGCGCCGCCTGAACAAGCGTGTCGATCATGCCCTGGGCGTTGGTTTTCGCGGCGTTCACCGCCGCGCCCACTGCGGCCGCATCGGCCTCGAGGGAGTTGGTGACGATTTGGCCAATCTGCGTCGCCGCGCTCGTCGCCGCGTTCGCCGCGCCGGCCACAGCCGCCCCCAGCGCCTCAGCGTCCTCGACGGATGCACCGGCCAGCGCATCCGCCCATGACTGGGCAGCGCTGGTCGCGTTCCCGGCCGCCGCGCTCAGATAGGACACCAGTCCGGTGACGTTCCCGGCGCCCAAACCCGAAAGCAGCGCACTGAATTC
>NZ_LQPJ01000078.1 GCF_002101785.1 Mycobacterium palustre
ACACTCAACGCCGCCACAGCGCACTCAGCGGCCTACCACCCATCAGCCGCCTGTAACCAACGTTATGGCCGGGTACAGCTAGGCCTCTTCCATGGCCTCGCCGAGCTCCTCGAGCAGCCGGTTGTGGTGGTTGGCCGCCAGGAAGTGGCCGGCGCCGATGACGAGGGCGACGGGCCAGTCGATGAGCTCGAGTGCGGCCAGCGCGGCCAGGCCGCCGAAGTACGCGAGCTGCTCCGGGCGCGGGATCTCCAGCTGCCCCAGCACCGGCACGTTCACCACGAACGTCTCGCCCTCACGGACCTTCTGCACCGCCTCGCGCTGCGAGGTCCCCCTGCGCGTCTTCTTTTCCGCCATCATTTGCCTTTCGGTAACGAGGGGTTTGCCGCCCCGCCGGGTACTGAGCTCAACGTCGGGCTTATGTCGCGCATGTCGACGACCGACTACGCGGACTTGCGAGCCGATCCGCTGGCTTCGTCGATCGCTTTCGTGCTGCGGGTGCCGCTGATTGAACTTTATGCGCTGCTGTGGCGGGTCGGGGTGCTGGAGATTCGGCCGGCTCCGGCTCGGGCGGCGGCCTGTTCGGCATGCCCCAACCGTCGGAAACCCGGTTCAGCACGGCAATCGCGACCGTCGCCCCGGCGGCGGCACCCAGCGCCTGTCCCCAGCCGACCGGACCCAGCGGAGTGCAGCCGAGCAGCTGGCTGACCACCGGGATGCTGATCAGCGTGCCTATCGCCGCCAGCGAACCCGCCGCGGTCAGCACGACCAGCGGTGCGCGCGAATCCAGCAGGGTCTGACCCAGCTCGGCGCCCACCAGCGCCACCAGCGCCACGGTCGAGGCCCGCTGCGGGCGGCCGGTGACGCTGGCCATGCCCCACGCCACCGTCGTCGCGGCGGCGGTGGTGACCCCGCGAATGGCCACCGCCCGCCACAGCGCGGGCTGATCCGGGCCGCGCAGGCCGGGGTTCACCGGGGCGCTGGGCTCGCTGACCGCCAGGGCGGCGGCGGGCAGCGCGTCGGTCATCATGTTCACCAGCAACAGCTGCCGGGTGTTCAGCGGTGAGGTGCCGGTGATCGCGCTGCCGATGATGGCGAACAGCACCTCGCCGGCATTACCGCCGAGCAGCACCGACACCGCGGCCTGGACGCGCTGCCATAGCTGGCGACCCTCCGCGATGGCCTGGACCAGCGCCTCGATGCGCGCGTCCACCAGCACCACGTCGGCCGCCATGTGGGCCGGGTCGCTGCCGCCGGCTACCACGCCGATGCCCACGGTGGCGGCCCGGATGGCGGCGGCGTCGTTGGAGCCGTCGCCGACCATCGCGCACAGCACCCCGGCGCCCTCGAGTGTCTGCACGACCTGGACCTTGTTCTCCGGCGTCATCCGGGCGAAGATCACCCGCTCGGTGACCACACGCTCCTGGTCCTTGCGCGACATCGAGTCCCACTCGGCGCCGCTGATCACCTGCCCGGCGGTCACCGGCAGGCCCAGCTCGCGGGCGATGGCCAGGGCGGTGATCGGATGGTCGCCGGTGATCAGCTTCACGCCGACCCCCTGCTCCCGCAGGTTCGCGAGCAGCCCGACGGCTTCCGGGCGCGGGGTGTCGGACAAACCGAGGAACCCGGTCAGCGCCAGCCCGTCGCGGCAGAACCGCACGATGTCGTCCGGGTCGTCCCGGACCGCTTGCGCCTGCCGGGGGGTCAGCCGGCGGCGCGCCACCGCGATCACGCGCAGCCCGTCGGCGGCCAGTTCGGCGACCGAATCCTCGATGTTCGGGCCCACGCCGTCGCACGCGGCGAGCACCACCTCGGGTGCGCCCTTGACGGTCAGCTCGGTGCCGGTGACCGACGCCGAAAACGACCTGCCGGACCGGAACGGGAGGTGCGCGTCCGCCTCGTCGGTGGGCTCCGAGCCGTTCAGCGCCGCCGCGGCGGCCTCGACGATGGCGACGTCGGTGGCGTGCGCCTGCGGGCCGCCGTTGGCCGCCGGCGCCGCGTGCGCGGCGCAGCGCAGCACCTCCTCGCGCGAGAGCCCCGGCGCCGGCCGGACCTGCGCCACCCGCAGGCGGTTCTCGCTCAGCGTCCCGGTCTTGTCGAAGCAGACGACGTCGATGCGGCCGAGCGCTTCCACCGAACGCGGAACGCGAACCAGCGCGCCGAACTTGGTCAGCCGCCGCGCCGACGCCGACTGCGCGAGCGTCGCCACCAGCGGCATCCCTTCCGGCACGGCGGCGACGGCGATGGCGATGCCGCTGGCCACCGCCTGGCGCAAGCCCGCGCCGCGCAGCATGCCCAGCGCGCCGACCAACGCCCCGCCGGTCATGCTGACCGGGAAAGCGCGGTTGGTGAGCTGGCTGAGCTGATGCTGCAGCCCGACGTCGGAGGACAGGTCGCCGGACACCAGCTCGGCGGCCCGGCGCTCCTGGGTGTCGGCGCCGACGGCGGTCACGATGGCGACGGCGGTGCCCGCCACCACCGTCGTGCCGGCGTAGAGCATGCAGCGACGCTCGGCCAGCTCGGCACCGGGCGTCGCCTCCACCTGCTTCTCCACCGACAGCGACTCCCCGGTGAGCGTCGACTCGTCAACCTCGACGTCGACCTCCTCGACGATCCGGGCGTCGGCGGGCACCACCTCGTGGGTCCGGACCTCGATGACGTCGCCGGGCCGCAGTTGCGCGGCGATCACGTCGGTGTACGTGCGCTCGCCGTCGGGCCCCGTCTCCACGAGCCGGGCCGGCGGGATCTGCTGCTCGAGCAGGCGGTTCAGCCGGTTCTCGGCGCGCAGCCGCTGGCTGGCCGCCAGGAACGAGTTCCCGGTCAGCACCGAGAAGACCAGCACCGCGTCGACGGGCGAGCCGAGCACCGCGCTGGCCACCGACCCGAGCGCCAGCACCGGGGTCAGCGGGTCGGTCAGCTCGGCGCGGACGGCCTTGAGCAGCTGCCACACCGCGTTCGGCGGCGTTTCGGGCTGCTGCGCGGCGCGGCAGTCCGGCTGCCCGTCCGAGCTGGGCCGGGGCAGGGCCCGGCGGACCTGCTCGACCGACATCGCGTGCCACTCGTGCACGGCCGCCGGGCGGGGCGCGTCGGCGCCCAGCACCCCGCGGGCCAACAGGTAGCCGGACAGCATGCCCGCCGCGGCGCCGGTGGTCACCGGCCCCGGGCCCAGCCCGCGGACGCCGGGGATCATCAGCAGCGACCCCATGGCCGTCGCGCCGGCCGATATCCCGATGCCCCGCTCGGTGGCGGCCTTGGCGGCCGGCAGCGCGCGCAACACCCGCCACGCGGCCGACAGGTCGGGCAGCAGCAGGTCGGCGCACCACGGCGGGCCGGCGCCGGGCCGCATTACCCCAAGCGCCACGTCGGCCGACGAGATCGCTTGCGCCCCAGACGAAGTCAGCACGGCGACGGTGCGTCCCGCCGCTTGCAGGCCGGTCACCGCCCGGGCCAGGGCGTCGTCGATGGAGCCGTTTTCGACGGGGGTCGACTCGTCGAACGCCGGACGCAACTCGCCCAGCAGGTCGACGTCGACCGAGACCAGCTCGGCGCCCGAGCGATGCGCCTCGGCCACCACGGCCGACGCCAGCGGATCGTGGGCCGGGCGGAACAGCGCCTGCACGTCGGAATCCGGGACGCTCGGCGAGATCCCGGGCACCCGGTGCCAGCCCGGCCGTTGGCCATTGTTCTCCAGCACCAGCTGCGCGCGGTTCCACGCCGCGGACAGCTCCCGCTCGTCGGCGCCGCGGATGCGCGCCACCCGCAGGCCGCTGGTGCACAACACCCTGGGGTCGATCACGATCGCGTCGACGCGGTCCAAGCGGCGCAGCGCGTCCGGGCGCAGCGCCAGCACCGCGTGCCGGTCCGCCAAGCCGCGCCCCAGCGCCGCGGCGAACGCCTCCGGTGTGGTGCGGGTGGCCTTCGGCGCGGTCACCAGCACCGCGGTCGCGGCCATGTTCAGGTTGCGGGTGGTGACGCCGACCAGCCCGGCGCCGAGCGCCTGGATCAGCGCGAAACGGCCGGCGTGGCGCTCCATGGGCCGCGACCGGGGTGGTCGCGGCGGCGCCGCCTCGGACCGCGGTTGGTCGGCGTGCCGGGCCAGTTCGGGTTCGTGTTCGCGCCACGCCCGGGCCTCGGCGCGGCATTCGGCGGCCCTCAGCGCCTGCATCGCCAGGCCCACGCCCAGCGACGCCGGGGACTGGGTGACGGCCTCGGCGGCCGCCATGGCCAGCGTCATCACGGTGTCGGTCGCGGGCCCGCCGATGCGGTCCTCCAGTTGGCGCCGCAGCCACGGTTGGTATTCGACCGCCGCCACGCCCGCCTGCAGGGCGATCGGCAACCGCGGCCAGCGCAACACGCGCCCGGCGACGGCGAAGCCCAGGCCGGCGGCGTTGGCGGCGAGGGTCACGGCCCTTCTCGCCACCACCACGCCGTCGCCGGGCAGCTCGGTCGCCGTTGCCATGGCCCTTGTGTCGCAACGCTTTTCGGCGTCTTCGACGATGCGGCACAGCTGGAGCAGGGAGGTGCCCGGCCCGTCGAGGCCGACGACCACGCGAGACAGCGGGTAGTTCAGGGTCGCCGAGGAGACGCCGGGGTGGGCGAGCAGCGCGGCGCGCACGGCGTCGCCGAGCGCTTCACCTTCGCCGGCGTGATCGAGGCCGCGCACCTCGATCCAGGCGCGGCTCTCGCCGCGCCAGCAGCGCCGGCCGAGCGTTTCGGCGGGGAGGTCGCCGGTGAGCGCCCGGGCGCCTTCGCGCAGCGGTATCGCCGCGATGTGCAACGCCTCTTGTGCGAGCGCCCGCAGGGGCATCGACCGGGGTAGCGACGGGACGATGCTCAAGGGCTGCTCAAAAGGTCTCGTTTAGTTGTTGGCGCGCAACCTAATTGGTGCTGCGCAAGGTGGCGGAGCCGGCCCGCCGCCCCGAGGTCTTCTTGGCCGTCGACTTGCTCGCCGACTTCTGCGGCGCCGCCTTCTTGGTCGCCGGCGCCGACGGTGCCGAGGGTGTTGAGGGCACCGGCGTCAGGCTCGCCTTCGCCGACGTGGGCGTTGCGGGCTTGTGCTGTATCCGATGCAGCAACAGCGCGCCACCGCCGACGGCCAGCAGCACCGGCCACTCGATCAGGCCGGCGACCCCCAGCGCGCCCAACGCCAGGGCCGCCGCCGGCGTCGAGTGGCTGCCGCTGCTGACGCCGCGCTTGATGCCCTCCGCGGCGCCGGTGATGCCGCCGACGACCCCGTTGACGGCGGCGCCGCCGACCGCGCCCGCGGCCGCTGTGGTCGCGTCCGCCGCGCGACCCACGGTCCTGCTCACGTTCCGGACTGCACCGCCTACGACACTCATGATGATGACTCCTAGGACTACGCGCTCTCACTGGGAACCGCGTTGGCAACATGTATACCCGTTGAACGCACGGTTAGCAGCAACAACGAATCTGTCTCTGCACCTCTCTGGGAAAGCCTGCCACGTTACAATCCCGCGTACAACGCGGAGCTCCCCGTTTCGGGGGTGCAGATCAACCCGCGATGCGGCTCACATTCGGCTCACATCGATCAGCACCGGCGCGTGATCGCTCGGCGCCTTGCCCTTGCGCTCGTCGCGGACGATCTGCGCGCCGGTCACCCGCCTCGCCAGCGCCGGCGACGCGAGGATGAAGTCGATGCGCATGCCGCGCCCCTTCTGGAACCGCAGCTGGGTGTAGTCCCAATAGGTGTAGACCCCGGGACCCGGAGTGAAAGGCCTTACCACGTCGGCGAACTGCGCGTCGACGATCGCGTCGAACGCGCGGCGTTCCGGCTCGGAGACGTGCGTGGCCCCGGCGTAGTAGTCGGTGCTCCAGACGTCCTCGTCCTTGGGGGCGATGTTCCAGTCGCCGACCAGCGCGATCTGGGCCGCGGGGTCGTCGCGCAGCCACCCGGCCGCCGTATCACGCAGCGCGGCAAGCCATTTCAATTTGTACTCGTAGTGTGGATCGCCCACCGCGCGGCCGTTGGGCACGTAGAGGCTCCACACCCGGATGCCGCCGCAGGTGGCCCCCAGCGCTCGGGCCTCCGCGGTGGCGGCGACGTCGGGCTTGCTGCTCCACGTGGGCTGCCCTTCGAAGCCGACTTCGACGTCGTCGAGCCCCACGCGGGAGGCGATGGCCACGCCGTTCCACTGGTTGAAGCCGACGTGTGCGACCTCGTAGCCCCGCTCGAGAAACGGCAGCGCCGGAAACTGGCCATCGGAACACTTCGTCTCCTGCATGGCCAGCACGTCGACCTCGGCGCGGGCCAACCAGTCGACGACGCGGTCCAGGCGGGTGCGGATCGAGTTCACGTTCCAGGTCGCCAGCCGCAGGCTCGCAGTGGGCATGGCTAGACGGTATCCACCGACCGGGCCGTGACGTAGCGGCGCCGGTGGTGTGGCCGGAAGCCCAGCGAATCGGCGAGCGCGATCGCGGCGGCGTCGTCGTCACCGACCCCCACATACGCGCGGGTCGCGCCGCGGCCGGCCCCCCAGGCCAGCAGGGCCCACCCGTCGGCCGCGTCGCGCACCGCCGAAAGGCCCACCCATCGCGTGCCGTCGGGGGAGTCCGTTACCGCCGCGCGCCGGCCCCCGTCCCCCGGCCGCGACGCGGGGGTGACGCGCGACACGTCGCGCACCAGCACCCGTTCGGTGCGCTCGGCCGCCGCGCCGGGCGGCAGCGACAGCAGCCGGTCCGGAATGGCCAGCCGCGGCGTCATGTCGCGCCGCCGGTACCAGTCGACGATCGCCGGGATCGCGGTTGGGTCAGCCGAAACATCCAGGGGCATCGCCGAATTGGTGGCCGGCCCGGCCCCCGGTTCGGCCCGCAGCAGCCAGCCGTCGACCCAGGTCCGTTCGGCGCCGGGCCACGCCGCCGCGGCCGCGTGCTCGAGCGCGCGGATCTGCGAGGCGCGGATCGGGGCGTCGGTCAGCGCCCGCACCGCGACGACGTCGGCGGGCGCGATCTCGACCACGGCCGCCGTTTTGGTGCGCACCCGGACCACCGGGTCGATTTCGAGCAGGTGGCCGACCGCGTCGGTCAGGGGCGGGACCGCACCGGGGGGCCGGCGGTAGCGAACCGTCACCCGCGTTCCCGGGTCGGGCCACGAGACCATCAGTGCCCGAACGGGTCCGGCCCCTCGCCGGGCAGCCACGACAGTCCCGGCACGCCCCAGCCGTGCGCTTTGACGGCCCGTTTCGCGCTGCGGGCGTAGCGGCCGATCAGCCGGTCCAGGTACAAAAAGCCGTCCAGGTGCCCCGTCTCGTGCTGCAGCATCCGCGCGAACAGCCCGGTGCCCTCGATGCTGACCGGACCGCCGTCGGCGTCCAGCCCGGTGACCCGCGCCCACTTCGCGCGGCCGGTGGGGAACGACTCGCCGGGGACCGACAGGCAACCCTCTTCGTCGTCGCCGGGGTCGGGCATGGTCTCGGGAACCTCCGAGGTTTCCAGCACCGGGTTGATCACCACGCCGCGGCGGCGGTCGGTCAGCCCGCGGTCCTCGGCGCAGTCGTAGACGAAGAGACGCAGCCCGTATCCGATTTGGTTGGCGGCCAGGCCCACCCCGTGCGCGGCGTCCATCGTCTCGTACATGGTGGCGATCAGCTCCGGCAGGTCGGCCGGCAGCGAGCCGTCGGCGGCGACGGGCACCGGCGTCGTCGGGGTGTGCAGGACGGGATCTCCCACGATGCGAATGGGTACGACTGCCATGGTCGGCTAGCTTATGCGGGGTTTCGCGGGTGGGCGCCCGCGACCGTAGCGCCACTGCGATTTCTCCCGGGATTTGTCGCCGTGCCGTTGCGCTCGCGACGACGTGCGCCGAAGCTGGGCAATCTCACCAAGTCGGCCGACTCGCGGGTCTGGATTACGGGTTGAGGGTTCGCGGCGTGGTTCAATATTCGCCGAAACATGCCCCTATGTAAGTCAAGTCATTCGAGTACTTCGAGTATCTCCGGAAGGGTCCAGGGGAAGCGATATGGACAGCGCCATGGCGCGGGCAAATCGATCGGGGGACGACTCTGAAATCGCCGATGGGCTCACCCGCCGTGAACACGACATCCTGGCGTTCGAGCGCCAGTGGTGGAAATACGCCGGGGTGAAGGAAGACGCCATCAAGGAACTGTTTTCGATGTCGGCGACACGCTACTACCAGGTGCTCAACGCGCTCGTGGATCGGCCCGAGGCGCTGGCCGCGGACCCGATGCTGGTGAAGCGGCTGCGGCGGCTGCGCGCCAGCCGCCAGAAGGCGCGCGCGGCGCGGCGCCTGGGCTTCGAGGTGACCTGACTCGCTACAGTGGGGCTCGATGAAAGAGCGCGTCCCCGACTCGACCGGGCTTCCCCTGCGGGCCATGGTGATGGTGCTGTTGTTCCTCGGCGTCATCTTCCTGCTGCTGGGATGGCAGGCGCTGAGCTCTTCGGGGAAGTCCGACGACGACTCGACGTCGGCGGGCTCGGCCGTCACCACCAGCGCGCCGGCCGCGTCGACGAGCAGCAAGGCCCCGGCCAACCAGGCCGAGGTGCGCATCTACAACATCTCGTCGAAAGAGGGCGTCGCCGCGCGCACCAAGGACCAGCTCACCTCCGCCGGTTTCAAGGTGACCGACGTCGGCAACCTGTCGCTGTCCGAGGTCTCGGCCACCACCGTGTACTACACGGACGCCGACGACGAGCACGCCACGGCCGACGCGGTGGGCCAGAAGCTCGGGGCGCCCGTCCAACCGCGGATTCCGGCGCTCAACGGTCAGCCGCCCGGTGTCATCGTGCTCGTGACGGGCTGAGCGGGCTAGGCTTCCGCTATGCCTAAGCACCGTACCGTCGCCGCCGCCGCCGTGTCCGCAATCTTCGTGGTGGGTGGGTGCTCGTCGCCGCAACACGCCTCGACGAGCCCGGGCACCACGCCGGCGGTGTGGACGGGATCCAGCGCGCCGTCGGCGGCGTCGGGCGCCGAGGGCGGGCAGGGTGGCCGGCCCGTGGCCACGCCGTCGGCGCGCACCATCACCACGCTGCTCAAGGCGCCCGACGGCACCGAGGTCGCGACCGCGAAGCTGGAATTCGGCAACGGCTACGCCACCGTCACGATCGCCACCAGCGGCGCCGGTCACCTCTCGCCCGGGTTCCACGGCGTGCACATCCACAAGGTCGGCAAGTGCGAGCCCAACTCGGTGGCTCCGACCGGCGGCGCGCCCGGCGACTTCCTGTCCGCCGGTGGGCATTTCCAGGCGCCCGGGCACTCCGGCGAGCCCGCCAGCGGCGACCTGACCTCGCTGCAGGTGCGCAAGGACGGGACGGGCACGCTGGTCACCACCACCGACGCCTTCGCGATGGAAGACCTGACCAGCGGCGAGAAGACCGCGATCATCATTCACGCCGGCGCCGACAACTTCGCCAACATCCCGTCGGACCGCTACAACCAGACCAACGGAACACCGGGCCCCGACGAGACGACGATGACGACCGGTGACGCCGGCAAGCGGGTGGCGTGCGGTGTCATCGGCGCCGGCTAGCCGGGCGAAAGCCCGCATCGACTTCGCGCCCTCGCCGCGGCCGACGATCGGCGTGGAATGGGAATTCGCGCTCGTCGACGCCCAGACCCGCGACCTGAGCAACGAGGCCACCGCCGTGATCGCCGAGATCGGCGAAAACCCGCGCGTGCACAAGGAATTGCTGCGCAACACCGTCGAGGTGGTCAGCGGCATCTGCGACTGCACCGCCCAGGCCATGGAGGACTTGCGCGAGACGCTGCGCCCGGCGCGCAAGGTAGTGCGGGCCCGCGGCATGGAGCTGTTCTGCGCCGGCGCCCACCCGTTCGCCCGGTGGTCGGCCCAAAAGCTCACCGACGCACCGCGTTACGCCGAGCTGATCAAACGCACCCAGTGGTGGGGCCGGCAGATGCTGATCTGGGGCGTGCACGTGCACGTCGGGATCTCCTCGGCCAACAAGGTGATGCCCATCATGACGTCGCTGTTGAAGTACTACCCGCACCTGCTGGCGCTGTCGGCCTCGTCGCCCTGGTGGGTCGGCGAAGACACCGGGTATGCCAGCAACCGCGCGATGATGTTCCAGCAGCTGCCGACCGCCGGATTGCCCTTTCACTTTCAGCGATGGTCGGAGTTCGAAGGCTTCGTCTACGACCAGAAAAAGACCGGCATCATCGATCACATCGACGAAATACGTTGGGACATAAGGCCGTCACCGCACCTGGGCACTCTCGAGGTGCGGGTCTGCGACGGCGTGTCCAATTTGCGCGAGCTCGGGGCGCTGGTCGCGTTGACGCACTGCCTGGTGGTCGACCTGGACCGGCGGCTGGATGCGGGCCAGACGCTGCCGACGATGCCGCCCTGGCACGTGCAGGAAAACAAGTGGCGCGCGGCGCGTTACGGCCTGGACGCGGTGATCATCCTGGACGCCGACAGCAACGAGCGGCTGGTCACCGACGACCTCGTCGACGTGCTCGACCGGATGGAGCCGGTCGCCGAGTCCCTGCACTGCGCCGACGAGCTGCGCGCGGTGGCCGACATCTGGGCCGACGGCGCCTCGTATCAGCGGCAGCGGCGGGTGGCCGAGGAACACGACGGCGACCTGCGCGCGGTCGTCGACGCGCTGGTGGGCGAGCTGGACGTCTAGAACAATGGCGGAACCCGAACCCGTTGAGCTGCCGATGTTTCCGCTCGAGTCGGCGTTACTGCCCCACGAAGACCTGCCGCTACGCATCTTCGAACCCCGCTACGGCGCGCTGGTGCGGCGCTGCGTCGAGGGCGGCGAGCCCTTCGGGGTGGTGCTGATCGCCGCCGGTCGCGAGGTGGGCGGCGGCGACTCGCGTTGCGATGTCGGCGTCCTGTCCAAGATCGACGAGTACGCCGACCTCGGCGCGGGCCGATACGTGTTGCGCTGCCGCACCGGCGAGCGGATCCGGGTGTCACGGTGGCTGCCCGACGACCCGTACCCGCGCGCGACGGTGACCGTGTGGCCCGACGAGCCGGGGGAGCCGGTGCGCCCCGCGCAGCTGCGTGAGCTCGAGGAGCGGGTGCTGGCCCTGTTCGAGCGGATCGCGGCGGCCCGCGGCGCCACGTTGCCGGGACGCGACGCGCTGCTGGGCCCGGGCGACGAAACCGATGCGGGACAACGCCTTTACGCGTTGGCGTCGCGCATCCCGATCGGCGCGGCCGACCGCTACGCCGTGCTGTCGGCGCCGTCGGCGGCCGCGCGGCTGAGCGCGCTCGGCGAGGCCGTCGACGCGGTCGCCGACATGGTGGAGTTCCAGCTTTCCGAATAGGAGGCGATGCTATTGAGCGCCGACGTGACGGTCGACATCGACGGGGGCGTGGCCGTGCTCACGCTCAATCGTCCCGCGCATCTCAACGCCTACACCGCCGAGATGGGCCGGCTGTTGAGCCGGGCCTACCGCGACTGCGACGGCGACGACGGCGTCCGCGCCATCGTGGTGACCGGGGCCGGGGCCGCCTTCTGCGTCGGGGCGGACTTCTCGGGCAACGTCTCGCCGTTCGACGCCCCGGCCGACGGCGGTGGGTTCTCCGCCTCGCCGATCGACCCGGCCGCCTTCGAATTGCGCAAGCCGGTGATCGCCGCGCTCAACGGCCACGCCATCGGCATCGGGTTGACCATCGCCTTGCAGGCCGACATCCGCGTCGTCGCCGACGACGCCAAATACGGTGTGGTGCAAGTGCGCCGGGGCGTGATCCCGGATTGCATGTCGCACTGGACGCTGGCGCACCTCGCCACGCTCGGCGTGGCCGCCGAGCTCCTGCTGACCGGGCGCACCTTCACCGGGGCGGAGGCGGTGGCGCTCGGTGTCGCCAACCGGGCGCTGCCCGCCGAGCGGGTGCTCGACCACGCGGTGGAGACGGCCCGCGACATCGCGGCCCACGTCGCCCCGATGTCGGCCGCCCTGTGCAAGCGGCTGCTGTGGGACAGCGCGATCAACGGCTACACCCCGCGGCAGGTCGCAGCGCTGGAAACCCGGCTGCACCAGCGTGTGATGGGCACCGCCGACGCCCGCGAGGGGGTCAGCGCGTTCCTGGACCGGCGGCCGCCGCGATTTCGCTCGCGGTTGTCCGCCGACTGGACCGAGCTGCCCGCGCCGTGACCGAACACCGAGGCCGCGAGCGGCCGCTCGTTATCCGGCCCGATCGTCGCCCGCGACGGTGGTGAGCAGCCGCGCATCCGGGGCAGCCAGTACGTCAGGGCGAAGCCGACGGCCATCGGGATCGCCGACAAGACGTAGATCCAGCGCCAGTTCAAAAAGTCGACGGCCAGCCCGCCCAGCAGCGGGCCCACCGCGAAGGCGCTGCTGGTCCAGGCCGTCCAGGACCCGATCGCCGCGGGCCGACGCGGGCTGTCAAACGACGAGTTGATCAGGGCCAGCGATCCGGGCACCAGAAAGGCGCCGCCCAGCCCCTGGACGAGGCGCCCGCCGACCAGCATCGCCGGGGTGCCCGCGGTGGCCGCGAGCATCGAGCCGGCACCGAAAGCCGCCAGCCCGAAGCGCATCACCGGTATTCGCCCGAACAGATCGGAGATGGCCCCGCCCGGCAGAACCGTGGCCGCCACCGCGAGCAGGTAGCCGTCGACCACCCATTGCTGCGTGCACATGCCCCCGCCGACGTCGCGCGCCGTGGCCGGCAACGCCAGGTTCACCACGGTGCCGTCGAGGAACGCGACCGTCGACACCATGATCGCCACCGTCATCACCCGCGTCGTCGGCGCGACGTCGCTAAATCGCACCAGCGATGCACGCGGCGCCGCGTTGTTCATGGGCTCTGCTCCTTGCAAGTGCCGGATCGGATCGAGCCCATTCGGGCCAGGCGCTATTTAGTAGCCGACCGGGTTACACCTGGTCCGACGTCCGTGACCGACAAACGGTTCACGCGATCAGCGGTGGGCCATCCGGGCGGGGCCGCGGCGGGCGCTGCGTTCCACCATTCGGGGTGCCACGGCCCGATGCAGTGGGCCGACAACCGCCCAGACGGCCCGGGCGACAATCGGGTGAACATAATGCAGGCGGGTGGTGAGTGCGGCCCGGCCGTTTTCGAATCGCAGCGCCAGCTGACCGCGCATGAGCGGCCCGCACGCCGCCAGCACGAGCTCCTCGCGATCCGAACGCACGACCGACCAGCCGAACATGTGGTCCCGCGTGGAATGCGGGGCCAGGCGAAACCTCAGTAGGTGACGGTGGATCCACAACACGAGGCTTCCGCGGGCGCGCGGGCCGCCCAGCCCGTCGCGGAACGCTTGCTCGGCAGTGCGCGAATCGCCTTGCGGGATCGGGACTTCGAAGACGTCGGTGTAATCGGCATCGGTCTCGCCGGTTTGTCCCCGCGCGGCGAGCGCCGTCGCCGCGACGCGTTTGAGCATCCTGCGCACCACGATTCGGTGTGCTCCGGTTCCGATCACCAGTGCGCGATAGACCTTGCCGTGCGGGCCCGGGAAGGCCGCCCAGGTCTGGGCGCGCAGCCGGGTGCGGTGCGCCGAGTCGCCATCCAATTCGAACACCAGCCGGTAGGCGGCGAACGGGTGCCGGCCCTTGAGCCCGAACCGCTCGGGTCGGCGCGCCTCGTCGAGGACGAAACCGGCGGGGACGGTGGACGGGTCGCGCGGGTCGCGGCACATCACCCGCACCAGCGCCGTCCACGTGTCTTCGCGGTTCGAGGTGACGG
This sequence comes from Mycobacterium palustre, assembly GCF_002101785.1. Taxonomy (GTDB): domain Bacteria; phylum Actinomycetota; class Actinomycetes; order Mycobacteriales; family Mycobacteriaceae; genus Mycobacterium; species Mycobacterium palustre. Next base: position 13,671 of record NZ_LQPJ01000078.1, read on the forward strand.
TTATGGCATGCTCATCAATATAGGGCAATCGTTCCATATAGAAGGACTGTACTAGATCATGGCCCCACCGCGGAAGCACGAAACCGATGTGATCCTCGACGCCGCGCGGGCGCTGGTGCTCGAGGGCGGCCCGCGCGCGGCGAGCGTCGCGGCGATCGCGAAGAACAGCGGCGCGCCCGCGGGCACGCTGTATCACCGCTTCGGCAACCGCGACGGCATCCTGACCGCCGCGTGGCTGCGCGCGCTGGAACGCTTCCAGGCCCGGGCCATGGCCGCCGGGTCGGATGCCGCCGGGTCGGATGCCGCCGAGGACATGGCCGTGGCCATGGCCGTGGCCGCCGTCCGATTCGGGCGCGAACTGCCCGACGATGCGCGGCTGCTGTTGACGATCCGGCCGGGCGACTTGCTCGACGGCGAGCCCGACGCGGCGTTTCGGGAGACGCTCGCGGCGATGAACGCGCCTCTGACCGAGCGCGTCCGCACCCTGGCGAGGCGAATATACGGACGCGGCGATGCGCGATCCGTCGACGCCGTGGCCCGCGCGGTCGCCGACCTGCCCTATGCGGTGGTTTGGCGCCACGCGCAGGACGACCCGATGCCGCCGTGGCTGGAAGCCGACGTCGCGGCGGCGGCGCGGGCAGTGTTACAAAGCTTTGGCGAACGCGCGTAGCGACTCGACCTGCGCCCGATCCAGCGAGGGGCGCACGGCTCCGCGGGCCGCGGCCAAATCGTCGGCGGTCACGTCGGCGGCGTCGATGGACCGGCGCATCGCGGTGAGCGCGGCCTCGCGCAGCAGCGCCACGCAGTCGGCGGCGCTGTAGCCGTCGAGGCCGGCGGCCACCTCGTCCAGGTCGACGTCATCGCTCAGCGGCATGGATTTGCCCGCGGTGCGCAGGATTTCGCCGCGCGCCGCGGCGTCGGGCGGTTCGACGAACACCAGCCGCTCCAGCCGGCCGGGGCGCAGCAGCGCGGGGTCGATCAGGTCGGGCCGGTTGGTGGCGCCCAACACCACCACGTCGCGCAGCGGGTCGATGCCGTCGAGCTCGGTCAGCAGCGCGGCCACCACCCGGTCGGTCACCCCGGAGTCAAAGCTCTGCCCGCGCCGCGGCGCCAGGGCGTCCACCTCGTCGAGGAACACCAGCGACGGGGCGGAATCGCGTGCCCTGCGGAACAATTCGCGCACGGCCTTCTCCGAGGCGCCGACCCACTTGTCCATCAGTTCGGAGCCCTTGACGGCGTGCACGCTGAGCTGGCCGGTGCTGGCCAGCGCGCGAACCACGAACGTCTTTCCGCAGCCGGGCGGCCCGTACAGCAGCACCCCGCGCGGCGGATCGACGCCCAGGCGGGCGAAGGTGTCGGGATGTTGCAACGGCCACAGGACGGCCTCGGTCAGCGCCCGGCGGGCGCCGGCCATGTCGCCGACGTCGTCGAGCGTCACGCTTCCGACGGTCAGCTCCTCGCTGGCCGAGCGGGACAGCGGGCGGATCACGGTGAGCGCGCCGAGCAGGTCGTCCTGATCGAGCTTGGGGGGCTGACCGTCGCTGCTGGCCCGGGCCGCCGCGCGCAGCGCCGCCTCGCGCACCAGCGCGGCCAGGTCGGCGACGACGAAACCCGGTGTGCGGGAGGCGATCTCGTCGAGGTCGAGATCGCCGGTGGGGGCGGTCTTCAGCAACGCCTCCAGCAGCGCCTTGCGGGTGGGTCCGTCGGGCAGCGGCAGGCCCAGCTCGCGGTCGCACAGGTCGGGGGCGCGCAGCCTGGTGTCGAGCTGGTCGGGCCGCGCCGACGTGGCGATCAGCGCGACGCCCTCGGTGGCCACGGCGGCGCGCAGCTCACCCAGGATCAGCGCGGCCACCGGCTCGGCGGCGCCGGGCAGCAGGGCGTCGACGTCGGTGATCAGCAGCACCCCGCCGCCGTCGCGGACCGATTTCACCGCGGCGGCAACGGTTTTCAGCCGGTCGTCGGCGGCCAGGGCGCCGACCTCGGGGCCGTCCAGCTCGATCAGCCGGCGCCCCTCGCACACCGCGCGGACCAGCGTCACCTTGCCCACGCCGGCCGGGCCCGAAACCAGCACGCCCAGGTTGGTCCCGGCGCCCAGCGTCTTCAGCAGGTGCGGTTCGTCGAGCGAGAGCTTGAGCCACTCGGTGAGCTTGGCGGCCTGCGGCTGCGAGCCCTTGAGCTCCCCGACGGCGATCTCCGGGGTCGCCGCGTCGATCGAGCCAGCGCCCCGCGGGGCGGGCCCGACGCCGGCGCCCCAGGTCACCAGCGAGTTGGGTTGCACGCTGACCGGCCCCGCGGGGTCGACGCCGGTGACGGTCAACAGCTCGGAGGTCCAGCTGATCCCGACCGAGGCCGCCAGCGCCCGGGTGGCCGCCGACGTGGAGGTGCCCGGCCCCAGGTCGCGGGGCAGCAGCGAGACCGCGTCGCCGACCGTCATCACCTTGCCGAGCAGGGCCTGCCGCAGCGTCGTCGGCGTGATCGAGGCCGTGGCCAGCGCCGACCCGGACAGCGTCACCGACTTCGCGCCGTAGACGGTCACCGGGGCGACGATCACCGCGTTGCCCTCCCGCAGCCCGGCGTTGGACAGCGTCACGTCGTCGAGCAGCGCGACGCCCACCGGGGCGCCGGGGTCGGCCAGGCCGACGACCGCGGCGGTGCTGCGCGACCCGGTCAGCGACACCGCGTCCCACTCCCGGATGCCAAGGGCGGCAACGGCATTCGGATGCAACCGGACGACGCCGCGGCGCGAGTCGACGGCGGAGGTGTTCAGCCGGGCGGTCAGCGTGAGTTGCCGGGCGCCCGGGGCGGGCATCATCGCGGGCGCCCGCTGGGCTTGCGCAGCCCCAGCCGGGTCATCGACCGGCGGTGCGGGCGGGCCTGGCGGATCGCGCGGCGCGCGGCGCGCCGCTGCTTGGAATCGTCGTCCCAGGCCTCCGGGTGCGCCGCCAGCCAGCGCTGGTTGCGGACCGCGAAGGGGACGTGGCACAGGTAGGCGATGATGATGACCCAGATCAAGACGTAGGGGGCCAGCACCGCGGCGGCCGCGCAGGCGGCCAGCGCGAGCAGCAGCGGCACCGCCCAGTTCGGCGGCACCGCCACGGCGTGCATCTTCTTCATCGGGATCTTGCTGACCATCAGCAGCGACGTGCCGGTCACCCAGATGCACAAAAACACCGTCGACGTCCACCAGCCCTCGCCGAACTGCAGCTTGAGCCCGATCAGCCCGATCATCGAGACCGCACCGGCCGGCGCGGGCATGCCGACGAAGAATTCGTGCGCGTAGCCGGGCTGGGTGCCGTCGTCGGCCAGCGCGTTGTAGCGGGCCAGCCGCAGCACCACGCACACCGCGTACAGCAGCACCACGACCCATCCGGCCGGCGACGCCCACAGCAGCGTCACGTAGAGCACGATCGCCGGCGTCACGCCGAAGTTCACCGCGTCGGCCAGCGAGTCGATCTCCTCGCCCATCTGCGACTGGGCGTCGAGGATGCGGGCCACCCGCCCGTCCAGCCCGTCGAGGATGGCCGCCGCGGCGATCAGCGCCATCGCCGCCTTCGGCTGGTGCTCGAGCGCCAACTTGATCGACGTCAGCCCGGCGCAGACGGACAGCACCGTCATCGCGCTCGGCAGGATCTGCAGGTTGACCGCGCGCCGGCCGCGGGGCTTGCTGATCATCGCAGCTCGGCCAGCACGGTCTCGCCGCCGACGGCGCGCTGGCCTTGCCTCACCAGCGGCTCGGTGCCCGGCGGCAGGTAGGTGTCCAGCCGGGAGCCGAACCGGATCAGGCCGTAGGTTTCGCCGATCGACAGCTTGTCCCCGACGCGGGCGTCGCAGACGATGCGGCGCGCGAGCAGCCCCGCGACCTGCACCGCCACCACGTCGGCACCGGTGTCGGTGCGCAGCCGCAGGCTGGTGCGCTCGTTCTCGGTGCTGGCCGCGGCCAGGTCGGCCGACCCGAAGCGGCCCGGCCGGTGCCGCACGGCGATCACCTCGCCGCTCACCGGGGCGCGCTGCACGTGGGCGTCCAGCAGCGACAGGAAGATCGACACCCGCGGCAATTCCGCGTCGCCCATGTTGAGCTCGGCCGGGGGCGCGGCCGAGTCGATCACGCAGATCACCCCGTCGGCGGGTGCGACGACCGCGCCGGGCCGGCTGGGCGGCACCCGCGGCGGGTGGCGGAAGAACGCCGCGCAGGCGCCCGCCGCCAGCAGGCCGGCCCGCCGGATCCACCGGTGCCTGCGCCCCGTGACGGCCAGCGCCAGCCCGGCCGAGACGAACGGCAGCCCGGCGCGGTGGACCGGCGGAACGGTGGAGCGCACCAACTCGAGCACGTGTTTGGGGCCGAACGTGGGGTCCTCGGCCGTGGGGCCGATAGTGTGGGGGCGTCGTGCCACCCGGCCATCTTACGAAGCCGCGGGCGGGTTCGGTCCGCAGCGGGAACGCCCACAGCCAAATGCATCCCATCGACGACCCGGCGGGACGGCTGCGCCGCGCCAAGATCGGCGTCACCGCCGCCTTCATCGCCCACGCCGTGATGTTTTCGTCCTGGGCCGCCCACATCCCGCACGTGAAGGCCGGGCTGGGGTTATCCGACGCGGCGCTGGGCTCGGCGCTCTTCGGCGCGCCGCTCGGGTCGGTCCTGGCCACGCTGCTGGCCCACCGGGCGCTGCCGCGCTGGGGCAGCAACCGGCTGCCGGCCCTCGCGCTGCTGGCCGCCGCGGCCATGGGGGTGACGCTGGCGACCGCCAACCCGATCGTCAGCGTCCTCGGGTTCGCCGGGCTGGGTGCCGGCGTGGCGCTGCTGGTGCCGACCGCGTTCAGCGCCGCCTACTCGGCGAGCAGCGCGGGCTCGGCGATCTCGCTCGTCGCCGCGACCGGCTGGGTCGGCTACCTGATCGGTCCCCCGCTGATCGGCCGCCTGGCCGGGTGGTTCGGGCTGCCGGCGGCGCTGGTCGTCGTCCCGGCGATGCTCTCGGTCGCCGCGATCGCGATCCGCTGCACCAGGGCCTTCGACACCGCCGACGACTTCCACCGCGACGGGGCCGCGGGGCGACCCAGGGGGGCCGGCTAGCTCAGGTCCCACACCTGCAGCTCGGTGCCGGCGGGCACCTCGACCACGTCCTCGGGGATGTCCAACAGCCCGTTGGCCGACGCCAGCCACCGCAAATGGTGCGACGCCGGCGGCCCATAGCTGGTCACGCGGCCGGCCTCGCGGTCCAGGATCGCCCGCCGGAACTGGCGCTTGCCGCGCGGCGACGTCAGCGATTCGGTCAGCACCGCCGCGCGGCGCGGGCGGTCCGGGTCGGGCAGGCCCATGGCCCCGCGCAGCGCCGGGCGGATGAACACCTCGAACGACACCAGCGCGCTGACGGGGTTGCCGGGCAGCGTCACGATCGTCGCGCCCGCCACGCGCCCGATGCCCTGCGGCATGCCGGGCTGCATCGCCACCTTGACGAACTCGACCCCTTGGTCGCCGTCGCGCCCGAAGGCGTCCTTGACCACCTCATAGGCGCCCGCGCTGACGCCGCCGCTGGTGATGATGACGTCGGAGTCGGCGGCATAGCGGTCGAGCAGCGCGCCGAACTGCGCGACGTCGTCCGCGGCGGTCGCCACGGCGACCACCTCCGCGCCGGCCTCGCGCACCGCCCCGGCCAGCATGATCGAGTTGGACTCGTAGATCTGCCCCGGCCGCAGCGGGCCACCCGGCGTCACCAGCTCCGAACCCGTCGACAACACCAGCACCCGTTGCCGCGGGATCACCGGCAGCTCGGCCATGCCCAGCGCCGCGGCCAAACCGAGCATCGCCGGCGTCACGACCTGGCCCCGGCGCAGGACGGTGGTGTTGGGGGCGACGTCCTCGCCCGCGCGGCGGATGTGCGCGCCGGCCGGGCGCGGCGCGCGGATCGCCACGGTCTGCACCCCGCCGTCGGTGTCCTCGACCGGCACGATCGCCGTTGTGCCGGCGGGCACCGGCGCGCCGGTCATGATGCGGTGCGCCGTGCCCGGTTGCAGCGTCAGCTCGTCGGTGCGCCCGGCCGGGATGTCCTCGGCGACCTGCAACACCACCGGGCGCTCGGGCGTCGCGCCGGCGATCTCCTCGGCGCGCACCGCGTATCCGTCCATCGCGGAGTTGTCGAAGACGGGCAGCGCCAGCGCGGCGACCACGTCGTCGGCCAGCGCCAGCCCCTGGGCCCCGGTCAAGGGGACCGCGGCCGCCGGGCGCGGTCGGATCATCTCGGTTACGACGCGCTGATGCTCTTCGACTGACCGCACCCGGCCATTATCTTCCGCGTCGGGTCGCCCCCGATCCGCGCCGCCCGTCGTAGAGTCGAGAACGTGATTACCGGGCTCGCCCACAGCGGGGTGTGCGTACCCGACTGTGAGGCCGCGGTGGCGTTCTATCGCGACGTGTTGGGCCTGCGTGTGCTGTCGCCGCCGTACGTCATGGGCGGTAACGCCATTCGCGACGACATGGGCGAGCTGGTGGGTGACCCGACCATGAAGGCGGCCATCGTCGGGTTTCCCGGCGACGGCGACCGGGTGCTCGAGGTGATCGAATACCTCCACGTCGACGGCGACCGGCGGGCCGACCGGGCGTTGACCGACCACGGCCTGTCGCACGTCGGGCTGGTTTGCGAGGACCTCGACGCCACCCGCGCCGAACTGGAACGCAAGGGCGTGCGCTTTTTGGTCGGCGGGATCGCCGACGTCGCGCGCGTGCGCACCACCTGGTTCGTCGACCCCTGGGGCGTGGTGTTCATCCTGGTGGAGAAGAGCCGGACCGAGCGACCCTACTTCTCCCAATGGGGCTGAAGTTCAAGGTCGGGATCGTCGGTGCGGGCGCCGGCGGCATCGCGATGGGGATCCAGCTGGCGCAGGGCGGCTACGACTTCACCATCTTCGACCGGGCCGACGGGTTCGGCGGGACCTGGCGGCACAACACCTTTCCGGGCGCGGCCTGCGACGTGCCCTCGCACCTGTACTCGTATTCGTTTGCGCCCAACCCGCGGTGGAGCAAGACCTACGCGAACCAGCCCGAGATCCTGGCCTACCTCGAGAAGGTCGCCGCCGACCACGGGCTGGGAGGCCACCTGGTGCCCGACACCGCGATCGCGACGGCCCGCTGGTCGGACGCCGCGCGGCGCTGGACGCTGACCGACGGCCACGGCCGCCGGCACGACTTCGACGTGGTGGTGAGCGCCGTCGGGATGCTCGACGTCCCGCACATCCCCGACATTCCCGGGGCGCGGCGGTTTCGGGGACGCCAATTCCATTCGGCCCGTTGGGATCACAGCAAGCCGACGGCCGGCGAGCGGGTCGCCTCCATCGGGACCGGCGCCAGCGCGGTCCAGTACGTGCCCGCGATCGCGCGGGAAACCGCGCACCTGACGGTGTTTCAGCGCACCCCGATCTGGATCGCGCCGCGGTTCGACTTCCCGTTCACCGCCGAGCAGCACGAGCTGTTCGAACGCGACCCGGCCGCGGCGCGAAAGCTGCGCGACGAGGCCTTCGACGCCTACGAGTCGTCGAGCTTCGACGTCGACGCGCGACAGACCCGCGAGGCGACCGAGCTCGCCCGCGGCTACCTGGCGCGCAAGGTGGCCGACCCCGAGCTGCGCGCCAAGCTCACGCCGGACTATCCCGCCGGGTGCAAGCGACCGCTGATGTCGCGCGACTGGTACCCGACGTTCGCGCTGCCCAACGTCAGCCTGGAGACCAGCGCGATCGCGGAGCTGACCGAGCGCGGCGTGCGCACCGTCGACGGCACCGAGCACCGCGTCGACACCATCATCTACGGCACCGGCTTCAAGGCGGCCGACTACCTCGCGAGCATCGACGTGTACGGCGCCGGGGGGCGGCACCTTCGCGAGGAGTGGCGCGACGGCGCCGAGGCGTACCTGGGCACGCTGGTGGCCGGCTATCCCAATTTCTTCACGCTGTACGGCCCGAACACCAACGGCGTCAATTCGATCCTCTACATCCACGAGGCGCAGACCACGTTCGTCCGCCACATCCTCGACACGATGGGCCGGCGCGGCGCGCGCACCGTCGAGGTGACCGAGGCGGCGCAGCGGCGCTACAACGACGAGATTCAGGCCGCCATGGAGGGCAAGGTCTGGCTCGCCTGCACCAACTACTTCCGCCACCCCAGCGGCAAGGTCGTCACCCAGTTGCCCTACAGCGGGCGGGTTTTCTACGAGCGGACCCGCGAGCTGGTCGACGGCGACTACCGCTGGGGTGGTTGAGCCCGGCGCGCCTGGGCCCGGCGTTTCTCTTGCGCCAGGTGGGCGCGGGCGGCACCGCCTTCGGCGCCGCCGATCGCGGCCGCGGGACCGGCTTGCTCGGACGCCGCAGCGCCTTGACCCTGACCCCCGTTCGGATCGGGGCGCTGAACGCCGTCTCGACCTTCATCCGCAGCCACGCCGCCGCGCGCTTGGACCGTTTCTTCGGTTGCACGGCCACACCCTACTGCGGGCGGTTGACGGGCTATTGGACCCAGAAGTTGTCGTGGCGCACGAACCACTCGCGGCGTTCGTCGTCGGTCATGTCGGCCAGCGCGCCGAAGCCCTCGAAATAGGCCTCCCGCGGCGCTCCCGGCGAGAACAACATCAGCACCGCCGCCGGTTCGTCGGCCTCGTTGCGGAAACCGTGGACGCCGCCCGGCGGGACGTAGAGGAAGTCGCCCCCGTGGCCGTCGACCCAGTCGCTGCCGTCGTAGAGCTTCATCGTCCCGGACAGCACGAAGAAGGCCTCGGACATCGCGCGGTGAAAGTGCGGCCCCGGCCCGCCGCCGGCCGGGGCGATGTCGACGCGGTACAGGCCGTAGTCGCCGCCGGTGTCGCGCTGGCTGGCCAGGTAGTGGTACCTGGTGCCGGACGTTTCGTAGTCGGGCGGCTCGTCGCCGCGCTTGAGCCAGGCGCTCAGCGCCGGCTCGTCCTCGGTGTAGCGGGGCGGCGGGTAGGGGGGCACGGCGAGGGACATGTGTCCCAGTGTGCCCCGCTGCCGGTCAGCCCGGGGTCAGTCGAAGGGATAGACCACCCCGGTGAGCTCCTCGGAGACCGCCCACAGCCGCCTTTGCGCGTCGACGTCGTGCGACTTCTCGCTGGACGCAACGACTTTGGGGTAGCCGCGCTGTTCGCCCAACCCGTCGGGGCCGTAGTACTGGCCGCCGAGCACGCCGGGGTCGGTCGCGGCGCGCAGCGTCGGCAGGGCGCCCATGTCGGCTCCCTGGAAGAGGGGTTCGACCACCGGCAAAACCGCTCGCGCCCACGCGGGCAGGTTGCGGGTGAGCTCGGACCGGGAGCCGCCGGGGTGGGCAACCGCGGCGATCGTCGTGCCGTGCGGCGCGAGCCGCCGCTGCAGCTCGTAGGTGAACATCAGGTTGGCCAGCTTGGACTGGCCGTAGGCCGCGACCCGGCTGTAGCCGCGTTCCCACTGCAGGTCGTCGAAGTGGATGTCGGCGCGGATGCGATGACCGATGCTGCTGACGGTCACCACCCGGGAACCGGCGACCGGCAACAGGCGGTCCAGCAGCAGGCCCGTCAGGGCGAAGTGGCCGAGGTGGTTGGTGCCGAACTGCAGCTCGAAGCCGTCTTTGGTGGTCGACTTGGGCGTCCACATCACGCCGGCGTTGTTGACCAGCAGGTCGATGCGGTCGTACTGGAAGCGCAGCTGCTCGGCGGCGGCGCGGATGGACCCCAGGGAGGTCAGGTCCAGCTCCTGCAGCGCGACCTCACCCCGGGGGCCGTTGGCCGTGATCCGGGCGGCGGCGTCCTTGCCCTTGTCGAGGTTGCGCACCGCGAGCACCACCCGGGCGCCGTGCTCGGCGAGCGCCCGCGCCGTCTCGTAGCCGAGCCCGGTGTTGGCGCCGGTGACGACGGCGACGCGACCGGTCTGGTCGGGAATGTCGGAAGCGGTCCACTTGGCCATGGGATTCTCCTAGACTGGGACTGAAACGGGGCGATCGCTCCGGTTGAGCCCCACTATACGGAACGTGCGCCCCGCTTTGTCAACCGACCGGGAGGTGAACAGATGGCCCAACCCGCACGCCCGTTGCGCGCCGACGCGGCGCGCAACCGCACCCGGGTGCTGGACGTCGCCTACCAGGCCTTCGCCGCCGAGGGCCTGTCGGTGCCGATCGACGAGATCGCCCGGCGCGCCGGCGTCGGGGCCGGCACGGTCTACCGCCACTTCCCGACCAAGGAGGCGCTGTTCGCCGCGGTCATCGAGAACCGCATGCAGCGCCTCGTCGACGACGGCCACGCGCTGTTGGAAAGCGAGGGGGCCGGCGAGGCGCTCTTCGCCTTTCTGCGCTCGATGGTGCTGCAGTGGGGGGCCGCGGACCGCGGCCTGGTCGACGCGCTGGCCGGCTACGGGATCGACATCGCCCGCGCGGCGCCGCGGGCCGAGAACGCCTTCAAGGCGATGATCGGCGAGCTGCTGCGCGCCGCGCAGCAAGCGGGCACCGCGCGGCGTGACATCGCGATGGCCGATCTCAAGGCGCTACTCGTCGGATGCCAGGCCATGCAGGCCTACGATTCGGCCCTGGCCGAACGGGCGACGGCCGTCGTCATCGACGGTTTACGCGCGCAGCGATAGGGCCGGGGACTTCTTGCACTCGGCATAGGCGAGTGCTAAGAATGACGTTGGCACTCCCGACCGGCGAGTGCTAGGTCGGGACGGTGAGACCAGCTCCGGTCGTCCGTCGCGGGCACTGCACCCGGCCAGAACGTGTCGTCCCCAATCTCTGGAGGAATCACTTCGCAATGGCCAAGACAATTGCGTACGACGAAGAGGCCCGTCGCGGCCTCGAGCGTGGCCTGAACAGCCTCGCCGACGCGGTAAAGGTGACGCTGGGCCCCAAGGGCCGCAACGTCGTCCTGGAGAAGAAGTGGGGTGCCCCCACGATCACCAACGATGGTGTGTCCATCGCCAAGGAGATCGAGCTGGAGGACCCGTACGAGAAGATCGGCGCCGAGCTGGTCAAGGAAGTCGCCAAGAAGACCGACGACGTCGCCGGTGACGGCACGACGACGGCCACCGTGCTGGCCCAGGCGCTGGTGCGCGAGGGCCTGCGCAACGTCGCGGCCGGCGCCAACCCGCTGGGCCTCAAGCGCGGCATCGAGAAGGCCGTCGAAAAGGTCACCGAGACCCTGCTGAAGTCGGCCAAGGAGGTCGAGACCAAGGACCAGATCGCCGCGACCGCGGCCATCTCGGCCGGCGACCAGTCGATCGGCGACCTGATCGCCGAGGCGATGGACAAGGTCGGCAACGAGGGCGTAATCACCGTCGAGGAGTCCAACACCTTCGGCCTGCAGCTCGAGCTCACCGAGGGCATGCGGTTCGACAAGGGCTACATCTCGGGGTACTTCGTCACCGACGCCGAGCGGCAGGAGGCGGTCCTCGAGGACCCCTTCATCCTGCTGGTCAGCTCCAAGGTGTCGACGGTCAAGGACCTGCTGCCGCTGCTGGAGAAGGTCATCCAGGCCGGCAAGCCGTTGCTGATCATCGCCGAGGACGTCGAGGGCGAGGCGCTTTCCACCCTGGTCGTCAACAAGATCCGCGGCACCTTCAAGTCGGTGGCGGTCAAGGCGCCCGGCTTCGGTGACCGCCGCAAGGCGATGCTGCAGGACATGGCCATCCTCACCGGCGGCCAGGTGATCAGCGAGGAGGTCGGCCTGACCCTGGAGAACGCCGACCTGAGTCTGCTGGGCAAGGCCCGCAAGGTGGTCGTCACCAAGGACGAGACCACCATCGTCGAGGGCGCCGGCGACTCCGACGCCATCGCCGGCCGGGTGGCTCAGATCCGCACCGAGATCGAGAACAGCGACTCCGACTACGACCGCGAGAAGCTGCAGGAGCGCCTGGCCAAGCTGGCCGGCGGCGTTGCGGTGATCAAGGCCGGCGCCGCCACCGAGGTGGAGCTCAAGGAGCGCAAGCACCGCATCGAGGACGCGGTCCGCAACGCCAAGGCGGCCGTGGAGGAGGGCATCGTCGCCGGCGGCGGTGTGGCGCTGCTGCACGCGGCCCCGGCGCTGGACGAGCTGAAGCTCTCCGGCGACGAGGCGACCGGCGCCAACATTGTCAAGGTGGCGCTGGAGGCCCCGCTGAAGCAGATCGCCTTCAACTCCGGGCTCGAGCCCGGCGTGGTCGCCGAGAAGGTCCGCAACTCGCCCGCCGGTACCGGCCTGAACGCCGCCACCGGTGAGTACGAGGACCTGCTCAAGGCCGGCGTCGCCGACCCGGTGAAGGTGACCCGTTCGGCGCTGCAGAACGCGGCGTCCATCGCGGGCCTGTTCTTGACCACCGAGGCCGTCGTGGCCGACAAGCCGGAGAAGGCGGCCGCTCCCGCGGGCGACCCGACCGGCGGCATGGGTGGCATGGACTTCTGAGTCCCGTAACGGAAAAGCCCGGTCCCGGTGGGGCCGGGCTTTTTCGTGTCCACGGCGCCCGCGCGAACTCAGGCCGGCAGCGAGAACACCACGCAGTCGTGCAGGCAGCCCTTGGCGGCGCCGGGGGAGCCGGGGTCGGCTTCGCGGTGCAGCAGCGCCCGGGTGGGCACGACGCCCAGCCGGACGGTCTCGCCGCCGGCCTCGCTGACCTCGGCCTCACCGTCGACGATCAGCGAGTAGCCGCCGGGTTCCGGCGGGGGCCATAGCAGCGTGACGTCGCGGCGCTGCGCCAGGTTCTGCCGCGTGCGGCCGCCGATCAGCCCCACGTCCACGATCGCGCCCGGCTCGTCCGGGCGGTCGCGCAGCCGCGGCTCGACGGTCACGGTGTGCGCGCGATACCCGTCGTCGACGGTGATCAGGTACGCGAAGGGATAGTCCTGGAGGGCGGCGGCCAGCCGCTTGACGTCGACCTTCTTCTTGGCGCGCATAATGCCGAGGATAGGCCAGGCGGGCCGCTACTCGGGGCCCTCAGGCAGCCTGATGCCCGGGTTGGGCGTCTCGGGGCCGCGGTCCGGCTTGTTGAAGAAGCCGGAGGCGGGGATGCCCGACTCGCGCGGGGTCGGGCCGCCCCGGAGCTCGTTGCTGCCGGCGGCGAAGAAGCTTGGCGGTGTCGAGGTGGTGGTCTTCAGGGCGGGCGGCGTGGGGGTGGGACCGCTCGCCGCGCTGGCGACGCCGGCGCCGCTGCCGCCCGACGACGGGCTGCCGGTCATGGCGGTGGGGTCGGCCGCGGCGGCGAAGGCCGCATTGGCCGCATTGGTCGCCGGGGTCAGCGCCGCGGCGTTCGGCAGGGCCGCGTTCAGGCCGCCGGTCGCCGCGCTGACCGAGCTGAGGACGCCGGAACCGAGGTTTGCCGCGCCGAACCCGCCCGTGGCGTAGCGGGCGGAGCTCATCGCGCTCGAGTCCATGCCCTGGCCGGCCAGGGCGGAGTTGTCCTGGAAGAAGCCGGCGTTGGCGGTGCCGGTGTTAAAAAAGCCCATGTTGGTCGAGCCGGTGTTCGCGAAGCCGGCGTTGAAACTGCCCGAGTTCCCGATGCCGAAGTTGCCGTTGCCGGAATTGAAAAAGCCGACATTGCCGGTACCGGAGTTGAAGAAGCCGATGTTGCCCGAACCCGAGTTGAAGCCTCCGAAACCGATCTGATTGCTGCCGGTCAACCCGATGCCGAAGTCGTTGTTGCCGGTGTTGCCAAAGCCGAAGTTGTTGTTGCCGAGGTTGCCGAAACCGACGTTATTGTTACCCGAATTACCCGAACCCACATTCAGGCTGCCATTGTTTCCAAAACCCAGGTTTGCATTTCCAAGATTGATCGGGCCGAAATTAATTTCGCCGTTGCTGAAGCTGAAACCGAGCTTTTGCAGCACTGCCTGCCACGGCGCCAACTGTGCCGCGGCCGCCGACGCGTCGGCGTGGTAGCCGAACATCGCCGCGACGTCGGCGGCCCACATCTGCTCGTAGGCGGCCTCGGTGTCCATGATCGCCGGGGTGTTCAGCCCGAACCAGTTCGTCGACGCCAGCGCCTGCACCAGGGATCGGTTGGCCGCCACCACGGCGGGCTGCACCGTGGCCGCCAACGCGGTTTCGAACGCCGCCGCGATGGCCGAGGCCTGCCTCGATGCCGCTTCGGCCTGGGCGGCCGCCGCGCTGAGCCAGCTCACGTACTGCGTCGCGACGGCCATCATCGCCGCCGCCGATGCCCCCTGCCACGAGCCGTTGGCCAGGTCCGACGTCACCGAGAAAAACGTCGACGCCGACGACGCCAGGTCCTCGGCGAGCCCGTCCCACGCGGCCGCGGCAGCAAGCAGCGGCGCCGCACCCGGACCGGCGAAGATTAGTGCCGAGTTGATTTCTGGCGGCAACCACGCAAAATGCGGGCTCGTCACTGACTCAACTTAACCGGGATGGGCCGCCCTTCGTGGCGTTATCGCGCAGGTGACGGCGTTCGCTTACGGCCGCGGACCAACTTGCCGGGACGGGCATTGGTGGGAATGCCATTTTCGGCAATTATCTCGCCGGAAACAATCGTTGCCACATAGCCGTCGGCGGTCTGGTCCAGGCGGCGTCCGCCCGCCGGAAGGTCGTAACGGATCACCGGCTTGTGCAACCGCAGCGCCGCGTGGTCGATGACGTTGAGGTCGGCCTTGTAGCCGACGGCGATGCGGCCGCGGTCGCCGAGCCCGGCCACCCGCGCCGGCACCGACGTGAGCTCGCGGACGGCCTCGGGAACCGAGAACCGCCCGGCCTTGCGGTCCCGCGCCCAGTGCGCCAGGAAGTACGTCGTGTAGCTGGCGTCGCAGATCATGCCGTAGTGCGCGCCGCCGTCGCCGAGCCCGAGCACCACGTCGTCGCGGTGCAGCAGCTCGCCCACGGTGTCGAGCGAGTTGCCCTGCAGGTTGCTGGTCGCCACCAGCAGCATGGCGCGGCCGTCGTCGTCGAGCAGCCGGTCGTAGGCCTCCTCCATCGGGTCCACCCCGCGGGCCCGGGCGCGGGCCCCGATGCTGTCCGCCGGGTCGGGCTCGTAGTTGGGGTTGTCGCCGAGCGGGAAGATCCAGTCCCACATCTGGGCCACGTACAGGATCGGGTGGCCCTGCCCCGGCTTGTCGGCCAGGATGCGGGCGCGGACCTCGGGCTTGCGCATCTCGGCCACCCGCTCGGCGAGCGGCAGGTGCGCGATCTCGCGGTAGCTCGGGTAGAGCACGAACGGGTTGGCGCTCAGCTGCAGGCCGATGATCAGCCCGATGGGACGCGGCAACAGCTGCGCGGTGACTCGGATGTCGCCGCCGGCGGCGCTGTTGGCCTTCTCGATCATCGTGATGGCGTCGGGCCACGTCGGGTCGCCCGCGTTGGCGACGACGAGGGTGAACGTCACCGGCAGGCCGACGTCCTCGGCCACGTCGAACACCGTCTGCAGCACGGGCTGGTAGCCGCCGGCGGGGATGTCGGGCACGAACTGGAGCAGCCCGCCGCCGCCGTCCACGACGCCGCGGGCGATCTCCTCGATTTCCTCGCGGGCGGCGTCGTAGCTGGGGATCGGCGACCCGCTCTCGGTCTTGTGGATGGTCAGCCGCGACGACGCGAAGCCGAGCGCGCCCACCTCGACGGCCTCCTTGGCCAGCGCCCGCATCCGGGCGAGGTCTTCGGGGGTGGCCGGCTCGCGGTCGGCGCCGCGCTGGCCCATCACGTACACCCGAAGCGGCGAGTGCGGCAGGTAGGCGGCCACGTCGATGTCCCGCTTGCCGGCGTCCAGGGCGTCCATGTACTCGGGGAAGGTCTCCCAGTTCCAGGGCAGGCCGTCGGTCATGACGACGCCGGGGATGTCCTCCACGCCGGCCATCACGTCGACGAGCACGTCGTGGTCTTCGCGCCGGCACGGCGCGAAGCCCACCCCGCAGTTGCCCATCACCACGGTGGTCACCCCGTGCGCCGACGACGGGGTCAGGCGCTCCGACCAGATCGACTGGCCGTCGTAGTGGGTGTGCAGGTCGACGAATCCCGGGGTGACGAGCAGCCCGGTCGCGTCGATCTGCCGCGCCGCGGTCGCGCCGTTCACCGACCCCACCTCGCGGATCACGCCGCCCGCCACCGCGACGTCGCCGACGTACGGCTCGCCGCCCAGCCCGTCGACGATGGTGCCGTTGCGGATGATGAGGTCGTAGGTCATCTAACAAATCTACGACCACGTCGGCGCCTCGTGCCAGGACCTCTTGCCCGCCATTAATGTCGCGGGTATGCCAAACAGCGACGCCGCCACCCAGGAACTGCTACGCGACGCGTTCACCCGGTTGATCGAGCACGTCGAAGAGCTCACCGACGGGCTGACCGACGAAACGTCGCGCTACCGCCCGACTTCCGACGCCAACAGCATCGCCTGGCTGATCTGGCACAGCGCGCGGGTGCAGGACGTGCAGCTCGCCGACGTGGCCGGCGTCGAGCAGGTGTGGACCCGCGACGGCTGGGTGGACCGGTTCGGGCTGGACCTGCCGCGCAACGACACCGGCTACGGGCACGGCCCCGAACAGGTGGCGAAGGTGCGCGCGCCGGCCGACCTGCTGTCCGGCTACTACCGCGCCGTGCACAAGCTCACCCTGGAATACATCGCAGGGGTCACCGCCGACGAGCTGTCGCGCATCGTCGACACCAACTGGGACCCGCCGGTCACGGCCAGCGCCCGGCTGGTGAGCATCATCGACGACTGCGCCCAGCACCTGGGGCAGGCCGCGTACGTGCGGGGGATCGCGCCGTAGGGTCGAGACCGTGCGATCCGCGGTGACGGCGCTGCTGTGGCTGGCGACGACCGTTGCCACGGCCGTGGCGATCCCCGGAATGTGGCTGCAGCTCAACGTCATCGACGAGGGCGGCTACGCCGCCCTGGCCGAAAAAGCCGCGCGCGACCCCGCCCTGCAGGCGGCCATGGCGGCCGAACTCACCACCCGGGCCATGGCGCTCATCGCCGAACGCGGCGGGGGACGCTACCCGGTCGACGGCGCGCAGGTGCACGACGTCGCCGCCGCCTTCACCGCGGGCCCGGCGTTTCCGCCGATGTTCGCCCAGCTGAACCGGGCGGCGCACGGCTGGCTGTTCACCGGCCCGGGCCCGCGCGGAACCGGCAACCAGTGGGTGGTCGACGTGGCCCCGATGCTCCACGACGACTCGTTCCAGCAGGTGTTGCGCACCCACAGCGTCACGGTGCCGGATAATTTGACGGTTCCGTTGACCGTGTCGATGCCCGGCTCGCTGCGGCAGGGGCGGCTGAGCCGGCTCGCGGCCTGGGGCCCGTGGGTGAGCGCCGGCGCGGCGGCGGCGGCCGGGCTCTTCGCAATGCTGACGCTGGCGGCCGCGCGCCGCCGCGGCAGGGCCCTGACCGGCCTGGGCGTCTCGGCGCTGCTCGTCGGCGGCGCCGGATGGGCGGGCATCGAGGCCGGCGGCCGGCACGTCAACGACGCGCTGAATCGCACCACCGGCGATATCCGCGCGATCGCCGAGGTCATGGTCGACCACGCGGAGTCCGGCCTCCGGCACTGGCTGGACCTGACGCTGGTGGGCGGCGCCGCGCTGGTCGGGCTGGGCGTGCTGGTCGCGGTGCTCGGCGGCCTGCGCAGGAAGCCCCCTGACCCGACGTGAGCCCGGCCGGGCTCGGGGTGGTCGGCCGCGGCGAGCCGGCGCCGGGCTCGATCGTGAACGCCACCGCCGTCGTCTCGCGCGCGGCGCGCAGCTCGTCACCGAAGGCATCGAATGCCGAGTTCGCCAGCCCACGACGGTGATCCGGGGCCGCCGGCCGCCGGACGGGCCCGGCGGCGTCAGCCGAACGTGAACGAAAACACTTGCAGCCCCTTGCTCACCCGCATGTCCAGCTGGTCGCGGCGCGCGGTGTCGTCGGCGACGATCTGGTGCAGCGTGGGCGGCCCGCCGACGGGCGTCGCGGTCGTGTGACCGCCCCGCGTCACGGCGATCGTGCCGGCGCCGCCGACGACGGCGTAGACGTTGGCGGCCGTGTAGTTGAGCCGGATGGCCGCGTCGTCGCCGTCGGCGGTGGCGCCCTGGTCGTCGACGCTCCAGCGGCCGCGCAGGGCGAACCGGTCGTCGGCCAACCGCGCCGGGTAGCCGAATGTGGTTGTGCCCGCTCTGTATTGGCCGTCCCCGCCGTAGCGGACGGCCTTGCCCGCGCCCAGGTAGGTTTCGGGGGTGAGCGCGGTGTGCGGGGTGGTGTCGACGGTGTCGGTCGGCGCGGGCAGCCGAGCCGAGGGCCGGGCGTCGACGAGCAGCTGGCGGATCAGGCTTTCGGTGCTGCCGTAGTCGCCCTCGCCGAACTTGGTGTGCCGCACGGTGCCATTCGCGTCGATCAGGTACTCCGCGGGCCCGCGATCACCAGATACGGCCGCGCCGTCACGCCGGAGAAGAACACCACCGGCAGCACCGGCAGGATGCACGGCGAGATCCCGGTGATCAGGCCGCCGAGAAACCCGATCAGCGCGACGGTGCCCATGACTGGTGTTCGGAGCTAGCCGGCCGACGGGCTAATCGCTGTAGGCCAGGGACGGCTGGGGCCCGACCGGTCGCGGGGAAAACCGGGGTGGGCGCGAACGCACCCGCATCGGCCACCAGAACCAGCGCCCCAGCAGCGCGGCGATCGACGGCGTCATGAACGCGCGCACGATCAGCGTGTCGAACAGCAGGCCCAACCCGATGGTGGTGCCGACCTGCCCGATGATCCGCACGTCGCTGACGACCATGGACGCCATCGTGAACGCGAACACCAGGCCGGCGTTGGTCACCACCTTGCCGGTGCCGCCCATCGACCGGATGATCCCGGTGTTCAGGCCGGCGTGGATTTCCTGTTTGAAGCGCGACACCAGCAGCAGGTTGTAGTCCGACCCGACGGCCAACAACACGATCACCGACATGGCGAGCACCAGCCAGTGCAGCTCGATGCCGAGGATGTGCTGCCAGAACAGCACCGACAGCCCGAAGGAGGCGCCCAGCGAGATCGCCACCGTGCCCACGATGACGGCGGCGGCGACCAGGGCGCGGGTCAGGATCAGCATGATGATGAAAATCAGGCACAGCGAGGAGATCCCGGCGATCACCAGGTCCCACTTGGCGCCCTCGGAGATGTCCTTGAACACCGCGCCCGTGCCGGCCAGGTAGATCTTGGCGTCCTCCAGCGGGGTGCCCTTGAGCGATTCCTCGGCGGCGGTGCGGATCTTGTCGATGCTGGCGATGCCCTCCGCCGAGGCGGGGTCACCGCGGTGCAGGATGATAAAGCGCGCCGAGCGCCCGTCCGGCGACAAGAAGTTCTTCATGGCGCGCTGAAAGTCCTTGTTCTTGAAGACTTCCGGCGGCAGGTAGAACGAGTCGTCGTTCTTGGACGCGTCGAACGCGTGGCCCATCGCCATCGCGTTGTCGCTCATCGAGTCCATCTGCTCGAAGATCCCCGACATGGTGCTGTGCATGTCCAGCATCATCGTGCGCATGTTCTCCATGGTCGCGATCATCGGTGGGAACTGCGCGATCATCTGCGGCATCAGCCGGTCGAGGTCCTTGATGTCGCCGATCAGCGTGTTCAGTTTCTCGTCGATCTGGTCCAGGCCGTCGAGCGCGTCGAAGATCGACCGGATCGACCAGCAGATCGGAATGTCGAAACAGTGCCTCTCCCAATAGAAGTAGCTGCGGATCGGCCGCCAGAAATCGTCGAAGTCGGAGATGCGGTCGCGTAGCTCGTTGGTGATCTGCTGCATCTGTTCGGTGTCGCCGACCATGCGGTGCGTGGTGGCGACCAGCTGCGTCATCAGCTCGTACATGCGCCGCATGGTGGCGATGGTCTTGGTCATCTCGTCGGCCTGCTTGAGCATGTTGTTCATCTGGTCGCGCTGGTACTTCATGCTCTGCATCTGGCCCGCGCTCTGCATGCTCATCTGGAACGGGATCGACGTGTGGTCCATCGTCGTCCCGTCGGGCCGCGTGATCGCCTGCACCCGGGAGATTCCCGGCACCCGGAAGATGCCCTTGGCCAACCGGTCCAGGACCAAAAAGTCGGCCGGGTTCCGCATGTCGTGGTCGGCCTGGATCATCAGGATCTCCGGTTTCATCCGGGCCTGGGAGAAGTGGCGATCCGCGGCGGTGAGGCCGGCGTTGGCGGGAATGAACGACGGCAGGTACTCGCGGTCGTTGTAGTTGGCCTTGTAGCCGGGCAGGGTGAGCAAACCGACCAGGGCGACGGCGCATGTGACGGCCAGAATGGGCAGCGGCCAGCGGACCACCGCGGTCCCGACCCGTCGCCAACCGCGGACCCCGATCTTGCGCTTGGGGTCGAACAGCCCGAACCGGGCGCCCACGGTCAGCACCGCCGGACCCAGCGTGAGCGCCACCAGCACCGCGATCAGCATCCCCACCGCGCACGGCACACCGAGGGTCTGGAAATACGGCATCCGGGCGAAGCTGAGGCAGAACGTGGCCCCGGCGATCGTCAGGCCCGAGCCCAGGATCACGTGGGCCGTCCCGCGGTACATGGTGTAGAACGCCGCTTCGCGGTCCTCGCCGGCCTGGCGGGCCTCCTGGTAGCGGCCGATGATGAAGATCCCGTAGTCGGTCCCGGCCGCGATCGCCAGCGACGTCAACAGGGACACCGCGAACGTGGTCAGCCCGACCAGCCCGAAATGCCCCATCAGCGCGACACCGCCGCGCGCCGCGGTCAGCTCGAAGCCGACCGTGACCAGCAGCAGGATCACGGTGACGATCGATCGGTACACGAACAGCAGCATGATCAGGATCACCGCGACCGTCGTGGCGGTGATCCTGACCATCGACTTGTCACCGCTGTGGTGCAGGTCCGCGGCGAGGGCCGCCACACCGGTCACGTAGACCTTGACGCCGGGCGGGGGCGGGCTGCTGTCGACGATCTTCCGGACGGCCTCCACCGAGTCGTTCGCCAGCAGCTCGCCCTGGTTGCCGGCGAGGTTCACCTGGACCGTGGCGGCCTTGCCGTCGTTGCTCTGCGCGCCCGCGGCCGTGAGCGGATCACCCCAGAAGTCCTGGACGCTCAGCACGTGCACCCGGTCTTCGCGCAACCGGCGGACCATCTCGTCGTAGTACTTGTGGGCGGCGTCGCCGAGGGGCTGGTCACCCTCGAGCACGATCATCGCCGAGCTGTCGGTCTCGCCTTCGTTGAAGGCGTGACCGATGTGCTTCATCGCCACGAACGACGGCGCGTCCTTGGGGCTCAGCGACACCGACCGCTCCTGGCCGACCACCTCCAGCGAGGGGACGAACAGGCTGAGGATGATGGCGACCGCGACCCAGAACAGGATGATCGGCACCGCCAGGGCGTGAATCGTCCTGGCGAGGAACGGCCGTTCGGCGTGAGCGCCGGGGGCGGGCGCCAGTGGCGTGGTCACGCGGACTTCACCAGACAGAAGGTGTACGCGTGGACCTCGTTGGAGATTCGCTCGGCCTTGACCACGTCGTCCACGGTGATGCGGCAGCCGATGCTGTTGCCGCTGCCGCGGGCCGTCAGGTTTCCCATCACCGCCGCCTTATCGGTGGTGATGCGCAGCGTCCACGGCAGCGGCGCCCCGTCGACGCGTTGCGGATCGGCGTTGACGTCGAAATAGCTGATGTCGGCGGTGGTCCCGGGCGGGCCGAAGACCTCGTACACGATGCGTTTGGGGTTGAACGGCTTAGGGTTTTGCAGGTTGCTGTCGGCGTACGATTCGCGCCTTTCCGAACCGAAGTAGCCGTGGACCCGGTACACGACGAAGCCACCGACGACCACCACCGCCAGGACGACGAGTGGGATCCACGTCCGGGACAGCACCTTGAAAATTTGGAATCCCCTTCACGGTTCGGCACCTGCTGCGGGCGGACGGTCCGCTGAATCGCGGCGCCGCCCGATCCGAGCGCAGCCAAGGCTTACCTAAGTAAATCACGGCTGGCTCGCCACCCGGCCGGGACCGTTGGACTCCTTCCCCTCGCGACCTGGAGTGTAACGCATATCACGTGCGTAACGCCGAAAACAATCATGTTTCGCGACCCCGACAAATCACACGGCGTGCGTTATACAAATCACACAATGTGCGTTATCGTTTGGCGGTGGCGCAACTCACGTTTCAGCGCGCGCGCACGGAGGAGAACAAGCGCCAACGCGCCGCGGCGCTGGTGGAGGCCGCGCGATCCCTCGCGATCGAGACCGGCGTCGCGTCCGTGACGCTGACCGCGGTGGCCAGTCGCGCCGGGATTCACTATTCGGCCGTGCGCCGCTACTTCACCTCCCACAAGGAGGTCTTGTTGCACCTTGCCGCCGAGGGGTGGATGCGCTGGTCGGCCAAGGTGTGCGAGGAACTGGGCGAGCCGGGCGCGATGACACCCGAGCGGGTGGCCGAGACGCTGGCCAACGGGCTGGTGGCCGACCCGCTGTTTTGCGACCTGCTGGCCAACCTGCACCTACACCTCGAACACGAGGTCGATGTCGACAGGGTCGTCGAGATCAGGCGGACCATCGCCGCGGCCGCGATCGCGCTCGCCGACGCGATCGAGCGCGCGTTGCCCGTGCTCGGCCGGTCCGGCGCCTTTGACACCCTGATCGCCGCCTACTCGTTGGCCTCGGCGTTCTGGCACATCGCCAACCCGCCGGAGCGGCTCACCAACGCCTACGCCGAGGACCCGGAGGCCCTGCCGCCGGAGTGGAACATCGAATTCGCATCCGCACTTACCCGAGTGCTGATGGCTACCTGCGTCGGCCTCGTCTCCGAATCGTCATGAACCGGAAAGGAAACCACGGCACTGTGAATTGCCGAACCGCAACCGGTGCGAACGATGCCGGGCCGCCGGCTACCAAGCGCCCCAGCGACGCCCACAAGAAACCCTGCGCCGTCGCTAGGGTTACCCACAGGCCGGCTGATTCTTCGCCCGTGGTGAAGGACTCGAAGCGCCCATGACGACGACTGAGCCAAGGACGGAGCCGCTGATGAAGCAGGACTCCGCCGGCGGCGAGGGCGACAAGGTCGCCCCGCGGCGCGCTGGGAAAAAGGGCTTTCTGGCGCGTTTCTGGCTGGTGCTCACGATCGCAGCCGTCGTCGCGCTCTCGGGATTCGTCGTGTACCGGTTGCACGGTGTGTTCGGCGTTCACCGCGGCTCGTTCGGTGGTGGCACCTCGGGCGAGGTCCTCGACGAGTTCAACGCCAAGACGATCACGCTCGAGGTCTGGGGCTCACCGGGCAGCAGGGCGACCATCGACTACCTCGACGAAAACTCCCATCCGCAGCAGGCCCTCAACGTGCCCTTGCCCTGGAGCAAAGTATTGAGTTCAACAAAGCCCGGCATCCCGGCAAACCTGGTGGCGCAAGGAGACGGCAGTTGGATCGCCTGCCGATTCGTCGTGAACAACCACGACGGGCACGGTGACGTCATCAAGGCTCCGAATCGCTCAGATGCCAACGAAACCGTGACCCCGTTCGTCTACTGCCTGGACAAGTCCGCATGAGCCAGCCGGGCGAGGCTCCGCCGCGCGTCGACCAGCCGCTGATCCCACCGTTCCTGCCGCGGATGATCCACCGGCTGGCCCTGCCGATCGTCCTGATCTGGTTGGGCATCGTGTTCGTCACCAACACCGTGGCGCCCCAGCTGGAGGTCGTCGCCAAGACCCACTCGGTGTCGATGAGTCCGACCGCCGCCGCATCCTTTCAGTCGATGATGAAGGTCGGATCGACGTTCAAAGAGTTCAACTCCGACAACTCGGCCATGATCCTGCTGGAGGGCGACAAGCCACTCGGCGCCGAAGCGCACCACTACTACGACGAGATCGTCAGGCGCGTCGAGCAAGACAAGGAGCACGTTCAGCACGTGCAGGATTTCTGGAGCGATCCGCTGACGGCGGCGGGTTCCCAGAGCCACGACCAAAAGGCCGCATACGTCCAGGTTTACCTCGCCGGCAACATGGGCGGCGGGCTGGCGAACGAGTCGGCCCTGGCCGTCCGCAAGATCGTGGACTCGGTGCCCGCGCCGCCGGGAATCAAGGCGTACGTCACCGGCGCGGGTCCGCTGTTCGCCGATCAGTCCCATGCGGGCGAGAAGGGCGTCGCGGTGGTCACGCTCGTCACTTTTGTGGTGATCGTGGTGATGCTGCTGTTCGTCTACCGCTCGGTCGTCACCATGCTGATCATGCTGGCGATGGTCTTCATCGAGCTGGCAGCGGCCCGCGGTGTCGTCGCGACGCTCGGTAACTACGGCCTCATGGGGCTGTCGACCTTCGCCAACAACATGCTGGTGCTTATGGCGATCGCCGCCGGGACGGACTACGCGATCTTCGTGGTCGGCCGCTATCAGGAGGCCCGCGGTCTGGGCGAGACCCGCGAACAGGCGTTCTACACCATGTTCCACAGCACGGCGCATGTCGTGCTGGGATCGGGGCTGACCATCGCCGGCGCGATGTACTGCCTGAGCTTCTGCCGGCTGCCGTACTTCTCGTCGCTGGGGGTGCCGTGTGCGGTCGGCATGCTGGTCGCGGTGCTTGCGGCGCTGACCCTGGGGCCGGCGATGCTGACGGTGGCTTCGTTCTTCAAGCTCATGGATCCGAAGCGCAAGCTGCAGACCCGCGGCTGGCGTCGCATGGGCACGGCGGTCGTCCGCTGGCCCGGACCGGTTCTCGCGGTGACCATCGGGGTCGCATTGGTCGGTCTGCTCGCCCTGCCCGGCTACAAGACGGACTACGACAACCGCCACTTCCTGCCGGCGGACACCCCTGCCAACGTCGGATATGCCGCCGCGGACCGGCACTTCGACCAGGCCCGGCTCAATCCCGAGCTGTTGATGATCGAGACCGATCACGACTTGCGGAACTCGGCCGACTTTTTGGTCCTGGACAAGGTCGCCAAGGCGGTCTTCCACATCCCCGGTATCGGCCGGGTGCAGACCATCACCCGGCCGTTGGGCACGCCGCTGGACCACAGCACCCTCGGTTTTCAGATGAGCGCACAAGCCGCGGGGCGGATCCAGACCCAGCACTATCAGGACGAGCAGGCGGCAAACCTGCTCAAGCAGGCCGACGAGCTACGCAAGACGATGGCACTGCTGCATGAGCAGATGCAGGTCACCCAGGACCTCAGCAACACGACGCACGAAACCACCCGACTCACCAAAGAAACCGTGAAGATCACCGAATCGTTGCGCGACGACATCGCCAACTTCGACGACTTCTTCCGGCCGATTCGGAGCTACTTCTACTGGGAGAGACACTGCTACGACATCCCGGCCTGCTGGGCGATCCGGTCGATCTTCAACGCGCTCGACGGCATCGACCAGGTGACCCAGAACATCGAAAACCTCAGCGCGAACCTCGACAAGCTGGACAAGATTCAGCCGCAGCTGGTGGCGCTGATACCGCCGCAGATCGAGAGCCAGCAACACAACCTCGACACCATCATGTCGAACTACGCGACCACCATGGGTCTCAACGAACAGGCGAAAGCGCAGTCCGACAACGCCACCGCCCAGGGCGACGCCTTCGACAAAGCCAAGAACGACGACACGTTCTACCTTCCGCCCGAGGCGTTCAAGAGCCCGGATTTCGCGCGAGGTCTCAAACAGTTCATCTCGCCGAACGGGCACGCCGTCCGGCTGATCATCTCCCATGAAGGCGACCCGGCGACCCCCGAAGGCATCAACCACATCGAACCGATCAAGCAGGCCGTGCACGAGGCGATCAAGGGCACCCCCTGGGAGGGCGCCAAGGTCTACCTCGGCGGCACCGCCGCGACGTACAAGGACATGCACGACGGCTCCAACATCGACCTGCTGATCGCCGGAATCGCCGCGGCCACTTTGATTTTCGTCATCATGCTGGTGATCACCCGAAGCGTCGTAGCGGCCTTTGTGATCGTCGGCACGGTGTTGCTGTCACTGGGCGCCTCGTTCGGACTGTCCGTGCTCCTATGGCAGTACATCCTGGGCCTGAAGTTGCACTGGATGGTGCTGGCGATGGCGATCATCCTGCTGCTGGCGGTCGGCTCGGACTACAACCTGCTGCTGATATCGCGGTTCAAGGAGGAAATCCACGCCGGGCTCAAGACGGGGACGATCCGCGCGATGGCCGGTTCGGGCTCGGTGGTTACCTCCGCCGGTCTGGTGTTCGCCGCGACCATGGCCACGTTCGCGTTCAGCCCGCTGCTGGTGATGGCCCAGGTGGGTACGACGATCGCGCTCGGTTTGTTGTTCGACACCTTGATCGTGCGGGCGTTCATGACACCGTCGCTGGCCACCCTGCTCGGGCGCTGGTTCTGGTGGCCGCAGCACGTGCGACCACGACCGGCCAGCACCATGCTGCGACCGTACGGGCCGCGTGCCGCCGTGCGCGAGCTGATCCTCAAGGACGTCGAGGAGCACCCGCCGGGCGGTTTGGTACAACCGCGCTGATCGCGGCCGTCAGGCGTAGATGCGCAGCTGCACGACCCTGCGCATGATGTCGCTCAGCTTGTCCACCGGCGCGCCGCAGGTCAGGCAGTAGCCGCCGGGGCACCGGCTGATCCGGTCCACCTGCTGCAGGACTTCGGCCTTGAGCCGGCGCAGGCAGCGGACGCACAGGATGTCGACGACGTTGCCGGACGGGTCGAGGTTCGGCCGGTTGCAAACGTCCACCGCATGCCGGTACACGATGTGCGTCGCCGGGTTGGCGCAGCCGGTGTCGGACTGGCACGTCATCTCGTGCCAGTCCAGCGCCGCCAGCGCGTCGGGGGTCGGGCTGGCCGACGGGGGGTCCACGGTGCTCATCGCGTCCTTACTGCCGCCGCGTCGTCTGGGCGCGAGCCGTCGTTCGTCCCATTATCGGTGGCGGTCATATGCATGATGTGAGTCCTGGTTTAGCAGCGGCTGAGCGAACTGGGGTGACGTGCAATTGTTTCCGTGGCGGGCCGCCCGGGACTGTGCGCCGAATAACCAGTCAGCGATATTGATTTGTCCCGATAGAGCGGAGAAAAAGCGATACCCGACAAGGGCAGATCATAAGCTCGCGCGCCAATAAAGGCTAGGGTCAACCGCCGGGCTGGTCAGGACCAGTTCCACACCGACATGTCACCGGGCGGGTACTGGTTGCACACGTCGGTCGCCTTGGCGACGACGCCTTTGTTGTTGAAGAAGATCTTCATGTGGTTGACCCAGGCGAACGTCAGCGGGTCACCGTTGTAGAAGTTCTCCGAATAGTCCCGACGCTCGGCCGGTGACAGCGAGTAGAACCAGTGCGCCTTGTCGATGGTCGCCTGCTGCAGGTTCGGGTGGTTGTTGAAGTCGATCATGTAGCGCTGGTAGTAGACCGGGCTGGTGTCCCGGACGGCCGCCAGGTACTGCTCGGCGTCGCAGGTCGTCGCGATCTGCCGGCGGGGCACCGGGAAGTCTTCGGTGGAATCGGCCGCCGCGGTCTTGGGGAAGGTCGCGGCGGCGAGGCTGAAAGCGATCAAGAGTGCGATAAAAACCAAGCCTGCGCGCAGGCCGGAACTCAGCCGAGACATAGTCGTTACCGTAACACTTATCGAGCCGAAACGCACATGCGTAGGCCGTCTCACTATCCATCGCGATCAGGCACGATGACGTGGCTGGGATCCGGCCGCAGGTCCGGCGGGGCCTGGCTGTAGTCACCGAACGGACCGTCGCGGCGTTCGACCGCCGCGCGCACCCCCTGTGCCTGGGCGGTGTCGATGAAGTCGAGCGCTTCGGGGGTGTTGCGCATCAGGCCGTCGAGGATGCCGCCGAGCAGCTGCGTCGACGCCAGGCCCATGTTCTCGTAGGCCTGGTTGACGATCAGTTTCTGCGCCCGCAGCTGCGACAGCGGGATCCGCGCCAGCTCGGCGGCGATCTCGGCGACGCGGGCTTCCAGCCGCTCGAACGGCACCGCCTCGTTGATCAGCTCGACCTCGGCGGCCTGCGCACCGGTCAGCGGGCGGCCCGTCAGCGAGTGCCACTTCACCCTGGCCAGGCTCAGCCGGTAAAGCCACATCCCGGTCAGATACGCGCCCCACATCCGGCTGTAGGGGGTGCCGATCACGGCGTCCTCGCTGGCGACGACGAGGTCGGCGCACAGCGCGTAGTCGCTGCCCCCGCCGACGCACCAGCCGTGCACCTGGGCGATGACCGGTTTGGTCGCCCGCCAGATGGCCATGAACTTCTGGTGCGGCCCCGTCTCGCGGGCCGTGATCACCGCGAAATCCTTGCCGGGATCCCACTTTCCGTCGGTCAGCATCGCCTCGCCCCAGTGTTCGAAGCCGCCGCCGAAGTCGTAGCCGGCGCAGAAGGCCCGGCCGGCGCCGCGCAGCACGATCACCTTGACGGCCTGGTCCCGCTCGGCCAGCCCGACGGCGGCCTCGATCTCGTCGGGCATGGGCGGCACGATGGTGTTGAGGTGCTCGGGGCGGTTCAGCGTGATGGTGGCGACCGGCCCGGCCGTCGTGTAGAGCAGGGTCTCGAAGTCCGGCATGGCTCCCTAGGGGTCGGGCTGGCGGTTCTCCGGCGACGACGCGTAGATGCGGTCACCGATCTTGAGATACGGCGTCGTCAGGTAGGCGGAGAAGACGACGACCGCGGAAAACAGCGCCGTCGCGAGGACGGCGTTGGGCCAGATCTTGCCCACCCCTGCCGCAAACGAGACGATGCCGATGATCGAGGTGGCCCAGTAGAACCGTCGGCCCGGGCGGCGTTCGGAGATGAAGCGGTAGCGGGCTTGCGCCGCACCGGCGGCGATGAAGATCAACCCGGTCGCCAGGAAGATGAGTTCGGTACGGTCCGACGCTGCCACGCCGACGATCTTATGGCCGGTCAGCCGGCGCGACGTAGCATGGCTGATCGGGTGGGGTGTGGGAAGGTCTGCCGGTGCGCGGGGCGATCGGACAAAGCGGATTCGGCGCGGTTGTCGCCGCGGCGTTAGCCGCGATGGCGCTCGCCCCGTTCGCGGTCGTCGCCCCCACACCCGTCGTCGCGCGAGCGGCGCCGTGCGCCGGCGCCGGGGCCAACCCGGTGTCCTGCCAGAACTGCCTGGTGTACGTGGAGGCGTATCACACGTCGAACGTGTGCTACAACCCCGCGCCGCCCCGCCCCGCCCCGTCGTCGAGCAGGGTGCCGGTGTCGGTTCCGGAGGCCCCGCCCGAGCCGGTGCCGCCGGAGCCGGCGCCCCCGGTGCGCCCGCCGCGGGTGGTTCCCCCGTCGCCGAGCACGGTCGGAGTCCAGACCCCCAAGCTCGACCGCGGGGCCCCGGGGCTGCCGAAAAACGCCTCGATGGTGGCACCGCCGAAGGGCCTGGACGCGGCCCCGCAGGCGATCTCGGAGGCCAGGGCCGCACCGGCCACGCGGATCAATCCCGCAAGGCCGCTGGAGCCGCCAAGCCGGGTCTACGATTTCTTCCACCAGGTGCGCAACGCGGTGGACGCCCGGGGCGGCGGCGTCGAGCTGGTCAGGGCCGGCAACCAGCAGCTGGTGCGGCCGCGGCACTGGGATTACGTCGACTACGACGACAACCGCCGCCCGACGCTGTACAACCCGCTCACCGAGGCGATGACGTTCCGCTATTTCTACGACGGCGCCTACCGGGAGGCGTTCGTGCCGGCCGGGGGCCGCGTCGTGCTCGACGCCGCGGCCGCCGGCCTGTTCCCGTTCACCGCGGTCGGCTTCAGCCACGTGGCGGCGGGCAGCTTCTACGGCGGGGCCGCGGTCCCGCCGGCGGGGTCCGACGCCGCGCCGCCGCCGAACTACGCCGCGCCGGCGCCCGTGGAGTCATACCAGGACGTCTCCACCTACGTGGCCGCCGCGAACCAGGTCGTGGGGGTCGGGCAGGTGCAGGTCTTGGGCCACGACGACCGCCAACCCGTGGGCAGCCAGGACAGTTTCCTGCTCGACGACTCCACGCTGGCGTGGGGTCAGGTGAACGATCCCGGGGGGCCCGCCCAGATCACAGTCGTCAGGACCCAGTCGTTACCGGGCGCCGGGCCGACCGACAACGGCGGCTACCTGGTCGCGCTGGCCGCCCTCAAGGAGCCCACCGCGCCGTCCGAACCGTGGTGGCCGTGGGCGCTGAGCTACGGGGGCCTCGCGATAGCGGTGAGCCTGGGCGTCTGGATGATCGATCGCCGCAAGCGGAGCGCGGATCCGGCCGCCGGCCGCTAGGGGTGATTCACGCAGAACGCGACACACATGTCGGCGGGCGAAATGGACACCCATTGCAGTTGCCCGTCCGCCTGGCGCGCGCAGTAGATCGGGCCGGGGTTGCCCCACACCTTCGCGCCTTCCGGCGAGCAGGGTTTACCGAGATCGGTGTCGGCGTGCGCCGGCGGGCTTGCGATGAGGATCGGGATCGAAGCGATCGCCGTAACTGCCGCCAGGCCGACGTACCTCAGTGCGCGCATGATCCATGCCTTCCTCGACAACGTCCGCTACTTCGCCATCGAGCTTAACGGCAGCGGGCCGGCGCGCGATTTTGCGCGAGCCGTCATCCAGTCAGCGTCCGCCACAAAAAGGAGTAGGTCAGCGCCGACTTGAAGGCGATCTGCTCGTTGTCGGCCGCGCCGGCGTGACCGCCCTCGATGTTTTCGTAGTACCAGACCCGATGGCCCGCGGCCTGCAGGGCCGCCGTCATCTTGCGGGCGTGGCCCGGATGGACCCGGTCGTCGCGCGTCGACGTGGTCATCAGCACGGGCGGGTAGCGGCGGTCGGCCGAGATGTTTTGGTAGGGCGAGTATTCGGAGATGAACGCCCAGTCCTCGGGGTCGTCCGGGTCGCCGTACTCGGCCATCCACGAGGCGCCGGCCAGCAGCAGGTGGTAGCGCTTCATGTCCAGCAGCGGCACGTCGCACACCAGCGCGCCGAACTTCTCGGGGTATTGGGTGAGCATGATGCCCATCAGCAGCCCGCCGTTGCTGCCGCCGCGCGCCCCCAGCTGCTCGACCGTCGTGATGCCGCGGTCCACCAAATCCGTTGCCACCGCGGCGAAGTCCTCGGCGACCTTGTGCCGGCCCGCCCGCATGGCCTGCGTGTGCCAGCCCGGGCCGTACTCGCCGCCGCCGCGGATGTTGGCCACCGCGTAGCTGCCCCCGCGGGCCAGCCACAGCCGGCCCAGCACCCCGTCGTACCCGGGGGTGCGCGACACCTCGAACCCGCCGTAGCCGCTGAGCAGCGTGGGCCCGGCCGCCTCGCGGGGGCGCACGACGAAGTAGGGGATCGCGGTGCCGTCGGCAGACGTCGCGAAATGCTGTGTCACGCTGATGTTTTCGCCGTCGAAGAACGCCGGCGCCGACTTGATCGGGTCCAGCGGGCCATCCCCGGTGCCGCGCATCAGCCGCGACGGCGTGACGAAGCCGCTGGAGTCCACGAAGAACTCGTCGCCGGTGTCGTCGGCGGCGGCGACGACGGTGTTGGTCGCGGCCGGGATGCCATCGACCGGTTTGCGCTCCCACGCCCCGGGCGTGGCGATCTCGACCCGGCTGGCCACGTCGGCCAGCGTGACGATCAGCAGGCGGTCCTTGGTCCAGGCGTAGTGATTCAGGGCGGTGTGTTCGTCGGGTTCGAACACCACCCGCAATTGCGCTGTGCCGGCGAGGAATTCGTCGTAGCCGGCCGCCAGCAGCGAGCCCGCGGGGTAGATCGCGTCGCGAAAGTACCAGTCGGAGCGCAGCTCGATCAGGATCCACTCGCGGTGTATCGACACGCTCGCGTCGGTGGGCGCGTCGATGCGGATCAGCTCCGCGCCGCGCAGTTCGTAGAGCTCGTCGTTCCAGAAGTCCAGGGACCGCCCCAGCACGGTGCGCTCGAAGCCGGGCGTGCGGTCCACCGACGCCGACACCCGGACGTCCGAGCGCGCGCCCTCGAAGACGATTTCGGCCTCCGCCAGCGGCGTGCCCCGCCGCCACCGCTTGATCACCCTCGGGTAGCCGGATTCGGTGAGCGAGCCGGCGCCGAAGTCGGTGCCCACCAGAACGGTGTCGGGGTCGGCCCACGCGATCTGCGACTTGGCCTCCGGCAGTTCGAACCCGTCGGCCACGAATTTGCGTGTCCCCATGTCGAATTCGCGCACGACCGAGGCGTCCGAGCCGCCGCGCGACAGCCCGATCAGCGCCCGGGTGTGGTCGGGTTCGATGACGCCGGCGCCCGCCCACACCCATTTCTCGCCGTCGGCGCGACCGAGTTCGTCGACGTCGATCAGCACGTCCCAGTCCGGCGCGTCGGTGCGGTAGCTGTCCAGCGTGGTGCGCCGCCACAGGCCGCGCGGGTTGGCGGCGTCGCGCCAGAAGTTGTAGAGGTACTCGCCCCGGCGGACCACGTACGGGATCCGGGCGTCGGTGTCGAGCACCTCGAGCGCCTCGGCGCGCATCCGGTCGAACCGCGCGTCACGGAATTCGGCCAGCGTCGGTTCGTTGCGGGCCCGTACCCAGTCGAGCGCCTCGTCGCCGGTGATGTCCTCGAGCCACAGGTACGGGTCCTCAGTCACGACCGCCATTGTGTCCGACGGTCAGCCGAGGCTCGCGACCTCGTTCCGCCAGGGGCGGCACGGGGGACTGCGGCGTACTGTGAGCCTTGTCACCAGGAATGACGAGGAGCTGAAACGATGACTGTTTTCGCACGTCCGGGTGCCGCCGGGGCGCTGATGTCGTACGAATCCCGCTACGAGAACTTCATCGGGGGCCAGTGGGTGGCGCCGGTGGGCGGCCGGTACTTCGAAAACCCGACACCGGTGACCGGTCAGACGTTCTGCGAGGTGGCCCGCTCCGACGAAGCCGACATCGACAAGGCCCTGGACGCCGCGCACGCGGCGGCCCCGGCCTGGGGCAAGACGGCGCCCGCCGAGCGCGCGGCGATCCTGAACAAGATCGCCGAGAAGATCGAGGAGAACACGGCCGCCCTGGCGGTGGCCGAGGTGTGGGACAACGGCAAGCCGGTCCGCGAGGCGCTGGCCGCCGACATCCCGCTGGCCGCCGACCATTTCCGGTACTTCGCCGGGGCGATCCGCGCCCAGGAGGGAACGCTCTCGCAGATCGACGACGACACCGTCGCCTATCACTTCCACGAGCCGCTCGGGGTGGTCGGGCAGATCATTCCGTGGAACTTCCCGATCCTGATGGCCGCGTGGAAGATGGCGCCGGCGCTGGCCGCCGGCAACGCGGTGGTGCTCAAGCCCGCCGAGCAGACCCCGGCTTCGGTGCTCTACCTGATGTCGCTGATCGGCGATTTGCTGCCGCCCGGAGTGGTCAACGTGGTCAACGGGTTTGGCGCCGAAGCCGGCAAGCCGCTGGCGTCGAGCAACCGGATCGCCAAGATCGCGTTCACCGGCGAGACCACCACCGGGCGACTGATCATGCAGTACGCCAGCCAGAACCTGATCCCGGTGACCCTGGAACTCGGCGGCAAGAGCCCCAACGTCTTCTTCTCCGACGTGATGGCCAAGGCCGACGACTTCTGCGACAAGGCGCTGGAGGGCTTCACGATGTTCGCCCTGAACCAGGGCGAGGTGTGCACCTGCCCGTCGCGCAGCCTGATCCAGGCCGACATCTACGACGAGTTCCTCGAGCTGGCCGCGATCCGCACCAAGGCGGTGCGGCAGGGGGACCCGCTGAACAGCGAGACGATGCTGGGCTCGCAGGCCTCCAACGACCAGCTGGAAAAGATCTTGTCCTACATCGAGATCGGCAAAGAGGAGGGCGCCAAGATCATCACCGGCGGCGAGCGGGCCGATCTGGGCGGCGACCTCGCCGGCGGCTACTACATGCAGCCGACCATCTTCGGCGGTGACAACAGGATGCGGATCTTCCAGGAGGAGATCTTCGGGCCGGTGGTGGCGGTGACGTCGTTCACCGACTATGACGACGCCATCTCGATCGCCAACGACACCCTCTACGGCCTGGGCGCCGGCGTGTGGAGCCGCGACGGCAACACCGCCTACCGGGCCGGCCGCGACATCCAGGCGGGGCGGGTGTGGGTGAACTGCTATCACGCTTACCCCGCGCACGCGGCGTTCGGCGGCTACAAGCAGTCCGGCATCGGCCGGGAGAACCACAAGATGATGCTCGACCACTACCAGCAGACCAAGAACCTGCTGGTGTCCTACTCCGACAAGGCGCTCGGCTTCTTCTGATGCGCCCGGTGCCCGGTGTGGTGATGACGGCCGCCGCCGCCGACCTGCTGGCGCGCCTGCGGGAGCGCCACGGCCCGCTGATGTTCCACCAGTCCGGCGGCTGCTGCGACGGCTCGTCGCCGATGTGCTACCCGCGCGGGGACTTCATCGTCGGCGACCGCGACGTGCTGCTCGGGGTGCTCGACGTGGGGGACGGGGTGCCGGTGTGGATTTCCGGTCCGCAGTTCGCCGCGTGGCGGCACACCCAGCTGATCATCGACGTGGTGCCGGGCCGCGGCGGCGGGTTCAGCCTGGAGGCGCCCGAAGGGGTGCGGTTCCTGAGCCGCGGGCGGGTCTTCACCGACGAAGAGGCCGAGCTGCTGGCGGCCACGCCGGTGATCACCGGGGCCGCCTACGGGCGCGGCGAACGCCCGCCCGAGCGCGGCCAGGTGATGGCTTTGGACCAGTAAAGTCGTCAGCGTGATCCCGCTGCCCCGCCCCTGGCTGCTGGCCGGCGCCATGCTGATCGGTTGCGCCGTCGGCTTTTTGGCGGGTGTCACGCTCACCGTGCTGGTCCACGCGCGGGTGCGCCCCGACGTCGTCCTCGCGCTGGTGGTCGGGATCCCGACCGTGGCCGGTCTGCTGACCGTCCTGTTCTCCGGGCGGCGCTGGATCACCGCGCTGGGCGCGTTCGTCATGTCGCTCGCCCCCGGGTGGTTCGGCGTGCTCGCCGCCCTGCAGGTGGTATCGGGTGGCTGACGACGACGCGTCCGACCCGGGCACCCAGGCGTTCGTGCCGGACTTCTCGGACGACGACGATGCCGAGGACACCGGGACGCAATCGTGGGTGCCTGACTTCTCCGATGACGACGACGACACCGGGGCCGCCGCCAAGGCCCCGTCCGGGCAGCCCGAGGCGGCAAAGGTTGAGCCCGCGGCCGACGCCGGCGTGGTGCCGGTGCAGCCGGTCACCGTTCCGGGCCGCTACCTCTTCCTGAAGTGGTGGAAGCTGGCCCTGGTGTTGCTCGGCGTGTGGACGGTGGCGGCGCCGGTCGGGCTCGCGCTGTACTACTGGTGGTACCACAGCGTCGGCAAGACCCCGGCGGTGTTCGCGGCGCTGGTCTACGTCGTGGCGTGCGCGGTCGGCGGCGTGATGCTGGCCATGGCCGAGGGCCGGCCGCTGGTGTCGGCGCTGTCGCTGGCGGTGATGTCGGCGCCGTTCGCCTCGCTGGCCGCCGCGGCGCCGCTTTACGGCTACTACTACTGCGCGCGCACCGGCCACTGCCTGATCGGCGTCATCCCGTACTAGGCCACTAGGGTGGGGCTCGTGACTTCTCACTATGACGTCGTCGTCCTCGGGGCGGGCCCCGGCGGATATGTCGCAGCGATCCGTGCCGCGCAGCTGGGCCTGAACACCGCGGTCGTCGAGCCGAAGTACTGGGGCGGCGTGTGCCTCAACGTCGGCTGCATCCCGTCCAAGGCGTTGCTGCGCAACGCCGAGCTCGCCCACATCTTCACCAAGGAGGCCAAGACCTTCGGCATCAACGGCGAGGCGACCTTCGACTACGGGGTCGCCTTCGACCGCAGCCGCAAGGTGGCCGAGGGGCGCGTCGCCGGCGTGCACTTCTTGATGAAGAAGAACAAGATCACCGAGATCCACGGCTACGGGCGGTTCACCGACCCGCACACCTTGTCGGTGGAGCTCAACGACGGCGGTACCGACATCGTCACCTTCGACAACGTGATCATCGCCACCGGCAGCAGCACCCGGCTCGTTCCCGGGACGTCGCTGTCGGACAACGTGGTCACCTACGAAGAGCTGATCATGTCCCGGGAGCTGCCGGAGTCGATCGTCATCGCCGGCGCGGGCGCCATCGGCATGGAGTTCGGCTACGTCCTGAAGAACTACGGCGTCGACGTCACCATCGTCGAATTTTTGCCGCGCGCGCTGCCCAACGAGGACGCCGAGGTGTCCAAGGAGATCGAAAAGCAGTTCAAGAAGCTCGGCGTCAAGATCCTCACGTCGACCAAGGTCGAGGGCATCAAGGACGAGGGATCCGTGGTGACGGTGACCGTGAGCAAGGACGGCAAGACCGAGGACCTCAAGGCCGAAAAGGTGTTGCAGGCCATCGGGTTTGCGCCCAATGTCGAGGGCTACGGGCTGGAGGCGGCAGGCGTCGCGCTGACCGACCGCCGGGCGATCGGCGTCACCGACTACATGCGCACCAACGTCGAACACATCTACGCCATCGGCGACGTCACGGGGCTGCTGATGCTGGCCCATGTCGCCGAGGCCCAGGGCGTGGTCGCGGCCGAAACCATCGCCGGCGCAGAGACTTTGGCCCTCGGCGACTACCGCATGCTGCCGCGCGCGACGTTCTGCCAGCCCAACGTGGCCAGCTTCGGGCTCACCGAGCAGCAGGCCCGCGACGAGGGCTACGACGTGGTGGTGGCCAAGTTCCCGTTCACCGCCAACGCCAAGGCGCACGGCGTCGGCGACCCCAGCGGTTTCGTGAAGCTGGTCGCCGACGCCCGCTACGGCGAGCTGCTGGGCGGGCACCTGGTCGGCCACGACGTCTCCGAGCTGCTGCCCGAGCTCACGCTCGCGCAGAAGTGGGACCTGACCGCCACCGAGCTCGCCCGCAACGTGCACACCCACCCGACCATGTCGGAGGCGCTGCAGGAATGCTTCCACGGCTTGACCGGCCACATGATCAACTTCTGAGCCCGATGCGCAGCGACACCTCCGGCACGATCGTGGGCGCCATCGGCGGGATCGGCGCGGGCTACCTCCTGTGGCTGCTCGCCTTTTCGATCGCCGACGACAACGCCGCCGTCGGCCGATGGGCGCCGCCGGTGCTGGCGGCGTCGCTGGCGCTGGGTGTGTGCGCCGTGCTGTGGGGGCTGGTGCAGCGGCGGCGCCGCCGATACGCGTGGTCGGGATTCGGCTTCGGCCTGCCCGTGCTGCCGGTGGTGCTGACGCTGGCGGTGCTGGCCGACGTCTACGCCTGACGCGGATTGTCCAACGGGATGTCGAGCGCCGACATCGTCGCGGCTAAGCCGTCGTATTGCGTTGCGAGCAAACAGAATTCGATAAGTTGGCGGCGGTCGAGGTGGTTGGCGAGCTCCCGCCAGGTGGCGTCGGTGAGGGTGCGGTCCTCGACGAGTTCGTCCGTGGCCGATAGCAGCGCGCGCTGCCGGGCGGTCAAGCGTTCCGAGGCCCGGTCGGGCCAGCCGAAGACGGCCGACTGCATGTCGTCGTCCAGCCCCTGGTTGCGCGCCATCCGGCGGTGGTGCTGCAGCTCGTATTCGCAGGCGCGCAGGTGCGCGACCCGCAGGATCACCAGCTCGGTGTCGGCGGCCGGCAGCCGGCCGCGCAGCAGCCGCCCGCTGTAGACGCTCCACAACACGAACAGCAACCGGTGCTGGCCGAGGGTGGTCATCAGGTGCATCTCCGGCGCGCGGACCGCGCGCGCCCCGAACTTGGCGATCACCCAGTTGAGCGG
The DNA here is from genome assembly GCF_002101785.1 of Mycobacterium palustre. GTDB lineage: Bacteria > Actinomycetota > Actinomycetes > Mycobacteriales > Mycobacteriaceae > Mycobacterium > Mycobacterium palustre. Next base: position 51,188 of record NZ_LQPJ01000078.1, read on the forward strand.
CCCGAGCTCACGAAAGCGCCCGGACGGAATGCGAGCGGCCTGACCGGTCACGCTTGCTTCACCAGGTAGGGGGACACGGTGCTGCGGTGCTCGTCGAGATCGAGCGCCCGGCCCAGCGCCGGGAAGGCGCGCTGCGGGCAGTTGTCGCGCTCGCAGACCCGGCAGCCCGCGCCGATCGGCGTCGCGACGTCGCCCGACAAGTCCAGTCCTTCCGAGTAGACGAGCCGGTGAGCGTGGCGCAGCTCGCAGCCCAGACCGATCGCAAACGTTTTACCGGGCTGACCATACCGCGCGGCGCGGCGCTCCACGGTGCGGGCCACCCACATGTAGTTGCGCCCGTCGGGCATCTGCGCGATCTGCACCAGGATCTTCCCGGGGTTGGCAAACGTTTCGTAGACGTTCCACAGCGGGCAGGTGCCGCCGCTGGAGGAGAAGTGAAAGCCGGTGGCGGACTGGCGTTTTGACATGTTGCCGGCCCGGTCCACCCGGATGAAGGAAAACGGCACGCCCCGCATCGTCGGCCGCTGCAGCGTGGAGAGCCGGTGCGCGATGGTCTCGTAGCTGACCGAGTAGAACGACGACAGCCGCTCGACGTCGTAGCGGAAGTTCTCGGCGACGTCGTGGAATTGGCGGTAGGGCAGCACCGTGGCCGCGGCGAAGTAGTTGGCCAGCCCCAGCCGCGCCAGCGTGTGCGACTCCTCGCTGGTGAACTTGCCCTCGGCGACCAGGCTGTCGATCAGGTCGCCGAACTCCAGGTACGCCAGCTCGGCGGCCATTTTGAACACCTGTTGCCCCGGGGACAGGTGGTTGCTGATCTCGAGCGTCTTGGTCTTGGGGTCGAAGCGGTGCAGGACGGTGTCGCCGAGGTCGATGCGCCGGGTGATGTGCACGCCGTGCACCTCGGTGAGCCGCCGGGTCAGCTCGCGGGCCAGGTCGCCGTGGTGCAGGCGCATCTTGGTGGTCAGGTCCTCGGCCGCGGTGTCGAGCTCGTGCAGGTAGTTCTGGCGCTGATAGAAGTAGTCGCGCACCTCCTCGTGCGGCATCGTGATCGACCCGGTGCCGCTTCCGTCGGAGAACCGCTCCTCGGTGGCGGCGGCCAGCTGGGCGGTGGTGATGCGGTAGCGCCGGTGCAGGTTGACCACGGCGCGGGCCAGCGCGGGGTGGGCGCCGACCATCTCGGCGACCTCGGTCGGGTCGACGTCGATGTCGAGGTCGCGGTCCATCGTCACCTCGCGCAGTTCGGCGACCAGCCGCGTGTCGTCCTGGGAGGCGAAGAAGGTCGCGTCCACGCCGAACACCTCGGTGATGCGCAGCAGCACCGCGACCGTCAGCGGGCGGACGTCGTGCTCGATCTGGTTGAGGTAGCTCGGCGAGATCTCCAGCATCTGGGCCAGCGCGGCCTGGCTGAAGCCGCGCTCGTTGCGCAGCTGGCGCACGCGGGAGCCGACGAAGGTCTTGGGCACCCAACCGAGCGTACCCGGCGCTGCGAAGGTGCCGTTAACAGACTTGGCACGGCGGCCGATCCATTCACGATTGGGTTTGTCAGAAGCGATTTGGCATCATTCGCAGCGGGTCCCGGGGTTAACCCACGAGAGGGGACGGGGAGCGCAGCCGTGAGCCTGGACAAGACACTGATGGCGGTGCCCGACGGGCACCCCGACGTGTTCGACCGCGAATGGCCGCTGCGGGTCGGCGACATCGACCGGACCGGCCGCCTGCGGCTGGACGCCGCGGCCCGCCACATCCAGGACATCGGGCAGGACCAGCTGCGCGAGATGGGCTTCGAAGAGACCCATCCGCTGTGGATCGTCCGCCGCACCATGGTCGACCTGCTCCGCCCGATCGAGTTCCGGGACATGCTGCGCCTGCGCAGATGGTGTTCGGGCACCTCGAACCGGTGGTGTGAGATGCGGGTTCGCATCGACGGGCGCAAGGGCGGCCTGATCGAATCCGAAGCCTTCTGGATCAACATCAACCGGGAGACCCAGATGCCGGCCCGCATCGCCGACGACTTCTTGGCCGGCCTGCGCAAGACCACCTCGATCGACCGGCTGCGCTGGAAGGGCTATTTGAAGGCGGGCAGCCGCGATGACGCCGCCGAGATCCACGAATTCCCGGTGCGGGTGACCGACATCGACCTGTTCGATCACATGAACAACTCGGTGTACTGGAGCGTGGTCGAGGACTACCTGGCCTCCCACCCGGAGCTGCTGCGGGGGCCGTTGCGCACCACGATCGAGCACGAGGCCCCGGTCGCGCTGGGCGACAAGCTGGAGATCATTTCGCACGTCCACCCCGCCGGATCGACCGAGCAATTCGGCCCCGACCTGGCCGGTCGCACTGTTACAACGCTCACATACGCGGTCGGAGACGAGACGAAAGCGGTCGCGGCGCTCTTCTCTCTGTAGCGAACCGCCGGTACCGGCAATTTGCCCCGCTGACCTGCGAAAATATAGCTACCGACGGGTAGCTTCTGAAACGGTTCAGTCGCCCCGTAACCTTTGCAAGATTCGCAAAATCGCGCGGAGTCGTTGCCGAAATTGGCAAATGAAACGGGTGGACCTGCATCAACAGCTATGCCATGGTCGAGTTAGCACGCCAGTGAAGTTGAGCCTTAGCTACCGCCGCGAGGCGGGTGGCGGCACAGTCCAGCAACCCTCGTCAAGAGAAAACCGTATAAGGAGCAAGCCCAATGTCTGTCGTTGGCACCCCGAAGAGCGCCGAGCAGATCCAGCACGACTGGGACACCAACCCCCGCTGGAAGAACGTCACCCGGACCTACAGCGCCGAGGACGTCGTCGCGCTGCAGGGCACCGTCGTCGAGGAGCACACCCTGGCCCGCCGCGGCGCGGAGGTGTTGTGGGAGCAGCTGCACGACCTGGAGTGGGTCAACGCGCTCGGCGCGCTGACCGGCAACCAGGCCGTGCAGCAGGTGCGCGCCGGCCTGAAGGCCATCTACCTGTCGGGTTGGCAGGTCGCCGGTGACGCGAACCTGTCCGGCCAGACCTACCCCGACCAGAGCCTGTACCCGGCCAACTCGGTGCCCCAGGTGGTCCGCCGCATCAACAACGCGCTGCAGCGCGCCGACCAGATCGCCAAGGTCGAGGGCGACAAGTCGGTGGAGAACTGGCTGGCGCCGATCGTCGCCGACGCCGAGGCCGGCTTCGGTGGCGCCCTCAACGTGTTCGAGCTGCAGAAGCAGATGATCGCCGCGGGCGCGGCCGGCACGCACTGGGAGGACCAGCTGGCCTCGGAGAAGAAGTGCGGCCACCTCGGTGGCAAGGTGCTGATCCCGACCCAGCAGCACATCCGCACGCTGACCTCGGCCCGGCTGGCCGCCGACGTCTGCGGCGTGCCGACAGTCGTGATCGCCCGCACCGACGCCGAGGCGGCCACGCTGATCACGTCCGACGTCGACGAGCGCGACCGGCCGTTCATCACCGGCGAGCGCACCGTGGAGGGTTTCTACCGCACCAAGAACGGCATCGAGCCGTGCATCGCGCGGGCCAAGGCCTACGCCCCGTTCGCCGACCTGATCTGGATGGAGACCGGCACCCCGGACCTCGAGGTCGCTCGGAAGTTCTCCGAGGCGGTCAAGGACGCGTACCCCGACCAGATGCTGGCGTACAACTGCTCGCCGTCGTTCAACTGGCGCAAGCACCTCGACGACAGCACCATCGCGAAGTTCCAAAAGGAGCTTGCCGCAATGGGATTCAAGTTCCAGTTCATCACGCTGGCCGGCTTCCACGCGCTGAACTACTCCATGTTCGATCTGGCCTACGGCTACGCCCGCAACCAGATGAGCGCCTACGTCGAGCTGCAGGAGCGCGAGTTCGCCGCCGAGGAGCGGGGCTACACCGCCACCAAGCATCAGCGCGAGGTCGGCGCCGGTTACTTCGACCGGATCGCCACCACGGTGGACCCCAACTCGTCGACCACGGCGCTGACCGGTTCCACCGAAGAGGGCCAGTTCCACTAGATAGGGGCGGGCTCGCCCGCTTGAGTTAGTCTGCCGAGCAGACGCAGAGTCGCCGTTCTGGTGCCCAGTCGATGCGACTCTGCGTCTGCTCGCGCGTATAAGGAGGAACCACAGTGAGCGACGCAGCGATCCAGCGGGTAGGGGTTGTCGGGGCCGGGCAGATGGGCTCCGGCATCGCCGAGGTTTCCCTGCGCGCCGGTGTGGACGTGACGGTGTACGAGCCCACCGAGGCGCTGATCACCGCCGGACGCAACCGCATCGTGAAGTCGCTCGAGCGCGGCGTCAGCGCGGGCAAGGTCACCGAGCGCGAGCGCGACCGCGCGCTGAGCAAACTGACCCTCACCACCGACCTCAAGGACCTGGCCGACCGGCAGCTGGTGATCGAGGCCATCGTCGAGGACGAGGCCGTCAAGGCCGAGATCTTCGCCGAGCTGGACCGCGTTATCACCGACCGCGACGCGGTGCTCGCGTCGAACACGTCGAGCATCCCGATCATGAAGATCGCCGCGGCAACCAAGAACCCGCAGCGCGTGCTGGGGCTGCACTTCTTCAACCCGGTGCCGGTGCTGCCGCTGGTGGAGCTGGTCTGCACGCTGGTCACCGACGACGCCGCCGCGGCCCGCACCGAGGAATTCGCCGGCGCCGTGCTGGGCAAGCAGGTGGTGCGCTGCTCCGACCGGTCCGGCTTCGTGGTGAACGCGCTGCTGGTGCCCTACCTGCTGTCGGCGATCCGGATGGTCGAGGCCGGCTTCGCGAGCGTCGCCGACGTCGACAAGGCCGTGGTCGCCGGGCTATCGCACCCCATGGGCCCGCTGCGGCTGTCCGACCTGGTCGGGCTGGACACCCTCAAACTCATCGCGGACAAGATGTTCGAAGAATTCAAGGAGCCGCAATACGCTCCGCCGCCGCTGCTGCTGCGCATGGTCGAGGCCGGCCGGCTGGGCAAGAAATCGGGCCAGGGCTTCTACAGCTACTAAGGCCGCCCCGGCGGCCCGCTACTTGGCCAGGGTGAACTGGTTGACGTCGGTGTAGCCCTGCCGGAACAGCTTGGCGCAGCCGGTCAGGTACTTCATGTAGCGGTCGTAGACCTCCTCGGACTGGATGGCGATGGCCTTGTCCTTGTTGGCCTCGAGCGCGGCGGCCCAGGTGTCGAGTGTCCGCGCGTAGTGCAGTTGCAGGGACTGCACCCGGTTCACCTTGAAACCGGCGGCGACCGCGTGCTCCTCGACCGACGGAATGGTCGGCAGCCAGCCGCCGGGGAAGATCTCGGCGAGGATGAACTGGGTGAAGTGCACGATCTCGTGCGTCAGCACCATCCCGCGCGCCCGAGCCTCTTTGAAGGTCGGACGGCTGATGGTGTGCAGCAGCATCACCCCGTCACCCGGCAGCACCTCGTGGGCCATCTTGAAGAAGCGGCTGTAGCGCTGGCGGCCGAAGTGCTCGAAGGCGCCGATCGAGACGATCCGGTCGACGGGCTCGTCGAACTTCTCCCAGCCCTCCAGCAGCACGCGGCGGGCGCGGGGGGTGTCCATCTGCTCGAAGACCTTCTGGACATGTTCGGCCTGGTTCTCCGACAGCGTCAGGCCCACGACGTTGACGTCGTACTTCTCGATGGCGCGCCGCATGGTGGCGCCCCAGCCGCAGCCGATGTCGAGCAGCGTCATCCCCGGCTGCAGCCCCAGCTTGCCCAGCGCCAGGTCGATCTTGGCGATCTGCGCCTCCTGCAGCGTCATGTCGTCGCGCTCGAAGTAGGCGCAGCTGTAGGTCTGGGTGGGGTCCAGGAAAAGCCGGAAGAAGTCGTCGGAGAGATCGTAGTGCGCTTGCACGTTGCCAAAATGCGGCGTGAGCTGCACAGACATGAGAACGTAGGCCTTTCTGTATCTCCGGGGCCTGGGCGTCCTGGCAACCAGGAAAGCGGATTCACCCCCGATGCATTCCCTGCATGCTAGCCGTTAAGGCTGTGCAAGTCGCATTGCCGACGCCCGGCGCCACGTCACGCCCAGGTCACAAGATGCGCAACGCCGCGCCGACCGCGAGGCCGACGACCAGCAGCGCGCCGGCCTGCCGCACGTGCACCCAGGCCAGCGCGGCGTACCACAGCGGCCACACCGGAAACCCCGGCGGCGGCTCGTCGGGCCGGGGCCGGCGGAAATACGGCCACACCTTGGCCAGCCGGGGCAGCGCCAACCCGACGATCAGCGCGGGCCAGGGCATCGCGCCCGCCGCCACCGCGACCGCCACCAGCGCGTAAAAGCCCGCCATCATGGCCAGCGTGACCGTCCGGGCGCGCGCCTCGCCGAGCAGGACGGGCAGCGTCCGGATGCCCAAGGGCTCGTCGTAGCCGATCTTGTCGATGTGCTTGCCCATCAACACCGTCGTGCACAGCAGGCCGTACGGCAGCGACGCCAGCACGACGCCCCAGCCGACCGCGCCGAGAGCGGAGTAATAGGTGCCGCACACCATCAGCGGGCCCCAGACGACGAAGACGTCGGGTTCGCCGAGGCCGCGCTTCTTCAGCCGCAGCGGGGGCGCCGTGTAGGCGACGCTGAGGGCGAAGCCGCCGAGCGCGAAGGCGACCACCGGCCACCCGCGCGCCCACGTCAGCGTGACCAGGATCGCCAGGTCGGCGAGGTTCACCAGCAGGATCGCCAGGCCCAGCGTGCGGCGGCTGACCAGCCCGGACAGCACGGGATGCGGCGCGTACAGCGCGCGGGGGTACGTGGCGCTGTCGGTGCCGACCTGGGTGTCGTAGAGGTCGTTCATCAGGTTGTTCGCGATGTGCGCCAACGTGATTCCCGCGATGGCCAGCACCAGCCAGCGCCAGTCCAGCCCCGGTTTGCCGACCGCCAGCAGGGCGGCCACCAGCCCGGAGACCAGCGTCATCGGCAGCACGGCCGCGCGGGTCACCACGAGCCAGCGCGTCACGGCGTCCACGGGTCCGTCGGGCGGGGGATTGGTGGTGCGCAGCGCGTAGGCCCAGGACCGCAGCCGCGAGCCCACGCTCACCTCAGGCATGGGAGGGCCATTTCACGGCGCGCGCGGCGGCAGGATCGGCGAGGGATGCGGCTGGCCCCGGAACTTCTCGAGCGACCCACCCGCCTCGACGATCCCGCAGATCGCGCTCCAGCTCAGCATGGTCAGGTAGTCGATCAGGTCGTCGGCGCTCATCCGCGGATCGGAGATCCACGAGTGCGTGGCCAGTTGCACGCCGCCGACGATCATGTACGCCCAGGGTTCCACCCCGCCGGTGTCCATCCCGGCCTCCTGCATGCGGCGGCGCAGCATCATCGCGAGCATGCGGGCGATGATCCGCTCGGAGTCGGCGATCACCTTGCTCTTGGTCGGTGAGCTGTTGGCCATCACGAAGCGGTAGGGCTCGGGTTCCTCGGCCACCGTTTCGACGTAAACCCGGATGATCTCCCGGGTCAGGTCGAAGCCGTCCAGGTTGGACGACAGCGCCCCGGCCATGTTGGGAATCAACGTCGCCTGCGCGAACCGCATCAGCACCGCGGTGGTCAGGTCGTTCTTGTCGACGAAGTAGCGGTACAGCACGGTCTTGGACACGCCGATCTCGGCGGCGATCTCGTCCATGCTCAAAAAGCGGCCGTGCCGGCGAATCGCGACGATCGTGCCGTCAACCAGTTCGTTCCGGCGCTCCACCTTATGTCGGTGCCAGCGCCGCTTGCGGCCATCCGTCTTTACGGTCACAGCCGGGATTTCCTCTGCCACGCCTCGCCGCTTCCCACTCACATGACGCCCCCGATACTACGGCTTGCGGGTCGCCTTTTGGCGATAGGCCGGGTATCGGGGGCCGCTTTGAACAGGGAGAGTCACACTAATCGCCCTCCGCGATAGATGATGGTGGGGTGGCACACAGAGCCGCGCCTCCGGGCGCAACCCCGGGCCGGGAGTCGAGTGACCCGACAACCGGGGCGGCGCGGCGGGCCCACACCTCCTTCGCGGAGTCCTTCGCCGGGGCCGATCCGGAGGCCGACGCCGAGCGGCGGGTGGCGCTGCGCCGGATGAAGCTCGTCGCCATGAGCTTCCTGGTGGGGGCCACCGTCGTGTTTCTGGCCTGCCGCTGGGCGCAGGCCCACGCCGGCGCGCCCGCGTGGGTCGGCTACGTCGGCGCGGCCGCCGAGGCCGGCATGGTCGGCGCCCTGGCCGACTGGTTCGCCGTCACCGCGCTGTTCAAGCACCCGCTTGGGATCCCGATCCCGCACACCGCGATCATCAAGCGCAAAAAGGACCAGCTGGGGGAGGGCCTGGGCACCTTCGTGCGGGAGAACTTCCTGTCGCCGGCGGTGGTGGAGACCAAGCTGCGCGACGCGCAGGTGCCCAGCCGGCTGGGCAAGTGGCTCTCGGAATCCGCGCACGCCGAGCGGGTCGCGGGCGAGACCGCGACGGTGCTGCGGGTGCTGGTGGAGCTCCTGCGCGACGAGGACGTCCAGCAGGTGATCGACCGGATGATCGTGCGCCGCATCGCCGAACCGCAATGGGGGCCCCCGGTGGGCCGCGTGCTGTCGACCCTGCTGGCCGAAAACCGCCAGGAGGCCCTCATCCAGCTGCTGGCCGACCGGGCGTTTCAGTGGTCGCTGAACGCCGGCGAGGTCATCCAGCGGGTGGTCGAACGCGACTCGCCCAGCTGGTCGCCCCGGTTCATCGACCATCTCGTCGGCGACCGGATCCACCGCGAGCTGATGGACTTCACCGACAAGGTGCGCCGCAACCCCGACCACGAGTTGCGCCGGTCGGCGACCCGGTTCCTGTTCGAATTCGCCGACGACCTGCAGCACGACCCGGAGACCATCGCGCGCGCCGAGGCGGTCAAGGAACAACTGATGGCGCGCGACGAGATCGCCGGCGCCGCCGCGACGGCCTGGACGACGCTGAAGCGGCTGGTGCTCGAGGGCGTCGACGACCCGTCCAGCACGCTGCGCACGCGGATCGCCGACACGGTGGTCCGCATCGGGGAGTCGTTGCGCGACGACGCCGACCTGCGCGACAAGGTCGACAACTGGATCGTGCGGGCGGCCCAGCACCTGGTGTCGCAGTACGGGGTGGAGATCACCGCGATCATCACCGACACGATCGAGCGCTGGGACGCCGAGGAGGCCAGCCGCCGCATCGAGCTGCACGTGGGCCGCGACCTCCAGTTCATCCGCATCAACGGCACGGTCGTGGGCTCGCTGGCCGGCCTGGTGATCTACACGATCGCGCAGCTGTTCTTCTAGTAGTGCTAACAAGTGCTTGCATTTGCAAGCACTTGGCTTTAGTCTGGTGCCGTCAAGATCAAATTGTCGGACCCAGGAGCACCCAATGCCGTCGGAGGAGAAGCTCGCCGCCAAGGTGTCGACGGCGGCCTCGGACATGGCCTCCGACATCGGCAGCCTCATCCGCGACCTGCGTGAGAACGCGCAGGTGTCGCTGCGGCAGCTCGCCGAACGCTCCGGCGTCAGCAACCCCTATCTGAGCCAGGTCGAACGCGGGCTGCGCAAGCCGTCCGCCGACGTCCTGAACCAAATCGCCAAGGCGCTGCGGATATCCGCCGAGGTGCTCTACGTCCGGGCCGGGATCCTCGAGCCCAGCGACAAGAGCCAGGTCCGCGACGCGATCGTCACCGACACCGCGATCACCGAGCGCCAGAAACAAATCCTGCTCGACATCTACTCCTCGTTCACCCAGCAGAACGAATCCGCCGATGAGGGATCCCCGACCGAAGCCGAGTGACCGCATAGCCCGCCGGGGCTCATGGTTACCCGAAGGGAAGGGCCCGCCGAGGAGCCGCTCCTGCCCCATATCGACAGCAAAGAGTCAGTAACACCGATAACACCGATAACCAACAAATCACGAAAGGAAGCACCATGGCTGACAACCCCAACATCGACGAGCTGCGGGCCCCGCTGCTGGCGGCGCTGGGCGCGGCCGACCTCGCCCTGGCCACCGTCAACGACCTGGTCGCCAACCTGCGCGAGCGTGCCGAGGAGACCCGCACCGACACCCGCAGCCGCGTCGAGGGGAGCCGCGCCCGCCTGACCAAGCTGCAGGAGGACCTGCCCGAGCAGTTCACCGAGCTGCGCGGACGTTTCACCTCCGAGGAGCTGCGCAAGGCCGCCGAGGGTTACCTGGAGGCCGCGACCAGCCGGTACAACGAGCTGGTGGAGCGCGGCGAGGCGGCCCTGGAGCGGCTGCGCAGCCAGCGCCCCTTCGAGGACGCGTCGGCGCGCGCCGAGGGCTACGTGGACCAGGCCGTCGAGCTGACCCAAGAGGCGCTGGGCACCGTCGCGTCGCAGACCCGCGCGGTCGGCGAGCGCGCCGCCAAGCTGGTCGGCATCGACCTGCCGAAGAAGGCCGAGGCGGCCAAGAAGGCGCCCGCCAAGAAGGCCCCCGCCAAGAAGGCTCCGGCCAAGAAGGCCCCGGCCAAGAAGGCGGCGGCCAAGAAGGTCACCCAGAAGTAGTCCGGTGACCGACGGCTGAACCGGCTCCGGGTCGCCTCGCGGCGACTCGGAGTCGACGTTTTGGACGGTCCCCGCATAGTCTTAGGGCGTGCCTCATGTCGTCAACACCGTCATGTGGGTCCTGCTAGTCGCCGTTTTGGTGACTGCGGTGTACTCACTTGTGCACGCCGCGCTGCAGCGCCCCGACGCCTACACCGCCGCCGAGAAGCTGACCAAGCCGGTGTGGCTGTTGATACTGGCCGGTGCCGTAGCGCTGACGTCCGTCCTGTATCCCATTTTCGGCGTGCTGGGCATGGCCATGGCGGCCTGCGCCGCCGGCGTGTACCTGGTCGACGTGCGACCGAAACTGCTTGAGATCCAAGGGAAGTCGCGCTAGCGGGATGAAGTCCCTGCTGGCCGTCCCGGCCGCGCTGCTCGTCGCGCTGCCGGGTACGCCCGCCGCCTCGGCCGACCCGGGGGCCGGCGCGGCCAACCCGTCCGGCCCGTCGTACCCGCCGCCCTTCGTCGATCACGTCCAGTGGACGCGGTGGAACGGGCTTCCCAGCCTGCGGGTGTTCCCGACTCCGTCCGGGCGGCTGGCGTCGCGGCAGCCCGCGGCGGACGCCGCCGCCGACGAGGCCTGGGCCGAGGTGCTCGCGCAGGCGCCCGGGGCCGACACGCCCGGGATGCGGGCGCAGTTCGTGTGCCACTGGCAGTTCGCCGAACTGGCGCAGCCGGGCAAGTCCAGCTGGAACCTCGAACCGTGGCGGCCCGTCGTCGACGACGCCGAGATGGCCGCCACCGGATGCAATCCGGGCGCCCCGGAGGAAACGTTCTAGTGGCGAGCCGACTCGGCCGGGCGCAGCTGGCGGCGCTCGTCGACCACACCCTGCTCAAGCCCGAGGCCACCGCGGCCGACGTGGCCGCCCTGGTCGCCGAGGCCCGGGATCTGGGCGCCTACGCGGTGTGCGTGTCGCCGTCGATGGTGCCGGTCGCGGTGGCCGCCGGTGGCCCGCGGGTGGCGGCCGTGGCGGGCTTTCCGTCGGGCAAGCACCTGACGGCGATCAAGGCGCAGGAGGCCGCGGCGGCCGTGGCGTGCGGGGCCGCTGAAATCGACATGGTCATCGACGTCGGCGCCGCGCTGGACGGCGACGTCGACGCCGTGCGGGCCGACATCGCGGCGGTGCGGGCCGCCGTGGGCGACGCCGTGCTCAAGGTGATCGTCGAGTCGGCGGTGCTGCTGGGCAGCGGGGGCGATCGGGCGCTGGCCGACGTGTGCCGCGCCGCCGAGGACGCCGGCGCCGACTTCGTCAAGACCTCCACCGGGTTTCACCCCGCGGGCGGGGCGTCGGTGCGCGCGGTCGAGCTGATGGCCGAGACCGTCGGCGGCCGGCTGGGCGTCAAGGCCAGCGGCGGCATCCGCACCGCCGCGGACGCGCTCGCGATGGTGCAGGCGGGCGCCACGCGGCTCGGCCTGTCGGGCACCCGGGCAGTGCTCGACGGGCTCGGCCAGGACCGCTAGAAGCCGCTACGGGCCCCGCCCGTCACAGGTTGGCGAAGCAGGGGTCGTTGCTGTTGTCGTTGGGGATCGTGGCGTTCTGCGTCGAAAAGTGGGCGTTGACACCGGTGTCGGTGACCTGCACGCCGTCGGCGTGGATGCCCAGCGGGTAGTTCTTGGTGAAGTTGGCGGTGAAGTCGTTCAGGGTCGACTGCACCGACTCCTTGGGCATCGTGAAGCCGAGCGCGTTGAAGCTTTCGATCTGCAGCTCGAGCCCGTTGCCGGAGACCACCGGCTTGGCGGTGATGTTGTCCAGCATGCCTTTGAGCTCGACGGTGCCGTCGGCCGGATGGGTGGTCACGCTGTTGGTGACGAACGGGCCCAGAACGGGAATCGCGTTTTGCACCGACTGCTTGATGCCGTCAGTCGTCCAGGCGATGGTGGCGTCCAGGGACCCGATGGTGCCCTTCGAGTTGGCCGTCGACTGGAGCCGGACGTCCTTGATGTTGAGCGTGAGCTTCATGCCCTTGGCGTCGCGGATGTTGTTGCCGGCCGTCTGCACCGAGATGTTGGTGTAGTGCTTGGTCAGTTGCTGCCACAGCATCAGCGGCGTGACGCCGAAGGACGCGGTGGCCTGGTCCTTGACCTCGCAGGCCACCGCCTGGGCGACCTTGGAGTTGGCGACGTGGCGGGTGTACAGCTCGGCCCCGACCAAACCGCCGACGACGAGTGCCAGCACGATGACGCAGATCAGCGCGATCGAAAGCGGGTCGCGGAGGAAGCGTCGTTTCCTTTTCACCGGCGGTGGTTCTTCGTTCTGCGCGGCCAGCCGTTCGGTGGGGCCCGCGGGCGGGGTGGCCGGCGGCGGGTAGCTGGGCCGCCGGGCGCCGGCGTGGGGGGCGCTGAGCTGCTCGGTCTGCTGATGCTGAGGAGACGACGCGGGCGGCGGCGGAGTCCGGGCGGGTCCGCCGGTGTTGATGCGCTCGGTGGGACGCTCGGTGGGCGGCTGGCCGAAGGGGCCTTGGCCGCCGGGTCGGGCCCAGGTCGACGGGCCCTCGTTCGGTGGTCCCTGCGGCCCCTGTGGGTTGGTCACCCGACCGATTCTGCCCTATCCGCCTGAGCAAAGTCTGAGCGGTTACGCAGCACCGCGATGCTGTCGCGGGCCTCGGTCACCCTGGCCGGGTCGATGTCGGCGACGACGAGTTGCGGCCGGTCACCGGCCGAGGCCACCACCTCGCCCAGCGGCGAGACCACCAGGCTGCCGCCCACCCCGGTGGGCGCGCCCGGTGCGGAGCCGGGGCCGCTCAGGGCGTGTCCCGGGTCGGCCTGACCGGCGGCGGCGACGTAGCTCGTCGAGTCCAGCGCCCGGGCCCGGGCCAGCAGTGTCCACTGGTCGAGCTTGCCCGGCCCCGAACCCCAGGACGCGCAGACGGCGATCAGCTGGGCACCTCGCTGGGCGAGCTCGGTGTAGAGCGCCGGAAAGCGAATGTCGTAGCAAACGCTCAGCCCCACCCGAAGCTCGCCGACCGTGATCACCACGGGCTCCCGCCCGGGCGCGACGGTGCGCGATTCGGTGAAGCCGAACGCGTCGTAGAGGTGGATCTTGTCGTAGTGGGCGTCCGGGAGGCCGCCCGGCCCGGCCGCGATCAGCGTGTTGGTCACCCGGCCATCGCCCGCGGGGGTGAACATGCCGGCGATCACGGTGATGCCGGAGTCGGTCGCGATCCGGCGCACGCCGTCGGCCCACGGTCCGTCGATCGGCTCGGCGATCGGTGCCAGCGGGACGCCGAACCGGCACATGGTCGCCTCCGGGAACACCACCAACTCCGCGCCCGCCTCGGCGGCGCGCCCACTGTATTCGCGCACCAGCTGCAAATTGGCGGCGGGATCGGTACCGCTGAGGATCTGCGCCAGCGCGATTCGCATGGCGCCCAGCTTAGGCCCGGCGACGGTCAGGCGCGTTGCGCGATCCATTCGGCGGTCAGGCGCTGTTCGCGGCTGACCAGCTCGGCCAGGTGGGTGCCGATGAGCCGCTCCACCTTGCCGCCGATGAGCGGGACGCGCACCTGCACGGTGATCCGGAACGTGAGCCGGGCGCCGCCGGACCCGGCGATCGGTGCCAGCTCGGCCGCGCCCGTCACGCGCACGGGCGCGCCCACCACCGTGCCGACGATGTCGCCCGAGGCGACGCCGTCGACGACGGGACCCCATGTCTCGGTGCGCCGGACGCCGAAGTCGCCGGGGTGCAGCTGCTTGACCAGGGCGTGCAGGTTGTGACTTCGCACCACCTGCAGCGTGACCACCTCGACGGTGCCGCCGTCGCCGGGGCCGCCGGGGTCGCCGCCGATGCGCATCGACTCGACCCGCGCCTCGTCGACGGGAATGTCGGCCAGCCTGGCCTCCCAGTACCGCTCGTCGAGAAAAGCGCGATGTATTTCTTCGACGCTGTTTTGGAGGTCGGCCGACAACTCGAATGAATGCGGCATAGCTGGCCAGGCTACCGTTACGGGCCATGAAACCGAGCGGAGCCGGTTCGCTCTTCGCCGGTGCCGACGTTGCCGAAGCCGTGCCGCTCGCGCCGTTGACGACGTTACGGGTCGGTCCGGTGGCGCGACGCCTGATCACGTGCACCAGCACGGAGCAGGCGGTCGCGGTCGTACGGCGGCTGGACGCCGACACCGACGGTCCGGTCCTGGTGTTTGCTGGCGGGTCGAACCTGGTCATCTCCGACACCCTGACCGAGCTGACCGCCGTGCGGCTGGCAAACGACCGCGTCACCGTCGACGGCAACGTGGTGCGCGCCGAGGCGGGAGCGGTGTGGGACGACGTGGTGATGACCTCCATCGAGCACGGACTGGGCGGCCTGGAATGCCTGTCCGGCATCCCGGGGTCGGCCGGGGCCACCCCGGTGCAGAACGTGGGCGCCTACGGCGCCGAAGTCGCCGACACCATCACGCGGGTCCGGATGCTCGACCGCCGCAGCGGCGCCGTGAGCTGGGTCCCCGGTGACCGGCTGGGGTTCGGCTACCGCACCAGCGTGCTCAAGCAGGCCGGCCACTCGCACACTGAAATCCCTTGGGTCGTACTGGAAGTGGAGTTCGCGCTGGACGCCTCGGGCCGCAGCGCCCCGCTGCGCTACGGCGAGCTGACGGCCGCGCTGAACGCGACCAGCGGCGAGCGCGCCGACCCCGCCGCGGTCCGTGCGGCGGTGCTGGCGCTGCGGGCCCGCAAGGGCATGGTTCTCGACGCGGCCGACCACGACACCTGGAGCGTGGGTTCGTTTTTCACCAACCCGGTCGTCTCGCCCGACGCCTACGAGCGGCTGGCCGGTCGACTTGACGGACCGGTTCCGCACTACCCGGCGCCGGACGGGGTCAAGCTGGCCGCGGCCTGGCTGGTGGAACGGGCGGGCTTCGGCAAAGGCTATCCGGCGCCGGCCGCAAGCGGCGTGGAGGCGCCGTGCCGGCTGTCCACCAAGCACGCGCTCGCGTTGACCAACCGCGGAAAGGCGACCGCCGCCGACGTGATCGCGCTGGCCAGGACGGTGCGCGACGGGGTCCGGGATGTGTTTGGCATCACACTGCATCCCGAGCCGGTCCTGCTGGGGTGCAGGCTATAGCGGTTGTTTGCGCGAATTGGCACGCGGGGACGAATTGTCGTGGCGCCGTTGGGGTCTTTCCGCCCGGTATCTTTATGTGTCGTGAGCACATCCAGCCCCCCGCCGCCGCTGAACCGGCGCACGGCCCTGGCGGCCCTTGGGCTCGGCGTGTTCGCTCCCAACGTGCTGGCCGCGTGCGCCGGCACCGTGACCAAGCAGGCCGAGAAGAAAGAGCCGCCGGCGCCGCGCCTGAAGTTCGAGCCGGCCGATGCCGCCACCGACGTCGTTCCGATCTCGCCGATCAGCGTGCAGGTGAGCGACGGCTGGTTCCAGAAGGTGACGTTGACGAACTCGTCGGGCAAAGTCGTCGCCGGTTCGTTCAACGCCGATCGCACCGTCTACACCACCACGGAGCCGCTCGGCTACGACGCCACCTACACGTGGAGCGGTTCGGCCGTGGGCCACAACGGCAAGGCGGTTCCGGTGGCCGCGAAGTTCACCACCGTCTCGCCGACCAAGAAGATCGGCGGGGCCTTCCAGCTGGCCGACGGCCAGACCGTCGGCGTCGCGGCGCCGATCATCATCCAGTTCGACGCGCCGATCAGCGACAAGGCCTCCGTCGAGAAGGCGCTCACGGTCACCACCAACCCGCCCGTCGAGGGCAGCTGGGCGTGGCTGCCCGACGAACGGCAGGGCGCCCGGGTGCATTGGCGCCCCCGCGAGTACTACCCGGCGGGCACCACGGTCAACGTCGACGCCAAGCTCTACGGACGGCCGTTCGGCGACGGCGCCTACGGCGCCGACGACATCTCGTTGAACATCCAGATCGGGCGCCGCCAGGTGGTCAAGGCCGAGGTCTCCTCGCACCGCATCCAGGTCGTCACGGACGCCGGGGTGATCATGGACTTCCCGTGCAGCTACGGCGAGGCCGACAAGGCGCGCAACGTCACCCGCAACGGCATCCACGTGGTCACCGAGAAGTACGCCGACTTCTACATGTCCAACCCGGCGGCCGGCTACACCAACGCCCACGAACGCTGGGCGGTGCGGATCTCCAACAACGGCGAGTTCATCCACGCCAACCCGGCGAGCTCCGGCGCTCAGGGCAACAGCAACGTCACCAACGGCTGCATCAACCTGTCGACGGCCGACGCCGAGCAGTACTTCCACAGCGCGATCTACGGGGACCCGGTCGAGGTGACCGGGAGCTCGATCCAGCTGTCCTACTCCGACGGCGACATCTGGGACTGGGCGGTGGACTGGGACACCTGGGTGGCGATGTCGGCGCTGCCGCCCCCGACGTCGCACCCGCCGGCCAGCCAGATTCCGGTCACCGCGCCGGTGACGCCGTCGAACGCGCCGACCCTGTCGGGCACGCCGACCACGACGACGTCCAGCCCCGCGCCTAGCCCCGGCGGTTAAACCGTGACGCGCTGGCCTGGTCGCGCGGCTTCATCACGATCAGATCCAGGTCGACGTGGGACGGCCGCGAGGCCACGAACCCGATCACCTCGGCGACGTCGGCGGCCACCAGCGGGGTGATGCCGCTGTAGACGGCGTCGGCGCGCCGCTGATCGCCGTCGAAGCGAACCAGCGAGAACTCGGTCTCGACGGCCCCCGGCGCAATCTCGGTGAGCCGCACCGGTTTTCCCAGCAGCTCGCCGCGCAGCGTGCGGTGCAACGCTCCCTGGGCGTGTTTGGCCGCCGTATAGCCGGCCCCGCCGTCGTAGGTCTCCAGGGCGGCGACCGAGGTGACCGTGACGATCAAACCGTCCCCGGAGTCGATCAGCTTGGGCAGCAACGCGCGGGTGACGCGCAGCGTGCCCAGCACGTTGGTCTCCCACATCCATCGCCAGTGTTCGAGGTCGGCGTCGGCGACCGGCGCCAAACCGCGGGCGCCGCCGGCGTTGTTGACCAACACGTCGACCCGGCCGACGTTGCCGGCCAGCGCGACGACCGCTTGCTGGTCTGTGACGTCGGCCACAACGGCGGTGCCGCCGATCTCGTCGGCCAGCGCGCCGATCCGGTCTGCCCGCCGCGCGACGGCGACCACGTGAAAGCCTTGCGCTGCAAGGGTTTTCGCGGTCGCTTCGCCGATACCGGAACTGGCGCCCGTGACCACCGCGACGCGCCGGTCCCCCCCTTGCTGCGTTCATCGGAACAACTCTAATAAACGTGCTAAATTCTCGGGGTGCACCTTAGCGCCCTGTTCAACAACACCGCCGCGTGTCTTTGCGCGGCAAGTGCGTGTTGTTGCTGCGCACTTTGCCGCTCCTGACCTTTCAGGTGTGGCCGCAGCCGGCCAATAGGAACTCGGACAAAGGACGCTCGTGCGCTCGACAACTCTTACCCACAGCCATCGTTCCCCCATCCGCAAACCCCAGTTGCGGTTGCATCGCCAGATCCTGCCGTCGGCGCTGCACATCTCCGACACCGCGGCGGCGTCGGTCTTCCGCGCCGTGCGGTTGCGCGGCCCCGTCGGCCGTGACGTCATCGCCAACGTCACCTCGCTGAGCATCGCCACGGTCAACCGGCAGGTCATCGCGCTGCTCGACGCCGGCCTGCTGCGCGAGCGCGCCGACCTGGCCGTTTCCGGCGCCATCGGCCGCCCGCGGGTGCCGGTGGAGGTCAACCACGAGCCGTTCGTGACGCTGGGCATCCACATCGGCGCGCGCACCACCAGCATCGTGGCCACCGACCTGTTCGGCCGCACGCTGGACACCGTCGAGACCCCGACGCCGCTCAGCCCGGCCGGCCCCGCCCTGGCGTCACTGGCCGAGAGCGCCACCCGCTACCTGCGGCGCTGGCACCGGCGGCGCCCGCTATGGGTCGGGGTGGCGACCGGTGGCACCGTCGACGGCGCCACCGGCCACGTCGACCACCCGCGGCTGGGCTGGCGGCAGGCGCCGGTGGGTCCCGTGCTCGCCGACGCGCTGGGCCTGCCCGTGTCGGTGGCCTCGCACGTCGACGCCATGGCCGGCGCCGAGCTGCTGCTCGGGCTGCGGCGCTTCGCGCCGACCTCGCCGACCAGCCTGTACGTCTACGCCCGCGAGACCGTCGGCTACGCGCTGGTGATCGGGGGCCGGGTGCACTGCCCGGCCAGCGGCCCCGGCACCATCGCGGCCCTGCCGGCGCACTCCGAGCTGCTGGGCGGCACCGGCGAGCTGGAGTCCACCGTCAGCGACGAGGCCGTGCTGGCCGCCGCCCGCCGGCTGAAGATCCTTCCCGGCCTCGCCCCGGTCTCCCGCGCGGTCGGCTCCACCGCCGCGATCACCGACCTGCTGCGGGTGGCGCGGGCCGGCAACCCGGTGGCCCGGGAGCTGTTGGCCGAGCGGGGTCGCGTGCTCGGCGAGGCGGTCGCGTTGCTGCGCGACCTGCTCAACCCCGACGAGCTGGTGGTCGGCGGCCAGGCCTTCACCGAGTACCCCGAGGCGATGGAGCACGTCGAGGCCGCGTTCGCGGCCCGCTCGGTGCTGCCGGCGCGCGACATCCGCGTCACCGCCTTCGGCAACCGGGTGCAGGAGGCCGGCGCGGGCACGGTGTCGTTGGGCGGGCTGTACGCCGACCCGCTGGGCGCCATGCGGCGCGCCGGCGCGCTGGGCACCCGGCTGCGCGAGGTCGCCGACGAGTCGTCGGCCTAGCGGAACGCGACCCGCGCTGGGGCCGCCGCCCCGAGTCGTCCTGTAAAGATGATGGGGTGCGCCACGACGACGTCTTCCGGCTGAAGGATCCGCGCCGGGTTGCAGTGTTGGCGGTGCACACCTCACCGCTGGCCCAGCCGGGGACCGGCGACGCCGGCGGCATGAACGTCTACGTGCTGCAGACGGCGCTGCACCTGGCCCGGCGGGGCATCGAGGTGGAGATCTTCACCCGCGCCACCGCGTCGGCCGATCCGCCGGTGGCCCGCGTGGCGCCCGGGGTGCTGGTGCGCAACGTGGTGGCCGGGCCGTTCGAGGGGCTCGACAAGTACGACCTGCCCACCCAGCTATGCGCCTTCGCGGCCGCGGTGCTGCGCGCCGAGGCGGCGCACGAACCGGGCCACTACGACATCGTGCACTCGCACTACTGGCTGTCCGGGCAGGTTGGCTGGTTGGCCCGCGACCGCTGGGCGGTGCCGTTGGTGCACACCGCGCACACGCTCGCCGCGGTCAAGAACGCGGCCCTGGCCGACGGGGATGCCCCCGAGCCGCCGCTGCGCACGGTCGGCGAGCAGCAGGTCGTCGACGAGGCGGACCGGCTGATCGTCAACACCGATGACGAAGCGCGACAAATGATTTCGATTCATCATGCCGACCCCGCGCGCATCGACGTGGTGCATCCCGGCGTGGATCTGGACGTGTTCCGCCCCGGTGACCGGCGGGCCGCGCGGGCCGCGCTGGGGCTGCCGCTCGACCAGGACATGGTGGCGTTCGTCGGCCGCATCCAGCCGCTCAAGGCGCCCGACATCGTGCTGCGTGCGGCGGCGAAGCTGCCCGAGGTGCGCATCGTGGTGGCCGGCGGCCCGTCGGGCAGCGGCCTGGCCTCCCCCGACGGGCTGGTCCGCCTGGCCGAGGATTTGGGCATCAGCGAGCGGGTGACGTTCCTGCCGCCGCAGTCCCGCTCGGATTTGGCCACGCTGTTCCAGGCCGCCGATCTCGTTGCCGTGCCCAGTTATTCGGAGTCGTTCGGCCTGGTGGCCGTGGAGGCGCAGGCCTGCGGCACCCCCGTGGCGGCGGCCGCGGTGGGCGGCCTGCCGGTTGCGGTGCGCGACGGGGTCTCGGGCACCCTGGTGGCCGGCCACGACGTCGGGGACTGGGCCGACGCGCTCGATCGGCTGCTGCGGCTCGATCCGGCGCAGGCGGAGGCGATGAGCCGCGCCGCGGCCGTGCATGCGGCCACCTTCTCCTGGGAGAACACCACCGACGCGCTGCTGGCCAGCTACCGGCGCGCGATCGGCGACTTCACCGCCCTGCGCCAGCGCCGGTTCCGGGATCGCGCGTCGATGCGCACGCCGCGCCGCTGGACGCCGCGCCGCGGGGTGGGCGCATGACCGGCCCGGCGGTTCAGGACGTCATCGAGGACGCGCTGCGGGACAGCGGGCTGAACTACTCGGAGTTCAAGGGCGCACACGGCGGCCTGCCGGGCCTGGTGGTGGAACTGCCCGGGGAGCGCAAGCTCAAGACCAACACGATCCTGAGCATCGGCGAGCATTCGGTGCGCGTCGAGGCGTTCGTGTGCCGCAAGCCCGACGAGAACCACGAGGGCGTCTACCGCTTCCTGCTCAGGCGCAACCGCCGGCTCTACGGTGTCGCCTACACCCTCGACAACGTCGGCGACATCTACCTGGTGGGCCGGATGTCGCTGGCCTCGGTCAGCCACGACGAGATCGACCGGGTGCTCGGGCAGGTGCTCGAAGCGGTGGATTCCGACTTTAATACGTTGCTGGAGTTGGGTTTTCGCTCGTCGATCCAGAAGGAGTGGGAGTGGCGGGTGTCGCGCGGGGAGTCGCTGAAGAACCTGCAGGCGTTCGCGCATCTGATCGACGAAGACGACTCGGACTAGCTCGGCGAGCGTAACCGGGCTGCGATATCCGCCCGCCCGGGTTTCGCGGTGACGTTGCGCTCGGCGGGCCGCGGCGACCGCGTGAGAGACTGACGCGCATGGGAGACACTGCGACGCTGGTGCTGCTGCGCCACGGCGAGAGCGACTGGAACGCCCTGAACCTGTTCACCGGGTGGGTGGACGTCGGGCTGACCGAGAAGGGCCGGGCCGAGGCGGTTCGCAGCGGCGAGCTGATGGCCGAACACGGCGTGTTGCCCGACGTTCTCTACACCTCGCTGCTGCGGCGCGCGATCAGCACCGCCCACCTGGCGCTGGACACCGCCGACCGGCTGTGGATCCCGGTGCGGCGCAGCTGGCGGCTCAACGAGCGCCACTACGGCGCGCTGCAGGGCCTCAACAAGGCCGAGACCAAAAAGCGCTACGGCGAGGAGCAGTTCATGGCCTGGCGGCGCAGCTACGACACGCCGCCGCCGCCGATCGAGAAGGGCAGCAAATTCAGCCAGGACGCCGACCCCCGCTACGCCAACATCGGCGGCGGCCCGCTCACCGAATGCCTCGCCGACGTGGTGGTCCGCTTCCTGCCGTATTTCACCGACGTCGTCGTCCCCGACCTGCGGACCGGCAAGACCGTGCTGATCGTCGCCCACGGCAATTCGCTGCGCGCCCTGGTCAAGCACCTCGACGGCATGTCCGACGACGAGATCGTGGGCCTGAACATCCCGACCGGCATCCCGTTGCGCTACGACCTGGACGCCGACATGCGGCCGGTGCGTCCGGGCGGCACCTACCTGGACCCGGAGGCGGCCGCGGCCGGGGCGGCCGCGGTGGCCAGCCAGGGCCGCGGATAGGCCCCCGAGCGCGCTTCAAAGGCCAATTTGCCAAACATCACGTGAACGGCAGTGGAATACCTGTAGCGCAGGGTGTGACTTGTCCGATTTTGGCCGCGCTCCGCTAGGGCGCCGTTTCCGAAGATTTGTAGGATTCGCTATGTGACTGTGTTCTCGGCGCTGTTGCTGGCCGGGGTCTTGTCCGTGCTGGCGCTGGCCGCGGGCGTTGCGGTCGGGGTCCGACTGGCACCGCGGGCCGTGCAGCGCCGTCAGCAAGCGGCCAGCGACTGGACGGGAATCACCGTCGCGCAGATGCTGCAACGCATCGTCGCGCTGATGCCGCTGGGCGCCGCGGTGGTGGACTCGCACCGCGACGTCGTCTATCTGAACGACCGGGCCAAGGAACTGGGCCTGGTGCGCGATCGCCAGCTCGACGACCAGGCCTGGCAGGCGGCCCAGCAGGCGCTCACCGGCGTCGACGTCGAGTTCGACCTGCGGCCGGCTAAACGCGCGGCGGGGCGGTCCGGGCTGTCGGTGCACGGGCAGGCGCGGCTGCTGAGCGAAGAGGACCGCCGTTTCGCCGTGGTGTTCGTCCACGACCAGTCCGACTACGCGCGGATGGAGGCGACCAGGCGCGACTTCGTGGCCAATGTCAGCCACGAGCTCAAGACCCCCGTTGGCGCCATGGCGCTGCTCGCCGAGGCGCTGCTGGCCTCGGCCGACGACTCCGAGACGGTCCGCCGGTTCGCCGAAAAGGTCCTCGTCGAGGCCAACCGGTTGGGCGACATGGTCGCCGAACTGATCGAGCTGTCCCGGTTGCAGGGCGCCGAACGACTGCCCAATGTGGTCGATGTCGATGTGGATACCGTTGTCTCCGAAGCGATTTCACGGCACAAGGTGGCCGCCGACAACGCCGATATCGAGGTTCGCACCGACGCGCCCAGCGGCCTGCGGGTGCTGGGCGACGAGACGCTGCTGGTGACCGCGCTGGCCAACCTGGTTTCCAATGCGATCGCCTACTCGCCGCCCGGTTCGCCGGTGTCGATCAGCCGTCGTCGCCGGGGCGACAACGTCGAGATCGCCGTGACCGACCGCGGCATCGGCATCCCGCTGGAGGATCAGGAGCGCGTCTTCGAGCGCTTCTTCCGCGGCGACAAGGCGCGTTCGCGTGCCACGGGCGGTAGCGGCTTGGGACTCGCCATCGTCAAACACGTTGCGGCCAACCACAACGGCAGCATCGGCGTGTGGAGCAAGCCGGGAACCGGTTCGACGTTCACGTTGTCGATCCCGGCCTACAAGAACGGCGACGAGGAACCCGAGCAACCGCGGGGCCGTGAGGTGCGGCCCAACAGGTCACAACGAGAGGAAGAACTAAGTCGATGACCCGCGCTTACGACGACGCAGATCGTCGCGATGAACAGGAGTTGTGTTCATGACTAGTGTCTTGATTGTGGAGGACGAGGAGTCGCTGGCCGATCCGCTGGCATTCCTGTTGCGCAAGGAGGGGTTTGAGGCCACGGTGGTGACCGACGGCCCCGCGGCGCTGGCCGAGTTCGATCGCGCGGGCGCCGACATCGTGCTGCTCGACTTGATGCTGCCCGGCATGTCGGGCACCGACGTGTGCAAGCAGCTGCGCGCGCGTTCCAGCGTCCCGGTGATCATGGTGACCGCCCGCGACAGCGAGATCGACAAGGTGGTCGGCCTCGAGCTGGGCGCGGATGACTATGTGACCAAACCCTATTCGGCACGCGAGCTGATCGCCCGCATCCGCGCGGTGCTGCGCCGGGGCGGCGACGACGACTCGGAGATCAGCGACGGCGTACTCGAGTCGGGCCCGGTCCGCATGGACGTCGAACGCCACGTCGTGTCGGTCAACGGCGACACGATCACGTTGCCGCTCAAGGAATTCGACCTGCTCGAGTACCTGATGCGCAACAGCGGCCGGGTGCTGACCCGCGGGCAGCTGATCGACCGGGTGTGGGGCGCGGACTACGTCGGCGACACCAAGACCCTCGACGTCCACGTCAAGCGGCTGCGGTCCAAGATCGAGGCCGACCCGGCGAACCCGGTGCACCTGGTGACGGTGCGGGGGCTGGGCTACAAGCTGGAGGGCTAGCTTCACCGCGCGGCGAGCACCTCGTCGGCCACGCCGAGGGCCAACGCCATGATCGACAGCTGCGGGTTCACCTCCGGGCAGCTGGGCAGGATCGACGCGTCGGCAACCCACACGCCGTCCACCCCGCGCAGCCGGCCGGTTTCGTCGACCGGGCAGAACCGCGCGTCGGCGCCCGCGGCCGCGGTGCCCGTGGGATGGAAGGCTGCCAAATGCAGGCTTCTCGGGTCGCTGCGGCGCAGCGCCTCCTGCAGCGCGGGCAGCGACGTCACGGTCATCGCGGCGGGCAGACCGGTGAGCACCTCGACGGCGCCCGCGGCGAAGAGCAGCCGCCCCATGGCCTCGATCGCGACCCGGAGCTTCGCCACGTCGGCGCGGTCGATGGCGTAGCGCACCAACGTCTCGCCGCGCGCGGACGACACCGAGCCGACGCCGCGATCGGCCACCATGGCGCCGAACGTCGCCACCTGCGGGGCCCGGTCGAGCCAGCCGAGGAGCTCGGCGCCGTAACCGGGCAACACCATCGATCCCATTCCCGGCGGGGTGGAGGTCGCCTCGATCAGCACGCCGTCGGACTCGTGGAACTCGTGCACGGCCGCGCTCTGCAGCACCCCGTGCCACGCGACGACGTCGTCGTCGAAGCGTCCCGCCAGCACCGTCGCCGGGTGCAGCGCGAGGTTTCGGCCGAGCCGCGGGTGCGTCCCAAAACCGCTGCGCCGCAACAGCCCCGGCGTCTCGGTGGCACCCGCGGCGACGACGACCGTGTCGGCAAGAATGTCCAGCGCGGTGCCGTCGGGCCGGCGGGCCCGCACGCCGCGGGCGCGGCCGTTGCGGTGCAGCACCCGTTCGGCGCGGGCCTGCGAGACGATGCGCGCGCCCGCCGCGCACGCCTGCGGCAGGGCGTTGAGGTGGACCCCGAACTTGGCGTTGCGCGGGCAGCCGATGGCGCACTGGCAACAGCCCTCGCACCCCGGCGCGTTGCGCGGGATCGGGGCCGCCCGCCAGCCCAGCGCCGCGGCGGCGTCGAGCAGCAGCCGCCCGTTGCGGCCCATGATCTGCAGCGGGACGGGCGCGACGCGCAGCGTGGCTTCGACGTCGTCGAGGTAGGCGCCCAGCCGGTCGGGGTCGGCCAGGCCCAGGCCGAACTCGTCGCGCCAGCGGCGCTGCACCGCCTGCGGCGGCCGGTAGCAGGTGCCGGAGTTCACCACCGTGGTGCCGCCGACCGCCCGGCCGATGGGCAGCACCAGCGACGGGCGGCCCAGCGCGACGGTGGCCCCGCCACCGCGGTAGAGCCCGGCGTAGCGGTCGATCGGGTGCGTGGTGCGAAACTCCTCGACCGTCCAGCGGCGGCCCTCCTCGAGGACGACGGTGTCCAAGCCCGAGCGCGCCAGGGTCCGGGCGGCCATCGCGCCGCCGGCGCCCGAGCCCACGACCACGGCGTCGGCGGTGACGACGGAGCGACTTTCGGCCGAGGGGGTGATCGCCAGCGGCGCATCGGGGCGCGCGGGGTGGTGGCGCTGTGCGCGGGAGAGCAATTCGTCGGCGTAGGTGTCGGCGCCGTTGGCCAGCAACACAATCGCCTTCATCGCTTCGACGGCCGCGCCGGCATCCGGGCTCAGCGCCGCGATCCGACGCAAGATCGCCTCGCGCCGGTCGGGGCCCAGCCGCGACAGCGACCGGCCGGTGCTGAGGTAGCCCGCGGCGGCCATCGACAACAACCCGGCCCGCACGGCCAGCCGGGTGGTCGCCGGCAGCCGCGCCAGGTAGCGGTCGACGCGCTCGACGAGCAAGGCCGGTGCCGGACCGCCGCATTCCTCGGGGAGCAGCGCGCTGCCGAACGACGCCGCCAGCCGGCTCATCGCATGCGTCCGAGCCGGCGGCCCAGCTTGATGAACAACGGGTAGGTCGCGAAGATGGCGCCCGCCGCGGCGTGCAGCGGCCAGCCCGCCTCGACCGTGTTCACGCCGAAAACGCCACTGTTCCACATGAAGTCGCGCCCGCCCGCGGCGCGGAACGGCCGCCACAGCACGCCCAACCCCGGCACGTTGTTATACAGCCCGAACGAGCCGCCGAAGAACACACCGAGCGTCGCCGCCTCGGCGACGTCGCGACGGTCCGGCGGCAGCCGCCGTTCGATGAGCACCCCGGCGGCGAGCAGCAGCGGCGGGTCGAAGAGAAAGCTCACGTTTCGATCCTTTCGTTGGTGTCGGGCGCTTCGGCGCCGCGCAGCCCCACCTCGGCGTGCCCGGACCCCAGCACCGACCAGTGCCGGTCGTCGATGTCGACGTAAATGTCGGCCTGCTCGGTGTTCGTGCACACCGCCCGGCCGCCGTCGGGATCGGTGTAACCCAGGCTCACGCAGCGCTCCGGGGGCTGGTCGACGCGGATGAGCACCCGGCGGCCGGCGACGCGCCCCTCCAGTTGCCAGTGCCGCACTCCCAGAGTCGTCTTCATTCGCAGGGACGGCAAAGGGCTTGCGGGCCAGTCTTTTTCGTCGATGCGGAAGCGGACGAACGCCATCGGCGGCAGCCTGCGCAGCCCCGGCTTGTGCGAGACCGCGGTGACCGCTTCCACGACGTCGCCGCCGCCGAGGTCGCCGTGGACCCAGCCCCAGCGCTTGGCGTTGCCGTGCCCGTAGATGTGGGCGACGCCGCCACGCCAGCCGTCCAGGCGAACGGGCGCGCCGTTGACGGTCAGCGCGCCGGTGAACTCGGCGGTCGGGGCCAGGACCACCTGGGCGCCGGGCAGCAGCTCGCGCTCCCACGCGGCGCGGGGAAACGTCCACAGCGGCGTGCCGGCATCCTTCCAGGACAGGTCCCACGACACCGAGCCGGCGTCACCGGCCAGCCGCTCCGGCGCCACCCGCGCGCCCGCCGCGCTGAACCAGTCCGCGCCCGCCGCCGGCCGGACGGGCTCGGGGCCGAACCGCGCGGTGCGTGGCGGGCCGTCGGCGGCGAACCGGGTCACCCAGCCATGCCCGTAGGGCGCGCCCCGCAGCGGCGCCACCGTCTCGCAGTGGATCCACAGCCCGGCCCGCGTCGCCGGGTCCGACAGCGTGGCATACCAGACTTCCAGCCGGCCGGCCTGTCCCCGCCAGCGCGGGACCGCGGCCGATCGCAGCTCGTCGTCCATGTCGCCCACCTCCGGTCCCGGTCCGTCCACTATATTGGTTGAGCCAATGAACCAGTCAAGCGCGCTGCAGCCGCCGGATCGGCAGCGGGTGGACGAACAGATCGCCGCGACCATCGCCGACGCGATCCTCGACGGTGTCTTCCCGCCGGGTTCGACGCTGCCCCCGGAGCGGGAGTTGGCCGAGCAGCTCGGCGTCAACCGCACGTCGCTGCGTCAGGCTCTCGCCCGCCTGCAGCAGATGGGCCTCATCGAGGCCCGGCACGGCAGCGGCAACGTGGTCTGCGACCCCGAGGCGCTCACCCATCCCGCTGTGGTCGAGGCGCTCGTCCGCAGGCTGGGGCCCGAGTTCCTGGCCGAGTTGCTGGAGATCAGGGCGGGCCTGGGCCCGCTGATCGGTCGCCTGGCCGCCCAGCGCAGCGCGCCCGACGACGCCGACGCGCTGCGCGCGGCGCTGGCCGCGGTGCGGCACGCCGAGAGCGCGGCGGCGCGACAGGCCGCCGACCTCGCCTACTTCCGGGTGCTCATCCACAGCAGCGGCAACCGCGCGCTGGGTCTGTTGTACCGCTGGGTCGAGCACGCGTTCGGCGGCCGCGAGCACGAGCTCACCGGCGCCTACGACGACGCCGCCCCGGTTCTGGCCGGCCTAGAGGCCATCACGGAGGCCGTGGTGAGCCGCGACGCCGAGGCGGCCGCCGCGGCCGTCGAGGCCTATCTGCGAGCCAGCGCGCTGCGAATGGTGTTGTGCTACACCAAATCTTGGGAAACTTAGCCCTCGGCGGGGCTTTCCGCGGTGCCCGGGTGTCGTCCCGGGCGCTGCGGCAGGACGACGACCAGTCCGACGATGACGGCCGCGATGACCGCCGAAGCCAGCGGGCGGCTCAGGTTCAGCCCGCCGTCGCTGACCGGCTTGTCGAGCAAGTCGCCCAGCGTCGCGCCCAGGGGTCGGGTGAGGATGAAGGCCACCCAGAACAGGGTGACGCGGGAGACGCTCGTCGAAAAGTACAGCGCGACAACGACGCCCAGGGCCGCGGCGAACACCAGCGCGCCGCCCTCGTAGCCCAGCCCGCCGGTGTCGGCGAGCCAATCGCCCAACGCGGTGCCCAGCGTCTGGGAGAACGTGATCGTGGCCCAGTAGAACGCCTCGACCTTGGGTATGGACACGGTGTTGACCGACACCGTCCCCTCCGACCAGTACCAGAGCCCGAGGGTGGCCAGCAGGCAACCCAGCAGCACCAGGGATCCACCGGCGTAGCCGATTCCCAGCGACCGGTCGGCGAAGTCGGCCAGCGTGGTGCCGAACGTCGTCGAGGCGACGATCGTCGCCCAGTACAGGGCCGCATGGAAACGCTTGGCGACGATCTGCGCGACGACGAGCACGACCAGGGTTCCGCCGAACAGCGCGACGCCGGCCAGGTACCCCCAATTCAGCGTCATGGTGACGGTGTCGCCGCCCGTCTCGCCGAGCGTGGTGGCCAAAACCTTGATGACCCAAAAGCCCAGGGTCACCGCCGGCACCTTGCTCAGCGCCGGTTTCGTGGCCTCGTTCATCGCTGACCGGGGGACAGACGCGGCGCTACTCGGCGATGCGGGTGGCCGGGTGCACCGCGATCAGCCCTAACTTGCTGCGCTGCTTGCACATTGCGGCCAGTTCGCCGTAGGCCTTGGCGCCGAGCAGTTCGGTGAGTTCGTCGGCCAGGGTCTCCCATACCTGCTTGGCGCCGACGTGGGCGGCCGGATCGCCGGTGCAGTACCAGTGCAGGTCGGCGCCGCCGGATCCCCAGCCGCGGCGATCGAATTCGGTGACCCAGGTCTTGAGGATCTCGGTGCCGTCGGGCCGGGTGACCCACTCCTGGCTGCGCCGGATCGGCAATTGCCAGCACACGTCCGGCTTCATGGTCAGCGGCGGCACGCCGAGCTTGAGGGCCTTGGTGTGTAGCGCGCAGCCGGCGCCGGCCGGGAACCCGGGCCGATTCAAGAAGATGCAGGCGTCCTTGTGCTTCCGGGTGCGGTACTGGGGCTGGCCGTCGTGCTCGTCAAGCTCGAGATAACCCTTGCGGCCCAAGCCTTTTTCGCGGAATTGCCAATCGTCGTCGGTCAGCTTCTGCACCGCGTCATCCAGCCGGGCGCGGTCGTCGTCGTCGGACAAGAACGCGCCGTGCGAGCAACACCCGTCGTGGGGACGCCCGGCCACCGTGCCGCGGCACGCCGGCGTGCCGAACACGCACGTCCAGCGCGACAGCAGCCAGGTCAAATCGGCCGCGATCAGGTGCTCGGGATCGTCCGGGTCGTAGAACTCCACCCACTCGCGGACGAAATCCAGCTCGACCTCTTGGCCCGGCCGGACCGGTTCTGGGTGTGAATTCCCCACGTTTGCAACGTTAGACCACATTGGCGCCCGGCTCCGCCGCTGACACTCCGGCCCGGGCGGTCGCACGACTGTGCTGGATTGTCGCGCTCCTTCTCCCGCCGCTGCGCGGCGCGCATCGTCGCACGACTGTGCTGGATTGTCGCGCTCCTCCTCCCGCCGCTGCGCGGCGCGCATCGTCGCACGACTAGGTTGTTTTCTGTGCGATTAGGCGTTCTCGACGTGGGTAGCAACACGGTCCATCTGCTGGTGGTCGATGCCCACCGCGGTGGCCACCCGACGCCCATGAGCTCGACCAAGGCCACCCTGCGGCTGTCTGAGTCCATCGACAGCTCGGGCAAGCTCACCAAGCGCGGCGCCGAAAAGCTGATCTCCACGATCGACGAGCTCGCCAAGATCGCCGACAGCTCGGGCTGCGAGGAGC
Source organism: Mycobacterium palustre (assembly GCF_002101785.1). Taxonomy (GTDB): domain Bacteria; phylum Actinomycetota; class Actinomycetes; order Mycobacteriales; family Mycobacteriaceae; genus Mycobacterium; species Mycobacterium palustre. The sequence continues at coordinate 81,102 of NZ_LQPJ01000078.1, forward strand.
TGATGGCCTTCGCCACGTCCGCGGTCCGCGACGCCGAGAACTCAGACGACGTGCTGGCCCGGGTCCGCAAGGAGACCGGGGTCGAGTTGCAGGTGCTGACCGGGGTCGACGAGTCGCGGCTGACCTTTTTGGCCGTGCGCCGCTGGTACGGCTGGAGCGCGGGGCGGATCATCAACCTCGACATCGGCGGTGGCTCGCTGGAGCTGTCCAGCGGCGTCGACGAGGACCCCGAGGTCGCATTGTCGCTGCCGCTGGGCGCCGGGCGGTTGACCCGCGAATGGCTGCCCGACGACCCGCCCGGGCGGCGCCGGGTGGCGATGCTGCGCGACTGGCTGGACGCCGAGCTGGCGGAGGCCAGCGTCAAGGTGCTCGAAGCGGGTAACCCGGACCTGGCGGTCGCGACGTCCAAGACGTTTCGGTCGCTGGCCCGGCTCACCGGCGCCGCGCCGTCGGCCGCCGGGCCCCGGGTGAAACGGACGCTTACGGCAAACGGCCTCAGACAACTCATAGCTTTCATCTCTAGGATGACGACCGCTGACCGGGCAGAACTGGAAGGAGTGAGCGCCGAGCGGGCGCCGCAGATCGTGGCGGGCGCCCTGGTGGCGGAGGCGAGCATGCGAGCGCTGTCGATCGAAGCGGTGGATATCTGCCCGTGGGCATTACGGGAAGGTCTCATCTTGCGCAAACTCGACAGCGAAGCCGACGGAACACCCCTGGTCGGCAGCTTGGTGCGCGATGCTAAAGCTCAGAAAGCAGATCGGAACTCCCACCGATCGAGAGGCGACAAATCATGACGGGACCACACTCCGAGACCGAGAGCGCCGCCACTCGGCCGATCTCGGTGGCCGAATTGCTGGCCAGGAATGGAACCATTGGCGCCCCGGCGGTCACCCGGCGGCGCCGCCGCCGACGCGGCGACAGCGACGCCGTCACCGTCGCCGAGCTCACCGGCGAGATCCCGGTCGTCCGCGACGAGGAGCACCGCGAGGCCGAGCGCGAGGCCAACGGCTCGGTCCAGGTCGCCGGGCCGGCTCTGCACACGTCGGTGTCCGACGCGGTGGCCCCCGGGCAGGCCGCCGGCGAGCAGCCCAAGACGGCCTACTGGTCCGAGCCGGAGCCGCGCTGGCCCAAGTCCCCGCCGCAGCCGTCGCGCGTTTCGGGCCCCGAGCGCAGCCCCTACCCGCGTCCGCTGCGCCAGACCGACACCCGCGACACCGAGCGCTCCGGCGCCGAGGACATGAGCCCGGATCCGCTCGACAGCTACGCCGACATCCCGGTGGACGTGATGGATTCCGACGTGCGCGACGTCGAGCCGCCGACGGAGGATTCGGCGTACGTGCGCTCCTACCTGCAGTCCGACAACACGCTGTTCGGCGGGCAGACGCTGGCCGACGAGGTCGCCCGACGCCGCGGCGGGGACCAGCAGGCGCTCGACGGCGAAGAAGAACTCGACGAGCGCCTCGACGCCGAGCCCGACGCGGCGGGGGCGGCCGAAGAGCTTCACGAGGGCAGGCTCGAGTCGCTGTGGCGGGGCAGCCTCATCGTGTTGCAGTCGATCCTGGCGGTCGTCTTCGGCGCGGGTCTGTTCGTCGCGTTCGACCAGCTGTGGCGCTGGAACAGCATCGTCGCGTTGGTGCTGTCGGTGCTGGTCATCCTCGGCCTGGTGGTCGGGGTCCGGGTGGTGCGCAAGACCGAGGACATCGCCAGCACGCTCATCGCGGTCGCGGTGGGCGCGCTGATCACGCTGGGTCCCCTGGCGCTGTCGTTGCAGTCGGGCTAGGCAGACCTACTCAAGAGCCCCACGGACCGGTGCGCCCAGCGATCAAAGTCGGCCTGTCGACGGCATCGGTGTATCCGTTGCGGGCCGAGGCCGCGTTCGAATACGCCGACCGGCTCGGCTACGACGGCGTCGAGCTGATGGTGTGGAGCGAGTCGGTCAGCCAGGACGTCGACGCCGTCAAGAAGCTGTCCAAGCGCTACCGCGTGCCGGTGTTGAGTGTGCACGCGCCCTGCCTGCTGATCTCGCAGCGGGTGTGGGGCGCCAACCCGATCCCCAAGCTGGAACGCAGCGTGCGGGCCGCCGAGCAACTCGGCGCGCAGACCGTCGTCGTGCATCCGCCGTTCCGCTGGCAACGCCGCTACGCCGAGGGCTTCAGCGAGCAGGTTTCGACCCTGGAGGCCTCCAGCGAGGTGATGATCGCCGTGGAGAACATGTTCCCCTTCCGGGCGGACCGGTTCTTCGGGGCCGGGCAGTCGCGGGAACGGATGCGCAAGCGCGGCGGCGGGCCGGGGCCGGCGATCTCGGCGTTCTCGCCGTCCTACGACCCGCTCGACGGCAACCACGCCCACTACACGCTGGACCTGTCGCACACCTCGACCGCGGGCACCGACGCGCTGGACATGGCCCGGCGGATGGGCGAGGGCCTGGTCCACCTGCACCTGTGCGACGGCAGCGGCCTGCCCGCCGACGAGCACCTGGTGCCCGGCCGCGGGACCCAGCCCACCGCCGAGGTGTGCCAGATGCTGGCGGGCGGGCGGTTCGCCGGGCATGTGATCCTCGAGGTGTCCACCTCCAGCGCGCGTTCGGCCCACGAGCGCGAGGCCATGCTGGCCGAATCGTTGCAGTTCGCCCGCACGCACCTGATGCGCTGAAGCCCCGGAAGAACCAGGAGAACCGTGACCGCGTTATTCACCGGCGCGATGGCGCTGCGGGAGGCCGCCCCGGGTGTGTACGAGGGCGAGCTCGACAAGCACTGGACCATCGGGACCAAGGTGCACGGCGGCGCGATGCTGGCCCTGTGCGCCAACGCCGCGCGCACCGCGTGCGGGGGATCGCCGGACGCGCCGGCCCTGCAACCCGTGGCCGTGTCGGCGAGCTTCTTGTGGGCGCCCGATCCGGGGCCGATGCGGCTGGTGACCGCCGTCCGCAAGCGCGGCCGCCGGATCAGCGTCGTGGACGTCGAGCTCACCCAGGGCGGGCGCGCCGCGGTGCACGCCGTGGTCAACCTGGGGGAGCCGGAGCACTTTTCGCCCGGCGGCCCCGCCAAGCCGCTGCTGTCGGCGGACCCGGTGCCGGAGCTGATGGCGCCCGAGCCGCCCGACGACGTCGCGCCGATCGGGCCCGGCCACCCGCTTGCCGGCCTGGTGCACCTCGGCGAGGGGTGCGATGTGCGGCCGCTGCTGTCGACGCTGGCGCCAAGCACCGATGGGCGGCCGCCGGTGATTCAGATGTGGGCGCGCCCCCGCGACGTGGCGCCCGACGCGCTGTTCGCGCTCATGTGCGGCGACCTGTCGGCGCCGGTGACCTTCGCGGTGGACCGCACCGGCTGGGCGCCCACCGTGCAGCTCACCGCCTTCCTGCGCGCGCTGCCCGCCGACGGCTGGTTGCGAATCATCGCCACGTGCACCGAAATCGGGCACGACTGGTTCGACGAGGACCACACCGTCGTCGACAGCCTGGGCCGCCTCGTCGTGCAAGCGCGCCAACTGGCGCTGGTGCCCGCCCAGTAGCGCGGCTCGGCCGCCGCGTCTGCGATGCTTTGCGGCATGGCAAGAATCGCGATCATCGGCGGCGGCAGCATCGGGGAGGCACTGCTGTCGGGCCTGCTGCGCGCGGGCCGGCAGGTCAAGGACCTGGTGGTGGCCGAGCGGGTGCCCGAGCGCGCGCAGTACTTGGCCGACACCTATGCGGTGCGCCTGGCCTCGGTGACCGATGCGGTGGAAAGCGCGACGTTCGTCGTCGTGGCCGTCAAACCCGGCGACGTCGAAGCGGTGCTGGGCGAGCTGGCCCGCGCGGCCGCCGCGGCGGAGACCGACAGCGCCGAGCAGGTTTTCGTGACGGTCGCGGCCGGGATCACGATCGGCTACTTCGAGTCCAAGCTGCCCGCGGGGACCCCGGTGGTGCGGGCGATGCCGAACGCGGCGGCGTTGGTGGGCGCGGGGGTTACCGCGCTGGCCAAGGGCCGTTTCGTCACGGCACCCCAGCTCGAGGAGGTTTCGGCGCTGTTCGACTCCGTCGGCGGGGTGCTGACCGTCCCGGAATCGCACATGGACGCCGTGACCGCGCTGTCGGGGTCGGGGCCGGCGTACTTCTTCCTGATGGTCGAGGCGATGGTGGACGCCGGGGTCGGGGCGGGCTTGAGCCGCGAGGTCGCCACCGATTTGACCGCGCAGACCGTCGCCGGGTCGGCGGCGATGCTGCTGGAACGGATGGACGCCGACCGCACCGCGCAACGTGACGCGGCGGGGGCGCGCCCGGACACCACGGCCGCGCAGCTGCGCGCGACGATCACCTCGCCCGGCGGCACCACCGCCGCTGGGCTGCGGGAACTGGAACGAGGGGGATTGCGGGCGGCCGTCGACGCGGCCGTGCAGGCCGCCAAAAAGCGCTCTGAGCAGCTAAGAATTACATCGGAATAATTCAAGAATTTTGGACTGATTGTCCCTCACGAGTACCAGTAACCCCACTAGTCCCGCTATTCTCCTTATCTGTATGCACGTGTAAGGCCAGCGGAGGGGAAGCCGCTGGCAGTGCGCGGGCCTGACACGATTGGGTTGCGATGACGTCTACGAACGGGCCATCGGCACGAGATTCCGCAGGTAAGGGTCGGGACACCGGTCCCGTCGATGGCCAGCAGGCCAGGACACAATTTCTCACCGTCGCCGAAGTGGCCGCGCTGATGCGCGTCTCCAAGATGACGGTCTACCGGCTCGTGCACAACGGCGAGCTGCCCGCGGTCCGGGTCGGGCGGTCCTTCCGGGTGCACGCCAAGGCGGTCCACGACATGCTGGAGACCTCGTACTTCGACGCCGGCTGACCCGCTTCGCCGTGCCACGTCGCTAGTCCCCGGGGCGCCGGTTTGGTGTTCGGCGCTGGTGGGCGGGTAAAGTATCCGGGTCCTTAGTACGAGCAGGTCACGGCTGTAGATAGCGGAGTTCATGGGTTCAGTAATCAAGAAGCGGCGCAAGCGCATGTCGAAGAAGAAGCACCGCAAGCTGCTGCGTCGCACCCGGGTGCAGCGCAGAAAACTCGGCAAGTAGCCCAGCCGACCGTCACGCTGGCTTAACGCCGCCGTCTTATGAGGCCGTTAGGCTGTTTGAGTGGATCAGTCCAGCGGTAGTGGTGCGGGAACGGGCGGTAGCACAAGCGACACCGCGCACTACCCCAAGGTGGTGCTGGTTACCGGCGCGTGCCGGTTCCTGGGCGGCTACCTGACGGCCCGGCTCGCGCAGAACCCGTTGATCAACAGGGTGATCGCGGTGGACGCCATCGCCCCCAGCAAAGACATGCTGCGCCGCATGGGGCGGGCCGAGTTCGTCCGCGCCGACATTCGAAACCCCTTCATTGCCAAGGTACTTCGCAACGGCGACGTCGACACGGTGGTGCATGCCGCGGCGGCGTCGTACGCGCCGCGATCGGGCGGCAGCGTGGCGCTGAAGGAAATCAACGTGATGGGCGCGATGCAGCTGTTCGCCGCCTGCCAAAAGGTGCCCTCGGTGCGCCGCGTCGTGCTGAAGTCGACCTCCGAGGTGTACGGGTCGAGCGCCCACGATCCCGTCGTGTTCACCGAGGACAGCACCAGCCGCCGACCCTTCCGCGAGGGCTTCGCGAAGGACAGCCTCGACATCGAGGGCTACGCCCGCGGGCTGGGCCGGAGGCGCCCCGACATCGCGGTGACAATTTTGCGGCTGGCCAACATGATCGGCCCGGCGATGGACACCACGCTGTCGCGGTACCTGGCCGGGCCGTTGGTGCCGACGATGTTCGGCCGGGACGCGCGGCTGCAGCTGCTGCACGAGCAGGATGCGCTCGGAGCGCTGGAGCGTGCGGCGATGGCAGGCAAGGCAGGCACGTTCAACATCGGCGCCGACGGCATCATCATGCTGTCGCAGGCGATCCGACGGGCCGGCCGAATTCCATTGCCAGTGCCCGGTTTTGGTGTTTGGGCGCTCGATTCGTTGAGGCGGGCTAATCGTTATACCGAGATCACTCGCGATCAATTTGATTATTTAAGTTACGGCCGCGTCATAGACACCACCAGGATGCGCACCGAGCTTGGCTACCAGCCGAAATGGACCACGGCGGAGGCGTTCGACGACTACGTTCGGGGCCGCGGCTTGACTCCCATAATCGACCCTGATCGGGTACGCTCCCTAGAGGGTCGCGCCATAGCTTTAGCTCAGCGCTGGGGCAGCCGAAATCCAATTCCATGGGGTGGAGTCAGGTAGATATCGTGGCGGGTGAATCCAGAGCGAATGTCATTCCACTGCACACCAATAGGGGTCGGGTAGCGGCTCGGCGGAGAGCCGATCAGCGCGCGGAGTCGGCGCGCCAGCATCCTTCGTTGCTGTCCGATCCGCGCGGCCGGGCGTCGGCCGAACAGATCGCCGCGGTGGTCCGCGAGATCGACGAGCACCGCCGCGTGGCGGGCGCGACCTCGACGGCCGACGCGCCCCTCAACGACCTCGCGCAGCGGGTCGCAGCGGTCGCCGGCTTTTTGCGCGAACGGATCACCGGCGACTACACCGTCGACGAGTTCGGATTCGATCCGCACTTCAACAACGCGATAGTTCGGCCATTGCTGCGGTTCTTTTTCCGGTCGTGGTTCCGGGTCGAGGTCAGCGGCGTCGAGAACCTGCCGAGCGAGGGCGCCGCGTTGGTGGTGGCCAACCACGCCGGGGTGCTGCCGTTCGACGGGCTGATGCTGTCGGTGGCGGTCCACGACGAGCACCCGGCGCAGCGGGACCTGCGGCTGCTGGCGGCCGACATGGTGTTCGACCTGCCCGTCGTCGGGGAGGCCGCCCGCAAGGCCGGTCACACGATGGCCTGCACGACCGACGCGCACCGCCTGCTCGCCGCCGGACAGCTCACCGCCGTCTTCCCGGAGGGCTACAAGGGGCTGGGCAAGCGGTTCGAGGACCGCTACCGCTTGCAAAGGTTCGGCCGGGGCGGCTTCGTCACGGCCGCGCTGAAGACCAAGGCGCCGATCATTCCGTGCTCGATCATCGGTTCCGAAGAGATCTACCCGATGCTCACCGACGTCAAGCTGCTCGCGCGGCTGTTCGGGCTGCCGTACTTCCCGATCACGCCGCTGTTCCCGTTGGCCGGGCCGGCGGGGCTGGTGCCGCTGCCGTCGAAATGGCGCATCGCGTTCGGCGAGCCGATCTACACCAACGACTACGCCGCGTCGGACGCCGAGGACCCGATGGTCACCTTCGAGCTGACCGATCAGGTGCGCGAGACGATCCAGCAGACGCTGTACCGGCTGCTGGCCGGGCGCCGCAACATCTTCTTCGGCTGAGCGATCGGCGGCAGATAGCAAGCGCCCCGGTGCCTCTTGAAAGACACCGGGGCGCTTTGCGCGCAAGAACTACTTGACCAACGTGAACTGGCAGACGTCGGTGTAGCTGTCACGGAACAGGTCCGAGCAGCCGCGCAGGTAGTGCATGTAGATGTCGTAGGTCTCCTGGCCCTTCAGGGCGATCGCCTCGTCCTTGTGGGCCTCGAGGGCATCGGCCCACGCGTTGAGCGTCGGCACGTAATTCTTGCCGATGCGGTGGTAGCGATCGACTTTCCAGCCGGCGTTGGACGAGTAGTGGTCGATTTGCGAGATGCGGGGCAGCCGACCGCCCGGGAAGATTTCGGTCAGGATGAACTTGATGAACCGCAACAGGCTCATCGGCGACGTCAAGCCCAGCTGCTCGGCTTCCTCCTTGTCCGGAATGATGATGGTGTGCAACAACATCCGGCCGTCTTCGGGCGTCAGGTCGTAGAACTTCTTGAAGAAGGTGGCGTAACGCTCGAACCCGGCGTCACCCGCGCCGTCGGCGAAGTGCTCGAAGGCACCCAGTGACACGATGCGGTCCACCGGCTCGTCGAATTCCTCCCAGCCCTGGATCCGCACCTCCTTGCGGCGGGGGCTGTCGACCTCCTTGAACTTCTCGACGTCGTGCGCGTACTGGTTCTCGCTCAGCGTCAGGCCGATGACGTTGACGTCGTATTCGGTCACCGCGTGGCGCATCGTCGAGCCCCAGCCACAGCCGATGTCGAGCACCGTCATGCCCGGCTCGAGGTTCAGCTTGTCCAGCGCGAGCTTGCGCTTGGCGTATTGGGCCTCTTCGAGCGTCTTGGTCAGGTTGTTCGGGTCCGGCTTCTCGTCGAAGTACGCGCAGCTATAGGTCATCGACGGGTCAAGCCACAGCTTGAAGAAATCGTTCGACTTGTCGTAGTGAGATCGGACTGCTTCGACCGGCGGCTTCAGCTGGGTGCCACCTGATTGACCCTGTGACATTGAATTGACCCTACTTTCCAGCAGATATGGATGCAATCGCGGCGACGGTTTCTTCAGCGCCAGCGTCTTGATGTGCGGCTTCTCCCAACATCGTAACGACGCTGGTGACGACCGGTTTGCCCTCGGCGTCTGTGACTTCGCTGCGGATCTCGGCGAGCACGGTGCCGTGTGACTCGAGGACCGAGTCTAGGTAAGTGTCGAAGTAGAGCTTGTCGTGGGCCAGGATCGGCCGGTGGAACCGGAACTTCTGGTCGCGGTGGAAGACCCGGGCGATGTTGATCGGGATGTTGAACTTGGTGAAGATCTCCAGCTGCACGCGCCGTCCCGCGATGGCCAAGAAGGTCAGCGGCGCCACCAGCGCGGGGTACCCCGCCGCGGCGGCGTCGTCCTCGTTGAAGTGCGTCGGGTGGTCGTCCTTGACCGCGACCGCGAACTCCCGGATCTTCTCGCGTCCGACCTGGAAGTAGTCGGGTGCCCGGTAATGGCTGCCGATGAGGCCCTGGGCTTCTTGTGGGACGGTCATGACGCTTTGCTCTCCGCTCGACGGTGTCTCAGCGGCGCAGCTTATCAGCGTGATTGCCGCCGCGATGCCAACGCCGCCAGGGCACCGCCCGCCGCGCCCAGGGCCAGCGCCGACGGTACGCCGATCCGGGCGGCTTTGCGCGCGGTTCGGAAATCGCGGATTTCCCAGCCGCGCTCGCGGGCCAGCGCACGCAGGCGCGCGTCGGGATTGATGGCGACGGCGGTGCCCACCAGCGAGAGCATGGGAACGTCGTTGTAGCTGTCGGAGTAGGCCGTGCAGCGCTTGAGGTTGAGGCCCTCCCGGATCGCCAGCGAGCGCACCGCGTGCGCCTTCCCGGGCCCGTGCAGGATCTCCCCGACCAGCCTGCCGGTGAAGACGCCGTCGACGGACTCGGCGACCGTCCCCAGCGCGCCCGTCAGGCCGAGCCGCCGCGCGATGGTGGCGGCGAGCTCGTACGGCGTCGCGGTGATCAGCCACACCTGCTGGCCCGCGTCGAGGTGCATCTGGGTGAGCGCGCGGGTGCCGGGCCATATCTTGTCGGCGATGATCTCGTCGTAGATCTCCTCGCCCAGGGTGACCAGCTGCTCGACGGAGCGGCCCTCGATGAATGCCAGGGCCTTGCGCCGGCCTGCGGCGACGTCGTCGCTGTTCTCCTTGCCGAGCAGCTGGAACTTGGCCTGGGCGTAGATGAACCCGAGTACATCGCGGTACGTGAAGTAGTTGCGCGCCGCCAGCCCGCGGCCGAAGTGCACCGCCGAGGATCCCTGGACCAGGGTGTTGTCGACGTCGAAGAACGCGGCCGCGGTGAGGTCGATCGGCGGCTGCGGGCGGCCCTCGTCGACGGGGCTCTCGGCTTGCAAATCTTCCAGCGCGCGCTTGGCGCTCGCGTTGTCGGCCAGCGACTCCAGGTCGACGCGTGCGGTGGGCTCCGCACCGCCGGATTCAGAGGAAGCCGATGAAACCAAGGCCCAACCTCCTAGATCGCTGTCGTGCTTGGCGACCCAGTGGGTGCCGGTACCCAACCCTATCCGGCAGGTGTGGTGCGGGCGTTGACGTGCCCGAGCCGTCCATGGGGCCGGGGGCGTTGAGCCCGCTGTCCATCGCGGACCCTACGATCGCCAGACGGAAATTTGAGAGGTAATGCTTTCTGGCAACCCCTCCAGCAGCGCTGCCGTCAGCTCTTCGAACGACAGGGCGAGGACTTGCATCATCGGTTGTTCGTAATCCAGTGCAAACCCGTGAGAGCCGGGATCGTCTTCCAATGTGTATTTCCGGAGATGTTGTTCTGCATAGTCTCTGTCCAGGGTCGGTCTTTGCGTCGTCAGAAAGTCAATGGCCTCCCGGCTGGCTGCCTCGACTTTGATCCGTGAATCGAGCCCCCGCGATTCCCAGTCTACGAACAGTGATTTTATTCGTACGTTGCGACCGCTGCGTATACCGTTGCCTATTCTCGCAATTATGTACTTACCGGCATCGGTGAAGCGAGAGAACATCACCTCTACTCGCTCGTTTCGTTGTGCTTCTCGTTCATGCTTCAGCGAACGCAATACACAAACGTATCCGTCCGGCTTCGGCGCAATGATCCATGCCGCCCAATCGCCGAACTGCGCCCACTCGGGCCATTGTTTCAGCTTTTCAGAATAGTCGGAACGGAAGTACAAACGATCCTCGACCCACTCGGCTTCGTCGTACGGTCCATTTCCAATGGAGTTGGCGATCTTGCGCCACAAATTGTAGTACAGAATCACCTCTGCGGCTTCGTCCGGTTTAGCCGCACCGCCTACTTCCGTCTGCACCCTAAGGACTCTCCTCCTGGTAGCAGTGCTATCCCCAGTCCAGATAACCGTTGTCGATTAAGAAACTGATCAACACCGTTTCACCTTCTTCGTCGACGACCACCCATTGTGTTCCACCGCCGGGCTGGCCAAATGCGCCGGCCACTTTTCCATATCTGACTTCCCAGCCGTCAGGCAATTCTTTACCTGTGCCGCGAAACCGATTATAATCGCCAGACGAACCGGGGGCCAGGCCGCGATCAGGATAGCTGTCACCGAGAGCGCCCATAAAATCACCCCTAGCGTCGCTGACTTCCCCGATTCTGTCCAACCACGCCTCCTTTGGAATGCTTCGGGCAGTTTGCCATTTGCCATCTGCGAAGCCATTAGCTTCCGGCCACTTCCATGTGCCTTTCGCAGGGTCCCAGAATCTGTTCAAGATTTCCTGGGCACTCATTCCCTCATAAGGGCTGCGCATCGCTGACTCGGCAAGTTCTCGAGGGCATCCGTGTTCTATTAGATCGTTCACGAGCTGATCGGGTGATTCCGCGAGTACCAGCTGCGCCTGGTGCCACGGTTTCAAATCCGACGGCGCCGGGACTTCTATTGGAGGCTCGTCGGGCCGGTCATCAGACGGCGCACTGGCGTGCGGCTGATGCGATCCAGGCGACCTATCTCCGTCCCCCGGCTGATGCGGTGTCCCGCTATCACCGGGTGGATGGGGGCTGCCGCCATGGGGTGGGTGTGATTCGGGCGGATGAGCCGGTTCCGAACCGTGGGGTGGGCCACCGAACGACGACGGTGCTTCGGCGGACAGTCCGCCAGCTGAGGAGGCGGGCACGTGCGCTGCCGCGGCGGCCGGAGCGACGGCCGCGGGCCGTTCCGCAGACGCGGCACCGGAAAACGCTTCGGCGGGACTGCCGACGGGCGAGGCCGAAACATGAACCGGCTCAAGCGGCTTCGAATGGGTGAGCGGCGCCTGTTCCACCGGCGCGGGTACCGGTGGCTTGCCCCCGGCTCCCGGTGGAACCGCGGCAGGCTTGGGCAGCTCACCGGTTGGGGGCTTCCCAACGACCGGCGGTTTGGATTCCGTCGGGCTGTGCGGCAAGGGGCCATTGGCGGGACCGGGCGCCGGCTTGGCCGGTGGCGCGGGTGCGGGGCCGCGCGGTTCCGGCGGCTTTGGCCCGCTGGGCACCGGCTCCACCGGAGGCCCCTTCGGCGGTTCAACAGGCGGCAATTCGGGAATCTCGGGAGGCTTATCCCGCATGGCCCTCAGCGCATCGGCAAGCGCGCGAAACTTGCCGCCCAGCTTCGACAGGGGCCCGCCCGGCAGGGGCAGGGTGGCGAGGTCGACGACGCTCCGGCCGGCGGCCTCGGCCGGGTTCTGGCCCCACTCGTCCCAGTGCGTGACGCTCTTGCCCAGCTCTTTCCACGACTGCCCGAAGCCAGGCGCGCCCTCGCCGCCCAACCCCACCAGCGGCAGGGCGCCCTCGACCTGGTCGGTCACCTCTTTGCCGTAGCCGATCGGGTCGAACAGCAGCCGGAAGGAGCTGATGTCCCACAGCCCCTTGACCATTCCGCCGCCCTCCGACCACGCGCCCTTGGCGTATTGGCCGACCTGGTTGACCACCCGGCCTACGTCGGTGGCGTGCAGGAACTGGTCCCACTCCCGGCCGACGTAGCGGGCCATGTCGGTGGCGATGGAGATCGCCTCGGCGAGGGTGGCCGCGATTTCGGCGCGCAGCGCAGCCACCTCGGACCCGAAGTTGTCGACCACCGTGCGGATGTCGTCGGCGATCCTCTTGATCTCGTCTTCGTCGTCGTCGGTGAGGAACTCCCAGACCTCTTTGATGCCGGTCAGCGGGTCGCAGATGCGGGCCAACAGATCCAGGATCGCCGCGTGCACCTTGTCGACCTTGGCGGCGTAGCTGTTGAGCTGGTCCGCGATCGTTTGACACTGCTGAACCAGGCGGGTGGTGCTTCCGAAGGCGTCGGTGAACGCCCGGTCGATGAGCGCGCCTTCCGGAATCTGTTGCGCGCGAACGGCTCCCATCGGCCCGCCGGTGCCCAAAATCTCGGCGACCGCGAACCGCGTGCCCGCGGCGCTCCACGCCGCGGCCGCGGCGCGCAACTTCCCGGAATCGGCCGTGGGCCAGATCATTCCGATGTAAGGGGCCACCCAGCCCCAGCCGGCCGGGGCGCTTTTACCGGTGCCCACCGACGACGGCGGCGAGCCCGCCAACACCGGTCCGGTCACCGAGGGAGTGGGAAGCGGGCTGGTCTGGCCGGATACGTTGGACATCGCGTCGACCAGCGAGTAGTTGTGCGCCGACATCCGCACCCCATCGCCGAGGCTGCACAACCCGTTTCGGGTGGCCGCCATCGCCTCGAGGAGCTTAGCCGCCGAACTGTCGTAGCTTCGGCCAACCGCCGCGCCGACGGGGTCGTCGCCGGCCATCCCGGCACACCCCGACAGCGCCGACGTCAGCGTCGCGATCACCGAACCCAAGCCCTCGCCGGTCGCCACCACCTCGGCGCCCGCGCTGTCCAGAGCCGCGGGGTCGACTGCCAGCGGCGCCACGGCTCACGACCACATGGACAGGTTCTGTGCCATGGCGCCGGTGTAGTTGCGGTGGGCGGTCTCGCCGGCGGTGCGCAGCTTCGCCAACGCCTCGCGCATCATCGCCTCGCCGCGGGCCCAATGCCGATGGGCCTCAGCGTGCGCCGCCGCGGCTTCCCCGGTCCACGCGGCGTGCAATCGATTTACCCGAGAATCGATTTCGGCGAGCATCTGCTCGGCGCGGCGCTGGAACTGGGTCATCCGCCGCACCGCGTCGGCCAACGCCTCGGGGTCGACGCGAAACGCCTCAGCCACGGTAGACCCCGCGCATCTCCTGGGCGGCGGTCGCCTCGTTCTGGTCGTAAAGGCCACCGGCCTGTCCGACCAGATGCGCCAGGATCGCCAGGCCCGTCTGCACCTCGCGGGCCCCCTTGTGCCACAGCTCCCACGCCGAGCCGTACGCGGCGCCGGACGCCCCTCGCCAGCCGCCCAAGATCTGGCCCACCTGATCGTCGAGTTGCCCGAGCTCGGCCATCAGATGCTCGGCCGCGCCCCCGAGCGAGGCTGCGACCTCCTGCATCACCATGGGTTCGACGCGAAGTGTCCCATCAGCGCCCATACCGGCAAGCTAGTGAATCTGCGGCGGCCCCACAATTCACCCGGGCGTCCCACCGGCGATGCGACACTGGTGGCCATGACCCCCAACCCGCGGCGAGTTGAGCTGCTCACCCGCGAGGGCTGCACCATGTGCGCGCGGGCGCTCGCCCGGCTGACCGAGCTGGCCGGCGAGCTCGGCTTCCAGCTGTCCACGACCGACGTGGACGCCGCCGCGGCGGCGGGCGACCCCAAATTGCGGGCCGAGTTCGGCGACCGCCTCCCAGTGGTCCTGCTGGACGGCCGCGAACACAGCTACTGGGAGGTCGACGAGGCGCGGCTGCGCGCGGATCTGGCCCGCTGAGGCGGGGCCCGGGGGCGGGCCAGTGACGTAGATCAACTATTTGGTAGCCCAGCTGATAAACGTTTACCGTGGACAGCAGTTCAGTTACTGGAGGAAGCAAGGGAGCTGGCCAGGTGATGCTGCCGTGAGCGTCCTGCTCTTCGGGGTCTCGCACCGCAGTGCGCCGGTCTCCGTCCTGGAACAACTCAGCATCGACGAATCCGATCAGACCAAGATCGTCGACCGGGTGTTGCAGTCACCGCTGGTCACCGAGGCGATGGTGCTCTCGACGTGCAACCGCGTCGAGGTTTACGCCGTCGTCGACGCGTTCCACGGCGGGTTGGCGGTGGTCGGACAGGTGCTGTCGGAACACTCGGGCATGTCGATGGGCGACCTCACCAAGTTCGCCTACGTCCGCTACAGCGAGGCCGCCGTCGAACACCTCTTCGCCGTTGCCAGCGGCCTGGATTCGGCGGTGATCGGCGAGCAGCAGGTCCTCGGCCAGGTGCGCCGCGCCTACGCCGCCGCCGAAGCCAACCGCACCGTCGGCCGGGTGCTGCACGAGCTTGCGCAGCGCGCGCTGTCGGTGGGCAAACGCGTGCATTCCGAGACCGGCATCGACGCCGCCGGCGCCTCGGTGGTGTCGGTCGCCCTGGACATGGCCGAACGCCGCCTCGGGGGGCTGGCGGGCAAGACCGCCGTGGTCATCGGCGCCGGGGCGATGGGCGCGCTGTCGGCGGGGCACCTGACCCGCGCCGGCATCGAGCACGTCCAGGTGCTCAACCGCTCCCTGGCCCGGGCCCAGCGACTGGCCCGCAAGGTCCGCGAATTCGGCGTCAGGGCCGAGGCGCTGACGCTCGACCGGCTGCCCGACGCGCTGGCGGGCGCCGACGTCGTGGTCAGCTGCACCGGTGCCGTCAGCCCGGTGGTTTCGCTGGCCGACGTGCACCACGCGCTGGCGGCCGCCCACCGCGACGAGACCAGCCACCCTCTGGTGATCTGTGACCTGGGCATGCCGCGCGACGTCGACCCCGCGGTGGCGGGGCTGCCCGGCGTCTGGGTCGTCGACGTCGAGCGCGTCCAGCACGAACCGTCGGCGCATGCCGCGGCCGGCGACGTCGCCGCGGCCCGCCACATCGTGGCGGCCGAAGTTGCCAGCTACCTGGCGGGCCAGCGGATGGCCGAGGTCACCCCGACGGTGACGGCGCTGCGCCAGCGCGCCGCCGACGTCGTCGAGGCGGAGCTGCTGCGCCTGGACAACCGCCTGCCCGGCCTGGAGAGCGCCCAGCGCGAGGAGGTCGCCCGCACGGTGCGGCGGGTGGTCGACAAGCTGCTGCACGCGCCCACCGTGCGGATCAAACAGCTCGCCAGTGCGCCCGGCGGCGACAGCTACGCCGAGGCGTTGCGCGAATTGTTCGAGCTCGACCAGACCGCCATAGACTCTGTAGCCGCCGTCGCCGCCGGCGAATTGCCAGTCGTATCAACGGGATTCGACGCGGGATCCCACCAACAGTCCGGCGAGTAGCTGATTGGCGCACGTGATCCGGATAGGCACGCGGGGCAGCCTGTTGGCCACCACCCAGGCCGGTGTCGTCAGAGACGCCCTCATCGCCAAGGGCCACCCGGCCGAGCTGGTGACCATCACGACGGCCGGCGACCGGTCGTCGGCGCCGATCCAAACGCTGGGGGTGGGTGCCTTCACCACCGCGCTGCGGGAGGCCATCGAGGACGGCCGCGTCGACGCCGCGGTGCACTCGCACAAGGATTTGCCGACCGCCGACGACCCGAGGTTCACCATCGCGGCGATTCCGGCGCGCAGCGACCCGCGCGACGCGGTGGTGGCCCGCGACGGACTGGTGCTGGGGGAGTTGCCGCCGGGTTCGCGGGTGGGCACCTCGTCACCGCGGCGGGCCGCACAGCTTAGAGCATTGGGTCTCGGTTTGGAAATCCGCCCCCTACGAGGCAACCTAGATACCAGGTTGAACAGGGTAAGCAATGGTGATCTCGACGCGATCGTGGTGGCGCGGGCCGGTCTGGCCCGGCTGGGTCGCCTCGACGATGTCACCGAGACGCTAGAGCCGGTGCAGATGTTGCCAGCACCAGCTCAGGGCGCGCTCGCCGTCGAGTGCCGCGCCGGTGACGAGTTGGCGGCGGTGCTGGCGGAGCTGGACGACGCCGACACGCGTGCGGCGGTCACCGCGGAGCGAGCCCTGCTGGCCGAACTGGAGGCGGGTTGCTCCGCACCGGTGGGCGCGATCGCCGAGGTGGTCGAGTCCATTGATGAGGACGGCCACGTCTTCGACGAGCTGTCGCTGCGCGGCTGTGTGGCGGCGCTGGACGGGTCCGACGTGATCCGCGCGTCCGGCATCGGCAGCCCCGGGCGGGCACGGGAGCTGGGGCTCTCGGTCGCCGCGGAGCTGTTCGAGCTGGGGGCGCGGGAGCTGATGTCGGCGGCGCGAGAAGACCCGCCCGCGAGAAACGAATGACGCTGGAATACCGATGACTTGGGAGCGACAATGACGACGCGAGGGCGCAAGCCGAGACCGGGCCGCATCACGTTCGTGGGCTCCGGCCCCGGCGATCCGGGCTTGTTGACCGCGCGGGCCGCGGCGGTGCTGGCCAACGCCGCCCTGGTGTTCACCGACCCCGACGTGCCCGAGCCGGTGCTGGCGCTGATCGGCAAGGACCTGCCGCCGGTCTCCGGTCCGGCGCCCGCCGGCCCGGACAACGCCGCCGGCGGGACCGCCGACGGCGACCCGGGCCAGGCGGCGCCCGCGGTGATCTCCGCCGGCCCCGACGTCCGCCCGGCGCTGGGCGAGCCCGCCGAAGTCGCCAAAACCCTTGTGGCCGAGGCCCGTGCGGGCGTCGACGTGGTGCGTTTGGTGTCCGGTGACCCGCTGACGGTCGACGCGGTCATCACCGAGGTGAACGCCGTCGCGCGCAGCCACCTGCACCTCGAGATCGTGCCCGGCCTGGCCGCCACCAGCGCCGTCCCCACCTACGCGGGGCTGCCGCTGGGCTCGTCGCACACGGTCGCCGACGTCCGCGACCCGCACGTCGACTGGGACGCGTTGGCCGCGGCCCCCGGCCCGCTGATCCTGCAGGCCACCGCGTCGCACCTGCCCGACGCGGCGCGCGCCCTGATCGACCACGAGCTGGCCGACGCCACCCCCTGCGTGGTGACCGCGCAGGGCACCACCTGCCAGCAGCGCTCGGTCGAAACCACGCTGGCCGGGCTGACCGATCCGGCCACTTTGGGCGGCGGCGACCCGGCCGGCCCCATGACCGGGCCGCTGGTCGTGACCATCGGCAAGACCGTGGCCAGCCGGGCGAAGCTGAACTGGTGGGAAAGCCGCGCGCTGTACGGCTGGACCGTGCTGGTGCCGCGCACCAAGGACCAGGCCGGCGAGATGAGCGAGCGGCTGACCTCCTACGGCGCGCTGCCGATCGAGGTGCCGACGATCGCCGTCGAGCCGCCGCGCAGCCCCGCCCAGATGGAACGGGCCGTCAAGGGCCTGGTGGACGGCCGCTTCCAGTGGGTGGTGTTCACCTCCACCAACGCGGTGCGCGCGGTGTGGGAGAAGTTCGGCGAGTTCGGTCTGGACGCGCGCGCGTTCTCCGGGGTGAAGATCGCCTGCGTGGGCGAGTCGACGGCCGACCGGGTGCGCGCCTTCGGGATCAGCCCCGAGCTGGTGCCGGCCGGGGAGCAGTCCTCGCTGGGCCTGCTCGACGACTTCCCGCCGTACGACAGCGTTTTCGACCCGGTGAACCGCGTCCTGCTGCCGCGGGCCGACATCGCCACCGAGACGCTGGCCGAGGGGCTGCGCGAACGCGGCTGGGAGATCGAGGACGTCACCGCCTACCGCACGGTGCGCGCCGCGCCGCCGCCGGCCGCCACCCGCGAAATGATCAAGACGGGCGGCTTCGACGCGGTGTGCTTCACCTCCAGCTCGACGGTGCGCAACCTGGTCGGCATCGCCGGCAAGCCGCACGCCCGGACGATCATCGCCTGCATCGGTCCCAAGACCGCCGAGACCGCCGCCGAGTTCGGCTTGCGGGTGGACGTCCAGCCCGACACCGCCGCCGTGGGCCCGCTGGTCGACGCCCTGGCCGAACACGCCGCGCGGCTGCGGGCCGAGGGCGCGCTGCCGCCGCCGCGCAAGAAGAGCCGCAGGCGCTAGTGTCCCGCTCCCCCGGACCGGCGACTGTGCGTGTTTGTACGCCGACACGCCGCCAGGGCTGGCATTTTGCGCACGCTCGCGGCGAGGGACGAACATGAGTTACCCCCGGCAGCGCCCGCGCCGGCTCCGCTCGACCCCCGCGTTGCGCCGCCTGGTCGCGCAAACCTCGCTGGAGCCAAGGCATTTGGTGTTGCCGATGTTCGTCGCCGACGGCATCGACGAACCGCGGCCGATCCCGTCGATGCCCAACGTGGTTCAGCACACCCGCGATTCGCTGCGCAGCGCGGCCGCCGACGCCGTGGCCGCGGGCGTCGGGGGGCTGATGCTGTTCGGCGTTCCCCGCGACGAGGACAAGGACCCGACGGGATCGGCCGGCACCGACCGCGACGGCATCCTCAACGTCGCCCTGCGCGACCTGGCCAAGGACCTCGGGGACGCCACGGTGCTGATGGCCGACACCTGCCTGGACGAGTTCACCGACCACGGACATTGCGGAGTCCTGGACGACCGGGGTCGGGTGGACAACGACGCCACCCTGGCCCGTTACGTCAAACTGGCCGTGGCACAGGCGGAGTCGGGCGCCCATGTGGTCGGGCCGAGCGGGATGATGGACGGCCAGGTGGCCGCGATCCGCGACGGCCTGGACGCGGCCGGCTACGCCGACGTGGTGATCCTGGCCTACGCCGCCAAGTTCGCGTCGGCGTTCTACGGCCCGTTCCGGGACGCGGTGAGTTCGAGCCTCTCCGGCGACCGGCGCACCTACCAGCAGGAGCCGGGCAACTTCCGCGAGGCGCTGCGCGAGATCGACTTCGATCTCGACGAGGGGGCCGACATCGTCATGGTCAAACCGGCGATGGGGTATCTGGACGTGCTGTCGGCGGCCGCCTCGATCTCGCCGGTGCCCGTCGCCGCCTATCAGGTCTCCGGCGAGTACGCGATGATTTGCGCCGCCGCACAAAACAATTGGATCGACGGACGTGCCGCGGCACTGGAGTCGCTGACGAGCATCCGGCGCGCCGGCGCCGACATCGTGCTCACCTATTGGGCGGTGGATGCGGCAGGCTGGTTGTCATGACGTCAGGGGCAGCCGAAGAGCGGCGGTTGTTCTACGAGCCGGGCGCCAGCTGGTGGTGGGTGGCGCTGGGCCCGGGGGCGGCCGCGGCGATGATCCTGATCGAGGTGTGGAGCGGCGCAGCGGTGTCGTTCGTCGTCCCGGCGATATTTTTGGTGCTGGTGTCGGCGTTCGTGGCGTTGCAGGTCAAGGCGGCCCGCATACACGTCTCGGTCGAGCTGACCGAGAACGCCCTGCGCCAGGGCACCGAAACCATCCTGGTGCGCGAGATTTTGCGGGTGTATCCCGAACCCGAGCATCACGAGGCGTCGGGCAAAGAGCTGGAGCGGTGGCAGTCGGCGCGCGCGCTCGGCGAGCTCGTCGGGGTGCCGCGCCATCGGGTCGGGATCGGTCTCAAGCTGACCGGGGGGCGCATGGCCCAGGCGTGGGCGCGCAACCACCGACGCCTGCGGGACGTGCTGACGCCCCTGGTGCAAGAGCGGGTGGAGCCCGCCGGGTCCGACGTCGCCGACGACGACCGCCACGGCGACGGGCCCGCGCGATGACCGCCCGGTACCGCGTCGTGGTCCAGCTGGCGCTGGCCTGCGCCGCGCTGGTCGGCGCCGGCGCGTGCTGGACCAATGCCCGCCACGTCCGCGGCGTGGCGCCGATCGCCGACGGGCAGCCGGCCACGACGTCGCTGGTCTACGACCCGCAGCTGCTGTTGCTTTCCATGCTGGGGTTGACCGCCGCCGGCGTGCTGGCGGTCCTGGGAATCGCCGGGCTGCTCCGCGAGCGCCGCGGCCGGCCGAACACCCCTAAGCCGTCTTCTTGATCAGCGGCAGCACCAGCTGACGGCGGCTGACGATGGCGTCGGCCAGGTTTTGCAGCGCCTCGCGGACCGAGCGCACCGACGGGAACGCGGCCTCGTCGTCGGCGCGCGCGTCGCCCAGCACCTCGACGACCGCCGGGCCGGGCACCAACGTCCACTCCACCCCCGCCGCGCGGCAGTGGTCGTCGACGTCGCGCAGGAGCGAAACACCCGCCGCAGCAAAGTGACTCACGTCGCTCAGGTCGAGCACGAGCGGATTGCTACCCATGATGAAGCGTCGAATGTGGTCGTAGACCCGGTCGGCGTTGACGGCGTCGATGTCCCCGCGGACGGTCACCACCGTCGCCAGGTGGCGGCATTGCGCCCGGATGTGCGCGCCACCGCAGTCGAAGGTGCCGTACCCTCGGTGAGTCGCAACGTCTGCGATAGTCATGCTCGCCCCTTTTCCAGGAGATCCTGTCCACCACAGTGCCCGGGAAACCTAAGGGGACCGACAGCCGCCTCTAACTCTTTGCTAAGAAGCGACTTTCGGCGGCCTAAAGCGGCTTAAAAGCAACGCCGCGGTGGGTGTTTTGGCGGACCGGCGCCGCGAACCACACCACCGCCCCTCCCGCGATCGCGCGGTTCCCGCTGTTAGGCTGCCAGGGCTGCCGATTGCTGGTCGGGGGGCAATCCAGAGGCGAACGAAACGGCACAATCCAGGCGGAAAGAGCATCGTGCGCACCGGAGAGATCAGGGGAGAGATCAAGGCCCTGACGGGACTCCGCATCGTCGCCGCGCTGTGGGTGGTGCTGTTCCACTTCCGGCCGATGCTGGCCGACGCCTCGCCGGATTTCCGCGACGCGCTGGCGCCGGTGCTCAACTGCGGCGCCCAGGGCGTCGACCTGTTTTTCATCCTCAGCGGGTTCGTGCTGACCTGGAACTACCTCGACCGCATGGGCCGGTCGTTCTCCCCGCGCGCCACCCTGCACTTTTTGTGGCTGCGGCTGGCCCGGGTGTGGCCGGTCTACCTCGTGACCTTGCACCTCGCCGCCCTGTGGGTGATCTTCACCCTGCACGTCGGACACGTGCCGTCGCCCGACGCCGGCCAGCTCACCGCGGTCAGCTACGTGCGCCAGATCCTGCTGGTGCAGCTGTGGTTCGAGCCGTTCTTCGACGGGACCAGCTGGGACGGGCCGGCCTGGTCGATCAGCGCGGAATGGCTGGCCTACCTGCTCTTCGCCGTGATCGTGCTGGTCGTCTTGCGGATGAAGCAGGCCACCCGGGCGCGGGGCCTGATCCTGCTGGCGGTCGCGGCGTCGCTGCCACCGGTGGTGATGCTGCTAGCCAGCGGCCAGTTCTACACGCCGTGGAGCTGGCTGCCGCGCATCGTCACGCAGTTCACCGCGGGCGCGCTGGCCTGCGCGGCCGTGCGCAGGCTGCGGCCGACCGATCGCGCGCGCCGCGTCTCCGGGTACCTGTCGCTGCTCCTGGTGGCCGCCATGGTCGGCATCCTGTACTGGTTCGACGCGCACCCCATCCACGGGGTGGTGGAGAACGACAGCGGCGGGGTGGTCGACGTGCTGTTCGTTCCGCTGGTGATCACGCTGGCGATCGGGGCGGGCAGCCTGCCCCGGTTCCTGTCGACGCGGGCGATGGTCTACGGCGGGCAGATCTCGTTCTGCCTGTACATGGTCCACGAGCTGGTGCACACGGCCTGGGGATGGGCGGTCGAACAGTTCGAGCTCACGCCGCAGGACTCGCCCTGGAAGTGGAACGTGATCGCCCTGCTGGCCTTCGCCGTGGGCCTGTCGGCGCTGCTGTTTCACTCGGTCGAGGAGCCCGCCCGCCGCTGGATGCGCAGGATGGTCGACGTGCGGCCCGTCGCCGAGAAGGCCGAGGCCGTCGAGCCGGTGAGCACCAAGCTGCATCCCATCGACGGTGGGCGGGAATCGGTTTCGGTGCGCGCGGTGTGACATTCGCCTCGATGCGCTGACCGGGCCGCCCCCGGCACCCGTCGATACCATGGCGGGAGCGGCCGGCCGCGCTTTCAGCGAGTTGACACCGGGTTCGCGCCGCATCCCATACGATTCCGTTGATTTGGATGCGGCACACGACGACGCAATTCCCCGTGGAGGTAGTAGTGAGTCGGCTGGGCACGCTCGCCATCGGCTTCATGCTCGTGCTGGGCGTCGTTGTCCAGCTGCCGGCCCACCCGCCGCGGGCCCGGGCCTACGACACGCTGACGCTGGACTCCCGCCTCAATCACATCGCGGTCGTCGGCGACTCCTACACCACCGGCACCGACGAGGGGGGCCTGGGCCCGAGATCGTGGACCGCGCTGGCGTGGCACACGCTCGCCCAGCGCGGCGTGCGGATCGCCGCCGACGTGGCGGCCGAGGGCAGGGCCGGCTACGTCATGCCGGGCGACCACGACAGCATCTTCGAGGATCTGACCGCCAGGGCGGTCAAGCCCGACGACGCGCTGGTGGTGTTCTTCGGCTCCCGTAACGACCAGGGCGTCGACCTGGGGCTGCTGGCCGCCAAGGCGCACGAAACCTTCGACCTGGCCCGCAGGTTCGCGCCGAACGCCAAGTTCCTGGTGATCGGCCCGCCGTGGCCGACCGCCGACGTGCCCGTACCGATGCTGCAGGTGCGTGACGTGATCAACGCGGCCGCCCGTGGGGCGGGGGCCACCTTCATCGACCCGATCGGCGACCGGTGGTTCGTCGACCGGCCCGATTTGATCGGCCCCGACGGCGTGCACCCCAACGACGCCGGACACGAGTATCTGGCGGGCCAGATCGCACCGCTCATCGGCATGCAATTGTCTCGGTGAGTGGGCGGCGGCAAAACGCCGGCCGCGCAAGGTGTTTGATGCCTCAGTCGTCGGCGTGGCGCTCGTAATCCCATTGCTCTAGGCGCGCTTGCAAGTGCATCAGGCCGACGCCGACGACTGGCGTGACGGCAGCGATGCAGGCCAGCAGCAGGGGACTCATGTCCTAAAACCTCCAAACACCTTTCACCGATATGACGCTCGTCCGCGGCGACAAGTTCATTACCTCGTTGTCCATGGGTCAGCCGCCGCTCACCGCGCGGTCTGCCAGCCCACCCACCGCGGGTGTCAGCAGCCGCGCGTATTCGGTTGTCACGTGGTTGTCGTCGCGGAAGACCAGGGTGTTGCCGACGATCACCGGGCAGCGCTGTGCGGCGCAGAACAGGTCGGTCAGGTCGGCGTAATGCCCGCCGGCGGCCGCGGTCACCGCCCGTTCGGCGCCGATCCCGCCGGCGTCGAGGGCGGCCGGGCGCGTCGGCGCACACGCGGCGGCATCGTCGAGATGGCCCGACAGGCAGGAGGGCACCGAGCCGCGCGGATCCGGGACGGGCCCGAGCACCAGGACGGTCGCGCCGAGTTGCCGCAGCCGCGCGACCGTGCGGCCCAGGGTGTCCATCCACGCCGGGTCGTAGGAGGTGAAGCCGAAATCGGCCCCGTAGCGCCGGCTCATGTCCAGCACGACCAGGCCGGGACGCTCGGCCGTCAGCCGATCCACGATTTGGGCGCGCCACTGCTCGCACTCGGTGTATTCGCGCCCCAGGTACGGGCTGGTGATGCGCAGGTCCTGCAGCGGGCAGGTCACCTTGGCCAGCGTCTCTAGCCGCCAGTGCCGCTGCTCGGCCACCTGCCGCAGCGCCGGCTCCCACATGGCGGCGTGCGAGTCGCCGACCAGGACCACCCTCGTCGGCGACGCGGTGTCGCCCGTCGCGCACTCGCCCTGGCCCACCTCGCGCCACGACCGCACGCAGCCGTTGACGAAGACGGCCGCCTTGTCGGCCGGCGCGTCGGCGAGCGGCGGGTCGAGGTTGGACGGGACCGCGCGCAGGCCGGCCGACGCCGCCACCGCGTCGCGCACCTGGGCGAACGCCTGGTCGACCGCGGCCTGCTGCGGGCTGACCGCGCGGACGTTCGGCGGCGGCAGCGCGACGATGTTGGCCTTCGGCGCGGCCACGCCGTGTCCCGTCGGCGCCGGCACCAGCGTCAGCAGCAGCACACAGGCGCAGGCGGCGACCCCGCTGGCGGCCCCGGCCAGCACCAGGCTGGCCCCCACCGAGCGGCGCAGTCGGGCCGCGAACCGGCCGGGGTTCTCCACCAGGTGCAAGGTGATCACCGCGAGCCCGCCCGACACCGCGGTCGCCGCCAGCCGGGCGGGCAGGCCCGCGGGCTCGCCCAGCAGCGGCGGCATGAGCAGCAGCACCGGCCAGTGCCACAGGTACCACGAGTACGACACCCGCCCGATCGCCCGCATCGCCGGCCGGCACAGCAGGCGGCCGGCGCCCAGCCCGCCCGTGGCGCAGCCCGCGCCGATCACCAGCGCCGTGCCCAGCACGGGCAGCAGCGCCGCGGTGCCCGGGTAGGGAGTGCCGCGGCCCAGCTGGGTGCAGGTCAGCGCGATCAGGGCCAGGCCGCCCCATCCCACTGTCGACGCCGGCAGCAGCCCCAGCCTGCGCCATTGCCCGGCCGACAGGGCCACCAGCCCGCCGGCCGCGAGCTCCCAGGCGCGGGTGGGCAGCGAGAAGAACGCCCAGGCCGGCGACGAGCGGGTGCACAGCACGGCGGCGGTCAGCGACGCCGCGGCGACCACCCCCAGCACCAACGCGTACGGCAGCGCCCGTGCCGACGCGCCCGCCCGCATCCGCCGCGCCGCGAAGGCCGCCCCGACGATCAGGACCGGCCACACCAGGTAGAACTGCTCCTCGACGCCCAGGGACCAGTAGTGCTGAAACGGCGACGGCGGCAGGTCCGAGGCCAGGTAGTCGGTGCCCCGCTTGGCGAACCGGTAGTTGCCCACGTACAGGGCGCTGGCGATGCCGTCGGCGAAGACGCTGCGCGCCTGCAGCGGCGGCAGCACGACCGCCGCGGCGGCGGCGGTGGCGACGCCGACGGTGGCCGCGGCCGGCAGCAGGCGCCGGGCCCGGGCGCCGTAGAACCGGCCGAGCGCGACGGTGCCGGTGGCCGTGACCTCGCGCCACAGCAGCCCGGTGATCAAAAAGCCGGAGATGACGAAGAAGACGTCCACACCGACGTAGCCGCCGCCGACGCCCGGTATCCCGGCGTGGTAGAGCACGACCGCAATGACCGCGACCGCGCGCAGGCCCTCGATGTCCGGGCGGAAATCGGTCCGCTTGAAGGGCCGCTCCACTTGTCGGCGCGGGCTGAAGGTGTCTTCCTGCCGGACTCTCATCTGCCTCGGCCTAAGACGCCATCCAGGCTAGCTCGCCGGGCAACTGCTCCCGCCAATACTCGACGTCGTGGCCGCCCGGGGAGAAGCTGCCGGCCGGCGGTTTCTTGAGCTGGCTGACGAACTGGCGGGTGGCGAAGCAGAACCGGTCGCCGGTGCCGCAGTCCACCCGCAGCGGGATCTGGTTGAGCGCGGGCACGCCCGTCACGCTGTTTTGCACCCAGTCGTCGTAGCTGTCGAACGCCCCCAGGGGGCTGCCGGTGAAGGAGGTGAACAGCGCCGGGCTGACCGCGCAGATCCCGGCGGTGCGCGCCGGGCCAAGCTTGGCGCCCAGGTGCAACGCCCCGTAGCCGCCCATCGACCACCCCATGAACCCGACCCGCGAGGTGTCCATCCCCATCGCGGCCAGCATCGGCAACAGCTCTTCGAGCACCATCGCGCCCGAGTCCGTGCCGTTGGCCCTGCGGTGCCAGTAGGAATTGGCGCCGCCGTCGACGCCCACCACCGCGAACGGCGGCTTGCCCGTCTTCACCAGCTGGGCCAGGCCGTCCTCGACGCCGATCTCCAGCATCTGGTTGGCGTCGCCGTCCTTGCCGTGCAGCGCGATCACCGGGCGCAGCGGGGCGGCGTCGGCCTTGTGGCCGGGCGGCAGGGCGATCACCCAGTTGGTCTTCACGCCGCCGCGCGCCGCCGAGACGAACGAGCCCGTCAACCGGTTCGGCAGGTTGTTCCCGGCCGCCGACGGCTCGAACGGTGCGGGGGACTGCGGCGCGGCCGCCGCGCGCGACTCGAGCGGATTTAGCAGCGCGCCCAAAACGCACGCGCCCGCGGCCGCCGCGCTGGCACCGGCGCCCATACGCAGTACCGCACGGCGGTTCAGGTCAGGCACAGGCGTCATAATGCCCGGCCGACACGGCCTTTTCGCCCAAGCCACGCCGTTTTGCAAGCATTGTGTAATCTCGCGTGATCACTCGGTCGCGAAGAGGTGATCTTCGATGCGACGCACGCCTTTTGTTGGTGCATGGTTCACGCGTCGGGCACCGGCCGAAGGTGTCGGCCCGGTAGGCCTCGGCGGCATGGCCCGCAAGCGTCTCGCCGTCGTCGTCTCGGTGCTCGCCCTGGTCGCCGGTTGCACCCACAAACCCGCCGGGCCCGGCGCGGGGCCGGCGACCACCACGCCGATCCGCCACCTGGTGGTGCTCTTCGACGAGAACGTCTCGTTCGATCACTACTTCGGCACCTATCCCCGCGCGGCCAACATCGACGGCCAGCCGTTCACCGCCAAGGCGGACACCCCGACGGTGGACGGCCTGTCCCAGGACTTGTTGACGCGCAACCCCAATGCGGTGCAGCCGATGCGCCTGGGCGGGCCGGGCCAGCAGGTCACCTGCGACCAGGACCACGCCTATTCGGCCGAACAGTTGGCGTTCAACGGCGGCGCGATGGACCGCTTCGTCGAACACACCGAGGGCGAGCCGTGCGCGCCCCCGGCCTTCAACGCCGTCGGCCTGGTGATGGGCTACTACGACGGCAACACCGTGAC
Organism: Mycobacterium palustre; assembly: GCF_002101785.1. GTDB lineage: Bacteria > Actinomycetota > Actinomycetes > Mycobacteriales > Mycobacteriaceae > Mycobacterium > Mycobacterium palustre. The sequence continues at coordinate 108,011 of NZ_LQPJ01000078.1, forward strand.
CGCGCTGTGGAACTACGCGCAGCACTTCGCGATGAGCGACAACTTCTACAACAGCACCTTCGGGCCGTCGACGCCCGGCCACATCAACCTGGTATCCGGCCAAACCCACGGTGTGACAAGGACTTTCATGCCCGGCGGGCAACTCTTCCCGCCGCACACGGTCATCGGCGACACCGGCGCTGGCGGCAATGGGCAGGGCACCCTGATCGACGATGCGCAGCCGTACGGCGACGACTGCTCCTCGCGCGACCAGGTGCAGTTCAGCTCGGCCAACAAGAACGTCGGCGACCTGCTCAACGCCAAGGGCATCACGTGGGGCTGGTTTCAGGGCGGGTTCAAGCCCACCGGTCGCGGGCCCGGCGGCGCGGCGCAGTGCGGCGCGACCCACAACATCGGCGAGATGGTCGGCGGGACCGGCAAGGCCGGCCCGTTGCCGTTCGGCACCAAACCGGACTACGTGCCGCACCACGAGCCGTTCCAGTACTACCCGTCGACCGCCAACCCGCACCACCTGCCGCCGAGCGCCGTCGACAACATCGGCCGCACCGACCAGGCCAACCACCAATACGACCTCTCGGACTTCTGGGCCGCCGCCGACGCGGGTCACCTCCCTTCGGTGAGCTTCCTGAAGCCGCCCGCCTACCAGAACGGCCACGCCGGCTACAGCGACCCGCTCGACGAGCAGCGGTTTCTGGTCGAGACGATCAACCGTTTGCAGAGGCTGCCGCAGTGGCAGGACATGGCGATCGTCGTCGCCTACGACGACTCCGACGGCTGGTACGATCACAAACCCTCGCCGGTCGTGTCGGCCTCGGCGACGCCCGAGGACGCCCTGAACGGTCCCGGGCGATGCGGTGATCCGGCCGCCGCGCCGATCGCCTACCAGGGGCGCTGCGGATACGGCCCCCGGCTCCCGCTGCTGGTGTTATCCCCTTACGCCAGAGCCAATTTCGTGGATCACACCCTGACCGACCAAACGTCGATCCTGCGGTTCGTCGAGGACAACTGGGGCACCGGCCGCATCGGCGACCACTCGCTCGACGAGCGCGCCGGCACGCTTGCGGCGATGTTCGATTTCACCGGCCTGACCCGCTCGCCGCTGACCCTCGACCCGCGCACCGGCAACCCGCAATAGCCTCGCCCCCCGATCCAAAATCTGGAAGTTTTCAACCCTCCCGCGCCCGGGCGCCGTCCCGCACCATTCGAGGTTGGTCAAAAGGGCGAAAAGGGAGAGTAGATGAGCCTGGCATTTCACTGGTTCTTGCCGACGTACGGCGATTCGCGAAACCTGGTGGCCGGGGGCCACGGCACCGCGATGCACGGCGACCGGCCCGCGACCCTGCGCTATCTGCACCAGATTTGCGCGGCCGCCGAAGACAACGGCTTCGAGGCGGTGCTGACGCCGACCGGATTGTGGTGCGAGGACGCCTGGTTGACGACGGCGATGCTGATCGAGGGCACCGAGACGCTGAAGTTTTTGGTCGCCTTCCGTCCCGGCCTGCTCAGCCCCACCTTGACCGCGCAGATGGCGGGGACGTTCCAGCGGCACTCCGGTGGGCGGCTGCTGCTCAACGTCGTCACCGGCGGTGAACCGCACGAGCAGCGGGCCTACGGCGATTTCCTGGACAAGGAGTCGCGCTACGCGCGCACCGCGGAGTTTCTGCACGTGGTCCGGCAGCTGTGGAGCTCGCGGGAGCCGGTGACGTTCGCCGGGGACCACATCCGCATCGACGGCGCCCAGCTCAACAACCCGCCCGACCCGGTCCCCGTGGTGTTTTTCGGGGGATCGTCGGCGGCGGCCGGCCCGGTGGCGGCCAAGTATTCCGACGTCTACCTCACCTGGGGCGAACCGCGGAAGGCGGTCGCGCAGAAGTTGGACTGGATCCGCGGGCTGGCCGCCGACACGGGGCGAATTCTGCAATACGGGTTGCGGATTCACGTGATCAGCCGCGACACCTCCGAACAGGCGTGGGCCGAGGCCGACCGGCTGCTGTCGGCGGTCGACCCGGCCGACGTCGAACGGGTGCAGGCCAGCCTGGCGCGCAGCGAGTCCGAGGGCCAGCGCCGCATGCTGGAGCTGCACGGCGGCGACAGGAGCCGGCTGCTGGTCGGCCCCAACCTGTGGGCGGGGGTGGGCCTGGTGCGCGGCGGGGCGGGCACCGCGCTGGTCGGGTCGCACGCCGAGGTGGCCGAGCGGCTGGCCGAGTACGCGCGGCTGGGCATCACCCACTTCATCCTGTCGGGCTACCCGCACCTGGAGGAGGCCTATTGGTTCGGCGAGGGGGTGCTGCCGCTGCTCGAGCGAAAAGGCTTGTGGCAGCACCCCACTCGTACCTCACAACCGGCGCCGGCGACGCCGTTTGCGGTCGCGTCGGCCCACTAGGCCGTGGCCACCACGCTGCCCGACGCGGCGCTGGCCGCTCCGCTAGCCCGCGACGAGTCGGACGTCGAACGCCGTCGCCGCCTGCGCATCGTCATCGCGGCCAGCCTGCTGGGCACCACCGTGGAGTGGTACGACTTCTTCCTCTACGCCACCGCCGCCGGCCTGGTGTTCAACAAGGTGTTCTTCCCCGACGCCAACTCGCTGGTGGGAACGCTGCTGGCGTTCGCCACCTTCGCCGTCGGCTTCGTCATGCGCCCGGTCGGCGGGCTGGTGTTCGGCCACATCGGCGACCGGATCGGGCGCAAGCGCAGCCTGGCGCTGACGATGCTGATCATGGGTGGCGCGACGGCGTTGATCGGGGCGTTGCCCACCGCCGCGCAGATCGGCGCGTGGGCGCCCATCTTGCTGCTGGCGCTGCGCATCCTGCAGGGCTTCGCGCTGGGCGGCGAATGGGCCGGCGCCGTGCTGCTGGCCGTCGAACACAGCCCGCAGAACCGGCGCGGGCGCTTCGGGGCCGTCCCGCAGGTCGGCCTGGCGCTCGGATTGGCGTTGGGCACCGGCATATTCGCCTACCTGCAGATCGCGCTGGGGCAAACCCGGTTTCTCGCCTACGGCTGGCGCATCGGCTTTCTGCTCAGCCTGGTGCTCGTGGTCATCGGGGTCGTGGTGCGGCTGCGCGTCGAGGAAACCCCGGCCTTCCGCGAGTTGGCCGAGGCGCAGGCCGCGTCGACCGTTCCGATCCGCGAGATCGTCGGCGAGCCGCGCTCCCGGCGAAACACGGTGCTGGGGCTGCTGTCTCGCTGGGCCGAGGGGTCGGCGTTCAACACCTGGGGGGTGTTCACGATCAGCTACGCCACCGGCGCGCTGGGCTTGCACCGGGTCGCGGTGCTGGTGGTGGTGACCGTCGCCGCCCTGCTGATGGCGCTGCTGCTGCCGCTGTCGGGGGTGTTGGCCGACCGGTTCGGCGCGCGGCGCGTGTATTTGGCCGGTGTGGCGTGCTACGGGCTGGCGGCGTTCCCCGCCTTCGCCCTGTTCGGCACGAGGAACCTCCTGTGGTTCGGGCTGGCGATGATCGTCTTGTTCGGTGTGGTGCACGCGGTGCTCTACGGCGCGCAGGGCACGCTGTATTCGGCGCTGTATCCGACGCGGACCCGCTACACCGGCTTGTCGTTCGTCTACCAGTTCTCGGGCATTTACGCCTCCGGCGTCACGCCGATGATCCTCACCGCGCTGATCGCGGCCAGCGGGGGCAAGCCCTGGCTGGCGTGCGGCTACCTGGTCGCCACGGCGGTGATCAGCGTGGTCGCCACCGCGCTGATCCGCGACCGCGACCTGCATTTCTAAAGCCCGAACCCTAAGCGGATGTCACGCGCTGTGCGCAGTCTCGGCGCGCTCGCCTCACCTTGTGCGCCGCGTTGGCGGCGGCGCGGCCGATGTGCTGTGGTTAACCATGCCCGGCACAACGCAACTGCGCCAAGGGCTGTCGCAGCGGCAGCTCAGCATGATCGCCCTGGGCGGGGTGATCGGCGCCGGGCTGTTCGTGGGGTCCGGCGTGGTCATCAAGGACACCGGGCCGGCGGCGTTCCTCACCTACGCGCTGTGCGGCCTGCTCATCGTGCTGGTGATGCGCATGCTGGGCGAGATGGCCGCCGCCGACCCGTCGACCGGATCGTCAGCCTACCCGGTGGCTGTCAGCAGCATAGAAACCGCGACCAAACAGCTAACCAGCGAAGGTCTTATGGAATTCA
>NZ_LQPJ01000079.1 GCF_002101785.1 Mycobacterium palustre
ACACTCAACGCCGCCACAGCGCACTCAGCGGCCTACCACCCATCAGCCGCCTGTAACCAACGTTATGGCCGGGTACACCTAGCGACGCCTCGCCCGGGCGGCCGAGAATCCTCAGGAGTGGTAGGGCTCCGCGCTGACCAGCGTGACCTCGACGGTGTTGCCGTTGGGCACCGTGTAGGTGCGGGTCTCGCCCACCTTGGCGTCGATCAGGGCGCCGCCCAGCGGCGAGTTCGGCGAGTACACCTCGAGCTTGCCGTCGTTAAGGCCCTCCTGGCGGGTCGCGATCAGGAAGGTCTCGGTGTCGGACTTGTCGCCGTTGTAGTAGACCTTGACCACCGAGCCGGGCAGCGCGACGCCCGACTGCTTGGGCGCCTCGCCGACCTTGGCGTTGTTGAGCAGGTCCTGCAGCTGGCGGATGCGCGCCTCCTGCTGGCCCTGCTCTTCGCGCGCGGCGTGGTACCCGCCGTTCTCGCGCAGGTCGCCCTCCTCGCGGCGGTCGTTGATTTCCGCGGCGATGATCGGACGATTCGCGATCAGCTGATCGAGCTCGGCCTTGAGTCGGTCATGTGACTCCTGGGTCAACCAGGTCACCTGGGTATCCGTCATCTCGTCGTGCTCCTCGTATTGTCGTTCGGCGCCATTCGCGCAAGCCTAAAAACCCCGCCGCAGGGAGTGTCCGGGGTCACGCCCCGCCTACGCTGCTCCGTTCTGCCCGCGGCCTCTAATGCAGCAATACACGGTCCCACCAGGAACCGTGCATTCACCCATGTTACCACCGCGCGAACAGTTGATGACGCCATATTCGCAGTTCGCCTCCCCCTGATCAGGCGGGGCGCAGGTATCCGGGCACGTCGGTGCCGCAGCCGTAAATGTCGGCCATCACCGGCGCCTTGCTGGACTTCACCGTGGTCGTCACCTGCACGGTTTTCTGGTCGGACGGCGGGACCAGGACTTCGCGCCGGCCCGTTTCGGTGCCGTCCTTGGCGCGCACCCGCACGATGCAGTCGACCGGCCGCGACGCGTCGGATCGCGTCACGCTGATCGTTACGGACGCCGTCTCCCCGTCGATCACCCGGTAACCCGCCAGCGAGCCCGCGACCTCGCTGGTGCCGAGGCGTCGGTAGCCGACGACGGCCACCACCACGCCGGCGAGAACGGCCAGCACCGTCAGGCCGAACGCCACGCGCCGCCGTGAGACGCGCGACAGCCGCGAGCGCCCGTAGCGGGCCTCGGGGCGCGGAAGGGGAGTTTCGCTCATGCCTGGGTATGCCTGGTCTATGGGCTGCCGGATGCCGGCCCGACAGGATGCAACCATCGAAACTGGAATTATAGGGTCGCTTCTAGCTCTTCAGCTAAGACCAGGGAAACGACGAGGGGAACGTGAGCAAGCTGCGGTTGATGGCGGTGCACGCCCACCCGGACGACGAGTCCAGCAAGGGTGCGGCGACGCTGGCCCGCTACGCCGCCGAGGGTCATCGGGTCCTGGTGGTGACGTTGACCGGCGGGGAGCGCGGCGAGATTCTCAACCCCGCGATGGACCTGCCCGACGTGCTGGAGCACATGGCCGAGATCCGCCGCGACGAGATGGCCAAGGCGGCGGAGATCCTCGGCGTCGAGCACACCTGGCTGGGGTTCGTCGACTCGGGTCTGCCCAAGGGGGACCCGCCGCCACCGCTGCCCGAGGGCTGCTTCGCGCTGGTGCCGCTGGAGGTGTCGGTCGAGGCGCTGGTGCGCGCGGTGCGCGAGTTCCGTCCGCACGTGATGACCACCTACGACGAGAACGGCGGCTACCCGCATCCGGATCACATTCGCTGCCACCAGGTTTCGGTCGGCGCCTTCGAGGCCGCGGGTGACTACGCGCGCTTCCCGGACGCCGGCGAGCCGTGGACGGTGTCCAAGCTGTACTACGTGCATGGCTTTCTGCGGGCCCGCATGCAGCTGCTGCACGACGAATTCGTCAAGCGCGGCCAAGAGGGCCCGTTCCAAAAGTGGCTTAAGCATTGGGATCCCGAGCACGACCCGTTCGAATCCAGGGTGACCACGCGCGTGGAGTGCTCGGCGTACTTCAGCCAGCGCGACGACGCGTTGCGCGCGCACGCCACCCAGATCGACCCGAACGCGGAGTTCTTCGCCGCCCCGATCGAATGGCAGCAGCGGCTCTGGCCGACCGAGGAATTCGAGCTGGCCCGCTCCCGCATTCCGGTCAAACTGCCCGAGGACGACCTGTTCGCCGGCATCGAGGACGACGAGTGAACCATTACCTGCTCCGGCTGATCGCCGACGGGCCCCACAATCAGGGCCCGGACTTCGGCAAGGCCAGCCCGGTGGGGCTGCTGGTGGTCGTGCTGCTGGTGATCGCCACGTTGTTCCTACTGCGGTCGATGAACCGGCAGCTGAGGAAGGTTCCCAAGACGTTCGACCCCGAGCACCCCGAGCCGGATCAGGCCGCCGACGAGGGCACCGACACGGTCGGCGAGAACCCCGACCCGCCGGGACGCCGCGATGAGCCCGGCTGAGCGCGCCGCAGCGAATACCCTCGGGCTGGCCACCAGCCCGTATCTGCGCCAGCACGCCGACAACCCGGTGCATTGGCAGCAGTGGACGCCGCAGGCGCTGGCCGAGGCCGCCGCGCGGGACGTGCCGATCCTGCTGTCGATCGGCTACGCGGCCTGCCACTGGTGTCACGTGATGGCCCACGAATCGTTCGAGGACGACGACGTGGCCGCCGCGATGAACGCCGGCTTTGTGTGCATCAAGGTCGACCGCGAGGAGCGGCCCGACATCGACGCGGTCTACATGAACGCCACCGTCGCGCTCACCGGCCACGGCGGCTGGCCCATGACGTGCTTTCTGACGCCCGACGGCCGGCCCTTCTTCTGCGGCACCTACTACCCGAAAGACAATTTCCTGCAGCTTCTTTCGGCCGTCTCGGCCACCTGGCGCGACCGGCGCGGCGAGGTCGAGGAGGCGTCGGACCGGATCGCCGCCGAGCTGCGCGACCTGGCTGGAGGGCTGCCCGGCGGCGGCCCGCACGTCGAGCCGGCGTTGTGCGACCACGCCGTCGCGGTAATCCTGCGCGACCAGGACACCGTGCACGGCGGGTTCGGTGGTGCGCCCAAGTTTCCGCCGTCGGCGCTGCTGGAGGCGCTGCTGCGCGAATACGAGCGCACCGGGTCGCCGGCGGCGCTGGATGCGGTGGCGCGCACCGGCGCGGCGATGGCCCGCGGCGGTATCTATGACCAGCTTGCCGGCGGCTTCGCCCGCTACAGCGTCGACAACGCTTGGGTGGTACCGCATTTCGAGAAGATGCTCTACGACAACGCGTTGCTGCTGCGCGTGTATGCGCACTGGGCCCGGCGCACCGGGGATCCGCTGGCGCGCCGGGTCGCCGCGCAGACCGCGGGTTTCCTGCTCGACGAGCTGGTCGAGGGCGGGATGTTCATCTCGTCGCTGGACGCCGACGCCGCCGGCCGCGAGGGCCTGACCTATGTCTGGACGCCCGAGCAGCTGACCGAGGTGCTCGGTGTCGACGACGGGCGTTGGGCCGCAGAGCTTTTCGCGGTCACCCCGACCGGCACGTTCGAGCGCGGCAGCTCGGTGCTGCAGCTGCGCGCCGACCCCGACGATCCGCAACGATTCGAGCGGGTGCGGACCGCGCTGCTGGCCGCCCGGCTCACCCGCCCCCAGCCCGGGCGCGACGACAAGGTGGTCACCTCCTGGAACGGGCTGGCGATCACCGCGCTGGCCGAGGCGAGTGTGGCCCTGCAGGACCCGCAGCTGGGCGAGGCGGCGCGGCGCTGCGCTTCGTCGCTGCTGCGCCTGCATGTGGTCGACGGGCGGCTGCGGCGCGCCAGCCTCGGCGGCGTGGTCGGCGACAGCGCGGCCATCCTCGAGGACTACGCGATGCTGGCCACCGGGCTGCTCGCGCTGTACCAGCTGAGCCCCGACGGGCCCTGGCTGGCCGCGGCCACCGAGCTGCTGGACAGCGCGCTGCGCCACTTCCCCGACCCGCAGCGCCCCGGCCGCTGGTTCGACACCGCCGACGACGCCGAGCAACTGGTGCTGCGGCCCGCCGACCCGCTGGACGGCGCGACCCCCTCGGGCGCGTCGTCGATCACCGAGGCGCTGCTGACCGCCGCGCACCTGGTCGACGGCGGACGCGCGGAGGCGTACCTGCAGGCGGCCTCCGATGCCCTTGACGCGCATTCGGTGCTGCTGGAACGCGCGCCGCGGTCGGCCGGGCACTGGCTGGCCGTCGCCGAGGCCGCCGTCCGGGGGCCGCTGCAGATCGCGGTCGTCTGCGACCCGGCGCGGTCGGCGTTGCTGGCCGAGGCCCGGCGGCTGGCCCCGGGCGGGGCGATCGTGGTGGGCGGCGAGACGGGGTCGTCGGCGCTGCTGGCGGGCCGGGACCGACTGGACGGCGCCGACGCGGCCTACGTGTGCCGCGGCCGGGTGTGCGACCTACCGGTGTCCCGGGCCGCCGAACTGGCGGCCGCTCTGGGTGTTTCGGGCGGCTAGCCCGGCGGCTACCCTGCGCCCATGCCGAACGCCGACAGGGTGCAAGCGATCACCGACACCGTCAACCGTTACATCGAGCTGGTGGCCAAGGGCAGCGTCGACGAGCTCGTGGAGCTGTACGCCGACGACGCGACCGTCGAGGACCCGGTCGGCGGCGAGGTGCACATCGGTCACAAGGCGATCCGCCGGTTCTACTCGGCGGTCAGCGACGTGCAGCGCGAATGCGAGCTGGTGTCGCTGCGGGTGGCCGGCAACGAGGCGGCGTTCCAGTTCCGGTTGACCGTGACCGCCGGCGAGCACCGGATGGTGATCGAGCCGATCGACGTGCTGGTCTTCGACGCCCACGGCAAGGTCGCCGCGATGAAGGCCTACTGGTCGGCGGCCGACGTCAGGCAGGTGTAGCCCGCCGACACCGCGGCGGTCATGCCGGGTGGCCGACGTAGAACACGGCCAGCCACATCGCGATGTAGTGCAGGATCGCCGCGATCGCGGTGAAGGCGTGGAAAAACTCGTGATAGCCGAACGTCTTCGGCCACGGGTCGGGCCAGCGCAGGCCGTAGAGCAAACCGCCGATGCTGTACAGCACCCCGCCGACGGCCAGCAGCACCATGGCGGCCACCCCGGCGACGTGGATGATCGTGGGGGCATACCAGACCGCCACCCAGCCCAGCAGCAGGTACAGCGGCACGCCCACCCAGCGCGGCGCCGAGGGCCAGCACAGTTTCAGCACGATGCCCGCCAGCGCGCCGCCCCACACGATGCACAGCACCAATCGCCCGTCGTGGGGCGGCATCGCCAGCATCGCGAACGGCGTGTAGCTGCCCGCAATGAACACGAAGATCATCGAATGATCGAGCCGCTTCATCCGCTTGCGGGCGCTGTCCGACTTCCAGTTCACCCGGTGGTAGGTGGCGCTGACGGCGAACATCGCCACCGTGGCCAGGGCGTAGGCGAAGGTGGTGAGCCCGGCGCGGGTCGAGGCCACCGCCCATGACACCGACACCAGGCTGGCGCCGCAGACGATCGCAAGCCACGCGGAGTAGAAGTGGATCCAGCCGCGCATGCGGGGCTTTTCCAGAACGTGGGCAACACCTTCGGCGAGCTGTTCGACGGTGTTGCCCGGCGTGATCGCCTGCGATTCGGGCTCCCGCTTTGCGGGCGTGCCGGTCTGGCTGCTCATGTCTCCTGTTGCCTCGTCGTGCAGGTCAGAAAATTGCCAGGGGTGCTTTCAACCACAGTAATAGGAAATCGTCACCCGGCGGCGTCGGCGTGCGCTGATATTGCCTGCGATCCGCGCCGGAAATCGGTCCCGCTCACAGTAGGGTGGAGCCTCGTGGAGATCATTCCGCCGCGGCTCAAAGAGCCGTTGTACCGCGTCTACGAGCTGCGGCTCAGGCAGGGTCTGGCGGCCTCCAAATCGGAGCTTCCCCGCCACATCGCGGTCCTGTGCGACGGCAACAGGCGGTGGGCGCGCAACGCCGGGTACGACGACGTGAGCTACGGCTACCGGATGGGTGCGGCCAAGATCGCCGAGATGCTGCGCTGGTGCCAGGAGGCCGGCATCGAGATGACGACGGTGTACCTGTTGTCGACTGAGAATCTGCAGCGCGACCCCGACGAGCTGGCCGGGCTGATCGAGATCATCACCGACGTGGTCGAGGAAATCTGCGCGCCGGCCAACCGCTGGAGCGTGCGCACCGTCGGCGATCTCGCGCTGATCGGGGAGGAACCGGCCCGCCGGCTGCGCGACGCGGTGGAGTCCACGCCGGCCGTCGCGCCGTTCCACGTCAACGTCGCCGTCGGCTACGGCGGGCGCCGCGAGATCGTCGACGCGGTGCGCGCGCTGTTGAGCAAGGAGCTGGCCAACGGGGCGACCGCCGAGGAGCTCATCGACGCGGTGACCGTCGACGGCATCTCCGAAAACCTCTACACCTCGGGGCAACCCGACCCCGACCTGGTGATCCGCACGTCGGGGGAGCAGCGGCTGTCCGGGTTCTTGCTGTGGCAGAGCGCCTACTCGGAGATGTGGTTCACCGAGGCGCACTGGCCCGCGTTCCGCCGCGTCGACTTCCTGCGCGCGCTGCGCGATTACAGCCAGCGGCATCGCCGCTACGGCAAGTAACCCGTGCCAAACTGGATGCATGGCTGCGCTGTCGGCGGTGGTTTTCACGCTGAGCGGGTGGCTGGGGTTGTACCTGCTGGCCCGCGATCCCCGAAAGCCGGTGCTTGCGCTGGCGGCGATCGGGCTGTGCGGCTTCGCGCTGGTGGTGGCGCTGGACGCGGTGCGCACCGGCGGCAGCCCGCACGCCGCAGCGCTGGGCCGGCTGGAGATCTATCTGGCCGCCGTGCCCAGCGTCGCGTGGTTCGCGGTCCTCGTCGAACTGTCCGCGCCGCGTGACAGTTGGCGGGCGCGCAGCCGCGAGGTGCTGCTCATCGTCGGCGTCGCCGCGCTCACCTTGGCCGGCGCCGTGATCGCGGGCAGCGTCGAAGGGCCGCTGCGGCCGGGGCATGTGCTGATGATGGCGGTGATCTCGGTGTCCACGCTGGCCGCGATGGTCTTCGCGATACGGCGGGCCGACCAGCCGGTGCCCGTTGCCGGCGTCGTGGTCGTCGCCACGCTGTTCTTCGCGCTGGCCAACGCGATCCTGATCATTCCGTTGGGCCTGGTGCCGAGCTGGCTGGCGTTGGCGTCCACCGGTTTCGACGTCCTGATGCTGGGCGTGGCGGTGGCGCTGTGGGACGCGTTCGACGAGGGCCAGGCGCTGCGCGCGGACATGCTGCGCTCGTTCGCCGGCTGCTCGGCGGTGGCGCTGCTGTTCGGCGGCCAGGCGCTGATCGGTCTGGCGCTGACGCGGCACGAGCCCACCGCGCAGGCCGTGCTGACCGTGCTGCTGTTCACGACCCTGGCGATCGCCATCACCGTCCAGGTGCTGGCCGACCCGCTGGCCGGGTTGCTGGACCGGCTGGCGTTCTGGAAGTCGCCCGCCCTGCGGGCGGACCGGGCCGCGTTGCGGCACACCGGGGCGGCCTTGCCGCTGCGCTCGGAGGACCCGCGGCGGGACATCCAGGGCGTCGACGACGAGACCTTCGCCCGGCTGACCCGGCGGGCGCTCGGCCACTACGGCGACCTGACCAAGCTGGTCGCCAGCCCGCTGACCGCGTTGCCGGTGATCGACGAGCGGCTGGCCGCGCGGGGTGCGCCCGATCACCCGGTGGAGCGGGCCAACGAGCTCAAGGCCGTCCTCGCCGACGGGATCGCGCGGCTCAAGCCCCGCGACGGCGGCGACTTCGGCACCACCGAGCAGTGGCGGTACTACAACTCGCTGTACTTTCCCTATGTCGTCGGGGTGCGCGCCTACGCGCAGAACGCCACGGCCGCCGGGCTGGATCCCACCGCGCGGCAGGCGTGGCAGTGGCTGGTCACCGAGGTTCCGCAGCGCTCGCTGCACAACTGGCAGAACGCCGCGGCCCGGCTCATCGCCGCCGACCTGCGCGGGCGGGTCCCGGTCCCCAGCGAATAGCCGCGGGCGCGCCCCCACCGCGCGCCCGAGCGTCCCGGCGGGCCCACAACCGCGATTTTGTCCGGGGATTGCCGCGGGATCCGGGAATAGCCGCACAACGAGCCTGGTCATTGTTCTCGTGGCAGTAGCTGGCAGTGCCACGAGTCGATATGGCAGTGCTTCGGCGGCACGCTCAAACCTGTTCGACCCTTCCCCATTCGCCGAGGAGTAATGACATGGCATCCATTTCGAATGCACCTGGTGTCCGCACCCCACCCCTCTACGACTCGACCGATTCGCTGCTGCGTTTCGCGATGCGCGCCGACGCCACGCTGACCGGATTGTGCGGTTTGGCCGTCGCCTTTTTCGCCGACCCGATTTCGTCGATGACCGGCCTGGCGTCGGGTCAGGAATACGCCCTGGGCGCGTTTTTTGTGCTCTACGGCCTGGCGGTGTTCAGCCTGGCGGCGACGCCGAACCTGCGTCGGGCCGGCATCGGCGTCGTCGCGGCCAACATCGTCTACACGCTGGCCGCGATCCTGGCCGCCGAAGCGGTGCCGATGACCTCGATCGGGGTCGCCGCGACGTTGGCCACCGGTATCTACACCGCCGCGTTCGCAGGGTTGCAGTACCTGGGAGTGCGCCGCCTCGCGGCGTAGCCAACCGCCCAGCGGGGCCCCGGCGGCGGGGCCCCGCCAGCCGCACCTACAGCTTGCGCAGGCGCAGCCGGTTGATGGAGTGGTCGGCGTCCTTGCGCAGCACCAGCGTGGCCCGCGGCCGGGTCGGCAGGATGTTCTCGACCAGGTTGGGCCGGTTGATCGATCGCCAGATTTCGCGCGCGGCGGCGACCGCCTTGGTGTCGTTGAGGGCCGAATAGTGGTGGAAGTGCGACTCGGGGTCGGCGAACGCGGTGCTGCGCAGCGACAGGAACCGCGATACGTACCACTGCTCGATGTCCTCGATGCGGGCGTCGACGTAGAGCGAGAAGTCGAAGAGGTCCGACACCATCAGGGTGGGACCGGTCTGCAAGACGTTGAGTCCCTCGAGGATCAAGATGTCGGGGTGGCGGACGACGTGCTTGGCCCCCGGGATGATGTCGTATTTCAAGTGCGAATACACCGGCGCGCACGCGTAATCCGAACCGGACTTGACCGACGTCACGAACCGCAGCAGCGCCCGGCGGTTGTAGCTCTCCGGGAAACCCTTGCGGTGCATCAGGTTTCGCCGATCCAGCTCGGCATTGGGGTATAGGAATCCGTCGGTGGTCACCAGGTCCACCCGGGGGTGGTGGTCCCAGCGTGCCAGCAGCGCCTGCAGCACGCGCGCGGTCGTGGACTTGCCCACCGCCACGCTGCCGGCCACGCCGATCACGAACGGCACCGGCCGGTCGGGAGTTTGCTGCGGTTCGCCGAGGAATTCCGCGGTGGCGGCGAAAAGCCGCTGGCGGGCGGCGACCTGAAGGTGGATCAGCCGGGCCAGGGGCAGGTATACCTCTTCGACCTCCTGCAGGTCGATCTGCTCACCCAGGCCGCGCAGGCCGACCAGTTCCTCTTCGGTGAGGGCCAGCGGAGTCGACATGCGCAGGGCACGCCATTGCTTCCGGTCGAACTCGACGTACGGACTCGGCTCGCTAAGCCGCGGCATGTGCCCAGTGTTGCAGGGGCGGATGCGCGCCCGACGGCTGGGCCGGGTAAAAGGCGCGCTGGATAGACTGGCCTGCGTGACTGCTGCACCGGACGCCCGCACCGCCGAATCCGTGATGTCCGCCCCGCTCGCGGAGGTCGACCCCGACATCGCCGAGCTGCTGGACAAGGAACTGCACCGGCAGCGCGACACCCTCGAGATGATCGCGTCGGAGAACTTCGTGCCGCGCTCGGTGCTGCAGGCCCAGGGCAGCGTCCTGACCAACAAGTACGCCGAGGGCCTGCCCGGCCGGCGCTATTACGGCGGCTGCGAGTACGTCGACGTCGTGGAGAACATCGCCCGCGACCGGGCCAAGGCGCTGTTCGGCGCCGACTTCGCCAACGTCCAGCCGCATTCGGGCGCCCAGGCCAACGCCGCGGTGTTGCACGCGCTGATGACCCCGGGGGAGCGCCTGCTGGGCCTGGACCTCGCCAACGGCGGCCACCTGACTCACGGCATGAAGCTCAACTTCTCCGGCAAGCTCTACGACGCCGGCTTCTACGGCGTCGACCCCACGACGCACCTGGTCGACATGGATGCGGTGCGGGCCAAGGCGCTCGAGTTCCGGCCCAAGGTGATCATCGCCGGCTGGTCCGCCTACCCGCGCATCCTCGACTTCGCCGCGTTCCGGTCGATCGCCGACGAGGTCGACGCCAAGCTGTGGGTGGACATGGCCCACTTCGCCGGGCTGGTGGCCGTCGGGCTGCACCCCTCGCCGGTGCCGCACGCCGACGTGGTCTCCACGACCGTGCACAAGACGCTCGGCGGCGCCCGTTCCGGGATGATCCTGGGCAAGCAGGAGTACGCCAAGGCCATCAACTCCGCGGTGTTCCCCGGCCAGCAGGGCGGCCCGCTGATGCACGTGATCGCCGGCAAGGCGGTCGCGCTCAAGATCGCCACCACCCCGGAATTCGCCGACCGTCAGCAGCGCACGCTGTCCGGGGCGCGCATCGTCGCCGAGCGGCTGCTGGCCGCCGACGTCCGCCAAGCCGGCGTGTCGGTGGTCAGCGGCGGCACCGACGTGCACCTGGTGCTCGTCGACCTGCGCGAGTCGCCGCTGGACGGCAAGGCCGCCGAGGACCTGCTGCACGAGATCGGCATCACCGTCAACCGCAACGCCGTCCCCAACGACCCGCGGCCCCCGATGGTGACGTCGGGCCTGCGGGTGGGCACCCCGGCGCTGGCGACGCGCGGCTTCGGCGACGAGGAGTTCACCGAGGTCGCCGACATCATCGCCACCGCGCTGGCCGCGGGCACCTCGGCCGACGTGGGCGCGCTGCGGCAGCGGGTCACCCGGCTGGCCCGGGACTTCCCGCTGTACGAGGGGCTGGAGAGCTGGACCCTGGTCGACCGCTAGCGGTGGCCCGGCCGGGAACCAAAGTCAGCATTTGGCCTAGACACGCCCGGCGATTTCACAGCATCTGTGTACGCGGGTTACAGTTACTTCATGGCACAGAAACCTGTTCCTAACGCACTGACGCTCGAACTCGAGCCGGTCATCGAGCAGCTCATGGACCACCACCTCAACACCGAGGAGTTGTGGTACGCGCACGACTACGTGCCCTTCGACCGCGGCGAGAACTTCGCCTTCCTGGGCGGACGGGACTGGGACCCGTCCCAGGCCTCGCTGCCGCGCGCCTTCACCGACGCCTGCGAGATCCTGCTGCTGCTCAAGGACAACCTGGCCGGACACCACCGCGAGCTCGTGGAGCACTTCATCCTCGAGGAGTGGTGGGGACGCTGGCTGGGCCGCTGGACCGCCGAGGAGCACCTGCACGCCATCGCGCTGCGCGAGTACCTGGTCGTGACCCGCGAGGTCGACCCCGTGGCCAACGAAGAGGCGCGCGTCCAGCACGTGATGAAGGGCTACCGCGCCGACACCTACTCGCAGGTCGAGACGCTGGTGTACATGGCGTTCACCGAGCGCACCCAAGCCGTGTTCTGCCGCCACCTGGCCGCCCGACTCGAGGAGCCGATCCTGGCCGGGCTCATCGACCGCATCGCCCGCGACGAGGAACGCCACGAGGAGATCTTCGCCAAGCTCGTCGCGCACTGCCTCGAGTACACCCGCGACGAAACGATCGCCGCGATCGCCGCGCGGGCGGGCGACCTGCGGGTCGTCGGCGCCGACATCGACGCCTACGCCGACAAGGTGCAAAACGTGGCCGACGCGGGCATCTTCGGTCCCGAAGACCTGCGGCAGGCCATCTCGGACCGCATCGTCGCATGGGGCGTGGCCGACGAGCCCGCGCTCAAGCAGTTCGTCCTCGGTTAGGCGACTCGTAACGCGCTCGCGCCCGGCCGGCCGCCGTATTCGGTGCCGCCGTGCCGGTCTCGGCGCGCCTGCGCGGCGGGCGAGCGGCGACGAGAGTAGCGTCGTTCCCGATGGTCAGCGACATGTTCAGCTGCCAGGGCGGCACCTCCGTCACCACTCAGGTGGTTCTAGGCAGGACCGGCCCCGGTCCTGGTGCTGCGGCTCCCGCCGACATGCCTGTGCGGGTCCGCGCGGGCTTACCCGCTCGAGGAGCGCTTTGTGACCGAATCCCGGACCCCGCGGAAAACCTATGTGCTCGACACCTCCGTGCTGCTGTCCGACCCGTGGGCGTGCAGTCGGTTCGCCGAACACGAGGTGGTGGTTCCGCTGGTGGTGATCAGCGAGTTGGAGGCCAAACGCCACCACCACGAATTGGGCTGGTTCGCCCGGCAGGCGTTGCGCCTGTTCGATGATCTTCGGCTCGAGCACGGACGGCTGGATCAGCCGATTCCCGTTGGGACACAAGGCGGCACGCTGCACGTCGAACTCAATCACACCGATCCGACGGTGCTGCCCGCCGGGTTTCGCACCGACAGCAACGACTCGCGCATCCTGAGCTGCGCGGCCAACCTCGCCGCCGAGGGCAGGCGAGTCACGTTGGTCAGCAAGGACATTCCGCTGCGGGTGAAGGCCGCCGCGGTGGGCCTGCCCGCCGACGAATACCACGCGCAGGACGTCGTGGCCTCCGGCTGGTCGGGGATGCACGAGATCGAGACCGCCGCCGAGGACATCGACGCGCTGTTCACCGAGGGTGAGATCGACCTCGTCGAGGCGCGAGACCTGCCCTGCCACACCGGGGTTCGGCTGCTCGGCGGCAGCTCGCACGCGCTGGGCCGGGTCACGCCCGCCAAGCGGGTCCAGCTGGTGCGCGGCGACCGCGAGGTCTTCGGGCTGCGGGGGCGTTCGGCCGAGCAGCGGGTCGCCCTCGACCTGCTGCTCGACGAGTCGGTGGGCATCGTGTCGCTGGGTGGCAAGGCCGGCACCGGCAAGTCGGCGCTGGCGCTGTGCGCGGGGCTCGAGGCGGTGCTGGAACGGCGCACCCACCGCAAGGTGGTGGTGTTTCGACCGCTGTACGCCGTCGGCGGCCAGGAGCTGGGGTACCTGCCGGGCAGCGAGAGCGAAAAGATGGGCCCCTGGGCCCAGGCGGTCTTCGACACGCTCGAGGGGCTGGCCAGCCCGGCGGTGCTCGAGGAGGTGCTCTCCCGAGGCATGCTCGAGGTGTTGCCGCTGACCCACATCCGCGGCCGCTCGCTGCACGATTCGTTCGTGATCGTCGACGAGGCGCAGTCGCTGGAGCGCAACGTGCTGCTCACCGTGTTGTCCAGGCTGGGCGCCGGGTCGCGGGTGGTGCTCACCCACGACATCGCCCAGCGCGACAACCTGCGCGTGGGGCGCCACGACGGGGTCGCGGCGGTGATCGAGAAGCTCAAGGGTCATCCGCTGTTCGCCCACATCACGCTGCTGCGCAGCGAGCGGTCCCCGATCGCCGCGCTGGTCACCGAGATGCTGGAGGAAATCGCCGGTCCGCGCTGAACGGGCCCTTCGGTAGGCTGCCAGCGTGCCGAAACGACCCGACAGCCAGGCCTGGCGCTACTGGCGGACCGTTTTCGGCGTCGTCGCGGCCGCCGCCGTGCTGGTGATCGGCGCGCTGACCGGTCACGTCACGCGGGCCGACAACCTGAGCTGCTCGGTGGTCAAATGCGTCGCGCTGACCTTCGACGACGGCCCGGGACCCTACACCGACCGGCTGCTGCGCATCTTGAAGGACGCCGACGCCAAGGCGACCTTCTTCCTGATCGGCAACAAGGTCGCCGCCAACCCGGCGGGCGCCAGGCGCATCGCCGAGGCCGGCATGGAATACGGCAACCACACCTGGGAACACCCGAACATGACGACGATCCCGCCCGAGGACGTCGAAGGCCAGCTGTTTAAGGCCAACGACGCGATCGCCACCGCGACCGGCAAGGCGCCGTCGCTGTGGCGGCCGGCCGGCGGGCTGTCCAACGACGCGGTGCGCCAGACCGCGGGTAAGCTCGGTCTAGCCGAAATCCTTTGGGATGTAATCCCTTTCGATTGGATCAACGACTCCAACACGGCCGCGACGCGGTACATGCTGATGACCTACATCAAGCCGGGGTCGGTGGTGCTGTTCCATGACACCTACTCGAGCACCGTCGACCTGGTGTACCAGTTCATCCCGGTGCTCAAGGCCAACGGCTACCGCCTGGTGACCGTCAGCGAACTGCTCGGGCCGCGGGCCCCCGGGAGCAGCTACGGCGGCCGCGACAACGGCCCGCCCGCCAACCAGCTGCACGACATCCCGCCCGGCGATATCCCGGCGTTGCCCAACACGCCCTCGCCCAAGCCGATGCCCAACTTCCCGATCACCGACATCCCGGGGCAGAACTCGGGCGGCCCGAACAACGGGGCGTAACACGACGTCGGACACCCGCGCGGTTATTTTTAGAAGGTGATCAGCCCGGCGGCGAGGCAACGAAAGTCGGCCCGCCGGTTCGCGACCGAATACGCGGTCGCCCTCGCGCTGGCCTACCTGATCGGTGTGTTCGACGCGGCGGCGATCTTGATCCCGTTACGGGGATTGACGTCCGTGGCGCAAAACGCCCACTTCGCCGAGAAGAACACGCCGGTGATGGCGGTCCTGATCACGCTGGGCACGGCGGCCGTCGCGACGGGCGGCGTGGTGAGTCTGGCCCCGACGCTGCGCTGGTATGTGGCCGGCGACGAGCCGACCGCGGAACAGCGCGAGGCGGCGATGAAGATCCCCGGCCGCCAGACGGCGATTTTGCTACTGGCCTCGGGTGTGGTCGGCGCGATCTTCGTGCTGATCAACCTGGCCGGCGGGGCGAAGCTGCTGCTGCCGATCCTGCTCGGCATCGTGTTCGGCGGCCTGGCCGCCGCCGGCGGCGGGATGCTGCTCGCCCAACGCACCCTGCGCCCGATCATGGGCGCCGCCACGCTGGGGCAGGAGCCACGGTTGACGGTGCCGGGCGTGTTCGCCCGGCTGGTCATGCTGTGGGTGCTGTGCAGCGCGCTTCCCATCGGGGTGATCGCGACCCTCGTCGTGCTCCGCCCGCACGGCTGGCTGATCCAGCGGTCCGCGTCGCTCGACGTGCCGGTTCTGGTGGTGTCGCTGGCGGCGCTGCTGCTGGGGATGCCCACGATGATCCTCACGTCGCGCTCCATCTCCGATCCGCTCTGCGAGGTCGTCGACGCGATGGCCGAGGTCGAACACGGCCGCATCGGGACCTACGTCGGCGCCTACGAACGCTCCCAAATCGGGCGCCTGCAAACGGGATTCAACCGGATGGTTGCCGGGCTGGCCGAGCGGGACCGGCTGCGCGACCTGTTCGGACGCCACGTGGGGACCGGCGTCGCCCAGCGCGCCATCCAAGAGGGTGCGTCGCTGTCCGGCGACGTGGTCGAGGCGGCGGTCCTGTTCATCGACTTGGTGGGTTCGACCCGGCTCGCGGAAAGCCGCCCGCCGCAACAGGTTGCCGAGGTGCTCAACGACTTTTTCCGCATAGTCGTCGCCGCCGTCGACGAAAACCACGGGCTGATCAACAAATTCGCCGGCGACGCGGTGCTGGCCGTCTTCGGGGCGCCGTTGCGCACCGGCGAACCGGCATCCGCGGCGCTGGCGACCGCGCGCGCGTTGGGCATCCAACTGCGCAGGCTGCCCGTCGATTTCGGTATCGGCGTCTCGGCCGGCCGAGTGTTCGCCGGCAACGTCGGCGCCGAAAACCGGTACGAGTACACGGTGATCGGCGACGCCGTCAACGAGGCCGCGCGGCTGGCGGACCTCGCCAAGACCGCCGACCGGCGGATTCTGTGTTCGGCGGCCGCCGTCGACCGGGCCGACGACGCCGAGCGCGCGCACTGGGCCGAATGCTATTCGACCGTGCTGCGCGGGCGCTCGGAAGCCACCCACGTCTCGGCGCCGGCGGACCCGGCTACTTGCTGACCTTCAGCGCCCCGATGACCTTGTTGATGATGCCCGCCGAGCCGGCGTCGCCGATGGGCGTCGCGCCCATGAAGACGGTGACCGGCTTGGTGTTGACCGCGATGATGACCACGGAGTCGCCCTTGACGTTGCGGGCGGGGTCGGCGATCGTGATGTCGGCGTCCACCCGGGCGGCCTTGACCCCGTCGACCGTGAGCGACGACGTCTTCGTCGGGCCCAGCGTGGGCGTGGCGTTCGCGTAGCCGGGGCCGTTGGCCACGCATTCCATCAACTTCGACGCCTGGGCGCCGACGTCCATGCTGGAGACGAAGTTGGTCACCGCGACCTCGGCCTGCATCATCCACTGGGTGGCGGGCGGGGGCACTTCGGTTCCGACGCCGACGGCGCCGATCAGGTTGGGGCTCTGGTCGTCCGAAAAGCCTTGCCACCCCGGGGTTGCGCTGGCCGGGAACGACAGCTTGCCCGCGCTGATCGTGTCACCGGTGGGCTTCTCCCCGCCGGACACGTTGGGCGTGCAACCGGTCGCCGTCTGCTGGGAATTGTTCGGCTGCGAGCTCGACGTCGGCGCGCTCGTCGATGGCGAGGGGCCGGCCTTGTTCGACTTGTTCCCGCCGCTGAGGCCGATCACCACGATCACCACCAGCACGATGACGCCGAGCACCGCCAGGCCGGCCAGGATCAGCCACGGCGCCTTGGAGCGGGGGCCGCCCGGCGGCGGCCCGGGCGGGTACGGCCCGCCCGGCCACCCGGGGGGCACCGGTTGGCCCTGCGGGGGGTATGGCTGGCCGGGCGGCGGATAGCCGCCCGGCGCATAGGGATTCGCGCCGCCCGGCGGGGGGCCGTACGGGCCGCCCGGCGGCGGGTACGGGTAGCCGCTACCGGGTGGCTGCCCGCCGGGTGGCGGACCGCCCTGGGGCGGGCCGCCCCAATATGGGCCCTGCCCATACGGATTCGTGCCGTAGGGATCCTGACCGTACGGACCGTCGGGGGGAGCCGTCATCGCTGAACCACCGTCATCTAGTCCTCCGGTTTCGCCTCGTCGTGTACGCGGGCCATCGCCAGCACGTCCAGTCGGCGGTCCAGCTCCTCTAGCGACAGCTTGTCGCTGATTAGGCCCCGGTCGATGACGGTCTGGCGAATCGTCTTGCGCTCCTTGAGCGCCTGCTTGGCCACCGCGGCGGCCTCCTCGTAACCGATGGCCGAGTTCAGCGGCGTCACGATCGATGGCGACGACTCGGCCAGCTCGCGCAGGTGCTCGACGTTGGCCTTCAGGCCGACGATGCAGCGCTCCGCGAATAGCCTGGAGACGTTGGTCAGCAGCTTGAAGGACTCCAGGATGTTGCGGGCCATCATCGGGATGTAGACGTTGAGCTCGAAGGCGCCGTTGGCGCCGCCCCAGGCGATCGCGGCGTCGTTGCCGATCACCTGAGCGGCGACCTGCGTAACCGCCTCCGGCAGAACGGGATTCACCTTGCCTGGCATGATCGAGCTGCCCGGCTGCAGGTCGGGCAGCTGGATCTCGGCCAGGCCGGTCAGCGGGCCCGAGCCCATCCAGCGGACGTCGTTGGCGATCTTGGTCAGCGACACCGCGATGGTGCGCAGCGCCCCGGACGCCTCGACCAGCCCGTCGCGCGCGGCCTGCGCCTCGAAGGAGTTGGTGGCCGTGCGCAATTCGCTCAGGCCGGTGGAGGCGACCAGCGTCTCGACCACCTTGGCGCCGAAGCCCTCGGGCGCGTTGAGGCCGGTGCCCACCGCGGTCCCGCCGATCGCCAGCTCACCCAGCCGTGGCAGCGTCGCGCGCACGCGCTCGATGCCCGCCTCGACCTGGCGGGCGTACCCGCTGAATTCCTGGCCCAGGGTCACCGGCACGGCGTCCATCAGGTGCGTGCGGCCCGACTTGACCACGCTGCGCCACTCGCGCGCCTTGCTGGCCAGGGCGTCGTGCAGGACCTCCAGCGCCGGGATCAGGTGGCGCACCGCGGCCTCGGTGGCCGCGATGTGGGTGGCGGTGGGGAAGGTGTCGTTGGACGACTGCGACATGTTGACGTCGTCGTTGGGATGCACCGTCACACCGCCGGCCGCCGCGATGGAGGCGATCACCTCGTTGGTGTTCATGTTCGAGCTTGTCCCCGAACCGGTTTGGAACACGTCGATGGGGAACTGGTCGTCGTGGCGGCCGTCGGCGATCTCGGCGGCCGCGGCGATGATCGCGTCGGCCTTCTCCGGGGCCAGCAGCCCGAGGTCCTTGTTCACCTGCGCGCAGGCGCCCTTCAGCAGTCCCAGCGCGCGGATCTGGGTGCGCTCCAGGCCGCGCCCGGAGATCGGAAAGTTCTCGACCGCGCGCTGGGTTTGCGCGCGCCACAACGCCTTTGCCGGCACCCGGACCTCGCCCATGGTGTCGTGCTCGATGCGGTATTCGGTATCGGTGGCACTATCGGCCATAAGCAGCAGTCCTTGTCGTGAGGCGTGGTTGTCGGTCTAGGGCAGGGGATAGGCGGCGGAGCTGTCGCCGGTGAAGTCGATGGCGGAATACTCGTTGAGCTTGGAGAGCCGATGGTAGGCCTCGATCATGCGCACCGTGCCCGACTTCGACCGCATCACGATCGACTGGGTGGTGCAGCCGCCGGGGTAGTACTGCACCCCCTTGAGCAGGTCGCCGTTGGTGACGCCGGTGGCGCAAAAGAACACGTTCTCGCCGGACACCAGGTCCTCGGTGGTCAGCACCCGGTCGACGTCGTGGCCGGCGTCGATGGCCTTCTGGCGCTCCTCGTCGTCCTTGGGGGCCAGCTGCGCCTGGATGGCGCCGCCCATGCAGCGGATCGCCGCCGCGGCGATGATGCCCTCCGGGGTGCCGCCGATCCCGGCCAGCATGTCGGTGCCCGACAGGTACCGGCAGGCCGAGATGGCGCCGGCGACGTCGCCGTCGGTGATCAGCCGGATGCGGGCCCCCGTCGCGCGGACGTCCTCGATCAGCTGGGCGTGGCGCGGCCGGTCCAGGATGCACACCGTCATGTCGCGCACCGACAGGCTCTTCGCCTTGGCCACGGCCTTGATGTTCTCCGAGATCGGTGCGGTGATGTCCAGGACGTGGGCGGCCTCGGGCCCGACGGCGATCTTGTTCATGTAGAACACCGCCGACGGGTCGAACATCGCGCCGCGCTCGGCCACCGCCAGCACCGAAATGGCGTTCGGCATGCCCTTGCTCATCAGCGTGGTGCCGTCGATGGGGTCGACGGCGAAGTCGCACTCCGGGCCGTCGCCGTTGCCGACCTCCTCGCCGTTGTAGAGCATCGGCGCGTTGTCCTTCTCGCCCTCGCCGATGACCACCACGCCGCGCATCGACACCGAGTTGACCAGCTCCCGCATCGCGTCGACGGCCGCGCCGTCGCCGCCCTCCTTGTCGCCGCGGCCCACCCAGCGCCCCGCGGCCATGGCGCCGGCCTCGGTGACCCGGACCAGCTCCAGGGCCAGGTTGCGGTCCGGGGCTTCGCGGCCCGGGCGCGTCGACGACGAACGGGGTCCGGATGAGCGGTCGCCCTCAGCTGTCATGGTTGCCGATTGTCCCAGAAGCGGATCTGCCTGCTGGAACTGGGATACTCGGGACATGACCCACGAGCCGCAGCCGAACGCCGAGGTAGGCGAGCCGGTCCCGACGCCCAAGCCCGCCAAGCCGCGGCTGCTACAAGACGGCCGGGACATGTTCTGGTCCCTCATTCCGCTGGTGGTGGGCTGCATCGTGCTGGCGGGGCTGGTCGGGATGTGTTCGTTTCAGCCCGGCGGGACCAACAAGGGCGCGGTCCCGTCCTACGACGCGGCGGGGGCCCTGCGGGCCGACGCCCAGACCCTGGGGTTCCCGGTCCGCCTGCCCCACCTGCCCGCCGGCTGGCAGCCCAATTCCGGCGGCCGCGGCGGCATCCAGAACGGCCGCACCGACCCCGCGACCGGTCAGCGGCTCAACGCGGCCACCTCGACGGTGGGCTACATCAGCCCGACCGGCATGTACCTGAGCCTCACCCAGAGCAACGCCGACGAGGACAAGCTGGTCGCCTCGATCCATCCGTCGGCCTATCCGACCGGAGCCGTCGACGTCGACGGCACCCAATGGGTCGTCTATCGCGGCGCCGGCGGCGGTGGCGCGGACGCCGAGCCGATCTGGACCACCCGGCTGGCCGGCCCGGCCGGGGCCACCCAGGTGGCGATCACCGGCGCCGGCGGCGCCGATCAGTTTCGTACGCTGGCGTCGGCGACGCAATCGCAGCCGCCCCTGCCCGCACGCTGAAGGAGGGAATGGCGTGACCGCACCCCAAGCAGACCTGTCCGGATGGACGGTGGCCCCGTTCACCGGCGGCGGCTACACCCACGACGTCTACCGCAAGGGCGCCGGGCCCGGGGTGGTGCTGATCCCGGAGCTTCCCGGCATCCATCCCGGTGTGCTGGGCCTGGGGAATCACCTGGTGGACAACGGCTTCACCGTCGCGATCCCGTCGCTGTTCGGCACGCCGGGCAAGCCGGCGACCGGCGCCTACGTGGTGGCCAGCATCGCGAGGGCTTGCGTGGCAAGGGAATTCGCCGCGTTTGCCACCAACAAGCAGCGGCCGGTGTCGTTGTTTTTGCGGGCGCTGGCGCGTGACCTCAACGCGTCCACGCCGGGCAGGGGCGTCGGCGTCATCGGCCAGTGCTTCACGGGCGGCTTCGCGCTGGCCGCCGCGGTCGACGACAGCGTGCTGGCCCCGGTGCTCAGCCAGCCGTCGGCTCCGCTGCCGTTGGGCCGCGCGCGACGCGCCAACCCGGGCCTGAGCGACGCCGAGCTGGCCACCGTCGCCGACCGCTGCGCCAACGACGGGCTGTGCGCCATCGGCCTGCGGTTCAGCGAGGACAACCTCGCGCCGCGGGAGCGGTTCGCCTCGCTGAAAAAGCGGCTCGGCGACGCGTTCGAGGTCATCGAGATCGACTCGAGCCCCGGCAACCAGGGGGGCTTCGCCAAGGGGGCGCACTCGGTGCTGACCGAGGAGGTCCGCGAGGTCGACGGCCAGCCGGCCTACGAGGCCCGCAAGCGGGTGGTCCAATTCCTCACCGAGCGGCTGCATTAGGGGCCGCATGGCGATCGACGAGCAGGTCGTCGAGACCAGCTACGGCCCGGTCCGCGGCACCGACGTGGCCTGGCAAGGGGGACGCGTCAAGGCGTGGAAGGGCATTCGCTACGCCGCGCCGCCCGTCGGCGAGCTGCGCTTCCGGTTGCCGCGGCCGCCGCGACCCTGGACCGAGGTCGCCGACGCCACCGGGTTCGGCCCGGCCTGCCCGCAACCGTCCTTTCCCACCATGCCCCTGGATCTCGGCGCGCCGCAGGGCGACGACTGCCTGACCCTGAACGTCTGGGCATCCTCGGACACCGAACCCGGCGACGACAAACCGGTGATGGTGTGGCTGCACGGCGGCGCCTACGTGCTGGGGTCGGCCAGCCAGCCGCTCTACGACGGGCGCCGGCTCGTCGGCGGCGGGGACGTCGTGGTGGTAACGGTCAACTACCGGCTCGGCGCGCTGGGCTTTCTCGACCTGTCGTCGTTCAACACCGCACGGCGCCGCTTCGACTCCAACGCCGGGCTGCACGACGTGTTGGCGGCGCTGGGCTGGGTGCGCGACAACATCGCGGCGTTCGGCGGAGATCCGCGGCGGGTCACGCTGTTCGGGGAATCCGCGGGCGCGGGGATCGTCACCACCCTGCTCGCCTGCCCGGCCGCCGAGGGCCTGTTCGCCGCCGCGATCGCCCAAAGCTCGCCGGCCACATCGGTGTACGACCGCGACCGGGCCCGCCGCGTCGCGTCGAGCCTCCTCGACAAGCTGGCGATGGCGCCGTCGGACGCCGACCGGCTGGTCGACGTGCCGATCCCCGCGCTCCTGGCGGCGTCGCAGCGGGTCTTCGAGGAAGTGCCGGTGCGCAACCCGGGCACGCTGGCGTTCGTCCCCATCGTCGACGGCGACCTGCTGCCCGACTACCCGGTCAAGGTGGCGCAACAGCGACGCTCGCACCCCGTCCCGCTGATCATCGGCACCAACAGACATGAGGCGGCGCTGTTCAGGTTGATGCGGTCGCCGTTGATGCCGATCACCCCGCGCGCGCTGACGTCCATGTTCACCCAGATCGCCGCCGAGCAGCCCGACCTGCAGCTGCCCACCGAGGAGCAGATCGGGTCGGCGTATTCGCGATCGCGGCGCCGGGCGCGGTCGTTGAGCATCGCCACCGACGTCGGCTTCCGGATGCCGTCGGTGTGGCTGGCCGAGGGGCACTCCCACGTGGCGCCGGTGTACCTCTACCGGTTCGACTACGCCGCCCCGCTGCTCAAGGTGCTGCTGGTCGGCGCCGCCCACGCCACCGAATTGCCTTACGTGTGGGGCAATCTCGGCGCACCCAAGGACCCGACGTTGAAGCTCGGCGGCGCCAGAACCGCCAAGGCGGTCTCGAAGCGGGTGCGCACCAGGTGGCTTAACTTCGCCGCGCACGCCAAGCCCGCGGGCCCGCCCGGCGAGCCGGACTGGCCGCCCTACCAGCAGACCGACCGCTCCTGCCTGCTGATCGGCAGGCGCGACACCGTCGCCCACGACGTCGACGCGCAAATCCGCGCCGCGTGGGGCAGCGAGATGGTGAGCTTCCGCTAGCCTGCGGCCGCCGCCTTGCCGGCCCGCGCTTGGCTTTTCATCTTCTTGAACAGCTCCACGTAGTAGGGCAGGCACTCCGACAGCGCCTTGTCGGTGGTGAACAGCGGCTCGTAGCCGAGGTCGCGCCGCGCCTTGTCGATCGAGTAGTAGTTGTCCAGATACAGCCGCTCGACGGCCAGCGGTTCCAGCAGCGGCGCCGGTATCCCGAACCGGAAATGCATGCGCTGCCAACCGGTCATCGCCGCGCGGACAATCGGTCCGTTGACCCGGATCCGCGGCCAGTTCTCGCCGCAGGCCTCCATCACCGGCCGCGCGAACTCGAACATGTTGATCGGCTCGCCGTCGTTGATGAAATACGCCTGACCGGGCGCGGTCCCGCCGGGTACCAGATGCTGGGCGGCCAGGATGAAACCGTGAATCAGGTTGTGCACGTAAGAGTTGTCCAGCTTGGCCGACTTGCGGCCGATCAACACCTTGACGTGCCCGGCGATCACGCTCTCGAACATCCTGCGAAACATCGTCTGGTCGCCGCGGCCCCAGATGCCGCTGGGCCGGATCGCGCACGTCAGCATGCCGTCAACGCCGTTCTGGGACAACACGAACCGCTCGGCGACCACCTTGGTCTCGGTGTACAGGTCGTTGAACCGGGTGGTGTAGGGCAGGGTTTCGTCGCCGCCCGCGATGTGCTGGCCGCCCATCACCACGCTGTTGGACGAGGTGTAGACGAACCGCTTGACGCCGGCCGCCTGCCCGGCGTGCACGAGGTTCTCCGTTCCGCCGACGTTGACGGCGAAGCTGCGCTGGCGGTACTCGGCGCTCACCGACGCCCCGCCCATCAGCTCGATGATGGCGGCGGTGTGAAAGACGGTGTCGATGCCGTCGACGGCCTCGGCGCAGGCCGCCCCGTCCGTGATGTCGCCCGCCAGGACTTCCAGCCGGGGGTGCTCCGGCAGCGGCGACGGGGCGCGGTCGAAGGAGCGCACCCGGTACCCGCGGTCGAGCAAGGTGGTCACCAGGTTGGCGCCGACGAAGCCCGAGCCGCCGGTGACCAAAACGCGGCCGAGTTCGGTCGTCAGCGATGCATCACCCATGCGGGAAGGATAACTGAAACGTGTTCCACTTTTAAGGTCGCGCGGCCATCGGGCGGCCTGACCCGGCCCCGGTCAGCCCTCCTCGGCCTGGCCGGCCGCCAGTGCTTCCTCGATGCGCTTGCGGGCGCCAGCTAAGTGCTCCTCGCATCTTTTTGCGAGCTGTTCACCCCTTTCCCACAGCTTCAGCGACGCGTCGAGGTCCAGGCCGCCCTGCTCGAGCAGCCGCACCACCTCGATCAGCTCATCCCGGCAAGCCTCGTAGCCGAGCTGACTAATGGGAATAGCCGAATCGTCGTTAGCCGCCATTTGTCGGCCCCTCGCTGATGGCCGCGACGGCGCCGTCGGCGACCCGGACCCGGAGCCGGGTGCCCGCCGGGGCGTCATCCACGGACCGCAGCACCGCCGCGGGCCCGGCGCTCGGCACGGTCTGCACCACCGCGTAGCCGCGGGCCAGCGTGGCCGCCGGCCCCAGCGTGGCCAGGCGGGCGCCCAGGTGGCCGATGCGGTCGGTCTCGGCGGCGACGAGCCGCCGGATGTCGCGGCGCACCGCCGATCGCGCCCGGTGCACCTCGTCGGCGCGGGCCGTCAGGGCCGAAAGCGGCTCGGCCAGCACCGGCCGGCTGCGCAGCTGGGCCAGCGCGCGTTGCTCGCGGGACACCCAGTTGCGCAGCGCCTGCGCGCTGCGCCGCCGCAGCTCGCCGACCAGCCGCTGCTCGGCGGCGGTGTCGGGCACCACCTTCTTGGCCGCGTCGGTGGGGGTGGCGGCGCGCAGGTCGGCCACCAGGTCGCACAGCGGGTTGTCGGGTTCGTGGCCGACCGCGCTGACCACCGGCGTGCGGCACGCCGCGATGGCGCGGCACAGCGTCTCGTCGGAGAACGGCAGCAGGTCCTCGACGCTGCCGCCACCGCGGGCCAGCACGATGACGTCGACCTCGGGGTCGCGGTCGAGTTCGCGCAGCGCCTCGACGATCTGCGCGACCGCGTTCGGTCCCTGGACGGCGGTGTTGCGCACCGCGAACCGCGCCGCCGGCCAGCGCCCGCTCGCCACGGTCGTCACGTCGCGTTCGGCGGCGCTGGCGCGGCCGGTGATCAGCCCGATCATGTTGGGCAGGAACGGGATCGGCCGTTTGAGCCGGGGGTCGAAAAGCCCTTCTGCGTCCAGCAGCCGGCGCAGCCGGTCGATGCGGGCCAGCAGCTCGCCGACGCCGACCGCGCGAATCTCGCTGAGCCGCAACGAAAATGTGCCCCGCCCGGTGTAAAAGGTGGGCTTGCCGCACACCACCACCTGGGTGCCCTCGGAAAGCTTCATCGGCGCGTTGGCCACCAGGTCGCGCGAACACGTCACGGTCAGCGACATGTCTGCGGCCGGGTCGCGCAGCACCATGAACACCGTCTTGGCGTCGCGCCGCATCGTCACCTGCGCCAGCTGGCCCTCGACCCAGACGGTGCCCAGCTTGTCGATCCAGCCGGCGACCCGGATCGCCACCGCGCGCACCGGAAACGGGTTCTCGGCGGAGTTGGGTTCGCAGTTCGCCGCTCGGGTCACTTCGCGTTCGCGCGGGTGATCCTGTTGGCAAGCAGCGTCTGGAACGGCGCGCGGGCCTTGGTGGCCTGCTCGTAGGCCAGCAGGGCCTCCAGCTCGTCGACGCTCAGCGACTGCAGCCGCGCCCGCAGCTGGGCCAGCGTCAGGTTCGGGTAGTCAAGCTCGGCCGCCACCTCCGGTTGCGGCACCGACGGGCCGGACTTCTTGGACTGGTGGGCCGGGTTGGCCGGGGAAGCGGCGGCGTCGGGGGCGTCGGAGACCGAGTACAGCGCGAACCGGCCCTCGGCGCGGCGTTCGCTGTCGCCGCCGTCGGCCAGCGCGGCGGGGGCCCCGTCGGCGTCGTCGGGCAGGTCCTCGTCGAACGTCGCCCACTCCGGCTTTTCGTCCTTCGGCGGGAAAATCGACTCCAGCGTGCTGTCGCCCTTGATCACCAGCTCGGCCAGGTTCTGCTGAAAACGCATCACGAGGTGCGCCGCGGTGCTGACCACGGTCATCGGGTACATCAGGATCGTCTTCGGCAGCCTCATCGTCTCCTCGACGGCGACTGTCGCCGCGCCGACCAGTAGCCGAACTCCATACGGTGCAGTAGCCATGCGTCCCAGCCTGCCTCAACCGGCGGCTGAGTACCAAGCCACCCGCGCCATGTGCCCTCCGGCGCGCCGAAACGTACGCTGGATGGCATGCCGCCGACCGTCGACATGGGGATTCCCGGCGCGTCCAGATCGGTAGCCCTAGACCCAACCCGCAAGAGAGTGCTCCTGGCGGAGCCGCGGGGCTACTGCGCGGGCGTGGATCGGGCCGTCGAGACGGTCGAGCGCGCCCTGGAAAGGCACGGCGCGCCGGTCTACGTGCGCCACGAGATCGTGCACAACCGCCACGTGGTCGACACCCTGCAAAAGGCCGGTGCGGTGTTCGTGCAGGAGACCGACGAGGTCCCCGAGGGGGCGATCGTGGTGTTCTCCGCGCACGGCGTCGCGCCCACCGTCTACGCCGCGGCCGCCGAGCGCAACCTGCACAC
The DNA here is from genome assembly GCF_002101785.1 of Mycobacterium palustre. Taxonomy (GTDB): domain Bacteria; phylum Actinomycetota; class Actinomycetes; order Mycobacteriales; family Mycobacteriaceae; genus Mycobacterium; species Mycobacterium palustre. Next base: position 26,304 of record NZ_LQPJ01000079.1, read on the forward strand.
CATCGACGCCACCTGCCCGCTGGTCACCAAGGTGCACAACGAGGCCAGGCGGTTCGCGCGCGACGACTACGACATCCTGCTGATCGGGCACGAGGGCCACGAGGAGGTCATCGGCACCGCGGGCGAGGCGCCCGAGCACGTGCAGCTGGTCGACGGGGTCGCCTCAGTGGACAACGTGACGGTGCGCGACGAGAACAAGGTGGTCTGGCTGTCGCAGACCACGCTGTCGGTCGACGAGACGATGGAGATCGTCGAGCGGTTGCGGCGGCGCTTTCCCAAGCTGCAGGACCCGCCCAGCGACGACATCTGCTACGCCACCCAGAACCGGCAGGTCGCGGTCAAGGCGATGGCTCCCGAGTGCGAGCTGGTCATCGTCGTCGGGTCACGCAACTCGTCGAACTCCGTGCGGCTGGTCGAGGTGGCGCTGGGCGGCGGCGCCGCGGCCGCCCACCTGGTCGATTGGGCCGACGACATCGACCCGGCGTGGCTGGAGGGTGTCACCACGGTCGGTGTCACCTCCGGCGCGTCCGTCCCCGAGGTGTTGGTGCGGGGCGTGCTGGAGCGGTTGGCCGAATGCGGCTTCGACGTGGTGCAGCCCGTGACGACGGCCCAGGAGACCCTGGTGTTCGCGCTGCCCCGGGAAATCCGCTCGGCGCGTTAGACCCCGCCTTAGACGTCGTACTCCCAGGACTCCGCCGGCGGCCGCGGCGGGCGTGACCGGCCGCGGCGCTCGGCCCGGGGTTCCGCTCGTGGTTCGTCCGGCGGGGCCTCGCCGCGGTAGCGGACCCGCGAGATCGGGTGGTGCGTCGGGCCGGTGCCGTTCGCGCTCGGCGCGCCGCGGCGGCGCCGCGGCTCGTAGCTCGGCTCGTACGGCTCGTAGCGGTCGTATCCGTCGAAGCGGCCGCCGCGCTGCGTTGGCCCATAGGAAGGCCCATCGGAAGGCCCGTCGTAGGGCCATTCGTACGGGTTGCGGCGGGTGGGCCGCGGTTCGCGGCGGGGCTCGCGCGGCTGGGACCGTGCGCCCGGGTCGTCGTCGGGCCTCGGGCGGCGGCGCGGCCGGCGCGGCGCGGCGGCGCGGTCGGCGGGGTCGAAGTCGCGGGGCGGCGCCTGGCCGCGGCGACCGGTGCGGCGCGGACGCTCGGCCAACGGTTCCAGCTCGTCGTCGAGCGCCGGTCGGGAGTGGCGGGAGCGGCTGGCCGGCGAGGCGGAGCTACCGGCGCGCGACGTCCGGCCGGTCCTCGGGGCGGCATTCGCGGAACGCCCGGAGCTGCGGCTCCTTTTCCGCTCGGCGGCGGGCGCCTCGTCGGACTGGTCCCCCGCGGTCAGGCGGAGAAGCGAATTCAGTTTTCCCGCAACGGCACCCAACAGCGAGCCCGACTTCGCGGCCGCGGCGTCGTTGCCCTCGGTGGCCGCCTTGGTCCGGTGCGACGTCCCGAAATACCACCGCGCCAAGCCGATCATCAGGACGCCGCCGGCGGTGCCGAGCATCAGGGGAAAACGCTCGATCAGCGGGTAGCCGCAGTTGATCAGGAGGTCCTTGAGGTGGCCGACCTTGCGCCCGTGGAACATCCAGTAGGCGCCCGGCACCGCGCAGAACAGGATCAGCGGCGGCTGGATGACCGCGGTGAACACGCCGTCCTGGCGCACGGCCAGCACCGCGGCCACGCAGCCGGCGATATAGAGGCCCGCGAAGACGTGGGTGAGCTCCTTGTGACCCCCGCCGGCGTCGATCCCGTACCCGATGGCCGTCGCCGTGATCGCGATGAGCACGGCCGCCCACCACGGCACACCTGGGATGTTGGGGTGGACTGAACCGTGGGAAGCCTCGACCGCCGACCTCGCCCGCTGTTCTGACACATGTAGACCGTACCGAAAATGCGCCCAAAGGCCCGTAAAGACCTTGTTAGGGGCCGCCGGGCGCGCCACGGGTTCGTGCAGGAAACGGCGGTGCGCGCGCTGGGCATAGACTTGACTCCCCGTGAGCCTGAGCCTGGGAATCGTGGGGCTGCCCAATGTCGGCAAGTCGACGCTGTTCAACGCGCTGACCCGAAACGACGTGGTGGCGGCGAATTACCCGTTCGCGACGATCGAACCGAACGAGGGCGTGGTGTCGCTGCCGGACCCGCGGCTGGCCAGGCTGGCCGAACTCTTCGGTTCCGAACGCGTGGTGCCGGCCCCGGTGACCTTCGTCGACATCGCCGGCCTGGTCAAGGGCGCGTCGGAGGGGGCCGGGCTCGGCAACAAATTCCTGGCTCACATCCGCGAATGCGACGCCATCTGCCAGGTGGTCCGGGTGTTCTCCGACGACGACGTCACGCACGTGGCCGGCGAAGTGGACCCCAAGTCCGACATCGAGGTCGTCGACACCGAGCTCATCCTCGCCGACCTGCAAACGCTCGAGCGCGCCCTGCCGCGGCTGGAAAAGGAGGCGCGCACCCACAAGGAGCGCAAACCGGTGCACGACGCGGCGCTGGCCGCTGCCGAGACGCTGAACGGCGGCACCACGCTGTTCGCCGCGGGCGCCGACGTCTCGCTGCTGCGGGAGCTGAACCTGCTGACCGCCAAACCGTTCCTGTACGTCTTCAACGCCGACGAGGCGGTGCTGACCGACCCCGCGCGGGTGGCCTCCCTGCGGGAGCTCGTCGCGCCGGCCGACGCGGTGTTCCTGGACGCGGCCATCGAATCGGAGTTGGTCGAGCTCGACGATGAGTCGGCGGCCGAGCTGCTCGAGTCGATCGGGCAGACCGAGCGCGGGCTCGACTCCTTGGCCCGGGCCGGCTTCCACACGCTCAAGTTGCAGACCTTTCTGACCGCGGGGCCAAAAGAGGCGCGCGCGTGGGTGATTCACCAGGGCGACACCGCGCCCAAGGCCGCCGGGGTGATCCACAGCGACTTCGAAAAGCGCTTCATCAAGGCCGAGATCGTGTCCTATGACGACCTGATCGCCGCCGGCTCGATGGCCGCGGCCAAGGCGGCCGGCAAGGTCCGGATGGAAGGCAAGGACTACGTGATGGCCGACGGCGACGTCGTCGAGTTCCGCCACGGATAGACGTTTAGCGCAACAACGATTAGAGCCCACGAGGGCATGGTTGCCTAAGATCCGACAATGCAGACGCTCCTGCTTGCTCTGGGTCTGATCCTCTTTCTGCTCGGTCTCCTGACCGGGCTGGCGACCCGGGCCGTGAAGAACCCGCGGATGGGGCTGGCCAGTCACCTCCAGGGCATGACGAACGGTCCGTTCCTCATCGTCATCGGCCTGCTATGGCCACATCTTCATCTGGCTCAGGTTTGGCAGGTCGCGACGGTGGCCCTGCTGGCCTATGGCGCGTACGCGAACTGGTTGGCAACGCAACTCGCAGCGATCTGGGGCGCCGGTCGTCAGTTCGCGCCGGGCGCGGCGGGCGTTCACGTGGCATCGGCCGCCAAGGAAGGTGTGGTCAACTTTTTGCTGGTTTCGCTGGCGCCCGCGACGATCGCGGCCACGATCATCCTCATCGTCGGCGTCTTGGCGTGAGACCGTCACATCGGATCGCGAACGGTGCGGATGAACGCTGACATGGGCGACTGCCGGTTCAGCGTCTAGGTGTACCCGGCCATAACGTTGGTTACAGGCGGCTGATGGGTGGTAGGCCGCTGAGTGCGCTGTGGCGGCGTTGAGTGT
>NZ_LQPJ01000080.1 GCF_002101785.1 Mycobacterium palustre
GAAGACGGGCGGGGGCGGCGGCGCCGCGGGTGGCACGCGGCCCAGCGGGTCGTAACTGAACGGGCCGTATCCGAAATAGTCCTGCGGGTTCGTCACGCCAGTGGCCTCCTTCCCCAAAATGTAGCCGAGGGTGTGCTTTTCGGGGTGGGGCCAAGACGCGAATTTATACAGGCCTGCGTTTGAGAAATCCCCGGCCGGGTAATCGCCGACGGTGGGTTCTGTCGTCGGATCCTGGCCGGAAACCTGGCACCGCAGCCGGCTGTTCAAAGTACTCAGCCTTGGCGGCTACGTCGCCTTCGACCTGCCCCGAGTGATAACCGGGCTGGGCGCGGTTCTGCTCCTCGGGATCGCCGCCACCCACGTCTGCCTGCTGCTCGACCAGGAGGCGCCGCCCTGGTATCTGGTGCTGTACGCGGCGGCGGTGATCGCCGGTTGCCTGCTGATCGCGGGTGGGCTCGCAATTGGGCGCAATCCCCGTGTCACACAAGGGGTTTGGTTTGCGGGAAGCCTGCTTTCGGCCGTCGTTCTGGTGGTCGACGTCGCCACGCGGATGGCGAGCCTGCCGGGCCTGGTTTCCGTGACCGGGCGGTGGGACCTCGCCCCCGCCACCTTCGCGCTGGGGTTCGCCTGCGCCTTCATCGGAGTGCACGGGACGGTGCTTTTGGGCATCAACGTGGCCTATCCGCAACGGCAGCGCTGGGAGGACTGAGCGGAGCGCCCTCATGACCCAGGCAATGACAACGCTCGACTATCCCGCGTGGTTGCGCGTGGACCACTGGCTCAACGTCTTGTTTCTGACGTTGTTGTTGCGCAGCGGGATCGAGATCCTGTCCACCCACCCCAAGCTGTACTGGCGGGAGGACAGCAAGCCGGGGACCGAATGGGCGCGGTTCACCACCAAGAAGATGCCGACCGACAAGCTCTACGACACCCTCGACGAGGAAGAGGACTACAGCCCGCTGATCGCGCTGCCCGGCCACAAGAAGCTCGGCATGGGACGCCACTGGCACTTCATCTCGGTGCTCGGGTGGATCCTGGTCGGGCTGTCCTACTACATCCTGCTGTTCGCCACCGGCCAGTGGCACCGGTACTGGCCGTATTCGTGGGCCACCTTCGTAGAGGCCGGGAACGACATCGTCACCTACATGACGTTCAACCTGCCCCCGCTGCTGCCCAACGAGCCGCTGGACGCCATCCAGAAACTGACCTACGCCGGCGTCATCTTCGTGCTGGCGCCGTTCCAGATCCTCACCGGGGCCGCGCAGTCCCCGGCGATCGAGGCCCGGTTCCCCTGGTATGTGCGGGCCTGGGGCGGGCGGCAATCCGCGCGCAGCCTGCACTTCCTCGGGCTCGGCGCGTTTTTGGTCTTCATCGCGATCCACGTGTCGATGGTGTTCTTCTGGGGCTGGGGCCAACTCACCGCCTCGATGATCTTCGGCTCGGTCCGCAACGTCACGTTGGCGACGGCGTTGTCGTTCGTGATCATCGGCGCGATCGTCGCCATCCACGTCGCGGCCACCGTCTGGAGTCTGCGCCGGCCCCGACAGGTGCACCGCATCCTCGGTGCCGTGCTCACGCGGGCCCGGCTGATCCTGCTGCGCCCTCTGGACTCGCGGCAGGACTATCCGGAGCGAATGCTGTCGGAGGAGCACCGCGTCAACGGCAAACCGCCGTGTTCGGTCGAGTACAAGGTGATGGCGGTGCACAACTTCGTCGACTGGCGGCTGCGGGTCGGCGGGCTCGTCGAACAGCCGGTGACCCTCGACCTTGCCGCGCTGCGTGCGCTCGCCGAGCCGCAAAAGCAACGAGTCTTGCACAACTGCGTCCAGGGCTGGTCCAGCATCGGTGAATGGGAGGGGCTTTCGCTCGCCGCGCTCGCGGACCTGGTGCGGCCGCTGCCGCAGGCGCGCTACGTGTGTTTTCTGACCATGCAGGACAACAGCCGCGACGAACCCAGCTCGCAGGGCGAGGGACAGTTCTACGAGGTGATGGATCTGCAACTGGTCTACAAGCCGCAGACCATCCTGGCCTACGCGATGAACGGTAAACCGTTGCCCATCAAGCACGGTGCGCCGCTGCGGCTGCGGGTGGAGACCCAGGTCGGCTTCAAGATGGCCAAATGGATCTACCAGATCGAGTTCATCGACGACCACCGCGGCATCGGCTACGGCCTGGGTGGTTGGCGTGAAGACAACATCCACTACGACAAGGACGTGGAGATCTGACGATGCCTCACGACACCGCCGACGCGATGGTGCGCCCCGAACTGATCGCCCTCGATCGGGCTGCGCGCCAACGGGTCTCGGCACAAATCGCGGCCAAGGGCGGGCACTGCGAGTGTTGCGGCGCAACGGAATTCGACGTCGGTGACGCCCTGTACCTCGGATTCTTGTTCCTCGACGAGGAGCCCGACGCGTACATGGTCGCGCTTACCTGCCGCAATCCCCGATGCGCCAAGCCGCGCACCGGGATCGTGTTGGCCGAGGGCGACTTCCTCGGCCCGGCTCAGCCGCGGCGGTAACGTCGCGCGCGGGCCGGTGGGCCCTCGGTGAACCGCGGCTGAGCCAGCCGGAACCGGTCGATCAAATGCGACAGCCCCCGCAGCTCGTCGCACAGGGCGCGGAAGGTGCTTTCGTCGGCGTCCTCGAGCATGCCCAGCGAGCTGTAGTGCACCAGCCGCCGTAGCCGCCCCGCCAGCACCGTGCCCCACCTGATGCTGAAGTCGTAGCGCTGGCCTTCGCTGATCGGCGCCTCGTCGTCTTGGCGGCCAAGTTCCTTGAGCGCCTTGATCTGTTCGTTGATGAGTACGACGTCGTCGTCGATGACGATCGACCCGCGGGCCTGATCTTGGGTTGCGCTCATCGGTTCCTCCTCCGGCTACAGGCGGGGCTTGGCCACGCCGACCACGCAGGGAACGCCGGCCAGGGTGAGGTAGACCCGGTGCGGCCCGATGGCCATCCCGGACGGTCGCGCCGCGGCGGCGCCGGCCGGCAGGGCCGACCGGTAGTCGGTGACCCGGATGACCGGAATGCGCCGGTCGGCAAAGCCGGTGAAGCTCGCCGTCTCGAGCACCACCACCTCGCGGTCGGTGGCGGCGTAGATGCGGGTGTCGTCGGTGCCGAGCTCGCGGATCGGCGACGGCAGCCGGGTGCTCGCGAGCACCTCCATGCCACGGCCGCCGCGGCGCGAGTCCACCGCGTAGAGCACGTCGCTGTCGTGGCCGGCCACGTAGGCGCGGGTGTCGGCGGCGCCGTCGCCCGCGGAGACGGCGACGTCCATGGCCAGCGAGCCGCGATCCTGGGGAGGGGAGGAGAACCCCTCGTAGTAGCGGATGCCCGAGGATCCGTAGGCGTGGTAGTCGATCTTGCGGCCACGGTTGGCGCCGTCGATGGCGTCGGCGGGTCCATCGGCCAGCCCGGCGGTCGGCAGTTTCCGCAAGCCGAACTGGTCCACCGGCGTCACCGACTTTCCGTCGGCCGAAAGGGCAAGCAGGATCCGCATTCCCGCGTCCTCGGCCAGGTACGCCGGGGTGGGGCCAGCGTCGAAATCGTCGACCTCCCGCAGGCTGGCCAGGTCGACGGCGGCGACCCTGCCGCGCCCGGGCTGCGGCACGAACACGATGCGGTCGTCCTTCCGGCTGATCTGCAGGTTGCGCCCCACCTCCATGGGCGCGGACAGCCGGGCCTTCGCATCATCGGGGTGCGCGCCGAGGCTGACCTCGGCCAATCGGTGGTCGTCGGTGACCGCGACCAGGCTGTTTGTCCGGTATGACCACACGGGCTGCGACAGCGGCGCGCCCACCGACCAGACCGTCACCTCCGGGGCGCTCTCCAGCGTCGACCCCGGCGCCGCGCAGCCCGCCGCGGCCAAAAGGGCGCCGGCGATCACCGCCAAATTCGCGCGGCGGGGTCGGAAGCGCGTTAGCGTCACGATCGCTCAGAAGTCCTTTCGCCTCGTTTTCCAGGAGAAATACCCCGACTCTCGCCAGTTACACACCTGTCGCCCCCCGCCCGGCGTTCGTTTCGTGGCGCGCCCGTCGGGTCGCCCGCAAGACAGCGCGCCACAGCCCGCGCGCTGATCTTCCAAAGGAGATGGGCAGAAGGGGAGGACTCATGGCCGCAGACGCCATCAAGTCGCCCACCGACGTGGTCGACTTTCTCGTCAGCCAGCACGAGCAGATCAAGTCTTCGTTCGCCGAAGCGCTGGCCGCCTCAGGCAAGGAGCGGGAGAGGGCGTTCGTCGAGCTCCGCAGACTGCTCGCCGTCCACGAAACCGCCGAGGAGGAGATCGTTCACCCGCGGGCCAAGCGGAAGATCGGCGGCAGTGCCGCAGCGGCTCGAGAAGCTCGACGTCGACAGCGAGGAATTCACCCGCCTGCTGACGCGACTGCGCGACGCCGTGGTGGATCACGCCGAGCACGAGGAGTCCGACGAGTTCGCCAGGCCGGGCGAGGAATTGAGCGGTGAGGAGCTGGCAAGCATGGGCCGCGCCGCGAAGCTCGCCGAGGCGATCGCGCCGACCCGCCCGCACGCGGGTGTCGAATCGCAGGCGGCCAACCTGGCCGCGGGCCCGTTCGCGGCGATGCTGGACCGCGCGCGGGACGCCATCACGGGGAAGGGCTGATCGGGCTGTTCGAGGCTAGCGTTTTCCCGGTTTTCCCGCCGGTACGCAGGGGTATGCCCGGGGGCATGACGTCCCTGGGCTGTCCCGCGTGACATTAACGTCGCCCGCGAAATCCGCCAGCGCCGCACGCTATCTGCCGCACGATCGCGGCCTGGAGTCGCTGAAGTCGGCGGCCGACCGGTGCCACGGTTGCCCGCTTTACGCCGACGCCACGCAAACGGTCTTCGGCCACGGGCCCGCGGGGGCGCCCATCATGCTGGTGGGCGAGCAGCCGGGGGATCAGGAGGACCGGGCGGGCCTGCCGTTCGTCGGGCCGGCGGGACGGTTGCTGGCCCGGGCGCTCGACGAGGCCGATATCCACCCGACGCTGACCTACCAGACCAACGCCGTCAAGCACTTCAAGTTCACCCGCAAGGGCGGCAAGCGCCGGATCCACCAAAAGCCGAGCCGCACCGAGGTGGTCGCGTGCCGGCCGTGGCTGATCGCCGAAATCGAGGCGGTGCGACCGCAGGTGATCGTGTGCCTGGGCGCCACCGCCGCGCAATCGCTTCTGGGACCGGCCTTCCGGGTGTCCGCGCAACGGGGCGAGGCCGTCGGGCTGCCCCAAGACGTCGGCGTGGATGTGGCGCCCGAACCGATCGTGGTCGCGACGGTGCACCCGTCTTCGGTGCTGCGCGACCGCAGCGAATCCCACGACGAGGCCTACCGGCTGTTCGTCGACGACCTGCGCAGCGCGCGTAAGGCCTATTCGGCTTCGTAGGCTTCCCAGCCGGCTTTCTGGCCGGTCAGCTCTTCTTGTGCGGAAGGAACTCCTGCACCTTGGTTTTCAGTCCCACCTTCACGAAGCCGACCCGGTCCTCGTCGCCGGACAGCACCGCGGCGGTCGCCGCCTTGAACTGGTCCCAGGTGGCGTGCGGCGGAATCGGCGGCATGTTGGGATCGGTGTAGACGTCGAGCACGGTGGGGCGGTCCGCCGCCAGCGCGGTGCGCCACGCATCCCCGAGTTTGTCCGCGTCCTTGATGGCCATCGCGCCCAGCCCCAGCCCCGCCGCGAAGCCCGCGAAGTCCACGTCCGGAAGGTTCTGCGACTCGGCGAACTTCGGCGAACCGGCCATCGCCCGCATTTCCCACGTGACCTGGTTGAGGTCGTTGTTGTGCAAAATCGCCACGATCAGCCGGGGATCGTCCCACTCCTGCCAGTACCGCTTGATCGTGATCAGCTCTGCCATGCCGTTCATCTGCATGGCGCCGTCGCCGACGCACGCGATGACCGGCCGGTGCGGCTGCCCGAACTTGGCTCCGATCGCATACGGGACGCCGGGACCCATCGTGGCGAGGGTGCCCGACAGCGAACCACGGATGTTGCCGCGGAATTTCAGGCAACGCGCGTACCAGTTGGCCGCCGACCCGGAGTCGGCCGTCACGATGGCGTCGTCGGGCAGCATCGGCGACAGTTCGGAGAACAACCGCATCGGGTTGATGGGGTCGGCGCTGACCTTCGACTCCATCTCCATGGTCTCCCACCAGCGGGCCACGTTGGCCTCGATCGTCTCGCGCCAGCCCCGGTCCTCCTTGCGGCGCAGGTGCGGAATCAGCGCCCGCAGCGCGGTCTTGGCGTCGGAAACGAGGTTGACCTCGTACGGGTAGCGCATGCCGATGAAGCGGCCGTCGATGTCGATCTGCACCGCCCGGGCTTGCCCGAACTCGGGCAAAAACTGCGTGTAGGGGAAGCTGGATCCGATCGTGAGCAGGGTGTCGCAGTCGCGCATCAACTCGTAGCTGGGCCGCGTCCCGAGCAGGCCGATCGAGCCGGTGACCCACGGCAGTTCGTCGCTCAAGACGTCTTTGCCCAGCAGCGCCTTGGCCGCCCCGGCGCCGAGCAGGTCGGCGACCTCGATCAGCTCGTCGCGGGCGCCGCTCGCGCCGTGGCCGACCAGCATAGCCACCTTGCCGCCCTCGTTGAGCAGCTGCGCGGCGCGCTGGACGGCCGCGTCCTCGGGGTCGACGGCGGGCCACTCGATGCCCAGGCTGGAGGGCACCATCTTGAACGCGTGGGTGGGCGGTGAGTACTCCAGCTCCTGCACGTCGGACGGAATGATCAACGCCGTCGGCGCCCGCTGCGCCAACGCCACCCGGATGGCGCGGTCCAAGACGTTGGGCAATTGCTCTGGGACGGTGACCATTTGGACGTAGTCGCTGGCGACGTCTTTGAACAGGGTCAGCAGGTCGACCTCTTGCTGGTAGGACCCGCCCATGGCGCTGCGGTTGGTCTGACCGACGATGGCGACCACCGGGACGTGGTCCAGCTTGGCGTCGTAGAGGCCGTTGAGCAGGTGAATCGCCCCGGGACCGGACGTGGCCATGCAGACCCCGACCCGGTCGGTGAATTTCGCGTAGCCCACCGCCTCGAAGGCGCTCATCTCCTCGTGGCGCGACTGGATGAACATGGGCTTGTTGTCCGCGCGTCCAAAGGCCGCCAAAATTCCGTTGATCCCGTCGCCGGGGAAGGCGAACACGTGTTCAACGCCCCAGGCCCGCAGTCGTTCCAGCAGGTAGTCCGAGACCTCTTGTTTCGACATCGATTGCCCTCCTAGGCAGACGGTTCGGATGAGGCGTGGAGGAGCGTTTTTTCGCTCGCGTCGTCGGTCGGCGCTGATGGAGTCCGGATCGCCACGTATTCGACACCGCCAGGCGTACCCCGCAATCGGGGGGATTATTCATCGGTCTTGTCCGCCGAGGCGACCGCCGGCGGGCGGCGCCGGCTCTCTCGGCCCGCTTCGGGGTCAAAACCCTTGTGGTGCACCGTTTGCCATGTACGTCAACCCGGCGGCGCGCACGGCCGCCGGGTCCAGCGCGTTTCGGGTGTCCAAAACGACCGCCAGCGGCGCGTCCCGCGCGATGGCCGGCCAATCGAGGTCGCCGAACTGGGGCCATTCGGTCAGCACGACGATCGCCTCCGCCGCCTTGGCGGCGCGATACGGGTCGTCGACGGCGGTCACCCTGGCCCCGTGCAGCACCCCCGGATCGATGTTGGGCAGCTGCGGGTCGTAGCCCATCACCTGGGCGCCGGCGCGCGCCAGCTGCAAACACGCGGCCAGGGCGGGGGAGTCCCGGGTGTCGCTGGTGTCGGCCTTGAAGGTCAGGCCCAGCGCGGTGACCCGGCACCCGGCCAAAGGCCGGCCCATCCGGTCTTGCAGGGCGGTGGTGATCCGTTCGGCCTGGGCGACGTTGGTCCGCCGCGCGGCGTCGACCTCGACGAACGAGACCCCGTGGCGGTGCGCGGTGTGCAGCAGCGCCGCGGTGTCCTTGGGCAGGCACGACCCGCCCCACCCCGGTCCGGGCCGCAAAAATTCCGGCCCGATGCGGCGATCGGCGCCCATGCACCCGGTGACGTCGCCGATGTCGGCGCCGACCCGGGCGCACAACGCGGCCAGCGAGTTCGCGTAGGACAGCTCGACGGCCAAAAAGGCGTTGCTGGCGTACTTGGCGAGCTCGGCGCTCTCGGGGCTCATCCGCAGCAGCGGTGCGTCGCCGAGGCCGTACGCGCGGTGCACCGTCTCGGCCGCCGAGTCGTCGTGGGTGCCGATGACGAGCCGGTCGGGGTGCCGGAAGTCGTCCACGGCCCGGCCGTCGCGCAGGAACTCGGGCGTGGAGGTGACCCGAATCCTCTTGTCGCGCAGGCGGTCTCCGAGCGACGACGTGGTGCCGACGGGCACCGTCGACTTCACCGCGACGACCGCGCCGTGCCGCAGGACGTCGCCGAGCCGGTGGACGGCCGAGCGCACCGCGCTGACGTCCGCGCGACGAACGCCTGGGTCCACGATCCGTGGACATGCCAGAGCAAAACGTTCTTCGGCGGTCCCGCGCTGAGCATGGCGGGCGAAATACCCTATGGGTCATTCGCTAAACGCCGTTTCGGCGCCCGACTCGGACCACCGGAAGACGTGGATTCCCGACTGGTCCCCGAATCACTCTGTGGCACAGGCGATTCGGTACAGAACGGCGTAGGGCGGGGTGGCTGTGCGGCCCGGATCTGTCCGTTGTGCGAAATCCGGGTACCACACCGAAAGGCGCAGCTACGGGCCGAACTCGAAATCGAAACCCGAGCGAGCACCGCGATTCTCGGCAGCGGCACGCTCGAGAAACGCTTCGCATAGTGGATAGCGCGCCGCGCCGGAACGCGGCGCGCGGTCAGGCGCTCTTCGGCAGGGCGGAGGTCCCGGATGCGCTGCGGCCCTTGGCGATTCGCCGGATCAGCATGCGGGTGGCCCTCTCCAGGAGCTCCTGTGCGGCCTCGGGCCGGCGGGCCCGTCCGGCCCGGCGCGCCGCGGTCGCGATCGTCAACCCCTGCTCGTAACCGGTGACCACGCGCGGATCGACATAGGAGCCGCGGGCCACCGCCGGCGTGTTGCCGAGCCCCTCGGCGACCTCCTTCATGACCGCCGATTCGACCCGCTTGATCACCCGCTGCGAAACGGGCGGGTCGGCGTCGGCGAACGCCGCGGCGGCCAAAACCGTGCCGTGCCAGGTCCGCAGGTCCTTGACCGAGTAGTCCTCGCCGACCATCTCCTTGAACCGGGCGTTGAGATCGTCGGAGCGGATGTCGACCCACCCGGAATCGGTGCGGCACACCAGCAATCGTTCGGTGCGCTCGGGGCGGCGCAGCAGGGAGCGCACCGCGCGGACGATCTCGGGGTCTTCGATTTCGGTCGTCCGCCGCACGCCGCTCTTGGCGGGGTAGTCGAATTCGACCGAGTGGGGGTGCAGCGTCACGTGGCTGCACAGCAGCGTCGCCATCCCGTACGACTCGTTTTCCTCGGCGTACTGCTCGCCGCCCGCACGGAAGTAGCCGCGGTCGAGCAGCCGCAGCGCGATCGCCAGCACCCGCTCGCGGGTCAGGCCGCGGCCGGCCAGGTCTCTGGCGACGCGGGCCCGCCACAGCGGGAGCTGCGCGGACAGTTCGAGCACCCGGTCGAACTTCTCCTCGGCGCGCTCCTGCTGCCACGCGGTGTGGTACAGATACTGCCGCCGTCCGGCGGCGTCGGTGCCGACGGCCTGAATGTGGCCGTTGGGGTGCGGCGAGATCCACACTTTCTGCCACGCCGGCGGGATCACGAGCTCCTTGATGCGCTGCAGCGTGTCGGGATCAGAGACCAGGTTGCCGTCCGGGTCGTGATAGGCAAAGCTCTTACCCCGGCGCTTGCGGGCGATCCCCGGCTTGCCGAGATCGCTGCGACGCAGCCGCATCGTTGCCTCCCCTCCGCTCCAGTCCCGTGGCGCGATCCCGTTGCCCGATTCCGTTGCCCGATCCCGCAAGTACCTCGTTCGATACCCGCCCGACCGGCCGTTCACACCTGCGCCCCGACGCGAACGACCCGCCACGGCGCTGTGGCGGGTCGTCCCCGGTCGTTCCCGGTCGTTGCAGGCGATCAGCCGGCCATGAACTCCTGGTAGGCCGACTCCAGATACGGCGGCAGGGCCGAGACGTTGCACTGCCGTTCGGTGTCGCCGATCGGCGCCAGGATGCCGCGCAGGTCGTAGTACTGCTGCGGGTGCGCGGTGAAGTAGCCGCGCAGGTTGGCCGCGGCCTCGGAGCGCGGCTGGGTGATAGCGGCCCGGACAACCTGGTTGGCGTCCGGGTGCGCGGCCAGGTACTGCTCGGCCGAGCCCTGCGCCGAGGAGACGGTCGCGTTCACGGCGCCCGGGCTGCAGTCCGGTGCCGCCGCCGCCGACGGGGCACCTGCGATGCCCATGGTCAACCCCCCGAGCAGACAGCCGGCACCGATGCCGGCAACTCGCCGGCGCGCGACGATACTGCTGATTTTCATAATTAGTGGTGTCCTTCAAAATTGAACTGACTTCTTCAAGAGAGGCTCCCGATCCTCGAAACCCAAAGTAGCGGAACGGGAGTTTGTGGGGAGTTCGCGCACAATTCACATCCGCATCGCTGGTCACACGGTCGGGCCGCCGGGCGGCTTTTCGCTAAGCGGGCAAACAAATTCGCCGCCCGACACTGAGAATCCTTAAGAAACGGTCGCGGTTCTTATGCATTCGTAATCTGGATCGTGACGCAACCGTGACCTGAATTCGGTCCCGACGGCGATCCGAAGCTGCCGTGAATGAAGTCGCGGTTGTGGGTGCGTCCGCGCGTTGCGTCGGTGCCAACGCCGCCGCTCAGATTTTGGACAGGTCCCTGGTGCGCCGCCGCGTCGCGGCCTGGCCGGCGCCACCCGGCCGCCCCGGCGGCGGGTTGGAGACGTCGATGACCACGTCGACTCCGGCCAGCGCCCGGAAAAGACCTCGCCCGGAGAACAGATCCACGCCGTGCGGGCGGGACATTTCGATCACCGCCACATCGCGCGCCCTGAGCCGGGCCACGACCCGCGATCCGGCTGTTTCCGTCGACGCGATGACACCGATAGTGGTCAGCGACCTCACCGCCCTCCGTAGTCGCCCGTAGTCGCCCGGCAGAGGCACCCCGAAACCCGCCGTTCAAACACGCGCGCGCCCTGTTTGGCGGGGCGCCGGGCGGGAAGCCGGTAGTGACAATGCGCTGGCTTCAACGGGGAAGCTCAGGCGCGGGCTCGCAACCGCCGAGGGAGGTCGATCCATGGGTGATCAAAAGAGCGGACCGCAGGAGGCCGTCAAGGGCACCGTCGAGGGCGTCAAGGGCAAGGTCAAGGAGGTCGGCGGCACCGTCCTCGGCCGCGATGACATGGCCGAAGAGGGCCAGGCGCAGCAGGACAAGGCCGACGCCCAGCGCGATGCCGGCAAGAAGGAAGCCGAAGCGGAATCCGCGCGCGCCGGAGCCGAGGCCGCCGAGGAGCGCCAAAAAGAAAACCAGTAACTCGATTCCAGCGGGGTCCGGTCCTACTCTGGACCGGGCCCTTCTGTTTTAAACCGCCCCGCCGGGTTATCCCCGGGAGAACCGCGGCGCCGGCGGCGGGGTTAGCGAGGTGAAGGATGCGCTTGTTCGGCGGAGTGTCGAGCTTCGTGGCATTTCTGCGCGCCGGTTACCCGACCGGGGCGCCCCGGTTCGGCTACGTGCCGCAGCTCGCGCTGCTGCCGCGGCGGGTTTCCGACGACGAGGTCGCCGTCATCACCACCAACCTGATCGGGCGTCGGCGCCGGTCCATCGCCCGGCCCATCGATGATGCCGACGTCGGCGTGGAGATCACCCGGGTCACCGACGCGATGCCCTCGCCGAACGACGTCGAGCGCGTCCGGCGCCGGCTCGGCGCGATCGGGCCGGCCGGGGGCACCCCCCGCTGAGCGGCGGGCGTCAGGCGCGCTCCACGTCGACCACCAGCGGCCGGTGATCGGAGATCGGCATCGGTTGCGATTCGACGGCGCCGCCGTGCAGGCCGCGATCGTCGGTCAGGATGTGGTCGAGCTGACGGCGCGGGTCGTCCGCGGGAAACGTCGCCGCGGTCGCCAGCGGGCGCATGCCCGACCAGCGCCGCACCGCCTCGGGTGTCATGTTCAGGTCCCCGGTCAGCAGCCGCGGACCGGGGAAGCCGCGTAGATCGTTCACCAGCCGGCGCAGCTGGCGCCGATTCCAGCCGGGCACGAACGACAGGTGCGTGTTCGCCACCGTCAGCCCGCCCGACGGGGTGTGCAGCTGGGCTATGACCGCCGCGCGGGGCTCCTCGTCGACGATCATCACGCGGTTGGGCCCCGGCAGGTACATGGGAAAGCGCACCGGGATGCGCGGTAGCCGCACCACCTGCCAACTGGCCACCGGATACCGGGACAGCAGCGCGATCCCGTAGGCCGCGGTGCCGGGTTGCTCGTGGCCGGTGGCGGCCATCCACGTCGCCCCCGGGGTGCCCGCGATCGCGGCCACGAACCGGTGCTCGACGGCGCCCATCGCCTCGGCGGCCACGGCGGTCAGGTCGGCGCGATCCGAGCGCGGCTGTTCGCAGTCGACCTCCTGCAGGGCGAGCACGTCGGGATCCAGGCGGCGCACGCACGCGGCCAGCCGCCGCGGGTCCACCCCGTTTCCCACGGTGCGGCCATGCAGGATGTTGAAGGTCGCCACGCGCATGGAGCCGGCGCGGTCCTTTTAGGAAGTGGGCAACGGCCGTTGCCCGGCCAGCCGTCCCAGCTTGGCCAGGTCGCGCTCGGCGTGGCTTTGCCGGATGTAGATGGTCAGGTCGGCGACCCGCTGGGCGTGCCGGCCGTCCTGACACAACGGGCCGGGGCCCAGGGCGCGGCCGGTCCGGGTGATGGCTTCGTCGGCCGCGTGCTCGATGACGGTGCGGGCGCGGCGGGCCAGCAGTTGAGCGGTGCCCGCCCGGTCGAACGGATCGGAATCGATCTGCAGCGCCGCGGCGGCCAGGATCGCGTCCCCGGCGGCGAGCGCGGCGTCGACGGCGCCCAGATGGGCCAGCGCGTAGGCGTCGGCCGAGGTGCTTTTGGCGGAGCGGTAGAGCGGCTCGGCGACGCGGCGCGCCCCGCCGAGCCAGCACGCGGCGACCCCGATCGCGCCATGCCAGAAACCGGGGCGGTTCGGGTAGCCGTCGGGGTCGCCGACGGCGACGGCGTGGGCGTTGGTGAACTGCACCGCGCGGGTGTCGCTGCCGGCCATGCCGACGTTCCACCACGTCGTGGGCAACGGTTTGACGGCGGGCTCGGTGACGGTCACCGCGAACAGCCCGCTGCTGCCGTCTTCGAGCCGGGCGGTCACCAGCGCGTGGGTGCAAAACCCGGCGCCCGAACACCACACCTTGGTGCCGTTTAGGATCACCGCGCCGCCGTTGACGGCGGTGGCGGTCACCAGGGCGTCGGGGGATTCGGCGGTCCACACGGCCCACAGCTGGCCGGACTGGGGGGGCTTGCCGCCCAGCTCATGCAGGATCGCGACCGCGTCGACGTGTGACTCGGCGATGCGGGCCGCCGCGATGTCGTCCTCGGCCAACCTGGACAGGCGTTGCCAGCGTTCGGCGGTGCGTCCGGACGCGGGCAAGGGCAACTCGAGTCGTCCCGACTCCAGCCAGTGCTTGACCAACCCCGCCGTCACGCGAAGTCACCCGCCACCGATCGTTGCGGTCGCCCGGGGCAACGGGCGAATCTCACCGACGGCACGTGGGCTGACATAACTGGATACTTGCCCGGTATCACTATCGCTTAAACGGTCGAAACCCGATGTCGAAACACCGTGTCGAAACCCGATGGGGTGCAGCGCCGGTCAGGTTGCCCCGCCCGACGGCGGGGTATGACCTATGCACCATGACACCCACCGAGACGGCGACCGACGTGTCCGAGTGTCGCGCGCGGCTGCGGGAGGCGCTGCGCGGCGCCGCCTCCGCGCTCAAGGAAAACGGACCGCGGTTCGCGCTGGCCGGCAGCTACGCGCTGTGGGCGTTCGGCGCGCCCGAGCCGAGCCACGACGTGGACCTGGTGGTGGCCGAGTCGGACGTGGCCGGCGCCGAGGCCACGCTGCGCGGCGCCGGGTTCACCGTCGAACACCCGCCCGAGGATTGGCTGTTCAAGGCGCGCGCCGGCGACACGGTCGTCGACGTGTTGTACCGCATCAACGGCGTGCGGGTGGAGCCGGAGCTGCTGGACCGGGCCGAGGTGCGCGACGTGCTGGCCATTGGCATGCCGGTGCTGCCGCCCACCATGGTGCTCATCCAGAAGCTGCGTTCGCTCAACGAACACCACTGCGACTTCGGCACGCTGCTCCCGCCGGTGCGGGCGGTCCGCGAACGGCTGGACTGGGACGAGATCCGCACCCGCACGGCCGACAACGATTACGCGGCCGCGTTTTTGGTGCTGGCGGATCGGCTCGGCCTCACCGGCTGACCGATGGCGGCGGTCAGTGATTGCGCAGTTTGGCGACCAGTTTGTCCTTGGTCAGGCTCGAATAGCCTGAAATGCCAAGCTCTTTGGCCTTCTTCTTCAGTTGCGGCACCGTCCAGTCCGCGTAAGACCCGGACTTGCCGCCCTTGCGGCCGACCGACGACTTGCCCCGGCCCGCGGCCGCGTTGGAAATCCGCGCGGCCTTCTCCTTGGAATCGCCCTTCTTGCGCAATTCCTCGTACATCTTCTCGTTCTTGATCGATGAATTTGGCATGAGTGAACCTCCTGTGGTGATCGTTATGCCGGTACCGGGTCGGTCCGGCGCTCCCAGCAACGATGCCGGGCGAGCGCCGCGGCGAATTGCTCGGCGAATTCGTCGGGCAATTCGTCGGCGGCCGCCGTGGTGGTCACGACGGCTCGGTCGTTGACCACGGCGGTATTTTCGGCGAGACGCGTGTCGATGTTCGCCGACCGCAGCAGGTCGATCCCCGCGCCGTAGGCGCCGATCGGCTTGAGGTGCTTGTAGGCCTCGATCAAAAAATGCATGGCGTAGCCGTCACCGCTCAGCGTCGCCACCGAGTCCGGTCCGCAGGCCACCACGACCGCGTCGTAGAGCACCGACGCCATCGTGGTGAACGCCCGGTCGACGGGCAGTTCGCCGCCCGACCCGCCGCGCAGGGTCCCACCGGCGACGGGCGCCAGCACCTCGACGATCGCGCCGCGCTGCGCCATGAGGCCCTTGAAGCGCTGCGTGCCGACGACGTCGACCCCGTCGGCGGCCAGCACGGCGATCTTGCGGGTCGCGATGGTGTCGCCGCCACCGATCTGTGACCCGCCGATTTGGGATAGAGCCGGCGACGCGGGCACCGCGCCGTCGACGGCCTCTTCGGGCGGCTCGGGCAGTCCCAGCTTCGCCGCCACCCGGCCGGCCAGCTCGCCGTCGACGCGGGCGAGCTGGGCCACCACCGCCGAGCGGATGTCGGGGACCTCGACCTTGCCGAGCTCGAACGCGAACGCGGCGACGATGTGTTCGGCCTCGACCGCCGACATGCTCTTCCAGAACATCCGGGCCTGGCCGTAGTGATTCTCGAAGGACTTGGCGCGCTTGCGCATCGTCGCACCGTCGGTGCGCTGGGTGTAGTGGCGGAAGACGTCCTCGGTGGCCAGTGCCGGGCACCCGCCCCCGATGGTGTTTTTGTAGTAGCTGGACCGGCCCTGCGGGATGGTGTGCTGGGAGTAGCCGTCGTGCTGGTTGGTGCGCACCTCGGCCACCGGCCGGTTGACCGGCAGCTGCGCAAAGTTTGGGCCGCCCAGGCGAATCAGCTGGGTGTCCAGGTAGGAGAAGTTGCGGAACTGCAGCAGCGGGTCGTTGGTGAAGTCGATGCCGGGCACCACGTTGGCGGTGTGGAAGGCCACCTGCTCGGTCTCGGCGAAGAAGTTGTCCGGATTGCGGTTCAGCACCATCTTGCCCACCGGTCGGACCGGAACCTGTTCTTCGGGAATGATTTTCGTGGCGTCGAGCAGGTCGAAGTCGAACTTGAACTCGTCTTCCTCGGACACCAGCTGCACCCCCAGCTCCCATTCCGGGTATTGGCCCGACTCGATGGCCTCCCACAGGTCGCGCCGGTTGTAATCCGGGTCCTTGCCGGCGATTTTCTGGCATTCGTCCCAAATCAGCGAGTGCACGCCCAGGCGCGGCTTCCAGTGGAACTTCACGAAAGTGCCTTCGCCCCGGGCGTTTACCAGCCGGAAGGTGTGCACGCCGAAGCCCTGCATCATCCGGTAGCTGCGCGGCAGCGCGCGGTCGGACATCAGCCACATTATGGCGTGCAGCGTCTCGGGCTGCAGCGAGACGAAGTCCCACAGTGTGTCGTGGGCCGACGCAGCTTGCGGAATCTTGTTGTGCGGCTCGGGTTTTACCGCGTGCACGAAGTCGGGGAACTTGATGCCGTCCTGGATGAAGAAGACCGGGAAGTTGTTGCCGACGAGGTCGTAGTTGCCCTGGTCGGTGTAGAACTTGGTGGCGAACCCGCGCACATCGCGGACGGTGTCGGCCGACCCGCGCGAGCCGGCCACCGTGGAAAACCGCACGAACACCGGTGTTTTGGTGCCCGGTGTGGTGAGGAATTTCGCGGCGGTGTATTCCGAGAGCCAGCCGTCGTAGGGCTCGAAGAACCCGTACGCCCCGGCCCCGCGCGCGTGCACCACCCGCTCGGGGATGCGCTCGTGGTCGAAGTGCGTGAGCTTTTCCCGGGCGTGAAAGTCCTCCAGCAGGGTAGGACCGCGCTCGCCCGCGGTCAGCGAGTCGTCGGTGTGATCGACGCGGACGCCCTGCTGCGTGGTCAGGTAACCGGTGTCACGCGGGAACCGCGCCGGATCGAGGTCGCGCTGCTTCGGATCGGACGTGTTGTCTGTGCCCATTGCTCGCGGTTACCACCCTGGGCCGGCTGCAAAACGGTTCGGCCACGATCTATCCAGCCGGCGTGCGGTCACATAGCGTTCATCGGGGTAGTCGTGGCACGTGATGGACGCGGCCCGCAACCGCGGCGAGTTGCGTGCCGTGGTAGCGATCGGTGCGTCGGCGCTGGGTTCAAAGCGCTCTCGGGCCTCGCCGCGGGACTCTGCGCCGTCCAACCGCAGTCGTCGCCGGTCCGGCGGCGGGCGCGTACCCAGCTTCCCCTCGCTCGCTCCGGGGTCGGGCTGGCCCGCGCCCTGGTCACCGGCCGGCCCACCAGGTGGGACGCCCGTGACCTGATTCCCGTGGCCGCCACGGTGGCAACCGTCTTCGTCGCAAACGTCCTCGACCACACCGACAGCGCGCCGGTGCCGATCCTCGACAGCTAGCGGGACGCGGTCACCGTGGCTGTCGAGGACGGCAGCGACCGCCTGCCCGGGCGGTACGAAGGCGCCGACCGCGGCGCCGAGGTCGTCTCGGGTCTGGCCATCGTCTCGGCGCTGTGCCGGGCGTAGGGCTGCCATCCCCACGCCCACGGGCAAGCTGGGGATTGGTCGGTCGCGAGAGCTTGCTGTCGCCCCGCGAATATTTTCGAGTCCTTCAGCGCATCACCCGCTGCCCACCGGTTCAGCGGCGACGTCACAGTTGCGGCGCCGCCACCGTCGGCCTGGGACCAACGTGGTGGCCCCGGGCGGCGTTTTCGCAGGGGCCGTGCCGGGTAGACCCGGTCTTGACGGCTGCGGCCGGAGGGAGCGGGGAATGAGGATCGCGATCGTTGCCGGTGACGACCTCGTCGGCGACGACGCCCAGCAGCTTTGCGTCGCGCTCGCGGACCGCGGGCACGACGCGACCGCCTACGTTCGGCAGCCCAAGCGCCGGTCGACGCGGGCGCGAGCCGAGCGCGGCTGCCGAGTCGTGGCGCTACGCGTCGGGCCCCGGGCGGCGACCTCGGGCGCGGCGCTGCTGCCCTACGTCGGGGACTGGGCGGCAACCCTCGAACGGGAGTGGTCAGCGCGGCGGCCCGATGTCGTGCACGCCTATGGCTGGCTGGGCGGGTTGGCCGCCCAACTCGCGGCGGGGCGGCGCGGGATTCCGACCGTCCAGAGCTTTCATGGGCTGGCCGCGACGTCGGGCGAGTGTTCGCGTTGTGCCGGGGAACGCGGACGGATCGAGCCGCTGCTGGCGCGTGGCGCGGCGTGGGTGACGGCCGAGTCCACCGCGGACGTCGACGCGCTGGCGCGGCTGCGGCGCAGCCGGGGGCGGATCTCCAGCCTGGGCAGCGGCGTGGATGTCGAGCGATTCACCCCGGTGGGGCCCGCGGATGCCAAGCAGGGCCCGCATCGTGTCGTGAGCCTGGGGCCGGACCCGCGGCCGGTTAACGGGTTTGACGTTGTCATCCGTGCCCTGCCCAGGGTCGCGGGCGCCGAGCTCGTCGTCGCGGAAACCGGCCGCGGCGCCCCCGACCACGACGCGGACCGCGCCCGGCTCGAGGGTCTCGCCGCCGAATTGGGGGTGGCCGACCGGGTCCGGTTCGCGGGCGCGGTCGACGGCGCCGAACTGCCGGCCCTGCTGCGATCGGCCGACCTGGTGGCCTGCACACCGCGCCGGCCACCGCGCGCGACACCGGTGTTACAGGCCATGGCCTGCGGGGTGGCGGTGGTCGCCCTGCCGGTCGGGGTCCTGCCGGACGTCGTGGTTGATGCCGTCACCGGGGTCGTGCTGCGCCAACACACCCCCGCCGCGCTTGCCGCCGCGTTGAGAAACCTTCTGCCGCAAAGCTTTCAGTGCGACAGCATGGGCGCTGCCGGTCGAAGCCGCGCGGTGTCGCGCTTCACCTGGGACCGGATGGCGCTCGACGCGCTGAACATTTACCGCCAGGCCGCCACACTCGGGTCCACCACGGTGTCGCCCGCCGCCCATCGCGCGGGCACCCGGTGACCACGACCCTCACCGGCGCGGCACCGGGCGGTGCGGTCGACGCCGGCGCGATCCACGTCGACCTCCGTCCCGCCCGTCACGCGTTCGCGCGCGATCCGAATCCGGCCCCGCCTCGCTATGAGCAATTCCGCACCGTCGAACCCGAGGCGGCGCGACTGTTCTTCGGGGGCGCCTACACGCCGGGCTGGCGGGTCCGGGGGCCCGCGAACCGCTCGGCCGTCACCCATCGGCGCTGCGCGGCCGGCCCGGTCACGATCGACGAGGTGCTGATTCAAGGGCGGCTAAGCGTCGAGATTCCCCCCGCCGACACCGTGGTCGTGATCCAACCCCGCGCGGGAACGCTGGCGGTGCCGGGCACCCCGTTCCCGCAGGTGGACTGCCCGGTGCTGGTGGCCCACGGCATGTCGTGCGCGCTTCAAGTCAACGACGGCCGCTTCGACGTGGTGACACTGAGGGCTGAGGCGTTGGCCAATGCCGCCGCCGAGTCGCATCCGCCGTTGTCGCAGCAGATCCGGTTCTTAAGCCCCCGCCCCCGCTCGCGCGGCGCCGTGCTCGCATGGCGTCGGGCTCTGGACTACGCGACGGCGACCCTGGCCGCCCCGGACACCGCCCGGCAGCCCCTGGTGGTCGCGACGGTGGCCCCCGTGCTGGCCGGCGCGCTGCTCGAGTGCTACCCGTCCAACCTGACCGAGCTGGACCCCGCCAGCGACTCCGCGCTCTCGGAGACGCTCAAGGACGCGGCGGCCTTCATCCACCGTCACGCCGCCTCGGACATCGGCATCAACGACGTTGCGGGCGCGGTACACCTGACGCCCAGGGCGGTGCAGTACCTGTTCCGGCGCCAGCTCGACACCACGCCTACCGAGTACCTGCGCCGCGTCCGGCTGCACTGCGCGCATCGGGAGCTGACCGCCGGGGCACCGTCCGCCACCACCGTCACCGAGATCGCGCGGCGCTGGGGCTTCGCCCACACCGGCCGGTTCGCGGTGCTTTACCGGCAGCACTACGGGCAAAGCCCGCACACAACGCTTAAACACATGGCTTAGCCCGGATGGCTTAGCCCGGATGGCTTAGCCCGGCCGCGTCTAGCATGGTCGAATGGTCGAAATTCACGTCGAGCGCACCATCGACGCGCCGGTGGAGCAGGTCTTCGATTGGCTGGCCGACCCGGTCAACCTGGCCGCCGCACCGCTGGCCCTGCGCGCGCGGTACGCGAAGGATTCGCCGGGGCCCGGCGCCGGCGCGGTCCGCGAGGTGCTCTGCGTCGGCAGCTGGTTCCGCGAGGAGATCACGGCCTACGACCGGCCCCGCAGCTATTCGTATTTGATCGTGCGGTCGGTTCCGCCGTTCAACCACGAGGGTGGCACCCTGACGTTCACCGCTTCGGAGAGCGGCACCCACGTCGACTGGCTGAGCCACTACACCCACCCCGTCCGGGCCGGGGGCAGGCTGCTCGAAAGGGTCACGTATCCGCTTCTGCGGTCCAGCTTTTCGGCGATCCTCGACGCGTGCGCGCGGCGGCTGGCGAAGTAGCCCCGTCACCCGCTCAATCGGTGCGTCAGCCGGCCCGCGGCGTCTCGGCCGCTGACCACGGCGCCGGTCACGGTGGCCGGATCCGGGCGCGTGCAACGAGTAGGCGCCGCGCGCGTCGGGGTCGAGAGTCCACTTCGAGGAGCGGACGTCGACGACATCGACGGCGCCGTTGTCGTCGCCGAAGAGTCGCCGGGCGACGGCGCGGCGGCCATCAGGTCGCCGGGTGCGGACGACTCCGCCGACCGGCCGCGCTCACCGGCGTTGAACGCCAACACGACCGGGCCCGCCGCGCTCGGCAGCGCGAACCACTGCGACCATACCCCCGGCGCGGTGCCGAGGAATTGGTAGAAGGCGTTGTCCACGTTCCAGGTTCGCCGGGCGAAACGGAAAAAGCCCTTGGACAGCGCGCCGAACCCCAGCGCGTTCACCGCGCGGGTGTGTCCGTCGGGAAGCGGCGGATCGAACGCGACGGCACCGGATTTCAGCACCCCCAGCGGGACGGTGACGATCGCGGCGGCGCCCTCGAACGAGCGGCTTCCGGCGGCGGTGACCCGGGTGCCCAGCACGATCTTTAGGCCGCCGGCCAACAGCCGGGGCACGAGCACCGACTTGGTGCCGGGCGTCGGCGGGTGACCCGTCGCGCAGGCGGCCGCCAGCCCACCTCCCACCGCGCACGTCGAGGCCGCGAGAAACCCCCGACGGCTCATCGGGGACACGTCTATCAGCGTCCCACACCGCGACGGGCCGCGGGCGCCGCTCGTTGCGCGTTCCTGCTCGAATTTCCGGCGCGTATCGGCCGATTTCGCCGCGTCCGTCGTTGGGTGCGAGCTAAACTCGCGTACAGCCTCAGGTGCGGCGATGGGGCCGCGTTCGAAGGGGGAGCGGCGATGGGTGTGGCGCGATCGACTCGGAATACCGGGCGGCTCCCCGCCGAACTGCCGCCGAGCCGCAACCTGACCGTGCGCGCGGTCGACGGAACCCCTTTGCACACCGAGGTTTTCGGACCGCCCGACGGCTACCCCATCATGCTGACGCACGGCATCACCTGCGCGATCCGGGCCTGGGCGCACCAGATCGCCGATCTGGCAACCGAATACCGGGTGATCGCGTTCGACCACCGCGGGCACGGGCGCAGCGGGGTTCCGCGCCGTGGCGGCTACAGCCTGGAACTGCTTGCCTCCGACCTGGATTCGGTCCTCGAGGCGACGCTGGGACCGCGCGAGCGCGCGGTGCTGGCCGGGCACTCGATGGGCGGCATCGCGATCGCCGCCTGGTCGACGCACTACCGCGACAAGGTGCGCCGCCGTGCCGACGCCGTGGCGCTGCTCAACACCACGACCGGGGACCTGGTGCGGGAGGTCAGGCTGCTCGCCGTGCCGCGCGAGTTGCGCGGATTCGCCGAGGCGCGGATCTTGGCCGCCCGCGGCCTGGTCAACGTCTTCGGCGGGCTCCCGGTGCCCACCGCGGCCCGGATCCCCAGCCGCTACGTCGTCGCCATGCTGGCGGTCGGACGCGACGCGGACCCGAGCGCCGCCCGGATCATCTACGAGCTGTTCGCGCAGACCTCGCCCGCCGGGCGCGACGGGTGCGCCAAGATGCTCGTCGACGCGCTGGGGTCACGGCATCTGCACCTGGACGGCTTGACGGTGCCCACCTTGGTCATCGGCAGCGAACGCGATCGCCTGACGCCGATCGCCCAGTCCCGCAGGATCGCCCGCACCGCGCCGAATGTCATCGGCCTCGTCGAGCTGCCCGGCGGGCACTGCTCGATGCTCGAACACCCCGGCGAGGTCAGCCGGCACCTGCGGGCGCTGGCCGAATCGGTGAGCCGCGAGGTCCGGATCAGCTCATAGCAGGGCGGCGACCGCGGCGGCCGCGCGCCGGCCGGACCTGACGGCGCCGTCGAGGAACCCGGTCCATTCGTCGGCGGTCTCGGTGCCGGCCCAATGGATCGGCCCGACCGGCTCGCGCAACCACCGGCCGAATCGTGTCCACGAGCCCGGCGGCACCGCCGCCGTCGGGCCGCCCGGCGCGAAACCCTCTGCGCCCCAACGATGGTCGACATAGTCGAGCGGCCCCAGCGCGTCGTCGCCGAACAGCGACGCGAAGCAGCGCAGCGCGTCGCGGCGGCGCTGCTCGGGGGGAAGCTGGTCGAAGGCGCGGGCGTCGACGAATCCCATCAGGACGCCCGGCCCGGCCGCGTGCGGGCTGACGTCGAAGGTGATGAACACCGGGCCCTCGTCGGACAGCGCCTGCCCCGAGAACCCGTCGGCGCGCCAGAACGGCGTCTCGTAGGCGGCGTAGGCCTTGCTGAGCCGGCCCAGCGGCCAGTGCCGGGCGAGCTGGTAATACTCGGCGGGCAACGGGGGAGCGAACTCGATCGAGGCGCGATGGGCCGGCGGGATCGCGACGATGACGAACCCCGCCGCCGCGGAGACGGCGTCGCTTTCGACCCTCACCCCGGCGCCGTGGCGCTCGATGCGGCGCACCGGCGCGCCGAGCACGACGCGCGGGCCCAGTTCGGCGGCCGCCGCCTGGGCGATCTGCTGGGTGCCGCCCGGGAAACGGTCCTGCTGGGCGCCGTTTTCCACGTCGAGCAGCCGGTCCAGGCCGCCGGCGGCGTGGGTGTAGCGGGCGGCGTGCAGCATCGACACCTCGCCGGGTTCGCACCCCCAGGTCACGCGGGCCACGATGGCTATCAGGTCAACGGAGGAGGCGCTCGCGCGCACCGAGCGCAACCACTCGCCGAGCGACATGCCGTCCAGCTCGCGCGCGCGGCGCGCCTCCCACGGCGCGGCCACCGGCACGGCGCGGGCGATCCTGTCGAATTGCCAACGCAGCCGGCCGATGTCGAGCAGCCCGGTGAGCGAAAGCTTGGGAATGGTGCCGCGGTAGGAGCGGGTCCCGCCGCGCCATCGGATGACGTTCTTGCCGTCGTGGTGGGTCGGGACGGTCGGGATGTCGAGCTCGGCCGCCAGCGCCAGGACGGCGTCTTGGGTCGGCCCGACGAACGTGCCGCCCAGGTCGGCGGGCCATCCCGCGACGCTGCCCGTCAACGAGCGCCCGCCGACGCGGTCACGGCCCTCGAAGACCAGCACGTCGTGGCCCTGCCGCGTCAGCTCGCGCGCCGCGGACAGCCCGGCAAAGCCGGCACCGACGACGACAACGTCGACGATCCGCGGCTTTGTCACATCGTCTAGTCAACCGCATCGCGACCGTTTCGCAGAATTTTCGACCGGCCGTTCGCATCACGGCGATGGCAACCATGGGCCGGCGGCGAAGTCCTGCATAACCTGCGACCACGTGATTGTCACCGCCCCGGCCGCGGCTGCCGACACCAGATCGCAGCTCCGGACCGTCGCCGTCAGCAGCTTTATCGGCACCACGATCGAGTGGTACGACTTCTACCTGTACGCGACCGCGTCCGCGCTGGTGTTCAAACCGTTGTTCTTTCCAAACATCTCGCCCACCGCCGGGACGCTGGCGTCCTTCGCCACGTATGCCGCCGGGTTCGGCGCCCGGCCGGTCGGCGCCATCGTGTCGGGCCACTTCGGGGACCGGCTCGGCCGCAAGGCCGTCCTCGTCGGCGCCCTGCTCGTGATGGGTCTGGTCACCACCGCGATCGGGGCGCTGCCGACCTATCGCGAGGCGGGGCTGCTCGCGCCCGCGCTGCTCGCGACGCTGCGGGTGTTGCAGGGCCTGGCCGTGGGCGCCGAGTGGGGTGGTGCGGCGGTGCTATCGGTCGAGCATGCGCCGCCCGGGCGGCGCGGGCTGTTCGGCAGCTTTACCCAGCTGGGCTCCCCGGCCGGCATGTTGCTGGCGTCCTCCGTCTTTTTCGTGACGCGCAGGGCCACCGGTGCGGCCGGTTTTCTCGCGTCCGGATGGCGAATTCCCTTCCTGGCCAGCGTGATCCTGGTGATCATCGGTCTGGTCGCGCGGCTGCGGCTTTCCGACGCCGAGGTTTTCGAGCGCCTCCGGCGCCGCGGCGAGCTGGCGCGGCTGCCGGTGCTCGAGGTGCTGCGGGCTCAGCCGCGCAATGTCGTGATCACGACCGGGTTGCGGATGTCACAGATCGCGCTGTTCGTGCTGCTGACCACGTATTCGCTTAGCTACCTTCAGGGTTCGTTCGGCAAGGACAGCGGGGTCGGCCTGGCGGCGGTGCTGATCTCGTCTGCCGTCGGGTTGCTCAGCACCCCGGGCTGGGCGCTGTTGTCGGACCGCATCGGGCGGCGGCCACCGTACCTGTTCGGGGCGCTGGCGGGCGTCGCGGCCCTGGCGTTGTTCTTCGCCGCCGCCGGAAGCGGCTCGACGGTCGCGGTGGTGGCGGCGATCGTGTTCGGCATCAACGTCGTTCACGACGCGATGTATGGTCCGCAGGCCGCGTGGTTCGCCGAACTGTTCGATACCCGGGTGCGCTACAGTGGCTCGTCGCTGGGCTACCAGATCGGAGCTGTGCTGTCCGGAGGGTTCGCGCCGTTGATCGCCGCGGCCCTGCTGGTCGCCGGCGGCGGCCGGCCCTGGCTGATCGTCGCGTATTTCGCGGCGTTGGCGGCCATCACGGTCGCGGCGGCCTACGCGGCCGAGGAAACCTACGCGGACGACATCGGGTGAGCACATGAGCAGGATCTTCCTCAACGCCTTCGACATGGCCTGCGTCGGCCACCAGTCGGCGGGGCTGTGGCGCCACCCCGAGGACCAGGGCCATCGCTACCGCGAACTCGGCTACTGGACCGAGCTGGCCCGCATTCTGGAAGGCGGCGGCTTCGACGCGCTGTTTCTGGCCGACGTGCTCGGCGCCTACGACGTGTACGGCGGCTCGCGGGACGCGGCGGTGCGCGACGCCGCGCAGTTTCCGGTCAACGACCCGACCGCGGCCGTCTCGGCGATGGCGGCGGTGACCGAAACCCTCGGGTTCGGGATCACGCTGTCGCTGACCTACGAGCAGCCCTACGCGCTGGCCCGCAGGCTCACGACGCTCGACCACCTCACCGGGGGCCGGGTGGCCTGGAACATCGTGACGTCGTATCTCGACAGCGCCGCACGCAATCTCGGCCTGCAGACCCAGATTCCGCACGATCAGCGCTACGAGATCGCCGACGAATACCTCGAGGTCTGCTACAAGCTGTGGGAGGCGTCGTGGGAACCCGGTGCCGTGCTGCGTGACGCCGAGCGGGGCGTCTTCACCGACCCGGCCAAGGTCCACGACATCGAGCACAAGGGCCGCTACTTCTCCGTCCCGGGGCCCTTCCTGTGCGAACCTTCGCCGCAACGCACGCCGGTGCTGTTTCAGGCCGGCGCCTCGCCGCGCGGGGTGAAATTCGCGGCGGCCCACGCCGAGGCCGTGTTCGTCTCCGGCCCCACCCCGCAGGTCGTCCGCGGACCGGTGCGCGCCTTGCGGGCCGCCGCCGCCGAGCTGGGCCGAGATCCCCGTTCCATCAAGGTGTTCACGATGGTCACCCCGGTCGTCGCCGAAACCCGCGAACGGGCCGTCGCCAAACTGGACGAATACCGGCGCTTCGTCAGCCGCACGGGCGCGCTGGCGCTCTTCGGGGGCTGGACCGGCGTGGACCTGGCCGAGCTCGACCCCGACGAACCGCTGCGCTACGTCGAGACCGACGCCAACCGGTCGGCGCTGGCGTCGTTCACCACCGCGGCGCCCGAACGCACCTGGACCGTACGGGAATTGGCCGCCGAGATCGGCATCGGCGGGCGGGGCCCGGTGCTGGCCGGTTCGCCAGCGGAGGTGGCCGACGAGCTCGAGCGCTGGGTCGCCGAGGCCGACGTCGACGGGTTCAACGTCGCCTATGTCACCACCCCTGGCACCTTCGTCGACTTCGCCAAATACGTTGTGCCCGAACTGCGTCGGCGCGGCCGGGTGCCCGACGGGGTCCCGTCGTCGACGTTGCGGGAGCGGCTGGGCGGCTCCGGGCCGTTATTGCCGGACGACCACCCGGGCGCGGCGTACCGGCGCTCGCCGTCGTCGGGCTAGGTCGATGGCCCGACTCCTGACTCGCGCCGTGCCGGCGCTCGCCGTCGTCGGGCTAGGCTAGGGCGCGACCGTTAACCAGTCGGAGAACCCCGACGGGTCGTGGCGGCCGAGCGCGCCGTGCTCGTAGAGCCCCCAGCCCTCGACCGGATCACCGTCGCCGTCGCGGCACAGCGCGCGGCCGACGTGGTCGATCACGCCGAAGCCGGAGCGCGCGACGATCGCCGGGTCGGTCATGTCGTAGGTCAGCCGCTCGACGAATTTCTCGCCCTTCCACATGCCGTGCAGCCAGTCGGAGTCGCCGCCGTAGCCGCCGCCGACGTGGATTGGCACCGGCAGCTTGGACTCGACGTCGAAGTGCACCGGGGTGCCGTCGGGGGCCGTCGCGTCGATCGTGGCGCCGGTGGAGATCCGGGTGCCGGAGCGGTAGTGGATTTTCACGCGCGGCCAGCCGAGCTGTTCGACGCGGCCGTCGCGCCAGACCCGGGTGCAGTCGTTGAGCGAGCGGAACCCGTTGGGCTCCTCCTGGATGATCAGCACGATCGCGAACTCGTCGAAGGCCATCGGCACGTACAGCCACCACATGCCCTCGAACGGCGGGTCGGCGGGCCGGCCCGCGGGCTCGGGCTCGCCGATCGGGCGGATGCCCCAGGACCGGTCGCGGCTGCCGATCCAGGTCGCCGGGTCGACGGCGATCTCCTCGCCGTCGATGGCGATGCGACCGCTCCAGCTGCCCAGCTGGGCGAACCGCTGGGCGTCCAGCGTGACGCGGTTGCCCGACCGCAGGACGTGCGGCTGCTCCTGGACGACGTCGAACATGCCCTCCCACGTGAGATCGGCTGCGATGCCCTCGGTTTCGTCGAGGACGAGTCGGAGCTTGCGCAGCGGTTCGCTGACCTCGATGCGGTAGCCGTTGACGCGCTGGTTGAGCCGGTCGGCGTCGATGGCGTCGGACAGGTGCACCGCGGTCTGGGTGTCGCCGCGCCGCGCGAGGAAGAACGCGTCCTTGACGCCGAGGTTGGGGTAGTAGCCGATGCCGCTGACGACGAAGATGTCTCCGGTGCGGTCGTGGGCGTTGAAGTAGGAGCGGTCGTAGAAGTTGCGGTCCGAGCTGCCCGGCCACGCGATCGGCTGGGGGATCTGGTGTACCGGGAACTCGTCGAGCGGTCCGAGTGCCTGCGGCATCAGCTCTCCTCTCCGATCAGGCGCTTCATCAATCCGGCGTGGTAGAACAGCGATTCGACGTCCTCGGGTTTCTCGGTCTCGCCGAAGTGCACCCGCCTCGCGCCGGTGCGCATGAACACGCACGCCCACATCACCCCGGAGTAGACGTAGAACCAGCGCAGGTCGCCGATTTGTACGCCGGTGAGCCGCTCATAAGTGGCGCGAACGTCGTCCTCGCGCATCACGTCGGGCAGTCCGGGCAGCGCGGCCAGGCCGGCCAGTTCCTGAAACACCATGTGCGCGTAGATCATCCACGCGACATCCAGCTCCCGCGGCCCGAGCGTGACCATCTCCCAGTCCAGCACCGCTACCGGCTTGAAGTCCCGGTACAACACGTTGCCCACCCGGGCGTCGCCCCACAGCAGCACCGGCTCGCGCGCGGCGACCTCGGCCGGCCAGTTGTCCTCCAGCCAACCGAAAGTCCGCTCCAGCAAGGGCGATCGGCCGATGTCGGGCACGGCGAAGTCGTACCACCCGCGGACCCAGTTGAAGTGCCGGCGCAGCGCGGTGTCGCCGGGGTGGCCTTCGGTCAGGAAGCCGAAGGTGTTCTCCGCGTTGGGGATCGAGTGCAGCGTGGCCAGCACGCCGACGGTGGCGTCCTGCAGTTCGCGGCGGCGTCCGGCGGGCGCGTCGGCGAACCAGTTGCCGCCGAACGTGTATGGCATCACGTCGGGCGGCACCTCGCCGTCGACGTAGTCCATCACGAAAAACGGCGTCCCCAGGACGCTGCCGGTGGGCTCCAGCCAGCGCACCCGCGGGACGGGGACGTCCGTCAGCTCGCCGACCGTGCGTATCACGTCGAATTGGTGGTCGAGCCGGTAGGTCGGGAACACCTGCACGTCCTCGGCGGTCGGTGCCACGCGGGCCACCAGCTTCTCCTCCACCCGCCGGCCGTCGTGCTGCCAGCGCGCCGTCAGGATGATGGTTTCCGACGACATCCCCGTGGAGTCCACGCCGCTCTCGACGATCACCTCCGGCTCAGCGCGTCCCGCCCCGCCGGGCAGCACCGTCGACAGCCATTGCGACAGCACGCCGGGCAGCGTGCTGACGTCGCGGCTGGACCGCTGGAGTCGGTCGACTTTGTCCAGCATGGGTTCGTTCGGCACGGGTGCCTCCATTCCTCGAGACTTCAGCGAGGCAATTACGATACGGTAGGTAGCGTTATGAAAGCAGACCCATCCGACCTTGACAAGGCCCCTGGCGCCGGCCGCCCGCGGGATCCGCGCATCGATTCGGCGATCCTGTCGGCGACCGCGGAACTGCTTGTGCAGATCGGCTATTCGAACCTCAGCCTGGCCGCCGTCGCCGAGCGGGCCGGCACCACGAAATCGGCGCTGTATCGCCGGTGGTCGAGCAAGGCCGAGCTGGTGCACGAGGCGGCGTTCCCGGCCGCGCCGACCGCGCTCGAGGCGCCGGCCGGCGACATCGCCGCCGACGTCCGGATGATGATCGAGGCCACCCGCGACGTGTTCACCACGCCGGTGGTGCGGGCCGCGCTGCCGGGTCTGGTCGCGGACATGACGGCCGACCCCGCGCTCAACGCCCGGGTGATGTCGCGCTTCGCCGACTTGTTCGCCGCCGTGAGGGCGCGGCTGCGCGAGGCCGTCGAGCGGGGCGAGGCGCACAGTGAGGTGGACCCGGACCGATTGATCGAGCTGATCGGGGGAGCGACGATGCTGCGGATGCTGCTGCGCCCGGAGGAAAAGCTGGACGACACGTGGGTGGAGCAGACCGCCGCGATCGTCGTGCACGGGGTGACGGGATGACCCGGTTAGCGGGCCGGGCCGCGATCGTCACCGGCGCCAGCCGCGGGTTGGGCCGGGCGATCGCGCTGGCCCTCGCGGCCAACGGCGCGGCGGTGGCCGTCGTGGGGCGCACCGAGCAGATGTGGGACGAGCGGCTTCCCGGGACCATCGGCGAGACGGTGGCCGCCATCGAGGCGGCGGGCGGGCGCGCGGTGCCGATCCGCGCCGACCTGACCGACCGCGACGACGTCGACCGGTTGGTGATCGAGGCCCGAAAAGCGTTGGGGCCCATCACGATCCTGGTCAACAACGCGGCGTTCACGGCGCCGGGCCGCCCGCCGGTGCCCGGCCAGCCGCCGCGCGCCAAGGCCGCGAAGGCCGCGGGCGGCAAGCCCGACTGGCCGGGCTTCGTGAGCACGCCGTTGCACGCGTTTCGCCGGCACTTCGACATCGCGGTGTTCGCGGCCTACGAGCTCATGCAACTGGTGTGCCCCGACATGCTCGAGGCGGGCGGCGGCTCGATCGTCAACGTCACCTCCGTCGCGTCGCGAATGCCCGGCGACGGCCCCTATCCCGATCGCACCGGCGGGGTGCTGCCCGGCTACGGCGGTTCCAAGGCGGCGCTCGAGCACCTCACCCAATGCGCGGCCTACGACCTCGCCGACCACCGCATCGCGGTAAACGCGCTGGCGCCGTCCAAGCCGATCCTGACGCCGGGCCTGGCCTACTACGCCCGGGAATTCGTCGACACCGCCCCGGCTGACGAATTCGCCCGCGCCGCAGTGGAGTTGGCGCTGGTCGACGCCGCTTCCGTGACCGGCCGCACCATCGGCCACCTGCAGGTGCTCGACGGCAGCTTTCGGCCGTTCACGCTGGACTAGTCGGCTTTCGCTGCCGTTACCGCGTTGATGATCAGCGCGTATACGCCGTGTCATTGCGGGCGAGTGAATCCCGCGCGCAGCACCAGCTCGGTGGCGCGTCTCTTCGTGCGGGCCTTCCCGCGGCCGCCGGCGGCCAATGTTGGCAGCAGCCACGACGAGATCCGGTCGACGAGCACCAGCCGGCCGCCCGGGCGCATTCCTGGAGCCCGGCTCGTTGGTCCGCCCAGTGGTCGAACGACGTCGTGCTGACGATGAGGTCGAATTTGCAGTCGAGGTACTCGAGATTTTCGGCGACCCGACGGTGAAACGTAATCGATCGTCGAAGGCCGCAACGTCCCGATTGGGCGGCACCGGTTCAGTGTGTCACGAAGCCCTACCTTTCGGACTGTCGGTTGATGGTTCGGGCCAGGAGTGCGGGATGATCAGCCGGTGCTGGTGAGGCAGGTA